>CP013997.1:3367399-4040879 GCA_001534745.1 Pseudomonas monteilii
GACCATCATGCTGCCCAACGGCCGTGCGCCGAACGACCCACGTGAAGTGCGTCGCCGCAAGCGTGAAGCCGAGGCTGCTGCGGCAGCAGCGGCGGCTGCCGCCCAGGCCGCTGCCGACCAGGCCATCTCCGCGGCCCCGAGCGAACGGGCGTCGGAGTTGCCTGCCTCGACCGAGGTGCACAAGCCCCACGGTTAAGGTGCCGGTAGCCTGAACAGGCCCCGCCAGTGCGAACTGGCGGGGCCTTTTTCATGGGCCACATGCCACCTTTACCCAACGCCGCTGGTCAGATGCCAGACGTGCCAGACAAGCCTTCTCGACTTACCGCTATGACACCGAGGCGCGCTTGTGTACATTTGCGCGCGCCCCTCACAGGTCGGCTGATGGCGCGTGCGTTTCGAACAGTTCGTTATTCCCTGGATACCCCATGCCTGATACTTCCCCCGACGAAACGGTTCGTACGGCGTTACAGATCTCCCACGCCCGGTTGCGCAGGCAACATGAGCTGGTGGTCAACTTCGGCGTCGGTTCGCTTCACGCCACCGACCTCGACGTGCTGCTGACGCAGGCCTGTACCGTGGTCGCCGACGGCATGCACACGCCTTATGCCAAGATCCTGACCCCGCTTCCCGACGCCGAGCAGTTCCTGCTCTCCCATGGCGTGGGCTGGGACGCGCAGGACATCGGCCATGCCACGCTCGGCGCGGACGAAGCCAGCCCGGCGGGTTATGCCTTCATGACCGATCGCCCGGTGATTTCCAACCACCTGGGCCAGGAGAACAGGTTCAGGACCCCTTCGCTGCTCAAGCGCTACAGGATTCGACGCGCGATCAACGTACCGATCCGCGGCCCTTCGAGCCCCTACGGGGTTTTGGAAGCCGACAGTGGTGACGATACCGACTTCATCGAAAGCGATCTGGTGTTCATGGAGGGCATCGCCAACGTCATCGCGATGGCCGTCGAGCGCATGGCCACCCAGGAAGACGAAGCTCATCCGCTTCCCTATTCCGAAAGCGTGCTCAACGCCAGCCCCGACTGCGTCAAGATCCTTTCGCCCTGCGGCACCATCGAGTTCTTCAATGAAGCCGGCGTGTGTCGCATGCAGCTCGAAAGCGCCAAGCAGGTCAACGGGCTGAACTGGGTCGAGCTGTGGCCAGAAGACGCCAAGCCCACCATCCGCGATGCGATGCAGCGCCTGGTCATGGGGGAGTCGGTACGGTTCGAATCCTTCTGCCCCACGGCCAAGGGCGAGCCGAAATGGTGGGACGTCACGGCCGCGCCGATCTACGACAAGCACCACAACATCGACAGGATCATCGCGATCTCGCGGGACGTCACTGAGCGGCGTAACCATGAGCAGCAGCTGATGTCGCTGATCGATGCGCAGACCACCCGCATCAGCGAGAACGACCTGCAGCTGGACGAGATCCACCACCGGGTCAAGAACAGCCTGCAGCTGGTCAATACCTTGCTGTTGCTGCAAGCCAACGTGGCCACCGAAGAGACGGTCAAGCTGCAGTTGCAGACGGCGGCCAACCGAGTGCTGGCCATCGCGGCCGTGCATGGGCGGCTTTACCTGGAAGACAACTGCCACGAAGCCAGTGTCAGCGAATACCTGCATGCCCTGATGGAAGATGTCGGCAAGGCGTCCGATGATCGTCGCATCCAGCTGTGGATCGAACCCACCTCGGTCCGGGCCGAGCGCCTGGCGCCGCTGGGCCTGGTGATCTGCGAACTGGTGACCAATGCCTTGAAGTACGGCAAGGGCCACATCGTCGTGCGGGTCGAGGCGGCCGATGCCGAATCCATCGAGGTGATCGTCACCGACGAAGGCGACGGTTTCCCCGACGACTACCCCAAGCCCAACGGTACGGGCCTGGGCATGCGCCTGATCAAGGGGTATTCGGGGTTCGGCGACCAGGGCATCTCGGTCGATCGCGCCGCACCGACCAGCAAGATTCACGTGCGCTTCAAGCTCTGAGGGCGCACGACGCAGGCGTCAGAGCCTGACACCCGCCCTCACGCGCCGTCGAGCACGCTCCGGACCTTCATCGCCAGGGCCTGCACCGAGAAGGGCTTTTGCAGGATGTGCATGTCTTTACCGAGGAACTGCCGCAGGTTGCCGGCGTTCTTGGCATAGCCGGTGATCAGCAGCACCTTGATCGTCGGCTGTCGAGCCCGGATCCGGTCGGCCAGCTCGCGACCGCTCAACCCAGGCAAGCCGACATCGGACACCATCAGGTCGAAGGCCGGCTCTCGGTCGATCAGTGTCAGGGCGGCCTGCGCATCCTCGGCCTCGACGACGTGATAACCGGCTTCGCTCAGCAGTTCGGTGACCACCAGGCGCACGCTGGTCTCGTCCTCCACCAGCAGCACACGCTCCCCGGTACCGACCGTCAGCACGGCCGCCGCCGTGGGCGGTTCAGGCGTGGGGCTTGTCACCGTGCCCTGATGGCGTGGTAGCAGCAGGGTCATGCAGGTGCCCTGCCCCGGCGTGCTCTGGACCTCGACATGGCCGCCGGTCTGCTTGACGAAGCCGTACACCATGGACAGACCGAGCCCTGTGCCCTTGCCTTGCGGCTTGGTGGTGAAGAATGGCTCGAAGACCTTGTCCAGCAGCTCGGGCGCGATGCCTTCGCCGGTATCGCTGACGTCGAGTGCCAGGTAGTCGCCGGCCAGGACGCCATCGGTCGCAGGTCCCGAGCGCACGACGTTACGGGTGCAGACCCGCAACCGGCCTGTCTCGCCCATGGCATCACGGGCGTTGATGCACAGGTTCAGCAACACGTTTTCCAGCTGGTTGGCGTCGGTGTGCACGGTCCAGGCATCGGGCTGCAAGACCAGCTCGACCTGCACGTTCTCGGTCACGGTGCGCTGCAGCAGGAACGCCATGTCGGTGATCAGCCGGTTCACGTCCACCGGCCGCATGTCCAGCGCCTGGCGGCGGCTGAAGCTGAGCAAGCGCTGGGTCAACGCCGCGGCCCGTTGCGCTGAGACGATGGCATTGCCGATGTGGCGCTGGGCACGGGGGTGCTCCGGCAACGCATGGCGCTGCAGCATTTCCATCGACCCCAGGATGCCCGTCAGCAGGTTGTTGAAGTCGTGGGCGATGCCGCCGGTCAATTGCCCGATCGCTTCCATCTTCTGGCTCTGGCGCAGGGCATCCTTGGCCTGTTCGAGTTCGGCCAGGCGATCACGCTCGACCGTCACGTCGCGCGCGACACAGTACAGCAGGCCACCCTCCGGCACGGCCGTCCAGTTGAGCGTGCGGTAGCTGCCCAATCGCGTACGGAAACGGTTCTCGAAGTTGAAGGTCGGCGCCCCGATGGCCAGGGCCTGGATTTCTTCGCGCGTGCGGGTGTTGTCGTCAGGGTGTTCCAGCCACGCCGAGGTCTTGCCGACGATCTGCTCTGCCGGCCAGCCGAGCACACGGGTCCAGGCCGGATTGACGCTGAGCCAGACGCCCTCGAGGTCGGCGATGCCGATCATGTCGTGGCTGAAGGCCCAGACCTGATCACGCTCGCGGGTGCGCTCGCGTACGCGCAGCTCGAGTGCCTCGTTGGCCTGGCGCAGCGCGGCGGCCGACTCCTGGCGCAGCGTGGCCAGGCGCAACGCCCCTTCCACCCGCGCGATCAGTTCCCGGGCGCTGAAGGGCTTGACCAGGTAGTCGTCGGCGCCGGCGGCGAGGCCTTCGATGGACGCTTCCTCCCCCGCCCTGGCCGACAACAGGATGATCGGCAGCTCATGGGTCGCCGGGTCGTCGCGCAGGGCACGAATCACGCCGAAACCGTCGAGCACCGGCATCATGATGTCCGACAGCACCAGGTCGGGTCGTACCTGGCGGGCCCGATCGACCGCCTCACGGCCATCCGCCACGGCGGTCACCGTGAAACCGGCCTCGGTCAGTAACCGCTGCACGTAGCTGCGCATGTCGGCGTTGTCGTCGGCCAGCAGGATATGCAAGCCGTTGCTGGGCTTGGTCTGGCCGCCCGTGCGGTCGGTCGTCGGTGGGAGCTCGCCACCCGGATCGGGCAGCCAGCGCAGGGCTTCGGCGACGAAGGTGTCGGCATGGATGGCGGTCGAGGTCAGGGCGTTGCCCTGCACCTTTTGCGCCGGCAGGTGCGCATTGCCGAACGGCAGCAGCACCTCGAAACAGGTGCCGATGCCGATCTCGCTGCTCACGCCGACCTGCCCGCCGTGCAGTCGGGTCAGGTCCTTGACCAGCGCCAGACCGATGCCCGTCCCCTCATGGGTACGTCCGATCTGGCCCTCGATGCGGTGGAAGCGGTCGAAGATGCGTTCGAGTTCCTGCTGGGGAATGCCGACCCCGGTGTCCCGTACCTGCAGGCGTGCGCCTTCGGGCACGCGCGACAGGCTCACGCGGATGCATCCGCTCAGGGTGTACTTGAAGGCGTTGGAAATGAGGTTGAGGACGATCTTTTCCCACATCTCCTGGTCGATCCACACGGGCTCGCCCAGCGCAGTGCAATCGATGTGGTAGGCCAGCCCGGCGCGTGCCATGGCCGAGCGAAAACTGCTGGCCAGCTCGGCGGTGAAGGCGGCCAGGTCCACGGGCATGAAGTCGGCGCGTACCCGGCCCGCCTCGATGCGCGAGAAGTCCAGCAACGTGTTGACCAACCGCAGCAGCCGCTGACCGTTGCGGTGGACCAGGTGCAGCGATTCGCGCGCGACCGTCAGTTGCCCGGGCGCCTCGGTCGGTTGACCGAGCATGTCTTCCAAGGGCCCGAGCATGAGCGTCAGCGGGGTACGGAACTCGTGGCTGGCGTTGGAAAAGAACACGGTCTTGGCCCGGTCCAGCTCGGCCAGCTCTTCCGAGCGCCGACGCTCCTCTTCGTAGCGCTCGACGTTGCTCAGGGCCGTGCTCAGGTGCCCGGCGGCACGCTGGAACAACGTGGTGTAATCGGCGTCGATGCGCCGCCGCGGGCTGATGCCAAGGACCAGAAAGCCATAGGGCACGCCGGCCCGCGCGCTCGGTACGGGCACCACCAGGGCCTGCTCCAACGGCTCCGGCCAGGGGAGCCCGGACAAGCGACCGGGGTAGCGTTGCGCCAGCCCTTCGACCGACACCGGCGCCTCCAGCGCGCTGTGCAGCGGCCAAGGGGTCGTCTGCTCGGCCGGCAGGATCAGGGCCGGCGCCAGATCGTCAGCCGGCGCGCAGCCTTCGATGGCCGTAAGCCGGTAGCCTCCCGATGCCGGGTCGGCCAGATAAACCAAGACAAAGGGCGCCTCTTCCGGCACGCCATGGAGCAGCCGGGCCACTTCCTGACACGCATCGCCTGACGTACGCGTCGCCGCCGTGGCTTCGGCCACCTGGCGCAACAGCCGCTCGCGGCGCGTGGCCAGCACGCGGTAGGTGGTCTCGGTGACGGCGGTGAAAATGCCCTCCACCCGGCCGTCTTCGCCGCGAACCGGGCTGTAGCTGTAGTAGAAATAGCACTCTTCGGTGTAGCCGAAGCGATTGAGCGGCAGCAGCTGGTCTTCGGACCAGGTGGCCTCGCCGGTGTCCATCACGTGGTCGAACATGGGCCCGATGATGTCCCAGATCTCTGCCCAGACCTCAGGCCCAGGGCTGCCCAAGGCCCAGGGATGCTTGCGCCCCGGTACCGGGCTCCAGGCATCGTTGTAGATCAGGGCGCGGGTCTCACCCCAGTACAGGACCATCGGAAAGCGCGACCCCAGGCAGATGCTGACCGCCGAGCGCAATGCCTGGGACCAGCCGTCGAGTGGACCGAAGGGCGTTTGCGACCAGTCCTTCTCGCGCATCAAGCGCGCCATTTCGCCAGGAAAATCCAGAAAGGTGTAGGCAGTGGCTAGGGTCATGGGTTACCGGGCGATCGAAGACGAAAGGTGGGTGAGTGCACAGCGCCCACGATCAGGCATGCCGCTGTCCGAGGGGTTGGGCAGCCGATCGCGCCAATCGTTGCGCGCCATGCTGCCTCGGACACCCCGCCCTTCGAACCGGGCCGATGCCAGGCGATCATTCGACCGCCGTGTCCAACCTACAGCAGGTTGGGTTCCATCTCCAGCGCCACACCGAAACGCGTCTGGATATCGGCCTGGATGGAGCGCGCCAAGGCATGCAGTTCGGCGCCCGTGGCTTGCCCGTGATTGACCAGCACCAGCGCCTGCAAGCCGTGCACGCCAGCATCGCCTTGGCGATGGCCCTTCCAGCCGGCCTGGTCGATCAGCCAGCCGGCCGCCAGCTTGACCTGGCCATCGGCCTGGGGATAGGCGACCACGTCCGGGTGCGCCTGCCTGATCCGCTCGGCCACCTGCGCCGACACCACCGGGTTCTTGAAGAAACTGCCGGCGTTGCCCAGCACCGCCGGATCGGGCAGTTTCTCGCGGCGGATGCTGCAGATCGCGTCGCTGATGTGCTGGGCGGTGGCCTGCTCGATGCCCTGTTCGAGCAGGCGCTGGCGAACCGGGCCGTACTCGAGCTGCGCGCGCAGCTGTCGATCCAAAGCAAAGCGCACGCGCAGGATGATCCAGCGCCCCGGTTCACGCTTGAACAGGCTGTCCCGGTAGCCGAAGCCGCATGCCTGCACGCTGAAGTCACGGACCTGGCCGTCCTGGCGATCCAGGGCAGTCAGCCCGGCGAACACGTCCTTGATCTCCACGCCATAGGCGCCGACGTTCTGCATCGGTGCCGCACCGACGGTGCCGGGAATCAGGCTGAGGTTTTCCAGGCCGCTGAAGCCCTGGGCCAGGGTCCACTGGACGAAGGGGTGCCAGGGTTCCCCTGCTTCGGCTTCGACGATGACCTGCTCGTCGGTTTCGGCCACCACACGACGGCCCTGGCTCACCATGCGCAGCACCAGGGCGTGCACATCGGCGGTCAGCAGCAGATTGCTGCCGCCGCCGATGACCATCAAGGGCAGTTGCCGCCGCTCGGCTTCGTCGAGGGCTGCACGCACCTCGTCATCGCTGCGTGCCTCGGCCAGCACGCTGGCCTGCACGTCGATGCCGAAGGTGTTGTAGGGCTTGAGCGACGCATGTTCGCGCAACACGAGGGTCATGGGCGCCCCCGCAGCTCGGCCACCAAGGCCTGGCAAGCGGCCTCGATCAGGTCCAGCACCTGCTCGAACCCGGCAGCGCCGCCGTGGTAAGGGTCCGGTACGTCGTCGCGTGCACCGCCGTAGCGGCGCAGGAACAGATCGACCTCAGCCGTCGAGGCGGGCGGACGCATGGCCTGCAAGTGCGCAAGGTTGCTCGGGTCCATGGCCAGGATCAGGTCGTACTCGAAGAAGTCCTCGAGCTTGACCTGCTGTGCACGCTGGCGCGAGAGGTCGTAGCCCCGCGTCAGGGCCGCACGGCAGGTGCGCTCGTCAGGCGGCTCGCCCACGTGCCAGTCGCCGGTACCGGCCGAAGCCACCTCGACCCGCCTGGCCAGCCCGGCCGCTTGCAACTGCTGGCGCAGGACACCCTCGGCGGTCGGCGAGCGGCAGATGTTGCCCAGGCACACGAACAGGATACGCATCATGCCTCCAGCAGGCGGCGCACGCGCGCCAGGTCTTCAGCCGTGTCGACGCCGACCGCGGGCGCTTCCAGCGCATCGGCGACATGGATGCGCACGCCGTGCCAGAGGGCCCGCAACTGCTCCAGCGCCTCGGTCTGCTCGAGCCAGCACGGGCCCCAGCCGACGAAGTCCTGGAGAAAGCTCACCCGGTAGGCGTACAGGCCGATGTGGCGGCGGTAGGGCACGCCTTCGGGCAACCGGTCCTGGCCCTGGGCAAACAGGTCGCGGGACCAGGGCAGCGGCGCCCGGCTGAACGTCAGGGCCATGCCGTGCCGGTCGCTGACGACCTTGACCGCATTAGGGTTGAACACGCTGTCGGGCTGCTCGATCGGCTCGGCCAGGGTCGCAATGCCGGCCTGGGGGTGGGCCGCCAGGTTGGCGGCGACCTGGTCGATGATCACCGGTGGGATCAAGGGCTCGTCGCCCTGGACGTTGACCACGATGGCGTCGGCGGCCAGCCCCAGCTGCGTGGCCACCTCGGCCAACCGGTCGGTGCCGGACTCGTGGTCGTCACGGGTCAGCAGCACCTCGGCGCCGAAGGCCTGGCAGGCCTCGACGATGCTGGCGTTGTCGGTGGCGATCACCACCCGTGTCGCCGCGCTCCTGCACGCCTGCTCCCAGACGTGCTGGACCATCGGCTTGCCGGCGATCGGCAGCAGCGGCTTGCCCGGCAGGCGCGTGGAGCGCAGCCGGGCAGGAATCACCACGGTGAAGGCGGTGCTCATTTATCCAGGCGCTCGTCGTCGGTCAGGGTGCGCGCTTCGCTTTCCAGCATCACCGGGATGCCGTCACGGATCGGGTAGGCCACGCCTGCCCCCTTGCTGATCAGCTCGGTCTTGTCGGCGCTGAGCTTGAGCGGGCCTTTGGTGATCGGGCAAGCCAGGATGTCGAGCAGTTTGGTGTCCATGGGTACGTCCTAAAGGTGTGTAGCCGGAAGAAGGAGGAACACCGACGCATCACGCGCGTCGGTGTGGCAGCAACCGCTCGAGCTGTGCGTCGAACCAGGCGACGAACGCAGGTGAAGGTTCGGCCTCCACCGCCAGGTACCACCAGTCGTCGGCCGCGAAGGCACGGCACTTCACCGCGTCCTTTTCGGTCATCAGCAACGGCAGAGCCGGGCTGAAGGTCAACGCCTCGCGACTGAACCGGGCATGGTCGGCGAACGGGTGCGCAATCGGCTGCCAGTCTAGCGCTTGCACGGTCTTGAAGAAACGCTGTGGGTTGCCGATACCGGCCACCGCATGCACGGCCTGGCCCGGCGGAAAATACGTGAGGTTGCGGCGCTCGCCGGTGCGCACGTTGACCAGCGCGCTGGGCCGCAAGCCAAAGGCGTACCCCTCGGCGCGGTCGGCCGGGGCGCCGTTGAACAGCACGGCATCGACGTCGGCCAGGCGCTCGGGAGGTTCGCGCAACGGCCCGGCAGGCAGGCAACGCCCGTTGCCCAGGCCACGGGCAGCGTCGATCAGCACCAGCTCCAGGTCGCGGGCCAACCGATAGTGCTGCAGGCCGTCGTCGCACAGGATCAGGTCCAGCGGCTCGGCGGCCAGCAGGCCACGCACCGCGCGGGCACGGTCCGGGTCGATCATCAGCGGCACACCCGTGCGCTGCACGATCAGCAGCGGCTCGTCGCCCGCTTGCTCGGCTCCCTGCCCTGCCTCGACCCGCCACGGCAGCTGCGGCGGCTGGGCGCCGTAGCCACGGCTGACCACGCCGACCCGCAACCCCTGGCGGCGGCACTGGGCGATGAGCCAGAGGATCATGGGGGTCTTGCCGGTGCCACCCACGGTGACGTTGCCGACCACGATGACCGGCACCGGCGCCCGATAGGCTGGACGGCGACCGTCGAGAAAGCGCGCCCGCTTGCCTGCCACCACACGCCGGTAGAGGCATTCCAGGGGGCGCAGCAGGGTCAGGGCCGGGTGCCCGGCGTACCAGGCGGCGAGCAGGCGTTCGCCCAAGGCCATCACTTCGCTCCTTGAACCGCCTCGACGGTGGTCATGCGCAGGCGGCTGAAGCCCAGCTTGCCCGCGGCGTCCATGGCGGTCACCACGGCCTGGTGCGGCGTCTTGCCGTCGGCGCTGATCGCCAGCGGCAGCTGGTTGTCGCCGCCGGACTCGCGCTGCAGGGCCTCGGTGAGGGTCGCCAGGTCACTGCTCGGCAGCAGGTGGTTGTTCACCGAATAGACGCCATCGGCGCTGATGGTGATTTCCACCAGCTTGCCGTCTTCGGCCGGCGCCGCTTCGGCGCTGCTGGCCTCGGGCAGCTCCACGCGCAGCTGGGTCTCGCGGGTGAAGGTCGTGGTCACGACGAAGAACAGCAGCAGGACGAACACCACGTCGATCAACGACGCCAGGTTGATGTCCACGTGTTCGCGGGCACGGTTGCGTCGAAACTTCACGCCGCGCCTCCGGCCACCTCGACCTCGCGATCACCTTGCACGACCTCGACCAGCTTGATCGCCTCCTGCTCCATGCCCACCACCAGCTCGTCGATGCGGCGCAGCAGGAAGCGGTGGAAGAACACGGCCGGGATACCGACCATCAGGCCGGCCGCGGTGGTGACCAGGGCTTTGGAGATGCCCCCGGCCAAGACGGCGGCGTTGGCGGTCATCTGGGTGCCCATGAAAGCGCTGAAGATGTCGATCATGCCCAGCACGGTGCCGAGCAGGCCCAGCAGCGGGGCCATGGCGGCGATGGTGCCGAGGGTGCTGATGTAGCGCTCCAGGTCATGGATGACCCGCGAGGCGGCTTCTTCGATGCACTCTTTCATGATCTCGCGCCCGTGCCGGGAATTGGCCAGGCCGGCGGCGAGGATCTCGCCCAGCGGAGAGTCGGCGCGCAAGGCGGTGAGCTTGTCGCCGGTCAGCTGCTTGTCACGGATCCACACCCAGACCTGCCCCAGCAGGTGCGGCGGGGTCACCCGGCTGGCGCGCAGGACCCACAGACGCTCGACGACGATAGCCATGGCAGCGATGGAACTGAGGATGATCGGCAACATCATCCAACCGCCGGACTTGACCAACTCCCACACAGTAATCACCCCTCGGAAAAGTTCGCCACTCTACCACATGCATTCCACGGCGCTCAGCCACCGACCATCACGCGTCAGGGTCGCGCCAGAAGCGGCGCTCGGCGCGCAGGCGATGGACCTCGCCCCCACTGCCCAGACGCAGGCGCAACGCGCCATGCAGGGCCGTGTCATGCACGGCGATGCCGTGACGCCGGTAGCGCGCCAGCACGCTGGCATGGGGATGGCCGAAACCGTTGTGCCGGCCACGCGAGATCAGCACGCCGCGCGGCGCCGTGGCGCGCAGGAAGGCCTCGGTGGAGGACGTCCGGCTGCCGTGATGGGGTGCCTGCAGCCAGTCGCTGCGAGGATCGGCGGTCTGCGCCAGCCACAGGCGCTCGGCGGCCGCTTCCAGATCGCCGGTCAACAGCAGGCGCTCGCCACCGGCCTCCACCTGCAGCACGCATGAGCGCTGGTTGCTGTCCGGCGCGCTCGGCCACTGCCAGAGCGTGAAGGTGACACCGTCCCAGTGCCAGCGCTCGCCTGCCCGACAGGCCTGGCCAGGCAACGCCGCCGGCAATGCCTCGGGTTCACCGGCCAGTGTCCGGGCAGGCGGCAGCCCGGTGGCCACGGCCAGCGCACCGCCGGCATGGTCGGCGTGCGCATGGCTGACGATCAGCAGGTCGAGCCGACGCACGCCCAGCCTGTGCAGCGTCGGCAGCACCACGCGCTCGCCCAGGTCGACATCGCCATGGGCCGGGCCGGCGTCGAACAGCAGGGTGTGGTGCTGGGTGCGCAGCAGCGTGGCCAGGCCCTGGCCGACGTCCAGCTGCCAGACCTCCACCTGGCCGTGCGGCACGGGGGCGTTCGGCAGCCACAGCGCGCCGACCATCAACACGGCCCCCGGCAGGCGCAACGGCACGCCACGAGGCAGCAACGTCGATAGGCTGCCGAGCGCGACCAGGCACCATGCCCCCAGGGACAAGGCCGGTGGCTGCCAGGCAGGCTGCCACTGCGCGAGCCGGCCCAACAGCTCGAACAGCCCGGCCAGCAGCCCGCCGGCCAGCCACAGCAACGCCTCGCCCACCGATGGCAGGCCGAGCAGCAGCGTACCGAGCAAGGCCAGGGGCAGCACCAGCAGACTGATCGCCGGCACAGCCAGCAGATTGGCCACCGGCCCGCTCAGGCTGACCGGCAGGCCCAGGGCCAGCAGGACCGGCAGCAGACCGAGGGCAATCAGCCACTGGGCACGGGTCCAGGCCTGCCAGGGCCGCCAGCCGCCCAGGCGACCGCTGAAGCCGAACAGCAATACGGCCACCGCGGCGAACGACAGCCAGAAACCCGGTAACAGGCTGGCCAGGGGTTCGATCAGCAACACGCCGACCAGCGCCGTCCACCATGGCAGGCTAGTACCCAGGTGACGAAAGCGCAGGCGCCAGATCAGCACCATGGCCAGCATGGCGCAGGCCCGCTGCACCGGCACCTGGAAACCGGCGAGCGCACCGTAGGCCAAGGCTGCGCCCAAGGCCAGGGCACATGCCCACGGCAGCCAGGGCAGGCGCGTCGGCCATAGGCCCAGCCGTGCCGCGCCCGCCACCAAGGCGTAGATCAAGCCGGCCAGCAGGCCGATGTGCTGCCCGGAAATGACCATCAGGTGCACCGTGCCGGTCGCCCGTAGCGTATCCCAGTCGTCTCGGGACAGGCCGCTGCCATCACCGAGTACCAAGGCCACCAGGGTGGCTTGCCGCCCGTGAGCGTCGACGGCCAGCAGCCGCTGGCGCAGGCCGTCCCGCCAGCCAGGGCCACTGCCGCTCAACCGCTCGCCGGCCTTGACCGAGCCCGTGGCGCCGATGCGCCTTGCCAGCAAAGTCGCTTCCTGGTCAGGCCCGTGGGGATTGAGCAGCCCCTGGGGACGTTTGAGCGTTACCGCCAGGCGCCAGCGTTCGCCGCTGCGCACCGGCGGCCCGTCGAACCAGCTCAGCTGCAGACGAGCCGGTAACGTGGCCCGTCGCGACTGCGCCTCGCTCAGCTCGAAGCGCACCCCTTGGCCCGTCTGCTGCGGCAATCCGCTCACCCTCCCCTCGACCCACAGCGTCCGGCCGTCCAGGGCGGCAGGCAGACGCTCGTCCAGCGCACCTTGCGCGGACCAGCACGCCCAGCACAGCCCCAGGCCGAACCAGCCCATCGAGCGCACCCGCGTGATCAAGCAACCCAGCGAGACCAGCAGCCCCGCCACCCACCATCCGACCGGAGGCAAGGCCGGCACGAACCGCAGACAGATCATTCCCAGTGCCAGCGCCATCATCCCTGTGCGCATGCCAGAGCCCTCCCAGGCAGAACCACCTGATCAGGCATAGCTGCCTCGAGCGCTCGGGTTGCTCAAGAATTGTCACAATCTCTGTCGAAAGCGCCTTGGACAATGCGGGCATACTGGCCGCTCGACACCCGCGAGAGCCCCCATGCCGCGCCGAATCTTCAAACGCTACATGCCGGACCCGACCAGCATTCGCGAACACAAGTCGTTGCGATTTCTGGGCAAGCTGCTGCATGACCCCAACCTCTGGCACCTGAACCGCCACTCGGTCGCCCGGGCCATGGGCGTGGGCCTGTTCGCGGCGCTGATCCCCATGCCGATGCAGATGCTGCTGGCGGCGGCGCTGGCCATCGGTGTGCGCGGCAACCTGCCGATCGCGGTCAGCCTGGTGTGGCTCACCAACCCGTTGACCATGCCACCGGTGTTCCTGGTCACCTACCTGACTGGCGCCTGGCTGATGCAGGTGCCGCCGCGCAGCCTGCCCGACGAGCTGACCTTTGCCTGGATCACCGAGCAGTTGTCCACGGTCTGGCAACCGTTTCTGCTCGGCTCGGTGGTCTGCGGGGTGATCCTCGGGCTGCTGGGCTACAGCCTGACCCTGCTGTACTGGCGCTGGTGGGTAGGCCGGCAGTGGCGCCGACGCAAGGCCCGGGTGTCAGGTGCGCATGCCGCGGCCGCTGACCAGCAGTCGCACGCACACGGTGTACAGCACCGCCGTGGCCACCAGCATGAAGGTGATGGCCGTGCCGATCCGGATGTCTGAGACACCGAGGATGCCGTAGCGGAACGAGTTGACCATGTGCAGCACCGGGTTGGCGAGCGACACGGTCTGCCAGAACGGCGGCAGCAGCGTGATCGAGTAGAACACCCCGCCCAGGTAGGTCAGCGGCGTCAGCACGAAGGTCGGGATGATCGAGATGTCGTCGAAGTTGCGGGCGAACACCGCGTTGACGAAGCCCAGCAGCGAGAAGATCGTCGCCGTGAGCAGCACGACCAGCACGGTCACGCCCAGGTGATGCACCTGCAGGTCGGTGAAGAACCCCGACAGCACGGTGACGATCACGCCTACCGCCAGCCCGCGCAAGATGCCGCCCAGCGCATAACCGATCAGGATGGTGTGGGGCGACACCGGCGAGACCATCAGCTCCTCGATCGAGCGCTGGAACTTGCTGCCGAAGAAGCTCGAGACCACGTTGCCGTAGGAGTTGGTGATCACCGACATCATGATCAGGCCCGGCACGATGTACTGCATGTAGGTGAAGCCGCCCATGTCGCCTATCTGTCGGCCGATCAGGTTCCCGAAGATCACGAAGTACAGCACCATGGTGATCGCCGGGGGCAGCAGCGTCTGCGGCCAGATGCGCAGGAAGCGTCGTACTTCCCGGTAGACGATGGTGTTGAGGGCGACCCAGTTGTTGCGCAGATCCAGGCTCATACCGCCACCTTCGACAGGTTCTTTTCCACCAGGGACACGAACAGCTCCTCGAGCCGGTTGGTCTTGTTGCGCAGGCTCAGCACCTCGATGCCTTGCAGGGCCAGTTGGCCGAACAGTGCGGTGACGCCCACGGCCTTGTCCACCTGCACTTCCAGCGTGTGCGGGGTGATCAGCCGGCAGGGGTAACCCTCGAGCACCGGCGCCTGGGCCAGGTCGCGGCGCAGGTCGAGCACGAAGGTCTCCACATGCAGCTTGCCGAGCAGGTCGCGCATGCTGGTGTTCTCGACGATGGTGCCCTTGTCGATGATGCCGATGTGACGGCACAGCTGCTCGGCTTCCTCGAGGTAGTGGGTGGTGAGGATGATGGCGATGCCTTTCTGGTTCAGCTCGGTGAGGAAGGTCCACATCGACCGGCGCAGCTCGATGTCGACTCCGGCGGTGGGTTCGTCGAGGATCAGCAGGCGCGGTTCGTGCACCAGTGCCCGGGCGATCATCAGGCGCCGCTTCATGCCGCCAGACAGCGAGCGTGAAGGCACGTCGCGCTTGTCCCACAGCCCCAGTTGGGTCAGGTACTGTTCGGCGCGCGCCTTGGCCAGCTTCGGCGGGATGCCGTAGTAGCCGGCCTGGGTTACGACGATGTCGAAGGTCTTCTCGAACTGGTTGAAGTTGAACTCCTGGGGCACCACGCCGATGGCGCGCTTGAGCGCCGCCGGGTCGCGGTCCAGGTCATGGCCGAACACGTTCACCGTGCCGCTGGTCTTGTTGACCAGGGTCGAGAGGATGCCGATGGTGGTGGACTTGCCGGCGCCATTGGGGCCGAGCAAGGCGAAGAAGTCCCCTTCGGCGACGTCCAGGTCGATGCCCTTGAGGGCCTGGAAACCGTTGCCGTAGGTCTTGGTCAGCTGTCGAATGGACAGAGCGGAACTCATAACAGGTCAGTTACCGGGATAAAGAGGGTCGAAACGCGCCGACCCTCGAGGTCGGCGCAGTGGTAGGCGGCCATGGTGCGGGGCCGGGCCGCTCAAGTACAGTCACCTGTATCGATAGTGACTATCGAACTGGCCTGGGTGTTCAGCTCAGCTCGGTCATGACCCCGGCCTGATAGGCCGGACGCGCCTTGAGCCGCTCGTACCAGTCGCGCAGGTGGGTCATCGGTGGGTGTTCGATGGGCATCTCGAACCAGGCATAGGCGAAGGCCCCCAGCGGCACGTCGCCCATGCCGACGGTTTCGCCCGAGAGGTACGGCTGTTCGGCCAGCGCCCGGTCGGCGATCGACAGCAGGCTCGCGCAGGTCTTGTGCGCCGCATTGATGGCGACCCAGTCCTGTTGCTCGGCGGGCGTGCGCAGCAGGCCCCAGAACAATGGTTTGAAGGGCGTGGCGAGGGACGAGGTGGTCCAGTCCATCCACTTGTCCGCCTGGGCGCGCTGGCGCGGGTCCTCGATGTACCAGCCCTGTTTACGCCCGTACTCGGCGCAGAGATAGCGCACGATGGCATTGGACTCCCAGAGCACCGTGTCGCCATCCTCGAGCATCGGCACCAGGCCATTGGGGTTGAGCGCGCGGTAGCGCGGCTCGTCGACCACCCCGAACTGGCCGCCGGCATCGATCGACTCGACATCGAGCCACAGCTCCTGCGCGATCCACTGCACCTTGCGCACGTTGCTCGAATTCTTGCGGCCCCAGATCTTCAGCATGGCGATATCCTGTCAAGTACGCGGAAGATCCCAGTCTACTCCAGACACATTCTCTGGCAATCGCCTGCGAACTCCCCGCGTGCAGACAGGTCACTGTTCACACCAGCCGTTCGACGAACACACTTCCCGGTTCCGAGACATGGCTCGAGTCGAACTGTTCACGGAGGAAGGCGTATGTGGCTGTTGTGGGTGGTGGTTCTAGTGATCGGTGCGGCGTACCTCACGCACCGGCGTCTCGCGCCGACGGCGATCCTGGCGATCCTGGCGCTGTACCTGGTGGCGATGGGGGTGTTCAGTCACACGTCCGGCTGGCTGCTGGCGGTGTTCTGGATCGCACTGGCGGCCACTGCGGCCCTGGTGCTGTTGCCTGACCTGCGCCGCAAGCTGTTCACGGCGCCCATCTTCGACTGGTTCCGCAAGACCCTGCCGCCGATGTCGCAGACCGAAAGCGAAGCCATCGATGCGGGCACAGTGTGGTGGGATGGCCAGCTGTTCAGCGGACGCCCCGACTGGAACACCCTGCTCCACTACCCCGCCCCGCGCCTGACCGAAGAAGAACAGGCGTTCATCGACGGCCCGACCGAGGAGCTGTGCGCGCTGGTCAGCGACTGGCAGATCGGTCAGGACATGGACCTGCCGCCCGAGGCCTGGGCGCACATCAAGCGCCACGGCTTCTTCGCCCTGATCATTCCCAAGGCCTACGGCGGCAAGGGCTTTTCCGCCTACGCCCACTCCCAGGTGGCGATGAAGCTGGCCACACGCAGCGGTGACCTGGCCTCGACGGTCATGGTGCCCAATTCCCTGGGGCCAGCCGAACTGCTGTTGCACTACGGCACCGATGCCCAGCGCGACCATTACCTGCCGCGTCTGGCCCGTGGCGAGGACATCCCCTGCTTCGCCCTGACCGGCCCCCTGGCCGGCTCGGACGCAGGCGCCATGCCCGATACCGGGGTCGTGTGCAAGGGCCAGTGGCAAGGCGAAGAAGTGATCGGTCTGCGCCTGAACTGGGACAAGCGCTACATCACGCTGGGTCCGGTCGCCACTCTGCTCGGCGTGGCGTTCAAGGCCTACGACCCGGAGCACCTGCTGGGTGACCAGGAGACCCTGGGCATCAGCCTGGCGCTGATCCCCACCGATACCCCGGGCGTCACCATCGGCCGACGCCATGTGCCGCTCGGCGCCGCCTTCATGAACGGGCCCAACAGCGGCAAGGACGTGTTCATCCCCCTGGACTACCTGATCGGCGGCCAGCCGATGCTCGGCAAGGGCTGGATGATGCTGATGAACTGCCTGTCGGTGGGCCGCTCGATCTCGCTGCCGGCCGTGGGCACGGGCGCGGCCAAGTTCACCAGCCTGGTGACCGGCCAATATGCGCGGATCCGCGAACAGTTCAACGTGCCCCTGGCGGCGTTCGAGGGCATCCAAGAGTCCATGGCGCGCATCGGCGGCAACGCCTGGTTGATGGACAGCGCGCGTTTGCTGACGGCGCAGGCGGTCGACCTGGGCGAGAAGCCTTCGGTGCTGTCGGCGATCCTCAAGTACCACCTGACCGAGCGTGGCCGTGAGTGCATCCAGCACGCCATGGACGTGCATGCGGGCAAGGGCATCATCATGGGCCCGAACAACTACCTGGCGCGCAACTGGCAAGGGGCGCCGATCTTCATCACCGTGGAGGGCGCGAACATCCTGTCGCGCAACCTGATGATCTTCGGGCAGGGCGCCATCCGTTGCCATCCGTTCGTGCTCAAGGAAATGGCCGCTGCGGCGCACGACGACCCTCATCAGGCCCTGCGCACGTTCGACAACCTGCTCGGCCAGCACATTCTCTTCGCTCTGCGCAACGCCGCCAGCACGCTGGTACTCGGCCTGGGGCTGGGCCGCTTCGAGCGTGCACCGGGCGATGCCCTGAGCCAGGGCTACTTCCGTGCGCTCGACCGTCAGGCCGCCGCGTTCGCCCTGCTGGCCGACCTGTCGATGATGCTGCTGGGGGGCTCGCTCAAACGTCGCGAGCGCTTGAGTGCGCGCCTGGGTGACGTGCTCAGCTACCTGTACCTGTCGTCGGCCGCGCTCAAGCGCTACCACGACCTGGGCTCGCCCGAGCACATGCAGCCGCTGCTGCGCTGGGCGATGGAAGAGAGTCTGGGCAAGGCGGAGGATGCACTGTCGACCCTGCTGGACAACTTCCCCAACCGGTTCGTCGGCGGCGCCTTGCGGGTGCTGGTGTTCCCGTTCGGCCGCCGTCATACCGGGCCGAGCGATGCGTTGGATGCCGAAGTGGCTGCACTGATCGGCCGCAACCAGGGCGACCCGGCCCTGGAAGAGCTGCTCACCGGCTGCTACCGCCCGACCCACGACGGGGATGCGGTGGCGGCACTGCAACAGGCGTGCGACCAGCTTGATCTGGCGGCGCCGTTGCAGCGCACGTTGCACAAGGCGCTCAAGGAAGGTCGGTTCGTGCCGGCGCCCGAGGAGCCCTTGCTCGATGCGGCAGTGCGGGCGGGCGTGCTCGATACCGAGCAGGCGGCGACCGTGCAACGGGCTGAAGCGGCGCGGCGCAAGGTCATCGATGTGGATGATTTCGACAAGGAGGCGTTGTTGCCGACGGTGGGCAAGGTGCGGTGAAGCGGCAGGCTGCAAGCTGCAAGCTGCAAGCTGCAAGCTGCAAGCTGCAAGCTGCAAGCTGCAAGCTGCAAGCTGCAAGCGAGGGCTGATCGTACAGGTGTACCCTGATTGCAAGGGTGTCGCTGATTTTACGGCCTCTCGCGAGGCCGATCGCGGCACAGGGGCCGCTCCCACAGGTGACCGCGATAGCCTGCCACACCGTGGTGCGGCTGCGGGTGTAGAAGCGGCCCCTGTGCCGTGATGCCCGCAACGCCTTAGTGTGGCTACGGGTGTAGGAGCGGCCCCTGTGCCGCGATCGGCCCCGCAGGGGCCGTAAAGTCAGCCCTCGCGCTTTCAAAGTCGTCCTCGAACGATCAGCCACCTACTTGCCGCTTGCAGCTCACAGCTTGGCGCCCTCCTCTTTACCCCAACACCACCACCAACTTGCCCGACACCTGATTCCCCGCCAGCTCGGCATAAGCCGCTTCGGCCTCCGCAGCCGGATAAGCCCGCACCAGTTGCGGCTTCGCTCGCCCTTCGGCGAACAGCGGCCAGACCTGCTCGTGCAAGGCCTGCAACAGCTGCGCCTTGAAGCCGTCGTCGCGGTTGCGCAGGGTCGAGCCGGTCACTTGCAGGCGCTTGGCCAGAACCTGGGCCAGATCGAACTCGGTCGTGCGTCCCCCCATCAGGCCAATGATCACCCAGCGCCCGTCACGCGCGAGCAGCTTGAGGTTGAGCGCTGCATAGCTGGCACCGACCGGATCGAGCACGACGTCGAACGGCCCATGGGCCTCGAGCGCCTGAAGATCTTCACCACGCAGCACACCGCCTGCAGCGCCCAGGTCCTGGCAGTAGGCCAGGCGCTCGGCCGAGCCCACGCTGACCCAGACCGGATTGCCGAACGCCTTGCACAACTGGATCGCTGCCGAGCCGACGCCACTGGCCCCCGCGTGCACCAGCACCTTCTCGCCCGCTTTCAGGTCGCCGAGCTGGAACAGGTTGAGCCAGGCGGTGGCATACACTTCGGGGATCGCGGCCGCTTCCTCCAGGGTGACGCCCTCCGGCACCGGCAGCACGTGACGGGCATCGACCACCACCTCGTCGGCCATGCCGCCACCGGCGAGCAGGGCGCAGACGCGATCGCCCACGCGCCAGTCGGCACCGGCGCCGACCTCGGTGATCACACCGGCGCATTCCAGGCCCAGGTAGGGGCTGGCACCCGGTGGCGGCGGATAGGCGCCTGCGATCTGCAACAGGTCGGCACGGTTCAACCCGGCCGCCGTCACGCGGATGCGCACCTGGCCCGCGTCGCATTCCGGGGCCTGTACCTCGACCCAGCTCAGTTGCCCCTCAACGCCTTGCAATGCCTTCACAGTGCCTCCATAGTTGACCGATGAATGAGCCTGGGCACGTTTGCACCAGGCTTTTTTTGCAGTATGCGACCGGTCAGATGGAACCGGCCAAAGGAAAAGACGGCCTACTATGCGTGATCAATTGCCCCAGAGTCGAATCAGCATGAAGCACTTTCTGCCCGGCACCGCCCTCGCCCTGATGCTTGGCCTCGGCAGCGTGTCACTCTCCGGCAATGTCGCGGCCGCCAACAAGTGGGACGGGCTGCAACCTGACCGCGACGAGATCGTCGCCAGCCTGAACGTGGTCGAGCTGCTCAAGCGCCACCACTACAGCAAGCCGCCACTGGACGACGCACGCTCGGTCATCATCTACGACAGCTACCTCAAGTTGCTCGACCCGTCGCGCAGCTACTTCACCGCAAGCGACATCGCCGAATTCGACAAGTGGAAGACCCAGTTCGACGACTTCCTCAAGAAGGGCGAGCTGCAACCGGGCTTCACCATCTACAAGCGCTACCTCGACCGCGTGAAGGCGCGTCTGGACTTCGCCCTGGCCGAACTCGACAAGGGTGTCGACAAGATCGACTTCACCACCCACGAGCAGTTGCTGGTCGACCGCAAGGACGCGCCCTGGCTGAAGAACACCGCCGAACTCGACGACCTGTGGCGCAAGCGCGTCAAGGACGAGGTGCTGCGCCAGAAGCTCGCCGGCAAGGACCTCAAGCAGATCCAGGAAACCCTGACCAAGCGCTACAAGAACCAGCTGGCGCGCCTCGACCAGACCCGCGCCGAGGACATCTTCCAGGCCTACATCAACACCTTCGCGCAGTCCTACGACCCGCACACCAACTACCTGTCGCCGGACAACGCCGAGAACTTCGACATCAACATGAGCCTGTCGCTGGAGGGCATCGGCGCGGTGCTGCAGAGCGACAACGACCAGGTGAAGATCGTGCGCCTGGTACCGGCAGGCCCTGCGGCCAAGACCAAGCAGGTCTCGCCGGCGGACAAGATCATCGGCGTCGCCCAGGGCGACAAGGAAATGGTCGACGTGGTCGGCTGGCGCCTGGACGAAGTGGTCAAGCTGATCCGCGGGCCCAAGGGCTCGGTGGTGCGCCTGGACATCATCCCGGCCAGCAATGCACCGAACGACCAGACCAGCAAGGTGGTGTCGATCACCCGCGAAGCGGTCAAGCTGGAGGAACAGGCGGCCAAGAAGTCGATCCTCAACCTCAAGCAGGACGGGCGTGACTACAAGCTGGGGATCATCGAGATTCCGGCGTTCTACCTGGACTTCAAGGCCTATCGTGCCGGGGATCCCGAGTACAAGAGCACCACGCGCGACGTGAAGAAGCTGCTGACCGAGCTGCAGAAGGAAAAGGTCGACGGCGTGGTCATCGACCTGCGCAACAACGGCGGTGGCTCGCTTCAGGAAGCGACCGAACTGACCAGCCTGTTCATCGACAAAGGGCCAACGGTGCTGGTGCGCAACAGCGACGGCCGCGTCGACGTACTGGAAGACGAGCACAAGGGCGCCTTCTACAAAGGTCCGCTGACCTTGCTGGTCAACCGCCTGTCCGCCTCGGCGTCGGAGATCTTCGCCGGCGCCATGCAGGACTATCACCGTGCACTGATCATCGGTGGGCAGACCTTCGGCAAGGGGACGGTGCAAACCATCCAGCCGCTGAACCACGGCGAACTCAAGCTGACCCTGGCCAAGTTCTACCGGGTGTCCGGGCAGAGCACCCAGCACCAGGGCGTGCTGCCGGACATCGCCTACCCGTCGATCATCGACACCAAGGAAATCGGTGAAAGCGCCCTGCCCGAGGCCATGCCCTGGGACACCATCCGTCCTGTCGTGAAGCCTGCTTCCGATCCGTTCAAGCCGTACCTGGCGCAGCTCAAGGCGCGGCATGAGGCGCGCAGCCTGAAGGATCCGGAGTTCGCCTACATCCGCGATCGCCTGGCGTTGACCCAGCAGCTGATGAACGAGAAGACCGTCAGCCTGAACGAGCAGGAGCGCCGCGCGCGCCATGACGAGATCGATGCCAAGCAACTGGCCCTCGAGAACGTGCGCCGCAAGGCCAAGGGTGAAGAGCCGCTCAAGGAGCTGGAGAAGGAAGACGAGGACGCCCTGCCGAGCGAGCCGGAAGATACCAAGCCGGAAGACGATGCCTACTTGGCAGAGACGGGCCGGATCCTGCTGGACTACCTGAGCCTGAGCAAAAGCCGATGAGGCGCTGAACGTGCGTGCTTGACCCAAGGGCCGCTTTTGCGGCCCCTTTTTCATGGGTCATGGACCCTCGATGTAGATGGGCCTTGCCGCCTCACCGTCTGCGGCATGAATGCCCGTCAGGCCATCGTCCGGTGTGGCTCATGCCTCGTCCGGATAGGCATGCTCGAACACCCGTACCACCTCCGACGCATGCCAGGCCGCGGCTTCCAGCCCATCGGCCGGCCCGGTGAAACGCCCGAGCCGCTCGGCACACTCGAAGAACCCAGGCCGTGGCAGACGGCTGGCGCCCTGGCTGATCACCAGCGCGCTGCGCAGGGGCTGGTCGGCCCGGGCGTCGATCAGCGCCAGGTGCTCCAGCGCAGCGGTAAGCGTCTGCATGGCAGGCGTGGGCAGTTGCAGGCGCTCGATCAACGCACGGTAGGTCAACAGGTGACGTTGACGACGGGCCAGGTCAAGCGCATCCAGCAGGCTTTGCCAATGCTGACGGCTGATCCTGACCTGACTCAAGAGGGCTCACTCCATCCCGGCAGCCCCAGCTCCCAGGCCAGGCTGCGGCGGATGGCAGCATCCGGTTGGCGCTCGCCAGACTCGATCATCGCCAGATAAGCCGGGCTGATGCCGACGCTGCGTGCCAGCGCTTCACGGGCCAGGCCCTTGGCTTCGCGCAGGCGCGGCAGTTCGGTCAGAGGCTGGAGGGTGGGCTGGGCAACGGTTTCAGGCGCTGGATCGGCCTGCGCTGCAAGCGGCGTCTCGCGTTCGGTTGCATGCCCGGCGGCCTTGAGCAAGGCCTGGTAGTGCTCCCAAGGCAACACCGCGTACTGCGGTTTGCCTTCGTGAATGATGACCTGTACATCCATGACGAAAACCCCTTTTCTCCGCGCGCCACGGCGTGTGGCGCTTCGGTACGACTGGGTGGCAAGTATATCAGGACGTGCGAACGCCTTACGGCTGGCCGCGCTCCAGGCGCAGCGCCTCGGGCGTATCGGGCAGGCGCTCCACCACGCGCAGCTTCTCGGGCGCCTGCGCATCGCGCCAGGTCTTGAACTTGGTCAGCTCGTCGCCGACGGTCTTGATGACCCAGCCCAGCACGGCGATGTCGTCGAGAAAGCCCACGCCGAGCAGCCAGTCGGGAATGGCATCGAGCGGGCTGACGAAGTACAGCAGGCCGGCCACGATGGTGATGATGGATTTCTTGCTGATGTCCCGGTATTCGCCGCGCCACCAGGCCAGGCAGAGGGACTGCATCAGCTTGACGTCATGACGCAGCTGGCCGAGCTTCGGCCCCTTGCGCGCCACGGCGAACAGCAAGGCCGGCAGACGGCCACGGCTGAGCAGGCGCTCGGCCAGGGGAAGGAAGCGACTGAAATTCCACGGTGCGTTCATTGAACCTCCAGCAGGAACGGGTAGGTTATCCACATTTACTGTGGATAACCTTGTGAACAGGGGGGCGTTTCCACGGTTTGGACCCTGCACGGCAAGGGCCGCACTCGAATCGGGCGTTTTTTACACACTTGTTTCAAAGCCAGCTCAGGTGCGTGACAGGGGTCGAGGTCGCAGGTGCCGACTCTATGTCGACCCTGGAAGGTGGTCGGGGTTCGCCCAGCGTGTCGGGCTGGAGGCCCGCCGGGCATGATAGGGCCTGCACACATTGGCCAACGCCCGGAACTGAGCGGCAATCAGGTCCTAAGCCTCATCTGCCCTGCGAGGGGCAGCCTGTGGGAGCCGGCTTGCCGGCGATGGGGATGGTGGCTGCCCTGCCGTCATCGCCGGCAAGCCGGCTCCCACAGGGGTGGGCGCATGGGTTTGAAGACGTCTGTGCGGATCGATCGAGACTGGTACCGTCATAGCTAACACCGTCGCAGAACTGCGCGGCAATCAAGTCCTAAGCCTCATCTGCCCTGCAAGGGGCAGCCTGTGGGAGCCGGCTTGCCGGCGATGGGGATGGTGGCTGCACTGCCGTCATCGCCGGCAAGCCGGCTCCCACAAGATAGGCGCGTGGACTTGAAGGCATGCGCCCTGAAACGAAAACGCCCCGTCGAAACGGGGCGTTTTCAGGCGGAGCGCGTCTGGCTGCTTACTGAGCAGGCGTCTCGGCCGGGGCGTCGGCAGGTGCTTCAGCCGGTGCCTGGGTCGGATCGACCGGGGCCTGGCCCTGGTCCTTGATGCCCAGCAGTTCCAGGTCGAACACCAGGACCGAGTTCGCCGGGATCAGCGGGCTCGGGCTCTGGGCGCCGTAGGCCAGTTCGGCCGGGATGAACAGCTTGTACTTCTCGCCCACGTGCATCAGTTGCAGGCCTTCGACCCAGCCCGGGATGACGCCGCTGACCGGCAGGTCGATCGGGCTGCCGCGCTCGACGGAGCTGTCGAACACCTTGCCATCGATCAGCTTGCCTTCGTAATGCACGGTCACGACATCGGTCGGCTTGGGCTGCGGGCCGTCGGCCTTCTTGATGACCTGGTACTGCAGGCCCGAGGCGGTGGTGACCACGCCGTCCTTCTTGCCGTTCTCTTCGAGGAACTTCTTGCCGGCGGCCGACGCTTCTTCGCTGGCCTTGGCCTGACGCTCCTCGGCACGCTTCTGCAGGTCGCTGAAGGCAGCTACCAGCTCCTCGTCCTTCAGGCGCTGGTCTTTCTTGCCGACCGCGTCTTCGATCCCGAGGGCCACGGCCTTGGAATCCAGATCGTCCATGCCTTCCTGAGCCAGGCTCTTGCCCATGTTCAGGCCGATGCCATAGGAGGCTTTCTGGGAAGGCGTCTTGAGCTCGACGTCGCTGGCCTGCTTGTCGCAGCCGGCGAGAACCAGGCTGACCAGGGCAACCGCGGCCGCCAAACGATGCTGTTTCATGCTAGATCCTTGTTCATGCGCCATAAGGGCAATCAGGGTAAAGCCGCGAGCTTAGCAGGCGGTCATCACCAATGGCTACCGGGATCAGAGCGCCTGTGGACGCAGAAGTTCAGCCGTGGCAGACAGGAAAAAGGCTCGCGCGCGGACGACCGCCGTGAGCTGCCGTGGGGATCCTGGGCCGCAGAGCAGCCTCTTGCGCCCCAGACGCCAATGCACACCGTTCCCTGCCCTTCCTCCCGCAGCCTACCGCTCACCACTCGCCCTTCCCCGCCTACTCCGCGAACGCCGCTTCCAGCGCCTCGTTGATCGTGCGCAACACCTTGACCCTGGCCCAGCGCTTGTCATTGGCTTCCACCAGGGTCCACGGCGCGATCGTCGTGCTGGTGCGATCGACCATGTCGCCCACGGCCTCGGCGTACTGGTCCCATTTCTCGCGGTTGCGCCAGTCTTCCTCGGTGATCTTGAAGCGCTTGAACGGCACCGCCTCGCGCGCCTCGAACCGCTCCAATTGGGTCTGCTGGTCGATCGACAGCCAGAACTTGACCACCACGATCCCGGCATCACGCAACTGCTCTTCGAAGTCGTTGATCTCGCCGTAGGCACGCATCCAGTCGCTCGGCGGGCAGAAGCCTTCCACCCGCTCCACCAGCACGCGCCCATACCAGGAACGGTCGAAGACGGTGAACTTGCCCCGGGCCGGAATGTGTCGCCAGAACCGCCACAGGTAAGGCTGTGCGCGTTCCTCCTCGGTGGGCGCGGCGATCGGCACGATGCGGTACTGACGCGGGTCCAACGCAGCGGCCACGCGGCGAATGGCCCCGCCCTTACCGGCAGCATCGTTGCCTTCGAACACGGCGACCAGGGCATGCCGGCGCATCTTCTTGTGACGCAGCAACCCCGACAGACGCGCCTGCTCGGCGACCAGTTGGCGCTGGTAGTCGTCCTTCTCCAGCCGCAAGGTCAGGTCCAGGCTGCCCAACAGGCTGCGCTGGTCGAGACTGCGCCCTGGTCGCGGGCTGTGGCCTGGCGAGGTAGGCGGGACGTCCTTGGCCAACGCATTCTGCAACGCCTCGAGGATGATGCGCCCGACCGCCAGGCTGCGGTAATACGGGTCGACCCCTTCGATGATGTGCCAGGGCGCGTAGTCGCGGCTGGTCCGGCGCAGGACGCGCTCGCCATAGCGCACGAAGCGGTCGTAGGTGCGCGACTGCTGCCAGTCCAGCGGGCTGATGCGCCAGCTGTGCAGCGGGTCGTCCGCCAGCGCCTTGAGCCGGGCTTTCATCTGCTGCTTGGACAGGTGGAACCAGAACTTGATGATCAGCGCGCCTTCGTCGCAGAGCATCTGCTCCAGGCGCTCGGCGCCCGCGATCGCCTGGTCCAGCACGGCGTTCTTGAAATCGCCCTGCACGCGCCCTTGCAGCATCTGGCTGTACCAGTTGCCGAAGAACACCCCGGTGCGCCCCTTGGGCGGCAAGGCCCGCCAGTAGCGCCAGGCCGGTGGACGGGCCAGTTCTTCGTCGGTTTTCTCGTCGAAGGTGCGCACCTCGATGAGCCGAGGGTCCATCCACTCGTTGAGCAGTTTCACCGTCTCGCCCTTGCCGGCGCCTTCGATGCCATTGATCAGGATGATCAGCGGGAAACGGGCCCGCGCCTTGAGCTCGTACTGCGCCTCGAGCAAGGCTTCGCGCAGGGCCGGCTCTTCGGCGTCGAAGACGTCCTTGTCGATGCAGTGGCCGATTTCCGCGGATTCGAACATGTCTGGCTCCTTCGATGATGGACAGGGCCGACGCCTCGGCCTGGGTCGTTGCCGGTTGGACACGCCAACTCGGTCGGTTGTTAGATCGCCTTGCGTGAATTCGGGCGCGAAGCCCCCTAAAATGATCGCTTCGCTGTCGTCGAGCCGATCATGTCAGATTCCCCAGCTTCCCCCGCCCCGCTCCATGCCCAGATCGACTGGGACGACCAGGGCCTGCCTCATTCGCGTCATTACGATGACGTCTACTTCTCGCGCGAACAGGGCATCGAGGAAACGCACTACGTGTTTCTCGAGCAGAACCGCCTGCGTGAGCGCTTCGCCGCCCTGGCGCCCCACGAATGCCTGACGATCGGGGAAACCGGCTTCGGCACGGGCCTGAACTTCTACTGCGCCTGGCAGTGCTTCGCCGAGCACGCCCCAGCCGAGGCACGGCTGCAGGTGATCAGTGTGGAGAAATTCCCGCTTACCCACATTGACTTGGAGCGGGCCGCGCGCCTCTGGCCCAGCCTGGCGGCGTTTTCGCAGCCGTTGCTGGCGCAGTACGTCGCCGTGCACCCCGGATTCCAGCATTTCAGCTTCGACGGCGGGCGCGTCACCCTGACCTTGCTCATCGGCGACGTGCTCGAGCAGCTGCCGACCCTCGATGCCCGGATCGACGCCTGGTTCCTGGACGGCTTCGCGCCTGCCAAGAACCCGGACATGTGGACGCCTGCGCTGTTCGAGCAGATGGCGCGGCTCTCGGCGCCCGGCACCACGCTGGGCACCTTCACCACCACCGGCTGGGTACGTCGCGCACTGATGGCGGCCGGCTTCACGCTGCGCAAGGTACCGGGGCTGGGCAAGAAGTGGGAGATCATGGGCGGTACGTTCACTGGCCTACCGGTCGACGGTGTGTCGAGCGCGCCGGACGCGCCGTGGTACCGCCGTCCCCCGGCCGCGTCAGGTCCGCGCCGGGCGCTGGTGATCGGCGCCGGGCTGGCCGGCAGCGCCACGGCCCGCAGCCTGGCCAACCGCGGCTGGCAGGTCGAGGTGCTGGAGCGTCATGCGGAGGTGGCCCAGGAGGCCTCCGGCAATCCCCAGGGCGTGCTCTACCTGAA
This sequence comes from Pseudomonas monteilii, assembly GCA_001534745.1. Taxonomy (NCBI): domain Bacteria; kingdom Pseudomonadati; phylum Pseudomonadota; class Gammaproteobacteria; order Pseudomonadales; family Pseudomonadaceae; genus Pseudomonas; species Pseudomonas alabamensis. The sequence continues at coordinate 3,395,275 of CP013997.1, forward strand.
GCTCTCGGCCCATGGCACGGCGCTGTCGCGGTTGATCCTGACCGGCTTCGGCTATACCCGACGCTGGCTGACGAACCTGCAACGCGGCCGCGACTGGGACGCCTGCGGGGTGCTGCAATTGGCGTTCGACGCCCAGGAGGCCGCCCGCCAGGCCAAGCTGGCCGACGCCTTCGACCCCAGCCTGCTGACGGCGGTCTCGCGCGAGCGTGCCGAAGCGATCGCCGGGGTGACGCTACCGGCCGGTGGCTTGTTCTACCCCGAGGGCGGCTGGGTGCATCCACCAGCGCTGTGCCAGGCGCAGATAACACACCCCCGCATCCAGGTGCGCCCTCATCACCAGGTGCTGCGCCTGGCGCGGGTCGACGGCCTGTGGCAGGCCTGGGACGGGGACCATCTGCTGGCCAGCGCGCCGGTGGTGGTGCTGGCGGGCGCTGCGGACGTACGCCTCTTCGACGGCTGTGCGGACTTGCCGCTCAAGCGCATTCGCGGGCAGATCACCCGGCTGCCTGCGACCGAAGACAGCCAGGCCTTGGGCACGGTGCTGTGCGCCGAGGGCTATGTGGCGCCGCCCCGGGCGGGCGAGCACACCGTGGGCGCGAGTTTCGACTTCCACAGTCAGGACCTCACGCCAACGGCCCAGGAGCATCAGGGCAACCTGGAGCTGCTGCGTGAGATCTCCGAGGACCTGCACGCGCGCCTGACGCGGGATGGTGCATCGTCCGACAGCCTGCAAGGGCGCGCGGCGTTTCGTTGCACCAGCCCCGACTACCTGCCGATCGTGGGGCCGCTGGCCGACCGGGCGGCCTTCGATGAGCGCTATGCCGTCCTGCGCAAGGATGCCCGCCAGGTACCCGACCTGCCCTGCCCCTGGCTCGAGGGCTTGTACGTCAACAGCGGTCATGGCTCGCGGGGCTTGATCACGGCGCCCCTGTGCGGGGAACTGGTCGCCGCCTGGGTGACGGGAGAGCCGCTTCCGGTGCCACGCGAGGTGGCCCAGGCCTGCCATCCGAACCGGTTCGCCTTGCGCACATTGATCCGGGGCGAACCGGCTGCACGTCGCCGGTGAGACGGTGCGCTGGCCGTCCGTCAGCTCATGGCGTCGAAGTTCGGTTGTGTTTGTACAAGGTGATAGAAAAAAGCCATTATTTGCCTGACAAAATATTGTCGTACTGTACCAGCCAAGTAACACTACACTGGCTGTGAACAACAAGAGAACGCGGAACTTTCCATATCGCCTACCTATCGCAGTGGGGCACTCGATCAGGACATCACCTGTCGGGAGGCTCTCCGGTGGGGCTCGCGGTGCCTAATCCCTCAGGCGCGACGGGTGAATCTGGACAGTCTTCGATGCGTATCCGCATCGATCCGCCCGATAGCCAATTTTTTGGCGACTGAAGAACGTCACTTTATTCCAGGGAGAAGCAACCCCATGCGCGTCATGACCCCCATCGCCAGCGCCGTGCTGCTGGCCAGCCTGTGTACGCACGCCCAGGCGATGTCGATCACCGAGGCCATCCAGACCGCGGTCGACCAACATCCGGAGGTCAGCTCCAACCGCAACAATCGCTTGTCCGCCGATGAAGACGTGAAGTTCGCCAAAGGGGGCTTCTACCCGTCGATCGACCTGGTCGGTGGCTATGGCCGCCAGCGCTCCGACAATGCCAACACGCGCCGTCTCAACACCGACGGCACCACCAGCCGTGGCAAGGAAACGCTCACCTACAACCAGATCGACCTGCGCCTGCGGCAGCTGATCTTCGACGGCTTCGCCACCTCCAACGAAGTCGGCCGCACCGAAGCGGTGGTCGACTCGCGCGCGTACTACACCCAGGCCATCGCCCAGGATGTCGCCTTGCGCGCCATCGAGGTGTATCTGGAAGTGCTGCGTCGCCGTGAAGCGGTGACCTTGGCCAAGAACAACCTGCAGGCGCACCTGCGGGTCAACGACCAGATCGGTCTGCGCAGCGAACGCGGCGTGGGCAGCACTGCCGACCTGGACCAGTCCCGTGCCCGTCTGGCCTTGGCGCAGACCAACCTGGACACCGCCGAGGTCGATCTGGCCGACGCCGAGGCCAACTTCTTCAGTGCCGTCGGCCGCATGCCCGACGAGCTGGAAACGCCCATCGACATTCAGCCGCAGCTGCCGGCTACCCTGGACGAGGCCCGTCAGGAGCTGCAGGAGAACAACCCGTACCTCAAATCGGCACAGGCCGACGTCAACGCAGCCGAGAAGCAGTACCAGGTCGCCAGGTCGGGTTACTACCCTCGCCTCGATGCCGTGCTGGCCACCGGCACCAACGACAACCTGGGTGGTCAGCGTGGCACCAACAGCAATGACTGGCAGGCCGGCGTCGAGCTGAACTACAACATCTCCCGCGGTGGCAGCGACCGGGCCCGCATTCAGTCGGACGCCTACAAGGTCAACCAGGCCCTGGACATCCGCAACAACGCCCTGCGTCAGCTCAACGAGAACCTGAGCCTGTCGTGGAACGCCATGAACAATGCGATTAAGCAGTTGCCCAAGGCCCGCGAATACGCCGAGACCACCACCCGTGTGCGCCTGGCCTATCAGGAGCAGTTCGGTATCGGCCAGCGGACCCTGCTCGACGTGCTGGACAGCGAGAACGAGCTGTACACTGCGGCCCTGCGCCTGAACGAAGTGCGCTACACCGGTGAGTACTCCAAGTACCGCGTGCTGGCGACCATGGGCGACCTGCTGAGCAAGCAGCGGATCGTGCTGCCCTCCGAAGCGGTCGCGCGCAACGATGTGCGCAACGAGGCCAGGCTGCCGGCCATGCAATAAGGCCGGCTCATCGACCGACTGTACGGTCGATTGCAGCCCTGGCTGTATGGCAAGGGCTGCCTGAGGGCACGCTAGGCTTCGAAGGTGATCGCGCAAAGGGACGGACGCTGGCGACAGCGCCGTGGCTTGCCCGGTCACCTTTTGTTCGCCGCGTAAAGGATCTACCCTCATGTCCAGTGTCACCCCCTTCCCCCGCCGGCTGCTGGCCGACACCTCGCCCTCGGCCCTGGTCGCAGGGTTCATCGCCATGCTCACCGCCTACACCAGTTCGCTGGTGCTGATGTTCCAAGCCGGCCAGGCCGCCGGGTTGAGCAGCGCGCAGATCTCGTCCTGGATCTGGGCGCTGTCGATCGGCATGGCGGTGTGCAGTGTCGGCTTGTCGCTGCGTTATCGCATGCCCATCACCGTAGCCTGGTCGACCCCGGGCGCGGCGCTGCTGATCACCAGCCTGGGTGGGGTCGCCTACAGCGAGGCGATCGGCGCCTACATCGTCTGCGCGCTGCTGGTGCTGGTCTGCGGGCTCACGGGCAGCTTCGAACGGCTGGTCCGCCGCATACCGGCGTCGCTGGCGTCCGCCCTGCTGGCCGGGATCCTGTTCAAGATCGGCAGCGAGCTGTTCGTGGCCGCCGAGCACCGCACGTTGCTGGTGCTGGGCATGTTCTTCAGTTACCTGCTGACCAAGCGTCTGTCGCCGCGTTACTGCGTGCTGGCGGCGCTGGTGGTCGGCACCGCCTTGTCCGGCGCGCTCGGCCTGCTCGACTTCAGGGGGTTCACGCTGGAGCTGGCGCAACCGGTGTGGACCACGCCGACCTTTTCCCTGGCGGCGACCATCAGCATCGCCCTGCCGCTGTTCGTGGTGGCGATGACCTCCCAGAACATGCCGGGCATGGCCGTGCTGCGCGCCGATGGCTACACGGTGCCGGCCTCGCCGCTGATCAGCGCCACCGGCCTGATGTCGCTGCTGATCGCGCCGTTCGGTGCCCACGGGGTCAACCTGGCGGCCATCAGCGCGGCGATCTGCACCGGGCCCCATGCGCACGAGGATCCGTCCAGGCGCTATGTCGCGGCGGTCTGGTGTGGGCTGCTGTACGCCGTCGCCGGCGTGTTCGGGGCGACTTTGGCGGCCCTGTTCGCAGCGCTGCCCAAGGAGCTGGTGCTGTCGATCGCCGCTCTGGCGCTGTTCGGCTCGATCATGAACGGGTTGAGCGTGGCCATGGCCGAGGCGCGCGAGCGTGAAGCCGCGTTGATCACCTTCATGGTCACGGCTTCGGGGCTGACGTTGTTCTCGGTGGGGTCGGCGTTCTGGGGGATCGTCGCGGGGCTGATTGCGCAGGCGATTCTGACAGGGCGCAGGGGGTCAGTGGGGCGGTGACGGACCCGACGCCATCGCGGGCAAGCCCGCTCCCACAGGTCCGTGACAGCCGGTTTCAGCGAGGTGTGGTGGGGTTGATCGCGCAGGCGATTCTGACAGGGCGCAGGGGGTCAGTGGGGCGGTGACGGACCCGACGCTATCGCGGGCAAGCCCGCTCCCACAGGTCCGTGACAGCCGGTTTCAGCGAGGTGTGGCGGGGTTGATCGCGCAGGCGATTCTGACGCGATGAGGCGGGACGCCGCGGGCCCATGTGGGAGCGGGCTTGCCCGCGATCGGGCCCGCAGGGCCCGTGCGTGCTGGAGCATGGAGCATGGAGCATGGAGCATGGAGCGAGCGAGCGAGAAGACCATGGCTTGTGCCTCAGATGCCCCCAAATGAAAAAACCCGGCCAAGGCCGGGTTTTTCGCACTGCTGGGACCGCTTACTTCTTGCTGCGGCCCTTGAAGGTGCCGTCGCGGGTATCGATGTCGATCATTTCGTCGATCTCGATGAAGTCGGCAACCTGGATTTCAGTGCCGTTGGCCAGCTTGGCAGGCTTCATGACCTTGCCGGAGGTGTCGCCACGGGCGGAACCTTCGGTGTAGTCGACGCGGCGGCTGATGGTGGTCGGCAGCTCGACCGACACCAGACGGTCTTCGAAGAACACGGCTTCGCAGACGTCGGTCATGCCTTCTTCGATGTACGGCAGAACGGCTTCGATGTCCTCGGCGTTCAGTTCGTACATGGTGTAGTCGGTGGTGTCCATGAACGTGTACGAGTCACCGCTGATGAAGGACAGGGTCGCTTCTTTACGGTCCAGGATCACGTCGTCCAGCTTGTCGTCGGCGAAGTAGACGGTTTCAGTCTTGTAGCCGGTCAGCAGGTTCTTCAGCTTGGTCTTCATGATCGCGCTGTTGCGACCGGACTTGGTGAACTCGGCTTTCTGTACCAGCCATGGGTCGTTTTCGATCCGCAGGACGGTGCCGGGTTTCAGTTCTTTACCAGTTTTCATTACGAGTATCCGAATCTGGATGGATTTATAAAAAATCGAGGCCGCGTATCATAGCCAATTTCGGTAAAACTGTACCAGCGCCATGGCGAGGTCCGGCCGAGCGGCCTGTGCGGCGCTCCACTGCCGGGCATGGGCGCGCCAGGCGTCCCAGTGCGGCGACAGCTGGCGCCAGGCCTGGCCCATGTCCTGGTTGGTGTTCCAGGCGCGCCACAGGTTGGCCACGGCCTCGGCCAGCGGCGCGGGCGCTTCCTGCAGGTACTGCGCGAGAAACGCCTCGAGCTTGTCCAGGTGAGCCTGCTCCTCCTGCACATAGATGTGCCAGAGCAGCGGCCGGGCCGCCCACTGGGCGCGGACGAACGAGTCCTCGCCGCGCACCGCGTTGAAATCGCAGCTCCACAGCAGACGATCGTAATCGTCCTGGCTCAGGAACGGCAGCACCTGCAGGGTCAGGCTGCCGCGCACGACCGGCGGGCCGGCCTCGAGTATCGACGCCCCCAGCCAGGCCTGCACGTCCCCGATCACGCGCCCTTCCGGCACCAGCAGATGGCTGGGCTGGGCGTCCTCGGCCAAGGCGGTCAGCCAGGTGCCCACCTGAGGGTTCTCGTAGGCGAACAGCGACAGCAGCCGCGCACCGGGCGCCGGGTGGATGCCCAACCGTGCCAGGAACGCTTCGCGCACGGAGGCCTCGTCCTGCAGGGCCTGGCGCTGGGTGAGCAGCGTGGCTTCGCGCAGCAGCCCGCCGGTCTTCGCCGTGAAGCCCGGGAAGAAGAACAGCATGCGCAGGCCGTTGCCCTGGGGCGACCACAGCCCATGGCAGCCCTCGACCCAGGGTTCGGCGCTGAGGTACTCCAGGTTGATCAGCAGCGCCGGCACCGGACGCGCGCTCAAGGCGTCCAGGTACGCGGGGGGCAAGCGGCAACCGAAGGCGGCGATGACCACATCGGCCGTGTCCGTCGCAGACCAGGTGTCCTCCCAGCGGCACACGGTCACGCCCTCGAGGTGCTGGACGGCGGCAGTGACGTCGGCACGCGGGCAGAGGCGCCCGAACGCCTGGGGGTCGTCGACCCATAGACGCACCGACAGCGCATGCTCCTCGGCCAACTGTCGGGCCAGGCGCCAGGTCACGCCGATATCGCCGAAGTTGTCCACGACCTTGCAGAAGATGTCCCAGGTGGCGCTCACGCCCGCTCCTCGTGTGTGGGCCCATGAAGCGGGCGATTGTGCGAGCAAACGTCGACGGAGGAAAGCCTCGCGAGGCGGGCAGCGTCGTGGGACGGTCGGGGTGGCACGCGGGCCTGCGCCCCACTACGCTGCCTTCAGGGTCGGTCGTCCGCCCTGTTCCATCGTTCGCAGGACTGGCACTCGTGCGCCGCCATGCGACAATGGCCCACGTTCCTTCTGTCCCGCAGGCACCGCCATGTCCGATTCCCCTCGTCGCAGCCTCACGCCGCTTCACCTGATCCTGTGCATCGCCCTGGGCCTCTGGCTGGGCGCGGTCGCCATCGCGGCCAGCGCCTGGCTGGCCTGGCGGATTTGGCCCAGCCAGGTCGAGCGCGTGCTGCCGACGGCCCCGACCCGCGTCGAGACGCCTGCCCGCCCCGCGCCACCGCCCGGCACGAGCGAGGCGCAGCAACAGATGTTCGAGCGCTACCAGCAGACCCTGCAGCGTGAACAGGATCGCCAGGCCGTGGACGCCGCCCAGGCCGACCCGCGCAATCTCGACAACCCGCGCTGTCAGTTCTGGCTGGAGCAGCACCGCAACGCACCGACGGACAAGAGCCAGGCTCAGGTCCAGGCGTTGTGCCGCTGACATGGACAAGCACGCCCTGCTCCAGGCGATCATCGCCACCCTGGAAGAAAACGTCCGCACCCTCGAACGGGCGGCGCAGACGGCCTATGAAGCCGCCACCGCCGAAGAGAACATCGCCGAGAACAAGTACGACACCCTCAGCCTGGAAGCCTCCTACCTGGCCACCGGCCAGGCCCGGCGTACCGCCGAGATCCGCCAGGCGCTGCTCGCGTTTCGGCAGCTGACCCTGCGCGACTACGACCCGGCACGGGGCATCCAGGTCAGTCAGCTGGTCGAGCTGGAGGACGCCCAGGGCGCAGCGCGCCTGGTGTTTCTCGGCCCCGAAGGCGCCGGCCTGAACATCACCCTGGCAGGCCGCCAGGTCACGGTCATCACGCCGCGCTCGCCACTGGGCCAGCAGTTGCTCGGCAAGCGGCCAGACGACGAGGTTCGGCTGTCGATCGGCGCCACCGCGCAGTGCCTGTCGATCGTCGAGGTGACGTGAGCCGTCGCGCCACTGTCCGATCACTACCGCGTCACCTGCCGTGATGCCCTGCCTTCGTCCGAAGAGGTCCCGATGGATACCCCGCCCCTGAGCCGTGCCTTGATCCTGCTGATGGCCACGGCCACCGGTCTGGCCGTGGCCAGCAACTATTACGCCCAACCGTTGCTGCACAGCATCGCCGAGTACTTCGGCCTCAGCACCGTCAGTGCCGGCAGCATCGTCATCGCCGCGCAGCTGAGCTACGGCGTGGGCCTGGTCTTGCTGGCACCGCTGGGTGACCTGTTCGAGCAACGCCGGCTGATCGTGGTGATGATGGGCGTGGCGGTGCTCGGACTGTTGATCAGCGCCAGTGCATCCAGCCTGCCATGGCTGATCGTCGGCACGGCGCTGACCGGGCTGTTCTCGGTGGTGGCCCAGGTGCTGGTGCCGATGGCCGCGGCGCTGAGTTCGCCGGCCGAGCGCGGACGCGCCGTGGGCACCTTGATGAGCGGGCTGCTGCTCGGCATCCTGCTGGCGCGCACCGCGGCTGGATTCACCGCCGAGCTGGGTGGCTGGCGCGCCATCTACTGCCTGGCCGCGGTGCTGATGGCGATCTGCGCCATCGCCTTGCACCGCAGCCTGCCGGTGCACCGCAGCCACGCCGGCCTGAGCTACCCTGCCCTGCTCGGCTCGCTGTTCGTCCTGTTCCGCGAAGAACCCGTGCTGCGCCTGCGCGCTGCATTGGGGTTGCTGTCGTTCAGCCTGTTCGCGCTGTTCTGGACACCGCTGGCCTTCCTGCTGGCCCGCGAGCCGTACCACTACTCCGACGCCACCATCGGCCTGTTCGGGCTGGCCGGGGCGGCCGGTGCACTGGCGGCGAACTGGGCCGGGCGCCTGGCCGATCGGGGCCAGGGAGCGCTGGGCACCACCGTGGGCCTGCTGGCGCTGCTGGCCGCCTGGCTGCCGCTGGGCCTGGCCGAAACTTCACTGGTCGCGCTGCTGGCCGGTGTCCTGCTATTGGACCTGGCGGTGCAACTGGTGCACGTCAGCAACCAGAACGCGGTGATCGCCCTGCGCCCGACGGCCCGCACGCGATTGAATGCCGTGTACATCACCTGCTACTTCATCGGCGGCGCCCTGGGTTCACTGCTCGGCACGCAGCTGTTCGAACGGGCCGGCTGGATGGGCATCGTCTGGGCCGGCGTGGCCATCAGCACCCTGGCCCTGCTGGTGTGGGGCGGGGCCGAGCATGCACGGCGACGCGCCGCGCGGGTAGCCGCCGCCGTGTGAGAACGCCTGGCTGTCCCTGCGGGCCGTCACCTTGGAGGAAACAAACGGCGCCGTCGGCCGGCGCCCCTGCTACCATGCGCGCGATTTTCGTCCAGCCCGCCCGCGCCCCGCGATGACCGCCCGCGCCCGGCCTTCGAGGAGCCCCGCATGCCCCTGTCCCGCCCTCCACTGCCGCTGGGCCTGCTCAGCCTGAGCCTGGCCCTGTACGGTGTACCCGTGTTGGCCGAGACGGGCATCGAACTCGACGCCCTGCGTGTGTCCGACACTTACGATGCCGACAGCGAGCAGGCCCCACAGGCCAGCGTCGGGCAGTTCCAGAACACCCCGGTGCTCGATACGCCCGCTGCCATTCGCGTGTTCGATCGCGCGCAGCTGGAGGACCGCCAGGTCCGGCAACTGAGCGAGGTGCTGCACGGCGATGCCTCGGTCGGCGAAAGCTACGCACCGATCGGCTACTACGAGAACTTCAACGTTCGCGGCTTCACCCTCGATGCCGCCAGCAGCTACCAGATCAACGGCCAGACCGTCGTCGGCGAGCAGAACGTGGCGCTCGAGAACAAGGAACGGGTCGAACTGCTCAAGGGGCTGTCGGGGCTGCAAAGCGGCGTCTCCGAGCCGGGCGGGCTGATCGACTACGTGACCAAGCGCCCGGAAGACGTGCGCCGCGTGACCCTGTCGACCAACGATCAGGGCGAGCGCTACCTGGCCACCGACCTGGGCGGTTGGTTCGGCGGCGAGCGGCAGTTCGGCCTGCGCGCCAACCTGGCCCACGAGGACATCCGCAGCTACGTCGACCATGCCGACGGCCGACGCGACTTCGCCTCCCTGGCGTTCGACTGGCAGATCAACCCGGACGCCACCTTGCAGCTCGATGCCGACTACCAGCACCGCGAGCAGCGCTCGGTGCCCGGCTATCAACTGCTCGGCGGGGATCGCCTGCCGCACCACGTGGACCCGAACGACCGGCTGGCCTACCAGCCTTGGGCCAAGCCGGTGCAGAGCGATGCCCTGAACCTCGGTGGACGTTTCGAGTACCGCTTCGACGACGACTGGACCGGCACCGTGAGCGCCTCCCACAGCCGCGTGGTGATCGACGACTACAGCGCGTTCGCCTGGGGCTGCTACGGCGCCGCCAGCTGCGCCGGCCTGGACGTGCCGAACCACTTCAGCCCCGACGGCGAGTACGACATCTACGACTACCGCAGCCCCGACGACACGCGCCGCACCGACGAGCTGCAGGCCACGCTCGGCGGGCGCTTCACGGCCTTCGGCCTGGCGCACGCCGTGACCTTGGGCAGCAGCGCCCGCCGGCGCACGCTCGACCAGCGCCCCTATTACAACGAATGGGTCGGCAGCGGCCAGATCGGGACCGGTGCGCCCTGGGTCGAGCCGTCGACGCGCGCGGTCGGTGCCAGCGTGCGGCGCCTGGACAGCCGGCAGTACGGGGTGTTCTTCAGCGACCGCATCACGCTCAGTGAACGCTGGCAGGTGGTGGTCGGTGCGCGTGAAGTGCGCCTGGACGAGCGCGCCTGGGCCGAGGACAAGACCCTCGACCGACACACCCAACGCTACGAACTGCTGCCCAATGCCGCGCTGCTCTACAAGCCGCAGGCCGATACCACGCTGTACCTGAGCTACGCCAAGGGCCTGTCGGACGGCGGCACGGCGCCCTGGTTCACCCGCAACGCCGCGCAGATCCTGGCGCCGACCGTGTCACGACAGCTCGAACTGGGCGTCAAGCACGACTGGCATGGCATGAGCCTGAGCGCAGCGCTGTTCCAGATCCGCCAGGCCTACCAGTACGCACGGCCGCAAGACGGTGGCTTCACCTACGTGCAGCAAGGGCAGCAGAAGAACCTCGGGCTGGAGCTGGGTGCCAGCGGCGCGCTGACCGACAACCTGCGCCTGCAGGCCAGCGCTGCGGCCTTGCGCGCTCGCGTCGAAGACAGCGGCACCTCGGCCTACGAAGGCCACCAGGCGCTGAACGTGCCGAACCTGCGCCTGGCGGTGCAGGCCGAGTACAGCCTGCCGGTGCCTGGCCTGGCGCTGCTGGGCGGTGCGCGCTACAGCGCCAGCAAGTACGCCGACCGCACCGGTGACGTCGCCGTGGGCGGCTACACGGTAGTGGATGTGGGCGCTCGCTATCGCACCCGCCTCGGCGACTACGACACGACATGGCGGCTGACCGTGGACAACCTGTTCGACAAGCGTTACTGGCGCGACGTGGGCGATTACCTGGGGGATGCCTACCTGTTCCAGGGTGCGCCGCGTACGGCGCGGTTGTCGGCGTCGGTGGACTTCTAGCGGCTGCGCCCGGTCCTGTCGCGCTTCGCACAGGACCAGGCGACACGGGCGAGTTCGCCTTCAGAAACGAAAAACCCCCGAAGGTTTTCACCTTCGGGGGCTCTTCTGAATGTGGCGGTGAAGAAGGGATTTGAACCCTTGATACGGTTTCCCGTATACACACTTTCCAGGCGTGCTCCTTCGACCACTCGGACACTTCACCGTTTCTCTTCAAGCTGTTCAGCCTGTCGAGGCGCGCTAATTTAGTCGAAGCCCTGGACGATGGCAAGCTTTTTTTCAGAATTTTCATGCGCTTAAGCCGTCTGGCCGGAAACCTGCCCCGGACAGGGCTATCCGGCCAATCGAACCGGCGGTTCGGCAGGGCCAACGTATGGGTGCGCACACTGGCGCCAGCGGCCCAGTCCTGCCTGACTGGCCGGTCAGCCTTGCTGCTTTACCTGGCCGCCCGCGCTGGGTAACGTCGGCGGCTCATCCATCGAAAGGACGCTGTCATGACCGAGCTGATCACCTACCACTGCGAAGACGGCGTTGCCCTGCTGACCTTGAACAACGGCAAGGTCAACGCCATCTCGCCAGCGGTCGTCGAGGCCTTCAACACCGCCCTGGACCGCGCCGAGCAGGACCGTGCGGTGGTGGTGATCACGGGGCAGCCGGGCATTCTCTCGGGTGGCTACGACCTGAAGGTGATGACCAGCGGCCCCCAGGCGGCGATCGACCTGGTCAGCGCCGGTTCGAGCCTGTCCCGTCGCCTGCTCGCCCACCCCTTCCCGGTGATCGCCGCCTGCCCTGGCAACGCGGTGGCCAAGGGCGCGTTCCTGCTGCTGTCGAGCGACTACCGGATCGGCGTCGACGGGCCTTACAAGATCTGCCTGAACGAAGTGCAGATCGGCATGACCATGCACCATGCCGGCATCACCCTGGCGCGCGATCGCCTGCAACCGGCGGCGTTCCAGCGCGCGGTGATCAATGCCGAGGTGTTCGATCCGCAGCAGGCGCGTGAGGCTGGCTTCCTGGACAAGGTGGTGTCGCCGGAGCAACTTCACGAGACTGCCCTGGCTGCGGCCCATGAGCTGAAGAAGCTGAACATGCGGGCGCACCGGGAGACCAAGCTGAAGGTGCGCAAGGTGCTGCTGGAGACGCTGGACGAGGCGATCGGGCTGGACAAGGTGTACTGAGATCGCTGTTGGTGTGTGGTGAGCCCGTCCACAAGGCAGAAGGGTCGCTGACCCATACCCTATCTTGATCAGACCGGCCGTCCCGGACCTGTAGGAACAAACTTGCTTGCGATGCAGGCGGTGACGGGCCGGACGCCATCGCGGGCAAGCCCGCTCCCACAAGCTGCTTGCGCAGCCATGCCGGCACTGAACTGACAGGCTGCAGCGATCTAGGTGGGAGCTGGCTTGCCAGCGATAGGGCCCTGTCAAGCGCCGCCTGCATCGCGGGCAAGCCCCACAAGCTGCTTACGCAGCCATGCCGGCACTGAACTGACAGGCTGCAGCGATCTAGGTGGGAGCTGGCTTGCCAGCGATAGGGCCCTGTCAGGCGCCACCTACGTCGCGGGCAAGCCCGCTCCCACAAGCTGCTTGCGCAGCCATGCCGGCACTGAACTGACAGGCTGCAGCGATCTGGGTGGGAGCTGGCTTGCCAGCGATAGGGCCCTGTCAGGCGCCGCCTGCATCGCAGGCAAGCCCCACAGGATCCCGCGATAGCCTGCAATGCCGTAGTACGCCCCCTTGCAGCTTTTCAGTGCACAGCCGTACACTGCCCCGCGAACCTTTGGTTGCGAGCCTTTCCATGCTTTATCTTCTGCGCATGATGCTTCTCGGCCTGCACGTCGTCCTGGCCAGCCTGGTGGGCCTGGTGATCGGCCTGTGCCGCCCCTTCAATCCAGACAACAGCCGCCTCTTCGCGCGTCTTTACGGCATTCCCGCGACGCGCATCATGGGCCTGCGCCTGAAGGATGAAACCGGCCCTCTGGCCGATCAGCCGCCAGGCTGCGTGATCATCGCCAACCACCAGTCCAACTACGATCTGTTCATCCTTGGCCAGGTCATCCCGCGCTGCACGGTGGCCGTGGGCAAGAAGAGCCTCGGACTGATCCCGCTGTTCGGCCAGCTGCTGTGGCTGGGCGGCAACGTACTGGTGGACCGGGGCAATGCCTACCAGGCGCGCAAGGCCATGCACCTGACCACGCGCAAGCTGCAGAATGGCGCGTCGATCTTCATCTTCCCCGAAGGCACGCGCAACCGCAGCGATCATCTGCTCGGCTTCAAGAAAGGCGCCTTCCACATGGCGATCGAGGCCGGTGTGCCGATCGTGCCGGTATGCGTCAGCCGCTATGCCGCCGACCTGACGCTCAACGGCTGGCGTCGGCGCACGGTGGTGGTGCGCTCGCTGCCGCCGATCCCGACCACCGGCCTGAGCAAGCAGGACATCCCGGCCTTGATCGAACAGTGCCGTGGCCAGATGCAGCAGTGCATCGACCGCCTGGACCAGGAGCGCCTGAGCGACGCCCGCTATCGCTGACATGCCCCTTGCCCGCCAGCGCGGCCGGCCCCAAGCTAGGCCGCAATCGGGCGAGAGAGCAGGTCATCATGGGACGTGTCGTGGCGGCAGCGGTATACAGCGGTGGGCGCAAGGTCACCAACATCGGTATCGATCAAGGCCGTGAATGGGCGACCAAGCCAGGGCACTTCGTCTGGATAGGCCTGGAGGAGCCCTGCGCCCAGGAACTGGAGACCTTGCAGCAGCAGTTCGACCTGCACGAGCTGTCCATCGAGGACGCCCTGGAAAAGCACAGCCGCTCCAAGCTCGAAACCTTCGGCGACGCGCTGTTCATCGTGACCTACTCGCCCGTCCGACAGAACGGGCAACTGCAGTTCATCGAGACACACATCTTCGCCGGCAAGGGCTATGTCATCACCTGCCGCAACGGTCACTCCACCTCCTACGCCCAGGTGCGCCAGCGCTGCGAGGCGCGTCCGCTGCTGCTCGAGCACGGCGAGGACTTCGTGCTGTACGCGCTGCTGGACTTCGTCACCGAGAACTACCAGCCGGTCAGCGAGGCGATCCACGAAGAGATCCAGTCCTTGGAGCAACGGGTGCTGGCCGGCACCCTGGTGGAAGAGGACATCAAGCACCTGCACCGCCTGCGCCGCGACGTCCTGCGCATGAAGCGCTACGTGGCACCGATGGTGGAGATCAGTGAGGAGCTGCAACGGCTGAAATTCCCCTTCATCGACAAGAACATGCGCCCCTACTTTCGCGACGTGCAGATCCACGTCAAACGGCAGATGGAAGACCTCTCCACCGTTCACGAGATCGCCAGCCAGACCATCGAAGTCGGCCTGCTGCTGGATTCGGCGCGCCAGAGCGCGGTGCAACGCAAGTTCGCCGCCTGGGCGGCGATCCTGGCCTTCCCCACGGCCATTGCCGGGATCTACGGCATGAACTTCCAGAACATGCCCGAGCTGAGCTGGCACTACGGCTACTTCATGGTGCTGGGGGTCATCGCCACGGGCTGCACGGGGCTGTTCGTCAGCTTCAAGCGCTCCGGCTGGCTGTGACGGCGTTCAGGAAGGCTTGATCAGGTAATTGATGAACAACCGGAACAGCTCGGTGTGGCTGGCGATGCCCAGGCGTTGGCAGATGTTGTGGCGGTGGACCTTGACCGTACCCTCGGAGATGCCCAGGGTGGCCGAAATCGACTGACTGCTGTGCCCTTGCAGGATCAGCTTGGCCACGTGCCGTTGGGTTTCGGTCAACTGCCCCTGGAGGATTTCCACGAAGGCGTCTTCCATCACCGGGTCGGCGCGGGTCGGATCGCTCAGGTCGTCGGCGTGGCGCAGGCTCAGGTGCAGCCCGAATGCCGACTCGATGACCGGGGCCAATGCGGCCAGCGCCTGCAGCTCGGCCTCGCTGAAGGCGCCCTGGTCCAATCCGCGCATGAGCGAGTAGACCAGCGCGGTCTTGGGCTGCACCGGGACGATGAAGCCGATTTCCTCGATCAGGCTGCCATGGTGCGAGGACACGCACGGGTGGATGTCACGCGAGATGGAAAACCCCGAGGCATGGAAGCTGTCCGGGGCCAGGTCGCTCATGCGCCAGAGGCCCGCCGGGTGCTGGTGGGTGCAGGCCACGTAGAACGGGTCGAGCAGGTAACCGCCACGCAGGTAGGCCTTGAGCGTGCGCTCGGCCACGCGCTGGCGGTAGCCGTCGTGCACCAGCACCGGCGGCTGGTTGAAGCGAAACAGGTAGGCGCAGCTCATGTCGAAGGCGAGCGTGGCCTGCACCGCGGCATCGACCGCCTGACCCAGGCGCTCAGAGCCGATGGCATCGATGACGTAGGCAAGGCGAGAGACGTCTGCGGCGTTCATGGGGTGGCGACCCTGGGGCGATGGACGATGCGCCGGTCGAAGCCGACCCTGCCGGTGGGCAAGGTCGCGACGCGGCGCTCATTGAACGACGCCCAGTGGCTTCAGTGCAACTGCGCGCCGACCCGCACGGCGACCTCGGCCTGCTCTTCACGCCCCAGTTCCACGGCCTTGGGCACGGCCAGCCAGTACGCCAGGAAGATGCCGAGCACCCCGCCACTGAGCTTGCCGAGGATCAACGGCAGGATCAGCGTCGGCTGGAAGTTGGCCGAATAGGCCAGGTGATCGCCGAAGGTGAAGGCCGCGCACACGGCGAAAGCGATCACCAGCACTTTGTCCTTGGGCGGCATGTCGGCGACCAGGCGGAACATCGCCAGGATGTTCGCCGATGCGGCCAGAATGCCCGCCGCCCCGACCGGCGACAGCCCCAGGCGCCCGGCCACCGCTTCGATGGGCCGGGACAGGAACCGCTTGATCAGGTACACCATCGGGAACGCGCCGCAGAGCATGATGCCCACGTAACCGGCGATCTCCAGCGCCCGGAACTGGTCCGCCTTGTCGGCGATGATCGGCGCGAAGCCCCAGCCCCCGAACAGGTGGGTGAAGACGCCGGTGAAGTACTCGACGATCGACGCCACCAGCACCAGGGTCACCGCGGCATACATCAACTGCCCCAGGCGCAGGAACAGGCTGACCATCAGGTTCGGCATGAAGCGCAGCGCAGCGGCCAACGCACAGCAGAACAGGATCAGCGGCGACAGGTTCTGCAGCAACTGCCCCAGGGAGAAGTGCAGCACCTGGGTCGGTGCGCCGCTGGTGGCGATGTCCGGGCGTACGCCGAGATCGAGCCACTGCATCCCCAGGGCGATCAGGACGATGCTGACCGGGATGCTCAGCAGGCCGGCCATGATCCCCAGCGCCATGTACTTGTGATCGGCCTTGTCGAGCATGGCCAGCCCCACCGGGATCACGAAGATCACCGTCGACCCGCACTGAAAGCCGGTGATCAGCCCGAGGATCCAGCCTTCGGGGCTGTGGGACAGGGCCTGCGCCAGCTGGTAGCCGCCCAGGTCGGAGGCGATGAAGATCGGCCCGGCGATCCCGGCATCGGCCCCCATCGCCAGGAACATCGGGCCGATGACCTGGCTGATGAAGCTGGAAATGAACGGGATGGAGGCCATGATCCCGGCCACGGGGATGAAGATCGGCCCGATGCTGTGGAGCCCGGCGGTGAACTCCTTGGCCAGCTCCGATTCGGCGTTGACGATCGATGCGATCGCGCCGATCACGGCGCAGACCATGATGAGGTAAATGACGTACGTGCCTATGTTTTCCATCTGCTGCCTCGTTCTTGTTGGCTATTGTGGTGTGGGCAGAATTGAAAGGGTGTGGCGCGCGCCTGGGGCGCTGTCGTTGTAAATGAAAAGCCCGGCAGGGTGAGCCGCCGGGTGGGGTTCACATGGCGGTGTAGGCGTTGTCGACGAACAGGTGCGAGCCGCTGACGAAGCTGGCGTCGTCGCTGGCCAGGAACAGCGCCGCCGAGGCCACCTCGGCCGGGTCGCAGAGACGGCCTTGCATCGTCTTGATGGCCTCGTCGGAAGCATCGACGCCCAGGCCGCGCAACAGGTCCAGCTCGCGGCGACCATGGGCGGTGCCGATGAAGCCAGGGCAGATGGCATTGCTGCGGATGTTGCGGTCGCGGTACTCCACCGCCAGCGCCCGGGCGAACATGTGGCAGGCGCCCTTGGTGGTGCAGTACAGCACCTCCATGGGCGTGCCGACCACGGCGGAGATCGACGAGGTGCAGATGATGCTGCCACCGCCGGCGGCGAGCATGCCGGGCAGCACGGCCTGGGTGACCAGGAACATGCTCTTGACGTTGACGTTCATCAACCGGTCCCAGTCGGCTTCGGTGGTGTCCAGGAACGGCCCGGCGGCGATGATACCGGCGTGGTTCATCAGCACGGTGATGGGGCCGAAGGCCGCCTGCGCCTCGCGCACCGCCTGCTGCACCTGGTCGGCCACCGAGACGTCGGCCGGCAGGAACAGCGCCTCGCCGCCCGCGGCATTGATCCGTGCAGCGACGACCTCGCCCTGGCTGGTCGGCAGGTCGAGCATCGCGACCTTGGCGCCCTGTGCGGCGAACAGCTCCGAAGCCGCCAGGCCGCAGCCGCCTGCACCGCCGGTGATCAACGCGACCTTGCCTTGAAGACGTCCCATGGTATGCACTCCTCGCTGTGATCAGCTGTTAGGTTTGTGCGTTTACGCTAAGGGGCGTGGGCGGGGGCGTCCATATAGTCCAGGGTATAGGGAGGGGCTGGCAGAGGGAATGGCGAGTGGGAAGCAGGGCCATTGATCGATGGCTAATCACGGGCCCATGCACCCGCGCGTGACAGACTTCATGGGCCCTGCAGGCCCAATCGCGGCCGGTCCGGCGCCACGGCTGGGGCCGCTCACCCGTAACCCCACCGCGGGGTTGCAGGCTATCGCGGTCCCCTGTAGGAGCGGCCCCTGTGCCGCGATTGGGCCCGCAGGGCCCACAAAACCAGCCAATCCGCCAGAACAGGCGATAAAGCAAAGCCCAGCCCCCTGTGGGAGCGGGCTTGCCCGCGATGACGGCCATGCAGTCACCATCGCCCCCAAGCCTATCCACCCCTGTAAAAGCAGACGTGCCTGGCACCCGCCCCAACGAAGCCGACCCTCGCCTTACTCCGCCGCGGGCGTACGCTTCTTCAACGGCGCCATCCCATCGGCACTGGCCAGGGGCTTGGCCTTCGGACGAGCAGCCGGCTTGCGCTTGGCGGCGGTCTTCTTGTCGGTCTTCTTCTCGACCTTTTTCTTCTTGCTGCCCGCTGCCTTGCCCGAGGCCTTGACCTTCTTCGGCCCGTTGTAGGTGCCCTTGACCTCCTTGATCACCCGACGCTCGAACTGCTGCTTGAGGTAGCGTTCGATGCTCGACATCAGGTTCCAGTCGTTATGGCACACCAGCGAGATCGCCAGACCTTCGGCGCCAGCCCGCCCGGTACGCCCGACACGGTGCACGTACTCGTCACCACTGCGCGGCATGTCGAAGTTGATCACCAGGTCCAGGCCTTCGATGTCCAGCCCGCGCGCCGCCACGTCGGTGGCCACCAGCACCTTGGAACTGCCCTGCTTGAAGCGCTCGATGGCCAGCTTGCGGTCCTTGGAGTCCTTCTCGCCGTGCAGCACGAA
The DNA here is from genome assembly GCA_001534745.1 of Pseudomonas monteilii. Taxonomy (NCBI): domain Bacteria; kingdom Pseudomonadati; phylum Pseudomonadota; class Gammaproteobacteria; order Pseudomonadales; family Pseudomonadaceae; genus Pseudomonas; species Pseudomonas alabamensis. Next base: position 3,413,894 of record CP013997.1, read on the forward strand.
CACCTTCACGTCCTGCGCCACCAGGTGTCCGTACAGACGGTCGGCCCAGGCGCGGGTGTTGGTGAAGATGATCGCCTTCTGGTAGGTCTCGTTCTGCAGCAGCCACTGGACGATCTTTTCCTTGTGCTGGTCATGATCGGCAGTGATGACCTGCTGACGGGTGCCTTCGGCCAGCTGCGAAACACTGTTGAGCATCAGGTGCTCAGGGTCCTTGAGCACCTTGCCGATCACATCGCGCAGCGCCGCGCCACCCGTAGTGGCGGAGAACAGCAGGGTCTGCTCGCGGTTGGCGCACTCGTGGCACAGCCGCTCCATGTCTTCGGCGAAGCCCATGTCGAGCATGCGGTCGGCTTCATCGAGGATCAGCACCTGCACGTGGGACAGATCGAGGTTGCCGGCATTGAGCTGCTCGAGCAGGCGCCCCGGTGTGCCGATCAGCACGTCCGGCACCTTGCGCAGCATGGCTGCCTGTTCCTTGAAGTCCGCGCCGCCCGTGACCAGGCCCGACTTGATGTAGGTGAACTGCGAGAACAGCTGCACCTGCTTGAGGGTCTGCTGCGCCAGCTCACGGGTCGGCAGCAGGATCAGCGCACGGATCTCCACACGGCGCTCGCGCAGGTCCACCAGCCGGTTGAGCATGGGCAGCACGAACGCCGCCGTCTTGCCGCTGCCGGTTTGCGCCGTGACCCGCAGGTCTCGCCCTTGCAAGGCCGGGGGGATGGCCGCTGCCTGTACCGGGGTCGGCTCGACAAAGTTCAGCTCGGCCACGGCTTTGAGCAGGCGTTCATGCAGGGCGAATTGGGAAAACACGGGATGTAACCTCGGGCATGTGCAGAAATTCAGTTGCATAGGGTAACGTTTTCCGTGCCCATAGCCGAGTTTCTTTTATCCAACACACCGCCGTTACGCGGTCTAATAGCGCCTGATTTCGCAACGATGGCCACACGCTTCCCATGGATATCCGACAACTCTGGCTCGACACCCTCGACCTCTGGGGCTCCCTCGACCAACACCCCCTGCTCCACGCCAGCCTCGGCCTGGCCGTGCTCTTCGGCGTCTCGCTGGTCCTGGGCCGCCTGGCCCGCTTCCTGGTCCTGCACGGCAGCCGCCTGCTGGCCCGCCAACCGGCCCTACGCTGGCTGGACGACCTGCGGCACAACAAGGTCTTCCATCGCCTGGCCCAGACCACGCCATCACTGGTCATCCAGTTCGGCCTCAAGCTGGTGCCGGGCCTGAGCGCCGTCACCCTGCACTTTCTCGACAACCTGGCGCTGGCCTTCACCCTGCTGTTCATGACCCTGGCCCTGGCCAGCCTGCTGGACGCCCTGCTCGACATCTACGCGCGCACCGAGCACGCCCGCACTCGCTCGATCAAAGGCTACGTGCAATTGGCGAAGATGGTCCTGTGGGTGTTCAGCGCCATCGTCATCGTCGCCACCCTGATCGACCGCTCGCCGCTGCTGCTGCTCTCGGGTCTGGGCGCCATGTCGGCGGTGCTGCTGTTGGTCTACAAGGACACCCTGCTGTCGTTCGTCGCCAGCGTGCAGCTCACCAGCAACGACATGCTCCATGTCGGCGATTGGATCGAGATGCCCCAGGTCGGCGCCGATGGCGATGTGGTGGACATCACGCTGCACACGGTCAAGGTGCAGAACTTCGACAAGACCATCGTCTCGATTCCCACCTGGCGGTTGATGAGCGAGTCCTTCCGCAACTACCGCGGCATGCAGCAAGCGGGTGGACGGCGGATCAAACGCAGCCTGTTCATCGACGCGACCGGCGTGCGCTTTCTCACCGCGCCTGAGGAACGCACGCTGAGTCAGGTGCGTTTGCTGGGCGATTATCTGGTCGGCAAGCAGCATGAATTGACCGCCTGGAACGAGGCCCTGGGCCCTGCTGGCGAGGTGACGGCGAACCGGCGGCAACTGACCAATATCGGCACCTTCCGCGCCTTCGCACTGGCCTACCTGCGGCATCACCCCGAGATACGCCAGGACATGACCTGCATGGTCCGGCAGATGGAACCGACCGCCCAAGGGGTGCCGCTGGAGATCTATTGCTTCACTTCGACCACGGTGTGGGCGGAGTACGAGCGGATCCAGGGGGATATCTTCGATTACCTGCTGGCGGTGCTGCCGGAGTTTGGGCTGGGGGTGTATCAGCAGCCCAGTGGGGCGGATTGGCGGGTGGGGTTGGCGGGGCGGGGGCGTGATCGGGCTTTGCACAGCCTCAAGGAGATGAGTGAGGCCTGAGGTGGCTGGGGCTTGCGCCCGCCAGGGCGCGAGTCTTTCTCTCGCACGAGCCAGTGATCGCGATGGATTATCCAGATGTAATCCGTCGTGCAAGGCAGTTATCGACTCAAGTCTATTAGGCGCAACGCTGCGGTTCATCTGCTGCGTGTGCTGATCGGTCAAGGGCTGCATGAAGGTAGCGCTTGGCGATCACGCCTTCCCATTGTAATTGCTGGCGTCGCTGAGGGTTTCCGCTATCGTGCTGGCTGTACATCTAGAATATAGATAACGCTATGCCAAGTTCGTCACTCGTTGTGCGCGTTTTTTTCGCATGCTGTCTTTGCCTTGCCACCGCTAATCATATCCATGCAGACGTTTCGCATGGATTGCTCTGGGACTACGGATACGGGTCTAGCGCTTACTTAGCCAGCCGTCTTTTCTGGGGCGCCCTCACGTTTTTGGACCCACTTGCGGCACTGCTGCTTTTCGTCAAACCGAGAGCCGGAGTCGTGCTGACGGCGGCAATTATCGTAGTCGACGTAGCGCACAACACATTCTACGTCGCCTTGAAGCAACAGTGGCTAGAGCCATTCTATCTGTCCCAGGTAGCCTTCCTTATTCTGGTATCCCTACTCTCACCCATGGCTTGGAATGACCCTGTTCGAGGGGCAGGGCTCATCCATCCAGCTCGAGAATAATGCGTAAAAGTACGGGAATACGCCTTTTACAGGTGAGGCCATTATGCATGCATCCGGCTCATGGGCTGAGCCGGTCCCATTGCTGGCGCACGAAGGCTGCGGCACTGCCGAACCAGACCAGCCAGGCCAGTGCTACCTGCCAATGGGCGAATATGGCTTGTGGCTCACCCATAAAAAATATGGTCGCGATCAGCGAGAGAAGCAGTGCCACGACGGCTAGCGGTATCCTGACCAGCCCGATGAACCCGCGAGCCATGCCCCATTTCCTCAACAGGGTCAAGCTGCCCAGTAGCAGGGACAAGATGAACAATAAAAACGGAATACCGATGAGCGCCATCGCGGGCTCCACTTCGCCGCCATCCTCTCCTGGCACATAGTAGCTGGCGTACCAGAGCTCTTGGCATATGATAAAGGTCAGATAGATCACTGCAATCGGCGCGATTGGAAAGATCAGCACGCTGATGACATGGGTGGCGATTTTCATGATTCAGTCCTGTCCTTAGACATTGTTCCCAACCTGTAATACGGGATAGGCTGCCTCTGCTTTAGTTTCCACCTTTGCTATTAAGGAAACTCGCATGAAAGGGCTGCGCACTGCCGCTGCCGTATTTGAACATATCCATTCTACCTGGGAGTCTCTACGCGCAGCGTTTGACAGGCCTGCGAAACGGGTGAGAGATCGAACTGCGGTCGACATCGTACAGACACGAAAATGCGTTGGCGGCGTTGGATGCCAACGCGAACGCAGTCCGTGGGGAGAGTGCTGAGCTCGTTGCGGCGAGCATTGGGCCGGGATGATCAACTGTTTCAACGCTGGGTGGACGCCTGCTTCATTGCCGACCGCGTATAGTGATCGTCGGCCATGACGCTCATAAAGCCTTGGCGTTACCCAGCCAGGCAGTCCATCAAGCGGCTGCGCTTCCTGATTACCTGCGTTAATACAGCGAGTGCAGGCTGACTGTCTAGCCGCACATTGGTCACCGCGCTCAGTCAACATTCAATCTGCGTACAAGGAATCACTCGATGCATCATTCCATCAGTGCTGGTCGCTACCAAGCCAAATTTTCTCGCAGCGCCTGCGCGTGGCTAATGATTGATGGGATCGGTATTGAGCAGTGGGTTGCCCGGCACCTGGACTATCAGGACGCAGCAATGCTTGCCCTTTCATTGATCTGGCTGATCAATGAGGATGAAGAGGCTCTGGCCAAACGTCGATTCGCTATTGGTGAAAACAACACCTCAACCTTGGTACCACTGCTGGTTTGTTCAGACGATATGGACTTCGACTGCACCGTGCTCATGGTCGAGCAGGTCGTTGCAGACGGAGTGGTGACGTGGTCAAGGTTTGGGCTGAGTGTTTCGGACGGATTGGAGGTGGGTGTGCAAACGCGGTGGATGGAGGACTGCAAGCCGGCATCCTTTCTCGCCTCTGAGTTTCAACAGGCGCTTGAAGATTTCGAAGGGATCCTAGCCAACTGGACTGAAAGCTGACGCCTTGATGGCCGACTGGCTTCATCTGGAGACCTGCAGCCTGAATCATCTTGTTGGGCACACACGTCGCGTGGTGATGGTTCGTCCTCTGCCAAGCCACCAGTCGCTGGAAGAACGTCAGCACGGCAGCTTGCAGCATGTCTGGTGCAGCGTCGCGCTGGGTCAACGTCAGGTAAAGACTATCCAGCCCAGCAAACAACGCAGGGTCGGTGCTGTGGGTCTCTACGAAAGGCGTGAAGCCCTTTGTCGCTCCGATACCCTCCTCCTGTTGCACCGAGGCCAGCCACTCGGCATCGACGTAGAACATCCGATAAGCCCAAGGCTGGCCCTGCAAGGGATTGCACGCATGCACCACACCAGGGTTCATCAACACGACACTCCCGGCTGAAATGTGACGGACACTTTGCCCGTTCAGGTAGCTGCTCTGCCCTGCCATGATCGCGCCGATGGAAAAGGTGGCGTGAGCGTGGCTTGCGTGACTGAAGGTGCGGCCATCCTCTACATTCCGGATCTCGATATGGGGAACAGCCGGGTGACGCCAGTAGTGGGACATGGATTCTCCAATCCGTTAGAGCACGTTTTTCATTCCGTCGATGACTGAGGCGCAAGACAGCCCTGCCCCAATCCTAGCTTCAGTTCCTGATCCATGCGCGTCGTTTACGCGTCCTCGGCCATCAGCTCGCTTGAGGTGCCTTCACCGTCGGCGTCACCACCTACAGCCCCGTGGGTATCGGCACTCAGGTAAAATATCGTTGTCTTCCACGCGGATGTCTGGAGCGTTCGTCGTCATGTCCCTTCTGCTCACACTCCCCCAGAATCACGCTGGCCGCGACTTCATCGTGGGCGACATCCACTTCAAGATCCGTGAGCTTCACAGAGGCCTGCAAGCGCTCGCTTTCGATCGGTCTGTCGACCGGCTGATCGCCGTGGGGGATCTCATCGACCGTGGGCCAGACATGCTGGACGGCCTCACCTTGCTGGGTGAGCCCTGGTTCTTTTGCGTGAGGGGCAATCACGAGCAAATGCTCATCGACGCCTATCGCGCCAATCCTCACCTGCCCTATTCGGCGCACGGTGCAGGGTGGTGGATGACGATCGATGAGTCATCGAAGCCCATGATCATCGCCAAGCTCGAGAGCTTGCCCCTGGTCATCGAGGTGGAGACCGCTCGAGGTCGGGTAGGTGTGGTGCATGCTGATGTGCCTAGGGGATTGGCCTGGGACGAGTTCACCCAACGGCTTGCAGACACGCAGGTTCAGGCTGTCGCACAGTGGGGCCGCGAGCGGATCAAAACGCATCAGGCGCACGGCGTAGGGGGCGTCTGGCGTATCTGTGTCGGGCATACATGGGTTCCTCATGCTCTGCGGCTGGGGAATGTCGTTGCCCTGGATGTGACGGGGGGTGGTGAGGGTCCGCTGGCGATCTATTCGGTTCAGGAAGACAGCGTTTACGTGAAGGGTGAAACCTCGGAACCTACTCAGGCAAAGCCTCTCAGTGAGTAACTGAGTGAGCTTGGGTAATCGCTCACCTCACTGAAAATCCTGATGAACGCAAACGGGCTACTTGAAATTCGAATCGCGAGTTTTGATGTTGAGGCCCGTATTTGGCAGATACCTCTATCTGGCTAGCCTGAACCGTTCAAGACAGCTTTGAGGCTGCTAGAACAGTTTGCCATTCCAGCCTGAGCATCTAAGCTGTTTGAGAGGACAATTCCTAACTTCGAGGATGCAAAGGATATGCGTAATAAAGGTCAGTCTTGGCTCCTGCCGTTACTAGTTTTCTTTGTCGTTCTCTGGGCGATTGGCAAAAAAGACCCATCTGAAATTGATCCTCCAGTGAGCCCAACGCCTGTGAACACGTTGGCAATAGCGTCATCACCTGAACCCCAACCCACTCAAGACTCAGCACCAGAGCACTTCGTCAACGCGGACAAGCTGAATCTGCGAGCGCAACCAGGTGGGAAAGTAATTTCAAGCCTCAAGCGTGGTGAAAAGGTACAGGTTTTTGAGCAGCGTGAGGAATGGGCGCGCATCAGCTTTGATGGGCAGCCTCAGCGTTGGATTTCCTACAAAAATCTATGTAAAGGCTTGAACTGCTTTGTTACCTCGAAGCCAAAGAGGGAACGCCCTGCTCCTCAACCCGCTCGAACGGCAACACCTGATTACGGATCATCATGCCCTTGCTCTTCAGGTCGCATCTGCATCGGCCCAAGAGGGGGCCGCTACTGCATCACATCTGGCGGCAACAAGCGATACGGCGTTTAGGTCTTGTACGAAAAGTCAGTGTGATCAGAATGGCCGCCATGACTGCTTGGAGGCCCACATGTCGAGGCGTTACGAACTCTCTGATGCATCGTGGGAACTGATCAAGGTTTTGGTTTCTCCACAACAGATAACGGGCCGTCGTCGCAGCGAGGATCGCTTTGTTCTCTCCGGAATTCTCTGAGTTCTAGGTTCGGGCGCTACCCGGCCTGATCTGCCTGAGCGCTTTGGGTCTTGGTCAACGGTGTGTCGGCGTTTTCATGACTGGCGCAACGACAGCACATTCGAGCGAGTACTGGAGCGTCTGCACATTCGGCTGGGCTAATTGACTTGGACACCTGAATGATCGACCCCACCGCGATACGAGCAACCCTAGCCCTTCAGGCGCCGCGAAAAAAGGGGTTTGAAAAACCGTTAAACTTTGCCTTGGGACGCAATCGAGGCGGTCTGACCGCCAAGATTCACATGGTTTGCGCTATCAATGGCGTCCCACTGTATTCAGGCTTTCATCAGGATAAGCCAGTGATATTCCCCCCGCTCAGCTGTACTCTCAAGCGAATGTTTGACTGGCTGAAAGAGGACCCTCGGATCGCCCCGTGCTTCGAAAAACTCGCAAACAGCTATGCTGCCATGGTCTCACTAGCCTGTGCCATGGGTGTTGACCACATCTTTTTCGTACTAGAAGCCTAATCATGATGCTTTGCAATGGAAAAACAGGACATCGAAACAATGAAATGCTGGCTCAAGACGCTACTGATCGATAGTCTAAACAGCCTCTATTTTCCACACGGCAATCCACTCGGTAAAAATTCTCCCCAACATCCGTAAGCACCTTAATGCTCCTGGGCGAAAGCCGACGATATGATAAGCGTAGACTACAGAAATACCATTATAGAAAATGGCTGCAGGCTAGCACATCGAAGCTTGCTCGCGCATAAAACCTAGACTTTAAAATCAACTATAACGTTAACGAAAAGGATGCAATTATGTGGGTACTAAACGCAGGAAGAAAATCTTTCCTGGAATTCCTTCGCAACACATCGGCTCAATTTTTCATCATGCTCCTTGTTGCAATTCTGCTTAAGAAACTTGACATCCTCATCGCACACCAAGACACAAATAACATTATCTCATTGAGCATCATCTGTGCGCTTGTTTTTTTCATTCTCCTACTGGCAGCCATTGCCAATATCAAAGCATTCTTCCTGGACTTTAAGGAATGGGCTATGGCTGACTTTAACGCCTACGTCGCAGCATTTGACAGCAAAAACGTCAGAAGTAAAAAGCTCATGACAGTTTCCTATCTACTTAAAAATAAGAAGATTGCCTTCTTAGAATCCTGCCTCCTGATGGCAGGCATCTATTTCTTTATGGTCTTTGGCCTTTTTCATTCTATAGAAAGTGCCCACCTATTACTGAGCAATGCCACAAACGCCAGCGTGTAAAGTACGACGGAATCAAAAGGGGCCTACTTCGGCGTTAAACAGCCTCTGCCTCTTCTGGTCCGCCTCCTATGCACAAGGGAATCAATGCGATCTGATCAGTACCACTTGAAAGTATCCAGCCACAGTCTACGCTCATTGGACATCCCCTGATCTTCACATGAACACGAGGACGATCCCATGGCTCTCAAACCCGGCCCGAAGCCTACCGCCAAATCAACCGGCGAAGTCGACAAGCGTCGTCATGACAACAAGGAGACACAAGGAAACAATCCCGAGTTGAAGCCGAGCAAACCTGAAAAGAAATAGCCATTCACTGACAAGCGACCTTGGCTGTGGCGTGCTCATCATTCAAACCAAGGGCTACTCACGAAGGCGCGTGTACGTCGTGAGCAGCCCTTGAGCACATTACCAGCGCATGCCCTTGAACGGGTTCCAGCCCTGCTCACCCTTACGCTCTTTCAGGTAGTAGGCATAGTTCGTACTCAGCCCGTACAGCAGGTTGGTTGCTACACCAAACCCGCTGTTGATGGCACGTGGTGTTTCCATGCCGAGCAAGGCGAAAAGCACATCGATCGCCAAACCGGCCCCGATGATGATACCCAGCAACGCCAGGTTCTTTTTCCACAAGCCCAGTACGAACAGGTAGATAGGGCCAAAGAACAAGGCAATGAAGTTCATGTTGATCAGCAGCTTCTTCTTGAACGGCTGCTGTTTGAGTGCTGCCTTGTACTCGGGCGAACTGGGCGCCCCATGCGCATCGAAAAACGCAAACCGCTCTTGCCATTTGGGCTTGTGCTGAGAAATATCCTTGCTGGCTTCGGCGACGCTCATTTAAAAATTCCCTATAGTCCTTGAATGATCGAACACACGGCTTGCCGTGCTTGGAGCATCTGAAGGCCCGACTTCATTGTTCAAGCCTACTGCCGACGCTCCACGCATCATTTTGTCACCCGCCAGCTCAACCAACAACCGCATCGCCCGCACGTCCATGCCCAGGTGTGATCGACCGCACGTTTCCAACGCCAGGCTGTAAGCTGCCGGATGTTGCTACGCTGATAGCACACCCTGCGACCTATGCAACGGAGGCTGACTTGACGACCACCCATGCCTATCTGAGCGAGTCAGGTGACCGCAACGCGATCGCTGCAACAGCACCAGGCTCGGGCCGTCTGGTCATCTGCACCCTCCTCGTCAGCACCACGCACCTGCACGCAGTCCGCGAGCAGGCCGAGCACCTGTGCCGACAGCAGATCCACCTCGCCGACCTGACGCCTGGCAAACGCCGCGCAGCCCAGGCAAACCAGCACGCCGAGCTGCTGGCCGATGTCGCGCGATGGCCGGTGAAGCTGCACGTCATCGTCGTGGACAGGGCGCGCATCCACCGGGACGGCGGCCTGCAACTGAAAACCTCGTTCACCGAGCATGTCGCCGGGCTGTTGCATGCCCGCCTGTTCCGGGACCTACGTGACGTTCAGGTGAACGTGGACGCGGACGGTGACGTGACGCTTCGCGAGCGTCTGCAAGGGCTGATACAGGGCCGCTACGCCGATGATCTGTTCGGCGACGAGCAGATGTTCCAGGTGCGCGCCCGTGAGGATGATGCCTTGCTCCACATCGCGCAGGGGCTGGCGAACGCCGTGAGCGAGGTGCATGGCGGCAAGGCCAAGCCAGGGGTCCGGCACGCCTACGAGACGCTGTTGCAGGCCCGCACCTTGGGCCTGCTGGAATGGCCGCCGGCCTTCACCTCGCTTCTGCCACCGCCCATGGACGAGGCGCAATACGCCGATTATCAGGTGCATCAGGAAGCGTTGCGTCAGGCCGACCGTTTCATCGAGCAGGCTGGCGAGCATCCGGACGAGGACATGCGCTTGCAACTGGCCATCCTGGAGTACCTGAGGTTCCAGAGTGAATTCGTCACCCAGGACTACCTGCCGACGGCCGACATCCTGGCCCACCTCCATGACCGGGGCTTCGGCGATGTGTCCGAACACAAGATCCGCTCCAATGGCATCGCCAAGCTGCGCGACGCCAACGTGATCATCACCAGCACGGCCAAGGGCTACAAGATTCCGCAGACACGGGCCGACCTCAACGACTTTCTCGAGATGGCCTCAGGGGTGGTGGTGCCGTTGCTCGAACGGGTGCGCAAAGCGCGTGAGGTCTATCGGCAGAGCAGTGGCGGCACCTACGACATCGTCAGTGAGGCAGGCTTGGCGGCCCTGGAGCGTCTGCTGGTGACGTCCGACACGCCCTCTGCTGACTAGCACCAGGCGTCAGTGCTGCCCCTGGGCCAGGGCGAAGGCGTCCAGCGTGTGCTGGAAGTCGTCCAGGGCGCGCGACAGGAACTTGTCCCGGTGGTGTACGACGTGCAACTGGCGTGTCTGCGCCGGGAGGTCATGATCGAGGACGGCCAACTACCCTTGAGCGATCAGGTCGCTCACCACCCAGTACGACAGACAACTGATCCCCAGACCGGCAGCGACCATGCGCTTGATCGCTTCGGAGCTGCCGATGCGGCGGGTGTCTTCCAGGTGACCCAAATGAGGCATCAACCGGTGGGCGACTTCCTCGGCGGTGCCTGAACCGGCCTCGCGCATCAGCCAGGATGCGGTGCGCAAGGCCTGGCGCGTGACCGGATGGCCTTGCGCCAGGGGGTCGTCAGCGGCGGCGATAATCACCAGCTCGTCTTCGAACCAGGGGCGCACGATCAGCTCAGGCAGGTGGCAGGGGCCCTCGATCAGGCCGATGTCGATGGACAGCTGGCCGGCCTGGCGGGCGATGTCGGCGCTGTTGCCGATGACCACGTCGATGCGCAGGCCGGGGTGATGCCGGGCGAGCGTCTCCATCAGGATCGGCATGAGGTAGCTGCCGATGGTGGTGCTGCAGCCGACCGTAAGTCGCGTGGCCTGATCGCTGCCCTCGAAGCCGTCCTCGATCTGCGCGGCCGCTTCCAGCAGGCGCACGGCCTGGGGCAGCAAGGCGTGGCCGTTGGCATTGAGGACCAGACGCTTGCCGACACGGTCGAACAGGCGCACGTCGAGTGCGCTTTCCAGCTCCTGGAGCGCTGAACTGGTGGCTGATTGGGAAAGCGACAGGGCCGCGCTGGCATTCACGGTCGAGCCGTGCTGGGCAATGGCCTTGAAGATATCGAGTTGACGCAAGGTAAGGCGCATCGATCTAACGGCTCAATGGGTAAGTGATAAGCAGATTACGCGTTTTACCGGTTGATGCCAGTTCGTCATGCTCTTAGCGTCATCGACTCGACGCCCTGGAGGGCACTGTGCAGTACTTCGGCCCACGCTTGCGTACGCCTTTCCCGCGACCGCTGTCCGCCCTTTCGGGCTGGCCGGAGGTGGTGCGGCAGTTCACGCCGCAATGGTTCTCGGTGGTCATGGGCACGGGCATCCTGGCATTGCTGCTGGGGCAGCTGCCTGACGCCGGGGCTTCACTGTCGTATCTGGGCACTGGGCTCTGGCAATTCAGCGCGGTGCTGTTCGTCGTGTTCACCGGGCTGTACCTGGCGCGCTGGGTGCTGTTCTTCGACGAAGCCAGGCGCATCGTCGAGCACCCGACTGCCTCGATGTTTCTCGGGACGATCCCGATGGCCTTGGCGACGTTGATCAACGGCCTGCTGCAGTATGGTTTGCCGGCCTGGGGGACTGCTGTCGTGCCGTGGGCGCAGGCGCTCTGGTGGCTGGATGTGGCGTTGGCGATGGCCTGTGGGGTATGGGTGCCGTTTCTGATGGTCACGCGCCAGCGGCACAGCCTGGAGCAGATGACGGCGGTCTGGTTGTTGCCGGTGGTGGCGGCCGAAGTGGCGGCCGTCACGGGTGGGCTCATCGTGCCGCATGTGACGCAGGCGCCTGCGCAGTTGCACATGCTGGTGCTGTGTTACGTGCTGTGGGCGTATTCGGTGCCGGTCGCGCTGAGCCTGCTGGTGGTGCTGCTGTTGCGCTTGGTGGTGCACCGGCTGCCGCCGCAGGCGCTGGCGGCGTCGATCTGGCTGTCGCTCGGCCCGATCGGCACGGGGGCGTTGGGGATGCTGGTGCTGGGCAGTGCGGCACCGACGGTCTTTGCGGCCAATGGGTTGGGCGAGATCGGTGCGACGGCGGCGGGGATGGGGGCGATTGGTGGCATGCTGTTGTGGGGCCTGGGGGTGTGGTGGCTGTTGCTGGCGGTGCTCATCACCGTGCGCCAGGTGGCGTTGGGGATGTCGTTCAATCTGGGGTGGTGGGCCTTCGTGTTTCCGTTGGGGGTGTATGCGGCGGCGACCTTGAAGCTGGGGGGTGTGCTGGGGATGGGGGTGTTCGAAGGGTTGGGTGAGGGGTTGGTCGTGATCGTTGGGGTGATGTGGGGATGGGTGGCGGTGCGTACGGCGGTGGGGGCGTATCGGGGGGAGTTGTTTCATTCGCCGTGCGGTGGTCAACTTTTTCCGGACACCTTGATCGGTGATTTTCAGGCGGCCTTCAGCTCGTATTGATTCGGAGCCAGGTAGCCTAGTGTCGAGTGCAACCGTGTCCTGTTGTAGAAGCGCATGATGTAGTCCGTGATGTCCTTGATCGCCTCGCCATGATTGGCGTAATCCTTGCGCCAGACGCGCTCCATCTTCAGGTTCAGGAAGAAGCGCTCCATCACGGCGTTGTCCCAACAGTTCCCCTTGCGACTCATGCTGCAGTGCATGCCGTGCCGCGCCAGCAGACTCTGATAGGCAACGCCGGCGTACTGGCTGCCGCGGTCAGAGTGGGCAATCAGGCCCGGTGGCGGCTGCCGTTGCGCAATCGCCAGTTGCAGGGCATTGCATACCAGGTCGGCACGCATGTGCGGCGCCATCGCCCAACCCACGATCTTGCGCGAGAACAAGTCCATGACCACGGCCAGGTACAGCCAGCCGCTGCGGGTACGGATGTACGTGATGTCAGCTACCCAAGACTGATTGACCCCTGCTGGCGTGAACTGGCGGTTGAGCAGGTTTGGGGCGACCGGGTAACTGTGCTTGCTGTTGGTAGTATGAACAAACTTGCGTTTCCAGACTGGGCGTAAGCCCTGTTGTTTCATGAGGCTGCGGACCTTGAAGCGACCGATGACCATGCCCTCATTGCGCAGTGCGCCGAGCAGGCGGCGGCTTCCGTAGCAGCGCTCCGTGGATTCGAAGGTGGCCTTGAGCCGGGCAGTGATCGGACAGGCCGGACGCGGTCTGGCTTGTTGCTGACGGGCTTCGTAGAACCTCGAGCGACTGATCCGCAGTACCCGGCAGACACGTGCCACCGGGTAGGCCTTGCGTTGCAATTGGTGAACCAGCTGGTGGATCACTTCAATTCGCGGGCAAAGAAGGCCGTAGCTTTTTTTAAGATGTCGTTGTCCATCTTCAACTCGCGAACCTGCTGCTCCAGCTGGCGAATCCGCTGCTGCTCACTGGTAAGCGGCTTGCCGATGCCCGGACCACCCAGCTGCTCGGCCTTGTACTGCTGAACCCAGCGGCGCACGGCCGTGTCGCTCAGGCTCAGATCCATGCACACCGAGTTCACACTCTGGCCCTGGTCGACGATCAGCCGGCAAACCTCCAGCTTGAACGCAGCATCGAATTGTCTGTATTTCTTGGTCATGAAAACTCCTCAGTAGGGGTATTTTCACCTATTGAGGTGTCCGGGGCCATTAGACCAGCTCACCGTGTCTGGTGGGGCTGTGAGGGTGTGGTCTGGGGTTGGGACGGCGGGGCTGATTTTATGGGCCCTTCGGGCCCAATCGCGGCACAGGGGCCGCTCCTTGTATCTACACCCGTAGCGCCAACGCGGTGACTCAGAACAGCACCACATTTCTCCTGTAGGAGCGGCCCCCGTGCCGCGATTGGGCCTGGAAGGCCCACAAAACCATTCAACGCAGTAGCGCAGGCCAAAGAAAAACGGCCATGCCCACCCTCACGCTCACTGGACAACCCCACCGCCAGACGCTAGAAAGAGCCACCTCAACCGCCCTGCCCCCTCTGGAGCCTGTCTTGAACTCGAAACCCTTCTGGTCCCTGGCCATGGTCGCCATCACCGCCGTCTGGGGCTGGAGCTTCGTGGCCAAGCAGCAGAGCCTGCACGGCATGACAGCGTCTGCGCTGAACACGTGGATCTTCACCATCGCCACGCTGTTCCTCGCGCCGATGGCCTATGCCTCGCTGAAGCGCCTGACGCGTCGGGACGTGCTGTCGGGCATCGCCGCCGGTGTCATGCTGTTCATCGCCTTTGCCTTCCAGACCAGCGGTATCGGCCTGACGACGCCGTCCAACGCCGGGTTCATCACCGGGCTGTCGGTGGTGTTCACGCCCATCCTGTTGTTCTTCCTCTACCGCGACCGGCTGACCGGGCCGCAGTGGCTGGGCGCGGCGGTAGCACTGGTGGGGTTGGGGCTGCTCAGCCTGGCGGATTTTGCCCTGCACCTGGGCGATGCGCTGATCCTCTGCTGCGCGCTGTTCTTCGCCGGTCACATCGTCATGCTGGCCAAGCTGCCGTTTTCCGGCACGCCCCTGGCGTTCGCCTGCCTGCAGATGCTGACCGTGGCGCTGCTCTCGGGCCTGTGGAGCACGGCGTCGGGCGAGTTCAGCGTGCCAACCGACGGCGATACCTGGCGCGTCCTCGTGCTGCTCGGCATCCTCGGCACGGGGCTGGCCTACTTCGTGCAAACCCAGGCCCAGTCGCTCATGCACCCGCAGGCCGTGGCCTTGATCCTGTTGTTCGAACCGGTGTTCAGCGGCCTGTTCGGCTACTGGCTGGCGGGGGACCGGCTCACCGACGTGAACATCCTGGGGGCCGTACTGATCCTGGTGGGCATGCTGGTCAGCGAGTTCGGCGCCTTCGCCCAGGGCAAGCTCAAACGCCCGGCCCGCGGCTGACCCGCGTCGCTCCCGTCACCCTCGATCTCATGAAGAAGGCTGCCGTCGCAGCCTTCTCCCGCAGCGCCTTCACGCCGCTTGCGGCATGCGCCGTGTGCCCAGTCGGCTGAGCCATACCGACGCCAGAATGATGCCCCCGCCCACCAGCAACCGACCCAATGGCTGGGCCTGATTCCAGATCAGCAGGTTGAGCACCAGCCCGATGGGCACATGCAGGTTGTTCATCACCGCCAAGGTCGCGCCCGGCACCAGGCAGGCGCCCTTGTTCCACCAGTACAGCCCCAGCGCCGTCGGGCACAGGCCCAGGAACAGCAGCACCAGCCATTGGCTGTCGGTGCTGGGCAGGTGCTGGACGTTGCCGAAGGCGAGAAACGCCGGCAACAC
This sequence comes from Pseudomonas monteilii, assembly GCA_001534745.1. Taxonomy (NCBI): domain Bacteria; kingdom Pseudomonadati; phylum Pseudomonadota; class Gammaproteobacteria; order Pseudomonadales; family Pseudomonadaceae; genus Pseudomonas; species Pseudomonas alabamensis. The sequence goes on from CP013997.1 coordinate 3,429,278, forward strand.
CACCAGCAACGCGCCGAGGTAGAAGTAGCCGAAGCGTCGGTAATGCGGCTCGTCGCTCGGGTGACGGGCGACCAGATGACGATAGAACACCTGACCGGCTGCATAGGTGAAGTTGGCCAGTTGCAGCAGCAGGAAGCCGATGAAGAAGTCTCCGCTCAAGGTGTCAAAGCGGATCACCGCCGCGCCTGCCACCGCCACGGCCGCCGCCACCAGGGCCCAGGCATTGAAGCGCCGGTTTAGGGCATCCTCGATCAGGGTTACGTGCAACGGCGTGAGGATGGTGAACAGCAGTACCTCCGGCACGCTGAGCACCCGAAAGCTCAAGTACAGGCATACGTAGGTGATACCGTACTGCAAGGCGCCGATGAGCAGCATGGCACGCAGGAAGCGCGGCTCGACCTGACGCCAGCGGGTCAGCGGCAGAAACACCAGGCCAGCCAGGATCACCCTGGCCAGCACGGCGAAATAGCTGTCCACCTGGCCGGCGAGGTATTCACCGATGAGGTTGAAGGAAAACGCCTGGATCAGCGCGACGACGAATAGGTAGACCATGGTTGCCTCTGTGCAGTCGAGGCGGCGACCTTAGCGGCTGGCGTTCGAACGGGCAATGACTAACGACCTCGCCGGTACGTCAGGGCAAAGAGGGACACAGGGAAAAGCCTTCCCCTCCCCCTGTCCACTGCACGGACAAAGGGAACGGGCCATGGGTTGTCAGACGGAAAACGACAGGACTGCGCCGGCTCAGGCCAGCAACCGCTCGTGCTTGACGCCCCAGCCTTCGACTTCGCCGCCCAGGGGCGACACTGCCGACTCGAACACCTGTTCGAACGCCCCGATGCCTTTGTAGGTGGCGTACATGACCTTGCTCAACTGCAGGTGCCAGGCACCGTCGTCGAGCTCGGAAACTTGTGCATTCAGGGATTCACCCCGGAACTGCCCTGCCGCTTCGCGGGCGCAGGCTTCGTCGGGGAAGGTGGCGTAGAACTCGATGGGATGAATACGGGTGAAGTCGAACCCCCCGTCCTTCATCTGCCGCAGGACACTGCTGCTGACATCTTCGTTATGGCTGCTCATGAAACGTCCTCCTCAAGTGCATGGATAGACTTTCAGTGCGTAGGCACCTGCCGGGCGCTGGTGCGCCGGGTAATGCGAGCTGCTTGCTTCGATGTGGAGCGGTGTTGAAAAGGCGACCCGGAAAGGACAGTCGCCTACTGACACGTTAGCGCCCCGCAAGGGCACTTGCCAAGGGCCTGTCAGGCCTTTTCTTCGACGCCGAGGATGATGACGCTGTTCTGTTCCTTGAGCACACGCTCGGTGGGCGACTCCACACGGCCCTGCAGGTCGTTGAGGTCGGCCTGGGCCATGACCGGGAACAGCTTGGCCCGGATCCACTGTGCGGCCTCTTCCTTGCTGGGGCGTTCTTCGGCGCTATAGGCCAGGGAACTCTGCACACCGTTCTGATCCAGAAAAGTGATTTCCCATTCTTTCATCAAATAGACCTCGCCATGAAAAACGTTGAATGACGCCCGTTCTAGCTTGACCTTGCAGGTCGGGTTTTTGTTCAGCCCAAAAGCGGCCCACCCGATGGAAAACCCGACGAGCCGGGCCACGGAGCCTAGGGGACGAAGGGGCATGCCTGCCCCTCCGTCGTCTGCATCAGTCCGGAACGCCGTGCACCACGCCGGCCGTGTTGTCCAGCAGGCTCTTGGTGGCCGTCTGAATGTAGGACTCGAGCTTCTTCACCATCGCGGATTGATCGTCACTGTCGATCAGCTCGGCCTTGAACTCGCCGCCCAACTGGTAGCGGTACAGGCGCGGCGACATGTCCTTGGACTCGATCAGGATGCGGTCGCCCTGCACCAAGCCGACGATCTGCTCGCTGCCCGACGGCTTGATGATGCCGATGCCCGGATCGCCTGCCGGCAGGTTGAGCAGGTCACGGCCCCAGCACTGGTGGCGGGTCTCGCCACCCAGACGGCCCATGATGGTCGGCACGATGTCGACCTGGGTGCCCACAGTGTGGTTGACCGCCCCAAAGGCGTCCTGGATGCCAGGGGCGATCAGCAGCAGCGGCACGTTGAAGCGCCCCAGGTCCAGCTCGGTGACCTGCTGGTGGTTACCGAAGCCATGGTCGCCGACGATCACGAACAGGGTGTCCTTGTAGTACGGCTGCTTGCTGGCCTTCTCGAAGAACTGGCCCAGCGCCCAGTCGGAGTAGCGCATGGCGGTCAGGTGCTCGTCCAGGCGGCCCTGGCCGGTGACCGGCTTGACCGGCAGGTCCTTGGGCAGCGCGTACGGCGTGTGGTTGGACAGCGTCTGCAGCAAGGCATAGAACGGTTTCTTGCCGTAGTTGTGCGCCAGCTCCTCGTTCGCCCGGTCGAACATGTCCTGGTCGGACACGCCCCAGGTTGGGTCGGAGAACACCGGATTGACGAAGTCGTTACGGCCGATGAAGGTGGTCATGCCCTGGTTGCCGAAGAACCCGGACTGGTTGTCCCAGGCAAAATCGCCGTTGTAGACGTACACGTCGTCGTAGTCACGGGCGCTGAGCAGCGCTGGCAGACCGGACAGCTTGTGCCCGCCTTCGGGTGTCTGCATCAGGTATTCGAACCCGGGCAGGTTGGGGAAGCAGGCCATGGTGGCGAACATGCCCTGGTGGGTATGGGTGCCGTTGGAGAAGAAGCGGTCGAACAGCAGCCCCTGCTTGGCCAGGCGGTCGAAGTTCGGGGTGATGTCGTTGCGGCTGCCCAGGGCGCCCACCGAGTGCCCGGCGAAGCTCTCCATCAGGATCACCACCACGTTGCGGATCGGCAGGGTGCGCTCGGCGGGCGGCACGAAGTCGCGACGCACGGCGGCGCTGTCGGCATCGACCAGGGTGTCATGGGGGGTCAGCAGCAGGTCGCGCACGGTCTGCTGGGCCTGCTGAGGGTCCAGGGTAGCCTTCCAGATGTTGGCGCGGTCTTCGCCGAAGCGGCTCTTGGCAGCATCGATCAGCGTCAGGGTGCCATTGAGGCCCAGCTGGTTGACGAAGTTCGAGTCCGTGGTGAAGGCATCGCCCCAGCGCATGGGCGGGCCCTGGCGCAGGGTGCCACGGGCTGCGACCACCGCCACCAGCAGGATGACCATGAACACCGCCAGGCGGTTGTACCACGGGGTGACCACACGGGTGGCGACCTGCCCGGGCTCGCGCGCCGGGCCACGGGTCAGGCGGTCGATGCCCTTGAACAGCAGACTGATCAGCCAGGTGCCGAAGGCCCAGGCGAGCAGGTAGCGCACGACCGGGAAGCCGTACCAGAGCATGCTCATCACGGTCTTGGGGTCTTCCTTGATGTACTGGAAGACCAGGCCGTTGAGGCGCTGGTGGAACTCGCGGTAGAAGTCCATCTCCACCAGCCCGAGGAACAGCACGGCGCTGGAGGCCAGGGTCAGCCACAGACGGAACACGCCGCGCCGCGCCATCGCCCAGGGGCTGAGGATGGCCAGCAGCAGCGGGATGCTGATGTACACCACCACGCGCAGGTCGAAGCGCAACCCGTTGAGGAAGCCCTCGGCCACGGTCGAATAGGGCGTCTCGCCGATCATGTCGCTGTTGTAGATCAGCAGGCCGAGACGCACCAGGCTGAGCATCAGCATGATGGTCAGGCCGCTGAGCAGCGTGTAGGCCAGGTGGGACGTGAGCGTGGGAGAGAACGTGCGCGACGGCGCGGGTTGCTTCAGGGCATCCGGATTAGCCATGAACGAGGGTCCTGGACAGGCGGTTTTCGAAGAGGCGCAGGCGTCTGCTACCGAGGGGGTGGGCAGTGCCTTGCGCGACGGCCATTGGGCCAAGGCCGTATTGTGCGGCGCGGAGTGTGGGCAATCCAGTGTGAAAATTGTGTCGGGGGGGCAGGAGCGTGTTGGGTTAGGCCGTCGGATGGGGCTGTCTGTGCAGGTTTTACCTGATCCATGGGGTGGCTGATTTCATGGGCCCCTTGGGCCCAATCGCGGCACAGGAGCCGCTCTTACACCCGTAGCCCCTCTGCGGAGTTGCAGGCTATCGCGGTCATCTGTGGGAGGAGCGTGTCGGGTCAGGCCGTCGGATGGGGCTGTCTGTGCAGGTTTTACCTGATCCATGGGGTGGCTGATTTCATGGGCCCGTTGGGCCCAATCGCGGCACAGGGGCCGCTCCTACACCCGTAGCGCCTCTGCGGAGTTGCAGGCTATCGCGGTCATCTGTGGGAGCGGCCCCTGTGCCGCGATTGGGCCTGAAAGGCCCACAAATCCCGTCACCGCGTTGGCTCAGGCCTGCGCTGCCAGCGAGGCCCGGCAATGCCCCAGACGATGACGCCGATCACCGGCGCCCCCACGATCCACAAACTCCAGAGGCCTTTCTTCCACCCCTGTACCCCGCTGCCGAGAACGTTGACGAGCGCCCAGAGGTCGAACCCGAGTAGGATCAGACCGGCCAGCCCGTTGAACGTCGAACCCATATCGATGCTCCCGTGCCTGTCTTCGATCGTCGCGCCATGGTCCGTCATTCATCATGAAGAAGGAACCCTGGCGCCTCGAATCCGCCCTACCCTGACACGCCCAACCCACCTGCCACGAGGTTTGCATGCCCCAAGCCACCACCGACAGCGTCGTCGTCAATACCTTGCGCAGTGCCTGGCGCGACCAGATCAAGACCGCGCCCTGGCTCAGCGCAGGGCTGGGCGTGAGCCTGCTGGCGGTGTTGGCGCTGCTGGGCGCGAGCATCTGGAATGCCTTCAGCGGGGATCATGCGCACAACCTGCACTTGGCAGCATTGGGCGGGCTGTCGGGCTTTGCCGCCACTGCGCTTGGTGCCGTGCTGGCCGTGGTGCTGCGTGATGTCAGCGTGCGCAGCCAGGACGTGATGCTGGGCTTCGCGGCCGGCATGATGCTGGCGGCCAGTTCATTCTCGCTGATCCTGCCGGGGCTCGAGGCCGCGCGGGAGATCACCGGCAGTGGCACCGGTGCCGCGTTCACGGTGGTGGTCGGCCTGGGGCTGGGCGTGCTGCTGATGCTGGGGCTCGAGCGTTTCACGCCCCATGAACATGAGAGCACCGGCCCGCTGGGCCCGGAAGCCGACCGCATCAACCGCGTCTGGCTGTTCGTGCTGGCCATCACCTTGCACAACCTACCCGAAGGCATGGCCATCGGCGTCAGCTTCACCAACGGCGACATGGCGGTCGGGCTGCCGTTGACCAGCGCCATCGCCATCCAGGACATCCCGGAAGGCCTGGCGGTCGCCCTGGCGCTGCGGGCCACGGGCCTGTCGAACTTCAAGGCGGCGATGGTCGCGATCGGCTCGGGCCTGATGGAGCCCCTGGGCGCCGTGATCGGCCTGGGCATCTCCACCGGCTTCGCCCTGGCCTACCCGGTCAGCATGGGCCTGGCGGCCGGGGCAATGCTGTTCGTGGTCTCCCACGAGGTGATCCCGGAAACCCACCGCCACGGTCACCAGACCTCGGCCACCCTCGGGTTGATGGGCGGCTTCGCGGTCATGATGTTCCTCGACACGGCGTTGGGCTGAAAGAACCTCAGGCCTGGCGCAGGGCCTCGAGCGCCGGGGCGGCGGCGATACCGACTTCTTCGCTCAATGCCAGCACGCGCGCCAGGTCGTGCTGGCCGACCATGACCATCTGCAGCTCATCGTCAAGGGGCTGGCTGAAGTTGACCAGCACGTAGCCGCCCGCTTCCTTGTTCAAGGCGCCCAGTTGCACCTGGATGCGGTTCAGCGCCGTCAACGGCTCGGTACGCGCCAGCTGTTTGGCCTTGAGGTTCAGCGGCACGCTCTTGTCGAACGACGCGGCGATCTGCTCGAACAGCTCTTGGTAGCTGTCGGCCTGGAACAGCACGGTATCCGGCAGGCTGCCGACCACCACCCATTCGCCCAGCGGAATCGGGAAGCTGTCGTCGTAGTTGATGTCCGGGTTGGCCGCGAGGAAGGCGGCCGGATCGGCGTAGGCCTGGGCCGCCTCGTCGGCGATCCGCGCCATGTCGTCCTCGGGCATGCAGCCGGCGCCGACCAGGCGGATGAGTTCGAGCAGTGCGTGTTTCATGGTGGCCCCTTGCGAGCGACGAAAAAAGTCGCCAAGGATAGCCGCAAACGCCCGCCGCCGGTTAGTGGGTCAAGGCCTGCAGCCGTGCCACCGCTTCACTGGCGCCCATGGTCATGGCCGCAGCCAGGGCATTGGCGCCACCGACGTCGCGACGCGCAGGGTCGGCGCCCTTCTCCAGCAGGTAGTCGAGCATTTCCACACGGTTGAACATGGCGGCCAGCATCAGTGCGGTACGGCCATCGGCAGCACAGGCATCGACCGGCACGCCTTCTTCGAGCAGCAGCTGGATCATCTGCAGGTCACCCTTGAACGCGGCACCGGCGATGGGCAGTTGCCCACGGTCATTGGCCATCAAGGGGTCGGCACCGTGCTTGAGCAACACGCGGACCGCGTCGTGGTGCCCGTGGTAGCTGGCCAGCATCAGCAAGGTGTCGCCCTTGCCGTTGCGCAGGTTGACCGGCAGCCCGCTGGTGATCAACCGCTCGAGCATCTCGGCATCCCCCACACGAGCCCGATCGAAGACCTGCTCGGCAAATTGCACCGCCTCTTCTTCGGTCATGGCGCGGCCGGCACCGGCTGGGGTCTGCGACGAATCGGTCATCTGTGTGCTCCTGGGCAATCGGGTCGAATGGTTTAGGCAGCACGCCCGGAAGGATGGTTCCAAGCCGACGCGCCTGCCGGGCGTTGCAAAATGCACTGTGCAATTTGCATGACCATGCACTCTGCATGGCACACTGAAATTGTCACATAGTTAAGCTATTGATTTTAAAGGATATTTTTTTAGCAAAAAGCTGGCACGCTCGCTGCAATCCTTCTACCCAGAATCTGCACACATCCATTTCGGGAGTTGGACATGAACCTCATTCAAGAGAAATTCGCCTCGGTATTCGCAGCCTACCAGGTCGCTACCCAGCCGCGTCCCGATGGCGGCATCCTGCTGACCCTGCGCAGCGCCGACGGCAAAACCACCCGTCGCGTACTGTCCTACGGCCAACTGCACAGCGCCGAACAGCTGTCCTGGGCCATCAGCGCCATCCGCCGTGATCTGGCCGAACAAGCCAGCGAGCTGCCGGTCATCAACATGCTGCAAAGCCAGCAACGCTTCGCCCTGCCTACCTACCGCTAATGACGGTCCGGGCCTCGTAAGGCACGCCAACGCTCATCGGGCTTTCCCTGTGAACATTGGCCTGCCTTTCGAACGGCACGTGACTGCTTTCAGAACGCTTCGATGCCAGGAAATTCCCTGGCCGTCTCGTCGCCCGTAAACCGCGTCAGTGCTTCGCCTTCGTTCCTGAACGCGCGGATGGCCAGGCAGAACGGACGCTCCCCCAGTTCCAACCAGCGCCGCACCCCTGCGGGTAGCGTCAGCACATCCCCTTTCTCGCACACTACCGACAGCACGCGCTCATCCAGGCGCACGCTCAGTTCGGCACGCCCGCTCAGCACCACGAACACTTCCTCACCGCTCTGCACATGCTCTTCGCGCCAGCCCAGCGAACCCTGGTCGACGCCATCCTGATTGAGCAGCCGCAGCACACCGCAGTCACGCTCATGGGCCAGACGTTCGAACACGTCTACGTAACGCGCCCTCACCTCGCCCTCTTCCGTTCCCGGACGCACGGCCGTGTCGCTCGGCCAGTGCTCGAAGCGCAGGCCATGCTCGGCGAGGGTCGCCGCGATGTCTTCGTGATGGGTCAGGACCTTGTCCGGCACGGCCGGGCTGGATACCTGGAATACACTGAGGATGCTCATGCATTGCTCCTGCTTCGTTTCAGTCGAACGATCATGATGAAAGCGGCCAGCAGCGCTGCGCCGCTGGCCAGCCCGAACGTCATGCCAGGCCCGAGCCGGGCCCAGCTGTAACCGGAGTACAGCGCACCCAGGGCGCCGCCGGTACCGGCCAGTGCCGCGTACAGCGCCTGACCCTGGCCCTGCTGACGCGCGCCGAAACTGCCCTGCACGAACGCGATCGCTGCCGCATGGAAACAGCCGAAGGTGGCCGCATGCAACAGCTGGGCGAACAACAGCACGGCGGGCACCTGCGCCAGCTCGCCCAGCAGCAGCCAGCGCAGGGCCGCCAACAGGAAACTGGCGCACAGCACCTGCTGTACCGAAAACCGCTGGAACACCCGGGCCATCAGCAGGAACATCAGCACTTCGGCGACCACGCCCAGCGCCCACAACAGGCCGATGGCGCCCCGTGTGTAGCCCAGGTGTTCCAGGTGCAAGGTGAGGAAGGTGTAGTACGGCCCATGGCTGAACTGCATCAGTGCCACGCACAGGTAAAAGGCCAGCACGCCCGGCGCCGCCAGTTGCGCGAGAAAACCGCCGGCTGGCTGCCGCTCGGTCGGTTCAGGCGGCTGTGCATTGGGCACCCAAAGGCTGGCGACGACGATACCGGCCATGATGAGCACCACCGCGACCGGGTAGACGTCCAGGCTGAAACGCTCGAACAGCCCGCCCAGGCCGATCACCGCCAGGATGAAACCGATCGAGCCCCACAAGCGTACCTGGCTGTAGCGGCCAGTCTGCCCTTGCAGGTGCGCCAGGGTGATGACCTCGAACTGCGGCAGCACCGCATGCCAGAAGAACGCATGCAGGGCCATCACCAGCGCCAGCCAGGCATAGCTGGCCCCGAAGAAGATCAGCGCGAAACTGGCCAGGGTCGACAGCGCGCCCAGGCGCACGATCAGCAGGCGGCGCCCGCTGCGATCACCCAGCCACCCCCACAGGTTCGGCGCGACGCAGCGCATCAGCATGGGGATGGCCACCAGCTCGCCGATGCGCGCCGGGGCGAACCCCAGGTGGTCGAAGTACAGCGCCAGGAACGGCGCGGTGGCGCCGAGCAGGGCGAAATAGAACAGATAGAAACTGGACAGGCGCCAGTAGGGCAGCGGCGCCATGGTTCAGTGCACCGCGCGCCGGTCGCGCATCAGCGCAGCACCGGCGTCGACACCTGCACCTCGGCGTTCTGCCCACGGTGACGCAGCAGGTGGTCCATCAGCACGATGGCCATCATCGCCTCGGCGATCGGCGTGGCGCGGATGCCCACGCACGGGTCGTGACGGCCCTTGGTGACCATGTCCACCGGGTTGCCCTGGGTGTCGATCGAGCGGCCCGGCACGGTGATGCTCGAGGTGGGCTTGAGCGCCAGGTGCGCGACGATCGGCTGGCCCGAGGAAATACCACCGAGGATGCCCCCGGCGTTGTTGCTGAGAAAACCGTCCGGCGTCAGTTCGTCGCGGTGTTCGGTACCGCGCTGGGCGACGCTGGCGAAGCCTGCGCCGATCTCCACGCCCTTGACCGCGTTGATGCTCATCAGCGCATGGGCAAGCTCGGCGTCCAACCGGTCGAAGATCGGCTCGCCCAGCCCTGGCATCACGCCTTCGGCGACCACGGTGATCTTGGCACCGACCGAGTCCTGGTCACGGCGCAGCTGGTCCATGTAGGTCTCGAGTTCGGTGACCTTGTCCGGGTCGGGGCAGAAGAAGGCGTTCTGCTCGACGCTGTCCCAGGTCTTGAACGGAATCTCGATGGGCCCGAGCTGGCTCATGTAGCCGCGCACCTGGATGCCCTGGGTGGCGAGGTACTTCTTGGCGATGGCCCCGGCCGCCACGCGCATGGCAGTCTCGCGCGCCGAGCTGCGGCCACCGCCACGGTAGTCGCGGGTACCGTACTTGTGGTGGTAGGTGTAGTCGGCATGGGCCGGGCGGAACAGGTCCTTGATGGCCGAGTAGTCCTTGGACTTCTGGTCGGTGTTGCGGATCAGCAGGCCGATCGAGCAGCCGGTGGTGCGGCCTTCGAACACCCCGGAAAGGATCTCGACCTCGTCGGCCTCCTGACGCTGGGTGGTGTGGCGGCTGGTGCCCGGCTTGCGGCGGTCCAGGTCGTGCTGCAGGTCGGCCAGGGTGATCTCCAGGCCCGGCGGGCAGCCGTCGACAATGGCGACCAACGCCGGGCCATGGCTTTCGCCAGCGGTGGTGACAGTGAACAGCTTGCCAAAGGTATTGCCGGACATGCAGGACGCTCCGCGAATCAGCCTGGTTTGAACAAGGCCGCCAGTATACGCAGCCCTACCCATGAGTTCATCCCTGACGAACGAACCTTGTGCCGCAGCGCCCGGTCCAAGCGCCATCCCACCTCTGGAAGCGGCCTGGCCGCGTTGGTAGCTTGATGAAGTCGCGCATGGTCGCCGTGTTTCTGCTGTGTTTCGCTGGCCTGGTCCAGGCCGCCTCCCCCACCGTCCTGCAACGCCCGATCAGCCTGGACACCGGGCAAGGTGTGCTGCACGGCAGCCTGCTGCTGCCCGAAAGCGAGACGCCACCGCCGGTGGCGCTGATCATCGCCGGCTCCGGCCCGACCGATCGCAACGGCAACAACCCGGCCGGCGGTCGGGTCGACAACCTCAAGCGCCTGGCCCTGCTGCTGGCCAACGCGCACATCGCCAGCGTGCGCTACGACAAGCGTGGCGTGGCGGCCAGCCAACCGGCCACGCCGGACGAGCGTGACCTGAGCGTCGAGCGCTACGTGCAGGACGTGGTGGCCTGGGGGCAGACGCTCAAGGCCGACCCACGGTTCGGCCCGCTGATCCTGATCGGCCACAGCGAAGGCGCCTTGATCGCCAGCCTGGCCGCCGAACCGGCCGGTGCCAGTGCCGTGATCACCCTGGCCGGCAGCGGTCGGCCGGTGGCGGACGTCCTGCGCGAGCAACTGGCCCAGCGCCTGCCACCCCGCCAGCTGGCCAAGGGCAATGCCTTGCTCGATCGCCTGCAGGCCGGCCAGACCAGCCTGGACGTGCCTGCACCCCTGCGCCAGGTCTTTCGTCCCAGCGTGCAGCCCTACCTGATCAGCCTGTTCCGCCAGGACCCGGCCCAGGCCTTCGCCCGGCTGACGGTGCCCGCGCTGATCATCCAGGGCCGCAACGACGTGCAGGTCGACGTGGAGGATGCCGAACGCCTGAAGGCCGCACGACCCGAGGCCGAGCTGGTGCTGATCGACGGCATGAACCACATGCTGCGCATCAGCCCACGGGACATGAGCCAGCAGCGCGAGAGCTACAACAACCCGGAACTGCCGCTGGCGCGGGAACTGGGGGAGCGCGTGGTGGCGTTCATCCGCCAGGTCGTGGGGCCGTAAGCGTTCAGGTTTTGCGCCGGATGCCGATAGCAGGAGGATGGGTGGGTCGAGCCGAGACGTCCGGACGCCACCCCGCCTGACCCGAGGATCAACGGATGACCGATACCGAAACACCCCCTTCGCCGGAGCCTGCCGCCCTGCCCTGGGCCGACGTGCATGCCGAGCACTTTCAACTGCTGCGCCTGGCGCCGCTGCCCACCAGCCACGACGGCAGCCGCCCCCTGCGCTTCGTCGAAGTCGGGCATGCCGAGCGCCATGACCTGGCCTTCAGCCTGCTGCGTCTGGAAGTCCGCCTGCCCGGCCAACGGGTACACAAGACCCAGAACCGCCTGGACGTCTGGGTCGATCACCAGAGCAAGTCCGTTCGCCTGGGGGCCGACCTCGACCTTCAGCCGCTCGATCGCGGCCTGGGCCGCTTCCTGCTAGCCCAGGCCGTGACCTGGCTGCAACGGCGTTGGTCGCACTACCGGGTCGAAAGTCGGGTTCTGCCGCCCCGGGATGCCCTGCGGCCGGAGACCAAGCTGCGGCGCGACCACGTGCTGGAACGGCTCGGCATCCCCCTGGTCGATGCGGATGGCCAGACCCCCGACCATACGGCCGAGCTGGACGTCGCCCAGCTCAAGGGCGGCTTCAACCCCGAACGGGTCCAGCGCGTGGACACGCTCGAGTCCGCCGGCCTGCTGCAACAGGCCGATGCCGACCTTCAGGCCCAGGAGGCTTCGCTGCGCGAGCGGGACGAACGGGTGGCGCGCTACCAGCGTGAAGACGGCAGCCTGCGCTTCACCATCGCCTGCCTGGTGGCCTTCGCGGTGTTTCAGGCCGCCTTGCTGATCTGGATGGCGTCACGTTGAGGCCTGCCTGGATGGCAGCAGGCCTCGACGCACGAAGCGCGGGTCAGACCCGCGACTGGAACAGGGCCTGGTGGTCGCGGCACTGCTGGGCGGTCAACATGAACACGCCATGCCCGCCACGCTCGAAGTCGAGCCAGGCGAAGTCCACTTCAGGGTATTGCTCGGCCACGTGCACCTGGCTGTTGCCGACCTCGACGATCAGCAAGCCTTTCTCGGTCAGGTGATCGGCGGCTTCGGCCAGCATGCGACGTACCAGGTCCAGGCCGTCCTGCCCGCAGGCCAGGCCCAGCTCGGGTTCGTGGTGGTATTCGGCCGGCATGTCGGCGAAGTCTTCGGCATCGACGTAGGGCGGGTTGGACAGGATCAGGTCGAAGCGCTGGCCCGGCAGGCCGCCGAAGCCGTCGCCCTGCACGGTGTAGACCCGGCCCTCCAGCCCATGGCGCTCGATGTTGCGGTTGGCCACTTCCAGGGCGTCGAACGACAGGTCGGCCAGCGCCACTTCGGCGTCGGGGAACACGTCGGCGGCGACGATGCCGATGCAGCCCGAGCCGGTGCACAGGTCGAGGATGCGCGCAGGATCCTGGGCCAGCCAGGGTTCGAAGCGCTTCTCGATCAGTTCGCCGATGGGCGAGCGTGGTACCAGCACGCGCTCGTCGACCAGGAACGACATGCCGCAGAACCATGCCTCACCCAGCAGGTACGCCGTCGGCACGCGCTCGTCGATGCGGCGCTTGATCAGGTGCAGCAGGCGCACGCGCTCGTCGTCCTCGAGCTGGCAATCCAGGTAGCTGTCGGCGATCTCCCACGGCAGGTGCACGGCACCGAGCACCAGCAGGCGCGCCTCGTCCCAGGCGTTGTCGGCCCCGTGGCCGAAGAACAGGTCGTGTTCGTGGAAGCGGCTGACCGCCCAGCGGATGTGGTCGCGCAGCGTGCGCAGGCGGGATGTGATCACGAAGAACTCCTTATCAGACAGTCCGAAAGTCTAACAGCAGCCAGGTGCAAATGGTTCCCCCGGGCTGCCGGCGAACCCGCTCCAGGCCAGGAAACGCGCTGCCTGCGCTGTCAAGCATTCCCAACGGCGTCGCGGCAGAGGACAATAGGCCACAAAAGCCCTAGCCAAGGAGCCATCGATGTCCGTTCCAACCACCATGTTCCGCCTGAGCGGCCGCGACTACCCGCCGGCCCGGCTGAACCAGGCCAGCCTCATCGTGATCGACGCCCAGAAGGAATACCTGAGTGGGCCGCTGGCGCTGTCGGGCATGGACGCGGCGGTCGCCAACATCGCCCGGCTGCTGGACGCCGCGCGCAAAGCCGGACGCCCGATCGTCCATGTCCGCCACCTCGGCACCGTGGGCGGCCCGTTCGACCCGCAGGGCAGCCGTGGCGAGTTCATTCCCGGGCTCGAACCACGTGACGGCGAGACCGTCATCGAAAAGCGCATGCCCAATGCCTTCAAGAACACCCCCTTGCACGAGACGCTCCAGGCGCTGGGTCATCTGGACCTCATCGTCTGCGGCTTCATGAGCCACTCCAGCGTCAGCACCACCGTGCGCCGCGCCAAAGACTACGGCTACCGCTGCACGCTGGTCGAGGATGCCTCCACCACCCGCGATCTGGCGTTCAAGGACGAGATCATTCCGGCAGCGCAGATCCACCGCTGCGAGATGGCGGTGATGGCCGACAACTTCGCCTGCGTCGCACCGACCGACAGCCTGATCTGATCCGTACCGCCCGCCCGACGGTCGCGTGGAACGCCCGTCCGGTCCGGCGAGTCTCATGAACGGATACCCCCGGAGGAGACCGGCATGAAACCCACCGACCGTTTCGACACCCCTTCCTCGCGCGCCAAAGGCCCTGGCGGTCGCGGCGCGCAGCTGGCGGCCGGCCTGTCGGCCATGGTCGCGACCCTGGGCATCCTCATGGCCATGGCTGGCGTCGCCGGCCTGCTGGGCAATTACGAGGCCTTCGCCGAACTCAATGCCAACCGTCCGCTGGCCAGCGTGCTGGTGGTGGCCGGCCTGCTGCTGCTCTGGCTGGGCGTGCGTGGCTGGCGCCTCAGCCGCCTGCGCCTGCGTCGGCGTCATGAGCTGGGCCTGTCGCCCCACCTGACGAAAAAGCGCGGTTGAGCGCCGGACAGTCGCGTAAGATACGCCGCCTCAAGGCGTGGAGACCGGCATGCAAGACGATGACTTTTCCCTTTTCCGGGGCCAGATGCAGGGCGTGAAGCAGATCCGTCATGACCGTGCGGACGTCGGCAAGCCCAAGGCCGATCGCCGGCAACTGGCCGGTCTGCGTCAGGCGGCCACCGTTCGCAGCGACCAGCCACTGGTGATCGACGGGCTGTCCGATCAGTTCGTGATCGACGTGGGGGCCGAGGATGAGCTGATGTGGCGCCGCGACGGCGTGCAGGAAGCGCAGATGCGCAAGCTCAAGCTGGGCCAGATCCCCTTCGAGGGCAGCCTGGACCTGCATGGCATGAGTGTCGAGAAAGCGCGTGAAACGCTGTGGGATTTCATCGCCGAAGCGACCAAGCTCGAAGTGCGCTGCGTGCGTGTGACCCACGGCAAGGCGGCACGGCTCGATGGCAAGCGTCCGATGATCAAGAGCCACGTCAATACCTGGCTGCGTCAGCATCCCCAGGTGCTGGGGTTCACGTCATGCAACGCGCGCCACGGGGGCACGGGGGCGGTGTATGTGATGCTCAAGCGCACCATGCTCGAAGGCCGTGACGAGTGACGCCGCGCTTGCAGCGTCGCGCGTGCCGCCGTAACCTTCGCCTTTGCAAAAATTCCCACAGGTAGATCCATGTCCCTGGAACAGAACTACACCGAGATCCTCAGCCAGATCGGCGAGGACGTCTCCCGCGAGGGCCTGCGCGACACGCCCAAGCGGGCAGCGAAGGCCATGCAGTACCTTTGCCGCGGTTATGAGCAAACTCTGGAAGAAGTCACCAACGGCGCGTTGTTCACCTCGGACAACAGCGAGATGGTGCTGGTTCGGGACATTGAGCTGTATTCGATGTGCGAGCATCACATGCTGCCGTTCATCGGCAAGGCGCACGTGGCCTACCTGCCCAAGGGCAAGGTCCTGGGCCTGTCGAAGGTCGCGCGCATCGTTGACATGTACGCCCGCCGCCTGCAGATCCAGGAAAACCTCAGCCGGCAGATCGCCGACGCGATCGCCCAGGTCACCGATGCGGCCGGCGTGGCCGTGGTCATCGAAGCCAAGCACATGTGCATGATGATGCGCGGCGTCGAAAAGCAGAATTCGGCGATGATCACCTCGGTCATGCTCGGCGAGTTCCGCCACAACGCCGCCACCCGCAGCGAGTTCCTCAGCCTGATCAAGTGACAGGCCCATGACGCCAGGCCCACAGGGTCTGGCTCTTGCATCAGGAGTCATCGATGATCGTCAAAGCCCTCCGGGTCGGACTCGGCCAACTGATCGTGTTCGGCGAGTGGATCAGCCGCCCGGCCAAGCGCAAGCGCAACCCGGCCGCCCAGGCCCAGGTCGACCAGGCTGCCCGTCAGCTGTCGCTGTACCAGTTCCATGCCTGCCCGTTCTGCGTGAAGACGCGACGTACCTTGCACCGCCTGAACGTGCCGGTGGCGCTGCGCGATGCCAAGCATGATCCCGTGCATCGCCAGGCGCTGCTCGAAGGCGGTGGGCGGGTGAAGGTGCCGTGCCTGCGGATCGACGAGGGTGACAAGACGACGTGGATGTATGAGTCCAAGGACATCATTGCGTATCTGGATGGGCGGTTTGCTGGGGTGTAGAGGCTGACTGGCTGGTAAGGCGGTGCTGGTTTTACGGGCCCGGTGGGCCTGATCGCGGCCGGTCCGGCGCCCCGGCAGGGGCCGCTCCTACAGAGAGCGCGTTTGGCTACGCAGGTGGGTCAGATCAGCGCTGCGATCCTCTGTGAGCGGTCCCTGCCGGGGCCGTCAGCCCTACACGACGATGACCCAGGCTTACCTACCCTACCCCCGCTTCACCCGTGATTACGCGCAAACACCTCCGCCCCCATGGCCTCGATCTGCCCTTCGATCAAGGCGTCGAAGGGCCTGAGCAGCTCATCGAAACACGCCGGCGCGTCCAGCACGTTCAGGGCCCGTGTCACGGCCTCGATGGTCGACAAGGCGCCCTCCCCGGGTGCCTTGCGCAGACGGTAGCGAGAAGGCGCGGCGTCATCCTCCAGGGTCACCCGCGGCAATGCTGCCAGCGCCGGGTTTAGGTACACCAGCTTGCGTGCCTTGCGCCATGTCCCGTCCGGTACCACCAGCAGCCAGGGCCGGTCGTCTGGTCTCGAAGGCTTCACCACCTCTGCCCCTTCCCCCGGAAACAGCAGGACGGGTCGATAGGCCGGCGTGGCCAGCCAATCGGGCAAGCGGTCGAACACTTCACCCACCTCAAGCACTGCATTCACCAATCCCAGGCTCGCCAGACGCGCCGTGTTCAACGCATGCCCGACCTCACTGGGGTGTTGCAGCAACAGCACCCGCGTACGGCTTGGCAATCGAGGGATCAGCGGGCACAGGCAATGATCGAGCGGCCTGAGGCAGCGCTCACAGCGGGGTCTTGGCATGGGGGTCTCTGGACGCGAGGCTGGAACTGAGAGCTGCGAACGAAGGCGGCTGGCTGTCAGCCGCTTGGCTGCACGCTCTCAAAGCGCTGCATCTTAAAGCGCTGCAAGACTCATGGCGAGCCGAGCAGGTACAGGCAGGCTGCCTGACTCTTGCAACGTGCGGTGTGCAGCGACACCGCCTAGCGGCGCTGCCCGGGGCGACGACGCTTGTCATCGGTTGGGATCGGCACCGGCTGCAGCGGTGGCGGGACGAGACCCAGCGCGACGGCCAGGTCATGGAGCCAATTGTTCATACGGTTCTTCATAATGCCCCCTTTGACGGGTCAGGCTCACGGTCTAACGGCTCTGCGATGCTTCTTACAGATTTTAGCGGCGTATCTGAATAAACACGCCGCTCTGTTCTTGCAGATTGTGCCAAGTGTGCCGGGTATCAAGCCGCTTGTGCGAGTCCCGGCGGTCGGCCAACTGTTTCACCTTGTTGCAACATGGGCAACACGTTCGCTTACCGTCGACTGAACGTGCCCCACGCCTCTCAAATCGCTCCGTTGGACAACTGCGGGTCGGCGGTCACTTCCTTGAACACTTCCACGTCCAGTGCATCGCCTTGCTTGTCGAGGGTACGGCGTGGACGGTCGTCACCGGGAATGCTGCTGTCGATGGCGCTGAGCAGCCGCGAGCCCAGTTCGGTGAGCATCAAGTCGCCTTGGGCATCGCCTGTCGAGGACGTCAGGTAGCCGCGCTCGAGCAGCAAAGCCATGTAGTCGCGCGCCTGGGCATGGAGCTGGGTGGCGTCGCGGGCGGAGCGGCCTTTGGCAGCCATCGCATCGACCAACGCCTGCGGGTCGGTATTGGGCGTCATGCTCTGGTTGGCGCCTTTTTGAACGTTCTGGAGCAGGTGTTCGATCAAGTCCCAATCGTATTTTTTTTCTGTCGATTCAGTCATGGACGAAGTCTCCGAGGGTGACACCGTGGGTTCATGCATGAGACCGGGCATGAGCGGCGGTTGTTCGATCCGATCCTGGGCAGAAGGATGACTGGCAAGTCTTTTTCGCCGGCGATCAGGCCAGGTACCGATGGTTTGCCAATGGCCTGTACCTGCCATACCCACCTTCTGCAACCGAACTGAACGCGTCAGCGACTCGATGGGTCTGCTGCTTACACTTGAACAGGAGACTTTGCCATGCTCGATCTTCATTCCGATTCCAAGAACGTCCACGGCCTGGAACGCGCCGGTTCCCTGGCAGGCGGCGCGCTGATGGTCAGCAAAGGCCTGCGCCAGGGCGGCTTCCTTGGCCTGCTGCAACTGGCCGTCGGTGGCCTGGCGCTGGCCCGCGGGTTCAGCGGCCATTGCGCGGCCAAGAGCTGGCTGCACCGCCAGACCAACGAGATGCATGGCCTGCGTGCCGACATCGAGGACAGTGCGGACAAACTGGTGCGCCTGAAAGACAAGGCCGTCGACACGGTGAGCGAGAAGGCCGAGACAGGTGCAGACAAACTGTCCCGCCTGAAGGACAAAGCCGTCGATGCCGTCAGCGAAACCACCGTGACCGGTAACGAGACGCTGTCGAATCCGAAGCTGTAAGGACGAGAAGCGGTCGCCTGAGCGATGGCGGCGTCTGACAGGCCATCGCCGGCAAGCCGGCTCCCACAGGTTCGGGTCAAGTCTTGCATTGCAAGCATTGGCCTGATGCCAACCTGAGGGAGTCCGCTCGCCGCCTTGGCGCTGTGCTGTCTCGCAGAGATCATGGCGATAGATGGAAGGTTCCGGGGCTTCATTGCTAAGCGATTTTAGGGCCGCCTTGCGGCCCATCGCGGCACAGGGGCCGCTCCTACACCCGTAGTCCCACCGCGGAGTTGCAGGCTATCGCGGTCAACTGTGGGAGCGGCCCCTGTGCCGCGATTGGGCCCGCAGGGCCCACAAAATCCTGAAATTATTCCTTTTAAAATCAAAAAGATATTTTATGTTATATGAGAGCGGGCTTGCCCGCGATGAGCTCGAAGCCACCCGCTCATCCCCATGGCCGTGCTAGTGCAGCACCGGCGCCTCCAGCACGCTCGACCCCCGCTCCAGCACCTGCTCGCTCAACTGCACGAACTCCTCCGTACTGACACTCGGCAGGCGCATCAGCGCACGGGTCACGTCATCCAGCGAGCGCTTGCCATGGCTGTACACCCGAATTTCCTTGTCCAGCGCCTGCAACAGCAGCACGCCACGCGCCACCTGCGCTGGGGTCGCCTGGTCGCCGCGCAGGGTCGTGACGCCCTCGGCCTCGGCATGCAGACGCCGCTGCAGGACGCGGTAGCGGTCATCGCTCAGACCGCCGGCCCGGTGCAGCACGACCATGGCGTAGTAATCGACCAGGCTCTCCCCCAGCCAGTCGCTGCGCTCGCGATCCCGCACCTGGGCGAAGGTCTCGACCAGGCCGCGCAACAGCGGACTGCTGCCGTTCTCGCTGACCAGCGCACGCCCACTGTTGAGGTACAACGAATGGGGCGCGGCCACTGCGGTACGGCGCATCGGATCGTGGGCGCCGACCACCAGCAGCTTGGGCAGAGGGCGTGGGAACACGGCCTGCAACTGCGGCCAGACGAAGGTCATCAGGGTCAGCGTGTCGAGGCGGCGCATCCCTTGCCCGCGCGGTGCGGCGATCGTCACGTCGGTCTCGCCCAGGCGCGCCCGTCGGCTGCCCAGGTTGCCTGCCAGCATCCAGCCCGTGGGCCGGTCGAACCGCCGGGATACGTCATCGATGCGAAAACGCTGCTTGCCGATGCGCGGCCAGGCCGTCTCGATGCCGGTCCAGCCCTTGGGCAGCGCCACGGTCAGGCGCGCGACCAAGTCGACGCCATCCTGCTGATCGAGCTTCGCCGGGGGCACCAGTTGCTCGCCGCGAAACAGGGCCCAATGTGGCGTGAGACGCGTGTCGTAATCACCGTTGGCCGCTTGCTGGGTCAGGCGCACGCGGTACGTCAGGCTGCTCTTGCCCGGCGCAGGTCTCCACAGACCCCGGTGGCCCTGCTGGCCAAGCGTCCACTGCCCGTCGCCGGCGAAGTCACTGTAGGCGCCGCGCTGCCCCAGGTTGAAATCCAGGCTGCGCACGGCGCTGCCGTCTGCCAGCGTGACCTGGACCTCGGCCTGGCCGCTGCCGGGCAGCAGCTGGACGTGGTAGTCCAGATCGACCTTGCGCGCCCAACTGGGTGTGCTGACGCACAAGCACAGCAACACCATCACGACACGATGCATTCGAAGCTCCAGGGGAGGCGGAAAGCGGAAGTTGGACGCGCTCAGCTGGCGCGGAAGATCAGGTAGTCTTCCCAATCGTCTTCGGCCACGCTCTTTTCGCTGAGCATGCGACCCGACTGAGAAACGCGCTGCACGTGCACCTGGCTGCGGTCGCCGCAGACCAGGTGGTGCCAGTCCGGCAGGTCCTTGCCCTCGCTGACCAGCCGGTAACCGCAGGTCGCCGGCAGCCAGGTGAAGGCATCGGCCTTGCCGGGCGTGAGCTGGATGCAGTCGGGGACGTGGTCGAAACGTCGGGGGTAGTCGCTGCACTGGCAGGTGCCCAGGTCCAGCAGTTTGCAGGCCACACGGGTGTACCAGATGCTGTTGTCGTCCTCGTCCTCGAGCTTTTGCAGGCAGCACAGCCCACAGCCGTCACAGAGCGATTCCCACTCTTGCGCGTCGAGTTGGTCGAGGGTCTTGCGCCGCCAGAAGGGCGCGGTGTCAGCATTCATCACACGGGGTTCCTGCAGTGAGCTCGAAGGCCGCCAGGCGCGGCGGCGCCAGTCTAGAGCCTGATCGCGACCTTTGCCAGACCGCTTGTCAGGGTTGAGGCAACCCAGTAGCGTGCGGGTTTGCCCACCGTTGCAGGAGCCCTCATGAGCGCCAATACCCGTATCGCCGATCATGCCATCGACGAACTGTTCATCACCCGCTGGTCACCCCGTGCCTTCAACGCCGAGCCGATCGGCGAGCAGACCGTCCTCACCTTCCTCGAAGCCGCCCGCTGGGCACCGTCGGCGTACAACTCGCAACCGTGGCGCTTTCTCTACGCACGCCGCGACACGCCGAACTGGACGCGCTACCTGGACCTGCTGGTGCCCTTCAACCGCGACTGGGCACAGCATGCCTCGGCGCTGGTGGTGATCGTGTCCAAGACCACCTTCACCGCACCCGGGGCCACTGAAGAAAAGCCGGCCCTGTGGCACACCTTCGACACCGGCGCGGCCTGGGCGCACCTGGCGCTGCAGGCCAGTCTGAGCGGCTGGCACACCCACGGCATGGCCGGCTTCGACAAGGACCTAGCCCGTCGCGAGCTGAAGATTCCGGAAGGCTATGAAGTGCACGCGATGATCGCCATCGGCAAGTTGGGCGACAAGGTCAACCTGGCCGAAGCCCTGCAAGCCCGTGAGACCCCGAGTCTGCGTCGGCCCTTGAGCGAGCTGGCGGCCGAGGGGGATTTTTCGTTGTGATGTGGGGGTGAGGGGCGAGCTGCAAGCTACAAGCTACAAGCTACAAGCAGATGCTCAGGGCTGATGGTTAGCGGCAACGGTTCATGAACCAAGCGCTTAACCAAAAGCCCTGCAGATCGCTTTTGCTTGCAGCTTGCAGCTTGCGGCTTGCAGCTTGCAGCTTGCGGCTTGCGGCTTGCGGCTTGCGGCTTGCGGCTTGCAGCTTGCCACTCGCAGCTCCCCTCTCAGTAACCGCGATTGAAATCGACCTCCCCCTGAAGCGACTGGCCATGCTGGAACGCGTGCAGGTTGTGCAGGAACAGCTGCGCCATGGCCGGCGTCGACGTCGGGGCGGCGGTGTGGCCGGTCAGCAGCAGGTTGGGTGTGCGCCAGAACGGGTGATCGCCGGGGGGCGGTTCCTGGCGGCAGACGTCCAGGACGGCGGCGGCCAGCCGACCCTCGATCAGGGCCGCGCACAGGTCGGCATCGACCACCGAGGTGCCGCGACCGGCGTTGACCAGTACGGCGCTGGGTTTGCAGCGGCGCAGCAGCGTGGCGTCGTAGAGATCACGGGTCGTGGGCGTGTCGGGCAGCAGGTTGAGGATGTAGTCGGCCTGGGGAATGCACTCGGCCAACGCGCTCAAGGGCGCCACCCGTTCGAATGGAGGCTGCTCGCGCGCCTGGCTGGCGATGCCGTGCAGCACGACGCCGAAAGGCTCCAGCATTCGCGCGACCTGCTGGCCGATGTCGCCAATGCCGACGATCAGGACGGTGCGCCCTTGCAGGGTGCCACCGGGGCGCGTGTCCCACTGTCGCTCGGCTTGAGTACGCGGCAGGGCCAGGAGTCGGCGCTCATGGGCCAGCAAGTGACCCACCATGTACTCGGCCATGACCTGGCCGAAGATGCCGACGGCGCGGCTCAGGCGATAGGTGCGCGGTACGGCGGTGGCCAACAGTGGCGTGATGCCGGCCCAGGTGGACTGTATCCAGTGCGGGGGCGGTGCCTTGTGCAGGAGGTCGGCCAACAGGTCGGGCTGGCCGAGCCAGATCGGGCAATGGGCGGCGTGTTGGGCGAGATCGGCCAGGGCGGCGCTGGCGGTGATGTTCAAGGTGGGGTGGGTGCTGGACAGCAGCTGGCTGTAGCGGACGTGGTCGTGCTCGGCGATCAGGAGGCGCATGAGGGGCTGCCTTTTCAGGAAACAGGGGCCGGGCAAAAGGGATCGGGGTGGGAAGAGGTCGTGCCGCGGCTGGGAGGTTGATCGTGGCGGATAAGGCGGGGATTGGCCAGTGATGGGTGGGGCTGACTTACGGGCCCTGCGGGCCCGATCGCGGCACAGGGGCCGCTCCTACACCCGTAGCTCCATTGCGGGGTTGCAGGCTATCGCGGTCACCTGTGGGAGCGGCCCCAGTGCCGCGATCGGGCCCGCAGGGCCCGCAAGACCCTTCAGGCGCTGAGGGTCAGACCGGATCGTTACGCCGCAACAGCTCATCCGGCAAATGCTCGATGTACTCGTCGTCCGGCGGTGGCATCTGCAGGTGATACCCCTGCCCGTCCAGGTTCTCCAGCACCTTGGCAATGTCTTCGCGGGCCAGCTTGCGCTCGGGCGACAGCACCAGGTCGAAGGCGTGCACCGGTGTGCCAAAGAACGGGATCAACCCTTCGGGCACTTTCTCCAGGCCATCGGCCTTGAGCACGTACAGATACATCTCGCGCTTGCGTGGGCTCTTGTAGATCGAGCAGATACGTTTCATCAGGATTCTCCAGCGCTGGCCAAGCTGTCGAGCAGGGCTTGGCCCATGCGTTCGCGACGCCAGCCGCGCAAGGCGTCGGGCAATTGGTAAGGGCCGTTGGGGTAGCCGCTCTTGAGCAGCGCCTCGAGGGCCTTCTTGCGCAGCATCAGCTCGGGCGCGATGCCCAGCCGCTCGCCCTCGGCCTGGCCGATGGCGCGCAGCCGCTTGAGCACGCTCGAGGCTTCGATCGGCAAGGGCTCGGGCAACGGCTCCGGCCATTGTTCGGGCGGCGTGGCGGCAGCCGTGCGGATCAGCGCGAGCAGGGTTTCCCCATCCTGGCGCAGGGTGCGTGGGTGCATGTCTTCGATCTTGGCCAGCGCCGTCAGGTGGCTGGGCTGGTTCTTGGCCAACGGCCAGAGCGAGTGCTCACGCAGGATACGGTTGCGCGGGACGTCGCGACTGCGCGCCTCGCGCTCACGCCAGGCGCACAGGGCACGCAGCACGGCCAGTTGCTGGCGCGACAGCTTCCAGCCCAGCTTGACGTCGCGATACAGCGACTCCGGCTCGACCTCGCGGCGCAACTGCGCGACCAGCTCGGCGCCATCGTCCAGCACCCAGGCGAACTTGTCGTCCGACAGACGGGGCTGCAAGGCGCTGAACAGCTCGGCCAGGTGCACGGCATCCTCGGCGGCGTAGCTGACCTGCGTGTCGGACAGGGGGCGCTGCAACCAGTCCGAGCGCGTCTCGCCCTTGGGCAGCTCGAGGCCCAGGACCTCCTGCACCAGGCGCGAGTAACCCATCGAGAACCCGATGTTCAGGTAACCGGCGGCCAGTTGCGTGTCGAACAACGGCTGCGGCAGCTTGCCGGTCAGGCGCAGCAGCACTTCGAGGTCTTCGCTGCAGGCATGCAGCACCTTGACCACCGCCGGATCTTCGAGCAGGTCGGCCAGGGGCTGCCAGTCGCCGATCGACAGCGGGTCGATGAGAAAGGCACGGCCTTCGTCACCGACCTGGATCAGGCCGGCCTTCGGGTAGAAGGTATCGACCCGCATGAATTCAGTGTCCAGTGCCACGAACGGGCGTCGGCGCCAGGCCCGGCAATGCTCGGCCAGACTCTGGTCGTCGCGTATCCAGTGTATTTCGATGGCCACAAGGTTCTCCCACAAACAGTGGCGCGCAGTATATACGGCGCGGGCCATGCACGGGAAACCGGGCCATGCCGGCGGGCGCCCTTCGACCGCTGGCACCCTGAGCGGATCGCTACTGCGGCGGCAGGTGCAGCTTGACGTAGGTGTGCGGATCCAGCTCGTGGATTTCGACGCTGAACTGCACGTCCACCTCGGCGCTCGGGCCGATGGACTCGTGCAGCACCTCCAGCAAGGCACTGGACAGCTGTTTTTTCACCAAGGGGTGACGACCGGCCATGATCGCCAGGCGGATATGGGCGAACCCACGCGGCAGTGGCGAGGTGCCGACCCGAAAGTGAGCAACGGCCTGCGCCCGGCTCTTGATGTCCAGTTCGTCGGCGAACTGCCCACTGGCGACCAGGGCCTGGTTCAGGCGCAACAGGAGCAGATCCACCTTGATATCGGGCAGGTTGGCGCTGTATTCGAGGTTCAGGTGCGGCATGAAGGACGATCCCGGCAATGAAGACGTCTGCCAAGGCTAGCGCAGGATGGGAACCTCGCCAGGCAGCGGGTCTCAAACGTCATGATCCTGCCAATCCCTGAACGAGGTGAAGAGATGCCAGTCCCGCACGATCTGCTCGCTGACCTGCATGTGACCGAAGACGCCTTCCAGGCGCTCATCGACAAGGATGCCGACCTGCATCGACTGCACAAGGAGTACAACGCCAGTGACAAAGCCGTCATAGCGGCGGAAAACAACGGTAGGTCCGACGATGAGGTCAGCCGCCTGCGCAAGGAGCGGCTGTTGATCAAGGACAAGATCGAACGCCTGGTACACCCGCCCAAGGCCTGAACCCGCCGACCGCCTGGCCGAACGTCGTGCGCACCATGACGTCGGTCTGGGGTCCCCAGAGGAAGGGGCAGCCGCTCACGACTGCCCTTCCCGCTACCGCCAGCTTTCTTTCACCGGTTCACGCCTGAAACCCAGGATCAACCGGCCCAGCAGCACCAGCACACTCTCCACCACCAGCGCCAGCACGAAGCCCAGGCCGATGCCCCAGCCGACGGCCTCGGGGACCAGCAGCACCTGATAGGTGTAGCCGTCCAGCGTTTCATCGCGCAGCTGAGGATCCGGCGTCACCAGCACGTGCCAGGTGCGGCTAGCCCAGGGGCCTTGCAACTGTCGCCACTCTTCTTCCAAGACCTGATTGCGCGTCAACAGGCTGTCGATGCTGTTGGCATCGCTGTTGAACACCGGATCATCACTGGTGCGGTAATGCCGGACCAGCGCCTGCAGGTCGCCATTGAAGAAACGTTCCGCGGTTTGCTGGAAGCCTTTGAGCGCTTCACGCGATTCGAGCAGATGCGCCTCGACCCGTTGCGTGTAGCTGTCGATGAAACCTGGCACCTGGACACCGACCAGCAGGCCGAGGGTGAACAACAGCAATCGAAGGTAGCTTCTGAACATCAAACGGCTTCCCTGGCTTCAGCTTTGCCCGTGGGCGACGCACTCGCCATGCCGCCACAGGGCCCATTGACCTGGCGCGTAGCGCTGCCAGATCTCGTTCTCGGTCAGCGGTTCGGTGGCGATCACGGTGACCACGTCGTTGGGCGTGGTCTCGGACTGGAAATCGACGATCACGTCGACGTCCTTGAGCCGAGCCGGACCGAACGGCGCACGGCGCGTGATGTGGACCAGCTTGGTCGAACAGAAGCAGAACAACCAGTCGCCGTTGCTGAACAGGCAGTTGAACACGCCCTTGCCCCGATACTCCGCACAGGCTTCGACCAGCACCGGCAGCAGCTGTTCCACCTCTACAGGGTCGGGGAAGGCCGTGCGCACGCGGTTGAGCAGGTCGCAGAACGCCGCTTCGCTGTCGGTGTCGCCCACGGGCCGGTAGAAGCTGGCCGACCCTTGGAACGCCGCCAGCTGGCCATTGTGCGCGAAGCACCAGTTGTGGCCCCACAGTTCACGCACGAAGGGGTGGGTGTTGGCCAGGCAGACCCGGCCGACGTTGGCCTGGCGGATATGGCCGATGACCACCTCGCTCTTGATCGGGTAGCGCTGCACCAGGTTGGCGACTTCCGACTCGCTGCTGGCGGTCGGGTCCTGGAACAGACGCAGGCCACGGCCCTCGTAGAAGGCGATGCCCCAACCGTCGCGGTGCGGGCCGGTGCGCCCGCCGCGCTGCATCAGGCCGGTGAAGCTGAAGACGATGTCGGTCGGTACGTTGGCGCTCATGCCCAGCAGTTCGCACATGGTCCAGCGCTCGCTCAGAGACGGGGTTCGACACGCCCGCCGGCAGGGGCCGGCGTCGTATCGCGGTAGCGATCCTGGCGATCGGCGACCAGCGAAGGCTCGACCGCCGTGGAGGCATAAGGCTCATCGGCCGCCGTCTGCTCCGCACGCTTGGCCTGCGCTTCGGCGCGCGCCTGACGACGCTTGAGCCACGGCCAGCGGATCAGCGCGAACACCCCGTACAGCACGAAGGCGATCATGCCGTACATGGCCAGGTCAGAGGCTGCGCGCAGGACGTTGTTGCCGACCTTGAAGGCCAGGTCCAGCACGACGATGGCGATGGCGGGGGCGAAGCTGTCCTTGGCCGGGTCGACGATGGTCGGGGTCAGCAGCAGGACGGCCAGCACGACCCGCAGGGGCTCGCGCAGCCAGCGCCACATCCAGCCCGTGAACACGAAGCCCACCAGCAGACAGCCCAGGGCCGCGACGACGTAAAGGCCCCAGGCCAGCTGATAATCATGTTCGGTCATGGTGTATGGGTGCATGCCAGGCAAAGAGAGGCCTATGATAAACCCTTTTCGGCGCGCAGGCGCCCCCATGCCAAGAGATCGCCCCATGCCCGTCACCGAGACCGCCCCCCGCGCCCCGATCGCCCGTCAGGACGACGGCGCGGACCCGTACGCCTGGCTGCAGGCGCGTGACACCCCCGAGGTGCTGGAGTACCTGAACGCGGAAAACGCTTACACCGACGCTTGCCTGGCGGATCAGGCGCCCTTGCGCGAACAGCTGTTCGAAGAGATCAAGGGCCGCATCCTGGAAACCGACCTGTCGCTGCCCTCCCCCTGGGGCCCCTGGCTGTACTACACCCGCACCACCGCAGGTGACGAGTACGCGCGGCACTACCGCTGCCCTCGCCCCGCGGACGACACCCTGACGGTCGACCCGGCGCAAGAGCAGTTGCTGCTCGACCCCAATGCGCTGGCGGGGGGCGGCTTCCTGTCGCTGGGCGCCTTCAGCATCAGCCCGGATCACCGTCTGCTGGCCTACAGCCTGGACACCTCGGGCGACGAGATCTACCAGCTGCAGGTCAAGGACCTGGCGAGCGGTCAGGTCACGCCCCTGCCCTTCGAAGACTGCGACGGCAGCATGACCTGGGCCAATGACAACCAGACCCTGTTCTTCACCCAGCTGGACGAGACCCATCGGCCGTTCAGGCTGATGCGTCATCGCCTGGGTGAGGACGACGCGCAGCCGGTGTTCGAAGAGCCCGATGGCCGTTTCTTCCTGCATTGCTACCGGACCAGCTCCGAACGCCAGCTGGTGCTGCTGCTCAACAGCAAGACCACCAGCGAGGCCTGGGTGCTGGACGCCGAGATGCCCCAGGCGGACTTCACCTGCCTGGCGCCCCGCAGCGAAGGGCACGAGTACTACCCCGATCACGGGCATCTCGACGGCGACTGGCGCTGGTTCATCCGCACCAACCAGGATGGCATCAACTACGCGCTCTACCAAGCGCCTACCGAGCCGGTGCCGAGCCGCGCGCAGTGGCAGCCGCTGGTCGCGCACCGCGACACGGTCATGCTCGACGACGTGAGCCTGAACGCCGAAGCCGTGAGCCTGAGCCTGCGAGAAGGCGGCCTGCCGATCATCGAAGTCCACCCCCAGGGCCTGCCGAGCTACCGCGTGCAGTTGCCCGATGCGGCCTACAGCCTGTACGTACAGGACAGCCTGGAGTTCGACAGCCCGAGCGTGCGCCTGCGCTACGAGGCCTTGAACCGACCGGCCCAGGTACGCCAGCTGAGCCTGGCCGACGGCGCCCAGCAGGTGCTCAAGCAGACGCCGGTGCTGGGCGAGTTCGACGCCGACGACTACGTCAGCGAACGCCTGTGGGCCAGCGCGCCCGACGGCACGCAGATCCCAATCAGCCTGGTGCGCCGCCGTGAGGACGTGGGCCGTGAAGTGCCCTTGTACCTCTATGGCTACGGCGCCTACGGCAGCAGCCTCGACCCGTGGTTCTCCCATGCGCGCCTGAGCCTGCTGCAACGGGGCATGGGCTTTGCCATCGCCCACGTGCGTGGCGGCGGCGAACTGGGCGAGGCCTGGTACCGGGCCGGCAAGCAGGCGCACAAGCAGAACACCTTCGATGACTTCATCGCCTGCGCCGAGCACTTGGTGGCTTGCGGCGTGACGTCCTCGGCACGGCTGGCGATCAGCGGCGGCAGCGCGGGCGGGCTGCTGATCGGCGCGGTGCTCAACCTGCGTCCCGCGCTGTTCCGCTGCGCCATCGCCGAAGTGCCGTTCGTCGATGTCCTCAACACCATGCTCGACCCTGAGCTGCCGCTGACCGTCACCGAATACGACGAATGGGGCAACCCGCAGGAGCCGGAGGTGTTCGAGCGCATCAAGGCCTACGCGCCCTATGAGAACGTCAAGGCCCAGGCCTACCCGGCCATGCTGGTGATCGCCGGTTACAACGACAGCCGTGTGCAGTACTGGGAAGCGGCCAAGTGGGTAGCGCGCCTGCGCACGCACAAGACCGACGACAACCGCCTGCTGCTCAAGACCGAAATGGGCGCCGGCCATGGCGGCATGAGCGGGCGTTACCAGGGGCTGCGCGATGTGGCGCTGGAATACGCGTTCGTCTTCGACGAGCTTGGTGTGGTCTAGGGCGCCGGATCGGTCCAGTTCGGTGCGCCGAGCCCCGTGGGCGACGGTTGCACCGGGTCGGGTCGCAGGCCGGGCAAGGGCTGGTCTTTCGGCGGCCCTGGCACGGGCATGGGCAACAGCAAGGGCGCACCGGGCCGGGCGTCACCGGCCCTGACCGGCGTGGCCGGGGTGATCTGCGGATAGGGCGTCGGCGTGGCGGTGCCGGGCGAGCCCGGTACGGGTACGCTCAGGCGCGGCGGTTCGGCGGCCGCCTGGGCGGTCGTGGCGCTGAGGAACGCCAGCATGACGAGAAGCAGAAGACGCATCGTTCACCTCCTGTCGGTAAGGTGGCCCCAGCCTACGCCCAACCGCGCGTTTTTGCCTGTCCGTCGTGACGGTGGCCCGCTAGAATCCAAGGTATAACCGTCATCTGCCTGAACGAGAACAAAGGACCTACCATGAGCACGGCCTCCTCCGCTGCCGCCACTGCCCGCCTCGACCGCATCCTTGCCGACGCCAAGCGCGACAAGGAAATGGGCTACCGGGACAAGGCACTGAAAATGTATCCGCATGTTTGCGGTCGTTGCACCCGCGAGTTTTCCGGCAAACGTTTGTCGGAGCTGACCGTGCACCACCGCGACCATAACCATGACAACAACCCGCAGGATGGCTCGAACTGGGAGCTGCTGTGCCTGTATTGCCATGACAACGAACATTCGCGGTACACCGACCAGCAGTACTTCGGCGAAGGCTCGCTGAGCAGCCCCAAGACCGCGACCGCGACCCATAACCCGTTTGCGGGGTTGGCGGATCTGTTGAAGAAGTGATTGGGCGGGTGAAGGTGACGGGGTGTTCTGGCGGATACCGTGTTGCCTTCATCGCTGGCAAGCCAGCTCCCACAGGGTCTCCTGTGCCTGGTCTGGCTTGGTTCATCTCACCGAGCGACTGTCAGGCTGCATGGGCTCTTGTGTGAGAGCAGTTCCCCCAGGGACTAATGTCCCTGGTCCAGCTTGGTTCGTTTCACCGAGCGACTGTCAGGCTGCAGAGGCTCTTGTGTGAGAGCAGTCCTACAGGGACCAATGTCCCTGGTCCAGCTTGGTTCATTTCACCGAGCGACTGTCAGGCTGCATGGGTTCTTGTGTGAGAGCAGTTCCCCCAGGGACTAATGTCCCTGGTCCAGCTTGGTTCATTTCACCGGACGATTGTCAGGCCGCATTGGCCCCTGTGGGAGCGGGCTTGCCCGCGATGGCGTCAGGTCATGCACCGCCTTCATCGCGCGTCAGCTTTCCCCGAGATTGAAGTGGCCTCAGCCCTGTCGATACGGCAACGCCTGGCGTGCCGCTTCGGCATAGCCCAGCACACCTTCGCGCTCTTGGACCAGGAACTCTTCCACCGCCTGGCGCAGACCTGGGTGCAGTAGGTAATGCCAGGACCGTGTGATCACCGGCTCGAATCCGCGGATCAGCTTGTGCTCGCCTTGAGCCCCGGCATCGAACCGCTGTAGACCCTCGCGAATGGCGAACTCCATGCCCTGGTAGAAACAGGTCTCGAAGTGCAGCCGGTCGAATTCGTCCAGGCACCCCCAGTACCGTCCGTAGAAACTGTCGCCGCCTACCAGGCTCAGGGCCATCGCCACGTCCTGCTGCCCCTGGCGCGCGATCACCACGCGGATCGCCTCGGGCATGCGCTCGGCCAGCAGGCTGAAGAACGCACGCGTCAGGTACGGCGGGCGCCCGCGCACCCGGTAGGTGTTGGCATAGCAGGTGTAGACGAAGTCCCACTGCACCTCGCTGAGCTGGTCGCCCCGGTACCAGTCGAAGGTCATCCCCTGCCCGGCAACCTGCTCGCGCTCCTTGCGCATCTGCTTGCGCTTGCGCGAGCTGAGCGCGTCGAGAAAGTCCTGGAAATCGCGGTAGCCCTGGTTGCGCCAGTGGAACTGACAACCCAGTCGCTCCATCCAGCCCGGCAGCTCGCGCAAGGGTACGTCGGTGGCCGTGTCCGTGAAGTTGATGTGAGCGCCGGAGAGGCCAGCCTGGGCCAGGTACTGCGGCAAGGCCTGCAGCAATAACCGGGCATCGTCCGGGTCGGCGGCCAGCAGCCGTGGCCCCCCGACCGGGCTGAACGGCACCGCGCCGAGCAACTTGGGGTAGTAGGCGATGCCGGCCCGCTCACAGGCATCCGCCCAGCCGTGATCGAACACGTATTCGCCATAGGAGTGCCATTTGCGATAGGCCGGCAGCAAGGCACGCACCTGGCCATCGCGCTCCAGCACCAGGTGTTCGGCGGCCCATCCGGTTCCTTCGCCGAGGCTGCCGCTGTCCTCCAGCGACGACAGGAAGGCATGCCGCAGGAAAGGCTGGTCGGCGGGGACCTGTGCATCCCACACGGCCGGTGGCAAGTCGCTCAATCGGGCAAGGCTGTAGAGGCTGGTCACAGGGCAGGACTCGTGGCGAGTGAGCCGACAGTATCGCGGAAGACGACGCCCGGACTCAAATGCCTCGACCCCTGCCGCTTCATCACAGCGCCATCAAAGAGACATCAACCTGTCATTTGCCCCCGCAATACTTGCGCCTGTTTTCCGGAAGCCCAGAACCTGTCTAGCCAGGCACTTTCCGGTGACATGCCAATTCGGGGCGGGCGCCAGCCTCCCCACTTTTTTCAACAGGGAGAACCGTATGCGTCTTGTTTCTACACTCACCGGAGCGGGCCTGTGCACCAGCGTGATGCTGGCTCTGAGTACTCCGGCCAGTGCGGCCGTCGACGCCAAGCTGCTCGAGATGCTGCGCGCCAACGGCTCGATCAACCAGGCGCAATACAACGAACTGCAAGGCGACCTGGCCAAGGAAACGCAAGAGAAGGCCACCCAGAAGGCCCAGTCGGAACGCCTGAATTCGTTCGAGCAGAAAGTGGCCTGGGCGGCCAAGACCCAGATCAAGGGCGACGTGCGCCTGCGCTACGAAGACGTCAACGTCGAGAACCCGACCTCGCGCAGCAACAACCAGGACCGTGAGCGCGTCCGTGCCCGCCTGGGTGTCTACAGCGAGATCAACCCGCAAGTCGATGCCGGCATCCGCGTGGCCACCGGCAGCGGCGCCGATGCGCGCTCGACCAACCAGAGCCTGGACAACTACTTCGAGAAGAAATCGCTGTGGGTCGACCTGGCCTACCTCGACTGGCACCCGACCGGCGTGCCGAACCTGCACCTGATCGGCGGCAAGATGCCCCAACCGTGGGTGAGCATGGGCGACGTGATCTGGGACAGCGACGTCAACCCGGAAGGCGTGGCCGCCACCTACAAGACCGACCTGGGCGGGGTCGAGCTGTTCGGCAGTGCCGGTCACTACATGCTCAAGGACAACGTCGATGGCGACGGCGTGCAGTTCAAGCATGACCTGCAGCTGTACGCAGGCCAGCTGGGCGCTCGCTTCGCACCGGCCGACACGCTCAAGCTGACCCTGGGCGGCAGCGTGTATGGTTACGACAACGGCGATTCGTCGGCACCGCTGCTGGTCAACGGCAACACCACCAACCAGTTCAACCTGGTGGAAGGCTTCGGCCAGCTGGACTTCACCGGCCTGGCCATCCCGCTTTCGGCGTATGGCCAGTACGTGGTCAACACCGAGGCCGACGACAGCGAGGACACCGCCTGGCTGGCGGGCGTGAAGACCAAGCTCGGCGCCTTCGGCATCGACTACAACTACCGCGACGTGCAGCGCAACGCGGTGGTCAGCGCCTTCACCGACTCGGACTTCGCCAACGGCTTCACCGGTTCGCGCGGGCACAAGATCAAGGTCGGTTACGAGATCGACAAGAACTTCTCGGTGGCCGCGGCGTACCTGGCGGCCAAGTCGGACCGCTCGAACCTGCCGCGTAACGATGCGAACGTGGATACGGTGCAGGTGGATCTGGAGGCGAAGTTCTAAGCGCGACTTGGAAGCAGGCGTGGGGTAGAGGCGGACGTCCTAGGGGGCGTCTGCCTTTTTGGCTGTGCGGGCGGTGCATTGAGGATGGGTCGGGGTGGCTGGTTTGTGGGCCCTGCGGGCCCAATCGCGGCACTGGGGCCGCTCCTACACCCGTAGTGAGAGCGGTGTTGTATCGGCTATTGCTGAGGGTGCGTAGGCGCGGGTTGGGGTGGCTGTTTTGTGGGCCCTGCGGGCCCAATCGCGGCACTGGGGCCGCTCCTGCACCCGTAGTGACACCACCGTAGTAACAGCTATCGCGGCTCCATGGAATCGCCCCTGCCGTAGCGCCGGACCGGCCGCGATTGCGCCTGTAGGGCCCACAAACAACGCCGGTGTTACTACGGGTGTAGGAGCGGCCCCTGTGCCGCGATTGGGCCTGCAAGGCCCATGAAATCAGCCATCGACTACTGTCAGGTGAGTTGCTCAGCCTTAGAAACACAGGCCACTGCAAACGTGGGGAATGATCGGTAAAACAGTCATGCCTGCACATGATCACCTCACCTTCTAAGCTTCCTGGCCTCTATCCCGCCAAGGAGGCCCCCCATGCCCTACCCCGCATCCCATCGACTGCGCCGCGGCCGGTTTTCAGAGCCTGGCCGCCTCTACCTCGTCACCACCGTCACCCATCGGCGGGCGCCGCTGTTTCAGCAGCTCAAGGCCGCCCGAACCGTCATCCGCCACGTACAAACGCGCCCCGGCGAATTCGACACCCTGGCCTGGGTCCTGATGCCCGATCACCTGCACTGGCTGCTCCAGCTGGAATCAGCCGGGCTCGCGCAGGTGGTGCATGGCTTCAAGTCCTGCAGCAGTGCGGCGCTGATCAAGGCAGGGTTGGCTTGCGGGCAGGTATGGCAGGCGGGTTATCACGACCGGGCGCTGCGTCGTTGGGACGATGTACGAACCGCAGCGCGCTATATCGTAGCCAACCCGCTACGGGCAGGCCTGGTGGACCGGGTGGGCGCTTATCCGCACTGGGACGCAGTATGGCTATGAACGACCTGCGCGGC
This sequence comes from Pseudomonas monteilii, assembly GCA_001534745.1. Classification (NCBI taxonomy): domain Bacteria; kingdom Pseudomonadati; phylum Pseudomonadota; class Gammaproteobacteria; order Pseudomonadales; family Pseudomonadaceae; genus Pseudomonas; species Pseudomonas alabamensis. The sequence goes on from CP013997.1 coordinate 3,463,070, forward strand.
GGCCCCGCTCTGTCGAGAAACGAGGCCAGCCCATGGCCTGCCTTTACCGCTTGCGCAGCACCACGCTCCCGATCGAGTACCCCGCCCCGAACGAACTCAACACCCCCAATGCCCCCGACGCCAGGTCGTCCTGGTACAGATGGAAGGCGATCACCGAGCCGGCCGAACTGGTGTTGGCATAACGGTCGAGGATCACCGGCGCCTCGGCCTCGGTCGCCTCGCGCCCCAGCAGTTTCTTGACGATCAGCTGGTTCATGCTCAGGTTGGCCTGGTGCAGCCAGAAACGCTGCACGTCCTGGGGCTGCAGGTCGTGTTCGGCCAGGTGCTGGCCGATCAGTTCGGCGACCATCGGACAGACTTCGCGGAACACCTTGCGGCCTTCCTGCACGAACAGCTTCTCCTGGGCCAGGCCGTCGTCCGCTTCGGCGCGGTTGAGGAAGCCGAAGTTGTTGCGGATGTTGTTGGAGAACTGGGTCAGCAGCTTGGTCCCGAGGATCTCGAAGACCTGATCCGAGACGGCCTGGTCGGCCCGCTCGATCACCAGGGCGGTGGCGGCATCGCCGAAGATGAAGTGGCTGTCGCGGTCGCGGAAGTTCAGGTGGCCGGTGCAGATCTCCGGGTTGACCACCAGGATGGCCCGTGCCTGGCCCAGCTGCACACTGTTGGCGGCGGTCTGGATGCCGAAGGTGGCCGAGGAGCAGGCCACGTTCATGTCGAAGGCGAAGCCCTGGACACCCAGCGCCTGCTGCACTTCGATGGCGATGGCCGGATAAGGACGCTGCAGGTTGGAGCAGGCGACGATCACCCCGTCGATGTCGGCAGCGCTGCGACCGGCGCGCTCGAGCGCCTGGTGGGCGGCGGCCACGGCCATCTCGCAGAGGATCGAGGGTTCGTCGTCGCTACGCGCCCGCAGGTGCGGCTTCATGCGCTGAGGGTCGAGGATGCCGGCCTTGTCCATGACGTAGCGGCTCTTGATGCCGGAGGCCTTTTCGATGAAGGCGGCGTTGGATTCGTCCTTGGCCTGCAGCTCGCCGCGGGCGATGGCCTCGGCGTGCTCATGGTTGTACTGGTGCACCCAGGTGTTGAAAGACGCCACCAGCTCTTCGTTGCTGATGCGCTGGGCCGGGGTGTAGAGCCCGGTGCCGCTGATCACGACGTTGTGCACGCTCGTTCCTCTTGTTCTGTGGCCCCGCGCGGTGTGGCATGGGCCTGGATCGGGTGGAGTGGATGGCACGGTGTGCCGATGGGCAGTGGTCTGGATTCTAAGCCGCCGCAGGGCCCTGGCGGCAAGTTTTTACGCCACGATTGAGTGACCAATGGGTCACATCCGTGACGCAGTTGGCGAACGGGGGCCGCCGTGCAGCCCCCACCCAGGCCCTACCCTTCCACCAGCGTCCACTGCTTGTTCAGGCGCTTGTCCGACACCGGCACCTTGGTGCCCAGCTGCTGGGCGAACAACGACACGCGGTACTCTTCCAGCCACCAGCGGTACAGGGCCAGCTGCTCGTCGCGCTTGCCTTCCTGGGCATGCTTGTCGGCGCGGGCCTGGTACTGGGCCCAGAGCGTGCTCAGCTCGCTGCTCCAGACCCGGTCCTTCTGCACCTGCGCGCCCAGCTTCTCCAGCCGCAGCTCGATGGCCTTGAGGTAGCGCGACAACTCCTTGAACCAGACATGGGGCGTCTGGCGCACGAAGCCGGTATAGACCAGGTGGCCCAGCTGCTGCTTGATGTCGTTGAGCGCCACCGCCTGGCTCAGGTCGATCTTGCCCTTGAAGCGCTTTTGCAGGCCATGCCACAGCTTGAGCACCTCCAGGGTCTGGCGGGCCAGGCGTTCGGCGTGCTCGGCCCAGGCACCGCGCTTGCGCTCGGCCAGCGAGGCCAGAGCCGCGCCGTCACGGGGCAGCGGGTCCTCGCCTTCGAGGATGCAGCTGTCCAGGCTGGCCAGCAGGATGTCCTCGACCAGGGCCTCGACCCGGCCCAGTTCACGGTAGAGCAGCCCCAGCTCGGTCAGCCCCGGCAGCTTGCCGCGCAGGAACTTGGCCGGCTCGGCCAACTGCTGCAGGAGCAGGCGCTGCAAGGCCCGACGGTGCTGGAACTCGGCCTCGGCCTGGGTCGAGAACCGGCCTTCGCGCACGGCGCCGTTGTCTTCCACCAAGGCCGGATAGACCGTCAGCGACAGCCCGGCGATCTTCTGCTGGGCGGTCTGGGCCACCTGGCCGAAGGCCTTGGCCTGGACGGGCTGATCGGCCTTTTCGTGACGCGGCATGGCCAATGCGGCCTGGCTGGCGGCGGCAAAGCGCGCGGTCAGCTCGGCCAGGTCGCGGCCTTCGCCGAGGAACTTGCCCTGCCCGTCGACCACCTCGATGTTCATCCGCAGGTGGCTGTCGACCTGGCTGGCCGCCTCCGCCCAGGCCTCGTCGCTGACCCGGGCGCCGGTCATGCGCAACAGCTCGTGGCCCAGGGCCTGGGGCAAGGCCCCCTGGCCGAAGACCAGCCGAGCCATGGCTGCCTTGACGAAGTCCGGCACCGGCACGAAGTTCTTGCGCAGCGCCTTGGGCAGGTTGCGCACCAGGGCGATGCACTTGGCTTCCAGCAGACCTGGCACCAGCCATTCCAGGCGTTCGGCCGGCAGGCTCGGCAGCAGGGGCGCGGGCACCCGCACGGTGACGCCGTCACGGGCGTGGTTGGGCTCGAAATGGTAGGTCAGCGACAGGCGCAGGTCGCCGAACTGCAAGGTATCGGGGTACTGCGCGGCGGTCACCTCGCTGGCCTCGCGGGCCAGCACGTCCTCCTCGCGCATGATCAGCAGGTTCGGGTCCTTCTGGCTCTGGGTGCGGTACCAGCTGTCGAAGGTGGCGGTCTGGTGGATCTCTTCCGGCAGGCGCGCTTCGTAGAAGGCGTACAAGGTCTCTTCGTCGGCCAGGATGTCGCGCCGACGGGCCTTGGCTTCCAGTTCATCGAGCTGCTCGAGCAGGCGCCGGTTGGCCGCCAGGCACTTGGCGCGCGACTGGATCTGCCCGCCGACCAGGCCCTCGCGGATGAACAGCTCGCGCGAGACCACCGGGTCGATCGGCCCGAAGTGCACGGGACGACGCCCGACCAGGATCAGCCCGTACAAGGTGATCTGCTCGAAGGCCACCACTTGCCCGCGCTTCTTCTCCCAGTGCGGCTCGAAGTGGTTCTTCTTGATCAGGTGCCCGGCCAGTGGCTCGATCCAGTCCGGCTCGATCCGCGCCACCATGCGTGCGTACAGCTTGGTGGTCTCCACCAGTTCGGCCGCCATCAGCCACTGCGGGCGCTTGCGGCCCAGGCCGGACGACGGGTGCACCCAGAAGCGCCGCTGACGGGCGCCCTGGTAGTCGCCCTCTTCGGCCTTGTGGCCGATCTGGCTGAGCAGGCCGCTGAGGATGGCCTTGTGCACCGGCAGGTAATCGGCCGGCTCCTTGTTGACCACCAGGTGCAGGTCGCGGCAGATCAGCGCCAGCTGGCGGTGGGCGTCGCGCCATTCGCGCAGGCGCAGGTAATTGAGGAACTGCTTGCGGCACCAGTTGCGCAGCGGGTTGGCGGTGAGCGCCTGACGCTGCTCCTCGAAGCCGCGCCAGAGGTTGATCAAGGCCGCGAAGTCCGAGTCGACGTCCTTCCACTGGGCATGGGCCTGGTCGGCCGCCTGTTGACGCTCCGGCGGACGTTCGCGCGGATCCTGCACCGACAGCGCACTGGCGACGATCAGCACTTCTTGCAGGCTGCCCTGGCGGGCGCCCTCGAGCAGCATGCGGCCCAGGCGCGGGTCGATGGGCAGGCGCGCCAGCTGACGCCCGAGCGGGGTCAGCTGGTTCTCGCGGTTGACCGCCGACAGCTCCTGCAACAGGTTGAAGCCGTCGCTGATGGCCTTGCCGTCCGGCGGCTCGATGAACGGGAAGGCATCGATGGCGCCCAGGCGCAGGTGCAGCATCTGCAGGATCACCGCCGCCAGGTTGGTGCGCAGGATCTCCGGGTCGGTGAAGGCCGGCCGTGCGTTGAAATCCTCTTCGCTGTACAGCCGGATGCAGATGCCCGGCTCGACCCGTCCGCAACGGCCCTTGCGCTGGTTGGCGCTGGCCTGGGAGACCGCCTCGATGGGCAGCCGCTGGACCTTGGCGCGGTAGCTGTAGCGGCTGATGCGCGCCGTGCCGCTGTCGATCACGTAGCGGATGCCCGGCACGGTCAGCGAGGTTTCCGCCACGTTGGTGGCCAGCACCACGCGGCGTCCGGCATGGGACTGGAAGATACGCTGCTGCTCGGCGGGCGACAGGCGCGCGTACAGCGGCAGGATCTCGGTGTGACGCAGCTGGGCCTTGCGCAGCATCTCGGCGGCGTCGCGAATCTCGCGCTCGCCCGGCAGGAACACCAGCACGTCACCCGGGCTCTTGCGTTCGCGGCGCTCGTGGTCGGCGATCTCGTCCAGCGTGGCCAGGATCGCCTGGTCGACAGTGAGGTCGTCCTCGACCGGGTTGCCCTCCTCGTCCTGCTCGCTGGTCAACGGGCGGTACCAGGTCTCGACCGGGTAGGTACGGCCCGACACCTCGATGATCGGCGCGTCGTCGAAGTGCTTGGAGAAGCGCTCCAGGTCAATAGTCGCCGAGGTGATGATCAGCTTGAGGTCCGGGCGGCGCGGCAGCAGGGTCTTGAGGTAACCCAGCAGGAAGTCGATGTTCAGGCTGCGTTCGTGGGCCTCGTCGACGATGATGGTGTCGTAGCGCTCGAGGAAGCGATCGTGCTGGGTTTCGGCCAGCAGGATGCCGTCGGTCATCAGCTTGACCAGGGTGTTGGCGTCGCTCTGGTCCTCGAAACGCACCTGGTAGCCGACCAGGCCACCCAGGGGTGTACCCAGTTCGTCGGCCACTCGCGAGGCCACGCTGCGCGCGGCGATCCGGCGCGGCTGGGTGTGGGCGATCAGCCCGTGGCTGCCACGGCCCAGTTCGAGGCAGATCTTCGGCAGCTGGGTGGTCTTGCCCGAGCCGGTTTCGCCGGCGATCACCAGCACCTGGTGTTCGGACAGGGCTTTCTTGATGTCGTCGCGCTTGGCGGCGATCGGCAGGCTGTCGTCGTAGCGCACGGTCGGCACGCTGGCCTGGCGGGCGCTGACCTGGGCGCAGGAGGCCTGCAGGCGTTCGGCCCACTGCGCCAGCTTGGCGTCGTCGGGGCGCTTGTTCAGCTCGTGCAGTTGCCGACGCAGGCGATGGCGGTCGGCGATCATGGCGTGGTCGAGGTTGTTCAGCAGCTTGGCGGTGGCGTGGTCTGTCATGAGGCTCGCGTGGCGCAGGGGGGCCCTGCTTGATGAGAGGTCATCCAGCCCGCAGGGCATGGCGTGCAGGGTGCCGGATCGGCAACGCCCGCCCGTGCCCAGGGGCCGCGTGGGTGACGCAGGCGCAGTGGATGAGCAGCAATGTAAGGCGGTGATTGTCGCAGATTTGCCGATGGGAGGCACGCGGCCACCGGTCAGGACGACCGGCAGCGTACAGCCCGAGGCGTCACCGACGGGGCTGCACAGCCCTGTGGCGACGGCTCCGGATCAGGCGGTCTTGGCCTGGCCCTGTTTCTTCAGCTCTTCGTCACGCAGCTCGCGGCGCAGGATCTTGCCGACGTTGGTGGTCGGCAGCGAATCGCGGAACTCGACCTGGCGCGGGATCTTGTAGCCGGTGAGGTTGGCCCGCGTGTGTTCCAGGACCTGCTCCTTGGTCAGGGTCATGCCCGGCTTGACCACCAGGAATACTTTGATCAGCTCGCCGGACTTCTCGTTCGGCACGCCGATGGCCGCGCATTGCAACACGCCAGGCAGGCTGGCCAGCACGTCCTCGATCTCGTTGGGGTACACGTTGAAGCCGGACACCAGGATCATGTCCTTCTTACGGTCGACGATGCGCAGGTAGCCATCGGGCTCGATCAGCGCGATGTCGCCGGTCTTGAGCCAGCCCTCGTGGTCGAGCACCTCGTCGGTAGCTTCCTGGCGCTGCCAGTAGCCCTTCATCACCTGCGGGCCCTTGACGCACAGCTCGCCCGGCTCGCCGTGGGGCACCTCGCGGCCTTGGTCATCGACGATCTTGCACAGGGTCGACGGCACCGGGATACCGATGGTGCCGACGCGGTTGGCTTCGGCCGGGTTGACGGTGGCCACCGGGCTGGTCTCGGTCATGCCGTAGCCTTCGCAGATGGCGCAGCCGGTCACCGACTTCCAGCGCTCGGCGACGCTCAACTGCAGGGCCATGCCGCCAGACAGGGTGATCTTCAGCGAGGAGAAGTCCAGGGCGCGGAAAGCATCGTTGTTGCACAGCGCGACGAACAGGGTGTTGAGCCCGACGAAGCCGCTGAACTTCCACTTCGACAGTTCCTTGACCATCGCCGGCAGGTCGCGCGGGTTGGTGATCAGCACGTTGTGGTTGCCGATCAGCATCATCGCCATGCAATGGAAGGTGAAGGCATAGATGTGGTACAGCGGCAGCGGCGTGATGAGGATCTCGCAGCCTTCGCGCAGGTTGGCGCCCATCAGCGCGCGGCACTGCAGCATGTTCGCCACCAGGTTGCGGTGGGTGAGCATGGCGCCCTTGGCCACGCCCGTGGTGCCGCCGGTGTACTGCAGCACGGCCACGTCATGAGCGCCCGGGTTGGCCTCCACCACCGGCTGGCCCTTGCCCTTGGCCAGGGCGTCGTTGAAGCGCACGGCCTTGGGCAGGTGGTAGGCCGGGACCATCTTCTTGACGTACTTGACCACGCTGTTGACCAGCAGGCGCTTGAGCGGCGGCAGCAGGTCGGCGACTTCGGTGATGATGACGTGGCGCACGTCGGTCTTGGGCACGACCTTTTCGGCCAGGTGGGCCATGTTGGCCAGACAGACCAGCGCCTTGGCGCCGGAGTCCTTGAACTGGTGCTCGAGTTCGCGGGCGGTGTACAGGGGGTTGGTGTTGACCACGACCAGGCCGGCGCGCATGGCGCCGAAGACCACCACCGGGTACTGCAGGACGTTGGGCAGTTGCACGGCGATGCGATCGCCCGGCTGCAGGTCGGTGTGCTGCTGCAGCCAGGCGGCGAAGGCGCCCGACAGGCTGTAGAGCTCGCCGTAGGTCAGGGTCTTGCCGAGGTTGCTGAAGGCAGGCTTGTCGGCGAAGCGTTGGCAGGACTGCTTGAGTACGGCCTGGAGGTTGGGAAACTCGTCGGCATCGATTTCGGCCGCGACTCCGGCTGGGTACTTGTCCTTCCAAAAGGTTTCGATCATGGAACCCCACTCCTTGAACACAGCAGAATCTTGATCGCATCGATGCGATTATTATTGATATAGGATGACGGTCGCTGGAACCGTTTCATCGGCAAGCGGGGCGAGATTAGCAGCTTTGCCAGGGGGCGCCTAGGGCCAGCGGTGGCCATGGAGTTGTCTTTGTGACCGAAATTTTAATATTGGTCACATTTTGTTTCAGCCGTAGTGCCTTGTTACGCAGGTCGGGTTCTGCTGGATCCGCCGCCCTCTTCATTCAGGCTCGGCGTGTCCCTGTACGCGTCAATCAGCCAAGCAACAAACCCCACCAACCGATATCATCGCACCCTTTCGCCGGCGTCCTGCGGGACGTGCCGTCACGTATCGTCTTTCTCGCTCAAGGAAGCCCAGATGACCCAGGTCACCAATACCCCCTACGAAACCCTCGAAGTCGGTCAGACCGCGACCTACAGCAAGTCCGTGGAAGAGCGCGACATTCAGTTGTTCGCCGCGATGTCCGGTGACCACAACCCGGTGCACCTGGACGCCGAGTTCGCCGCCAAGAGCCTGTTCCGCGAGCGTATCGCCCATGGCATGTTCAGCGGCGCGCTGATCAGCGCCGCCGTGGCCTGCACGCTGCCAGGCCCGGGCACCATCTACCTGGGGCAGACCATGAGCTTCCAGAAGCCGGTCAAGATCGGCGACACCCTGACGGTGCGCCTGGAAATCCTCGAGAAGCTGCCCAAGTTCAAGGTGCGCATCGCCACCAACGTCTACAACCAGCACGATGAACTGGTAGTGCAAGGCGAGGCCGAGATCCTGGCGCCGCGCAAGCAGCAGACGGTCGAGCTGGTCAGCCCGCCGAACTTCGTCGCCAGCTGAAGGCAGGACGGGCGGGCCTGATCGCGCCTACAGCCCCGTGGGCGCGAGGATGAATTCGCGGTAGCCGGACAGGATCACGTACACCGCGAAGTAGCAGAAGATGGCGGCCGAGGCCAGGTAGGACCAGGTCAGCAGACGATCGCCCAGCAGCCGCCCGCCGTGGCTGGCCACGCCGCACAGCCCGGCGCTCCAGACCAGCCCGGCCAGAAAGAAACCGCTCAGGAACAGGCTGGCCTCGACCAGCCCGCCCTCGGCCGAGCGGGAGATCAGCACCCCACCGACCGCCGCGAACCAGAGGATGGCGCTGGGCGAGGACATGGCCAGGAACAGGCCACGCAGGAACTCGCGCCAGGCAGGCTCTACCACCGCCGCCCCCTGGGCTCGCAGGTGCCCACCGCGCCAGGCGGCCAGCAGCATCTTGACTGCGAACAGCACCAGCAAGGCCGAGCCTCCGAGCCACAGCACCCAGCGGACGGTCTCGAACTGCAGCAGCACGGTCATCCCGGCCAACGCCGCCACGGCGTAGATCAGATCCCCCACGCAGGTGCCCAGCCCCAGCCAGAACCCTTGCAGGAATCCGCGCTGCATGGCGAGGGTGATCATGGCGATGTTGGCGACACCGATGTCCAGGCAAAGGGACAGGCTGAGGAGGAATCCGTTCGAGAAAGGCATGGGGCGTTGGGGTCCGGGCGAGCGAGGGCTGGAGGGGTGTGAAAGCGGGGGCAGTATACGGCGGGGAGGTAGGATCGGGCAGGTGGAGCAGTAAGTCGGGAGTCTTCATGTCCGTCCAGCGGTGGCCTGAGCAGCGCTCGGTCTGGGCTGCGGTGGTCAACTTTTTCCGGACACCTTGATCGGTGATTTTCAGGCGGCCTTCAGCTCGTATTGATTCGGAGCCAGGTAGCCTAGTGTCGAGTGCAACCGTGTCCTGTTGTAGAAGCGCATGATGTAGTCCGTGATGTCCTTGATCGCCTCGCCATGATTGGCGTAATCCTTGCGCCAGACGCGCTCCATCTTCAGGTTCAGGAAGAAGCGCTCCATCACGGCGTTGTCCCAACAGTTCCCCTTGCGACTCATGCTGCAGTGCATGCCGTGCCGCGCCAGCAGACTCTGATAGGCAACGCCGGCGTACTGGCTGCCGCGGTCAGAGTGGGCAATCAGGCCCGGTGGCGGCTGCCGTTGCGCAATCGCCAGTTGCAGGGCATTGCATACCAGGTCGGCACGCATGTGCGGCGCCATCGCCCAACCCACGATCTTGCGCGAGAACAAGTCCATGACCACGGCCAGGTACAGCCAGCCGCTGCGGGTACGGATGTACGTGATGTCAGCTACCCAAGACTGATTGACCCCTGCTGGCGTGAACTGGCGGTTGAGCAGGTTTGGGGCGACCGGGTAACTGTGTTTGCTGTTGGTAGTATGAACAAACTTGCGTTTCCAGACTGGCCGTAAGCCCTGTTGTTTCATGAGGCTGCGGACCTTGAAGCGGCCGATGACCATGCCCTCATTGCGCAGTGCGCCGAGCAGGCGGCGGCTTCCGTAGCAGCGCTCCGTGGATTCGAAGGTGGCCTTGAGCCGGGCAGTGATCGGACAGGCCGGACGCGGTCTGGCTTGTTGCTGACGGGCTTCGTAGAACCTCGAGCGACTGATCCGCAGTACCCGGCAGACACGTGCCACCGGGTAGGCCTTGCGTTGCAATTGGTGAACCAGCTGGTGGATCACTTCAATTCGCGGGCAAAGAAGGCCGTAGCTTTTTTTAAGATGTCGTTGTCCATCTTCAACTCGCGAACCTGCTGCTCCAGCTGGCGAATCCGCTGCTGCTCACTGGTAAGCGGCTTGCCGATGCCCGGACCACCCAGCTGCTCGGCCTTGTACTGCTGAACCCAGCGGCGCACGGCCGTGTCGCTCAGGCTCAGATCCATGCACACCGAGTTCACACTCTGGCCCTGGTCGACGATCAGCCGGCAGACCTCCAGCTTGAACGCAGCATCGAATTGTCTGTATTTCTTGGTCATGAAAACTCCTCAGTAGGGGTATTTTCACCTATTGAGGTGTCCGGGGCCATTAGACCAGCTCAGGCCTTTCGCGGTGGCTTCATCGCGGGCAAGCCCGCTCCCACACCTGTAGTTGTACTCCCACACCCGTAGTTACACCGCGTTGGTGCAGGCTATCTCAGGTCCATGTGGGAGATTCTATGGTTTCTGCTAAGTGCTGATGTGAACCCTGGCGGGCCCAATCGCGGCCGGTCCGGCGCCCCGGCAGGGGTCGCTCCTACACCCGTAGCTACATCGCAGTGGTGCAAGCGATCGCGGTACTGTGGGAGATTCTATGGTAATTGCCAAGCGCTTAAGCGGCTTTGGGGCGATATTCCTCTCCGCTTCTGATCAGGGCAAAGACCACTCGAGCCAGCTTGCGGGCCAGCATGACCAGGACTTGAGTCTTTTTAAAACCGCGGCTCTGCTTGTCTTCGTAAAACGTTTTCCAAGCAGCTGTCCTGCCTGCTGACATCGCCGCGTTGTGCAGCAAACGACGGACCTCTGGATCGCCTCGTTTGGTCAACGTCGAGCGTTCTTTTTTCTTGCCCGACTGAGCCACTCGCAGGTCCATTCCTAGAAAGGCGATAAAGGCATCGGCACTCTTGAACTCGCCTCGCTGGTAGGTGGCGACCAAACGCGCAGCGGTAAGAAAACCAATACCTTCAACTTTCATACACTGCTTTACTAACGGCATCAGTCCTGCCTGGTCGAGCAGCTTCTTGATCATGTTTTCAATGAGGTCTTCAAGGCGCTTCATCGAGGTGAGCTGGGACTTCAAAAGGTTCTTGAGCAGCGGCTCACCCTCCCAGCTCAGTCTCAGCGCTGTACGCGTCTGGACGAGCATCGCGCGCCTGCGAAACAGGCTGACAAGGTCGCGATAGAGCGTCGAAGGTGGGACCCAGGGGGTAAGATTAGCGCCTTCGTTCTTGAGGTACCGGGCCAGTACCCTTGCATCGATCGGGTCAGTCTTGGCGCGTGAACCAATACCTTTTCGGTAGTGACTCAGGGCATAACCATCCATCAAGTAAAGGGTATGTCCTGCTTCATGGACCATATCGGTAAACAGCAGGTGATAGACATTGGTGGCCTCGATTGCAATCGAGACCTTGCCGTGCAATGCCTTGATCCATTGCTTGATGGCCGTCTTGTTGTTGGCAATAGTGCTCAACTGTCCGGAGCTGTCTTCGTAAATGACGAGCTCAGCCTTAGCAACGTCGACGCCTATGATCGTGCTGTGTTCGGATGATGGCATTGCCATGAGCGCGTCTCCGCAGGTAAGGTCTAAGGGCTTGAAGGGCCACCCAGAGGCGCAGGCTTGTACTTTCGTCGGTCAAAACCGGAAGCATTCCTTATCGGCGCTTAGGTGAAGGGAGGAGGGGCGAAATCTCCCACGGTCTGTACTGCGCGAACAGTCAGAAGCGGATCTAGTCCCTCCTCCTCCCTTCAAGTCCTACCATACAAGCGGGCTTGCCCGCGATGAAGGCCCCGCGCTGTGGGCAGGGAAGACAAGCAGGTATGCTGTGCGCTCTTCAACCCATGGCCCTTTCATGCACGCCTCACCCGCCCTGCGCTGTACGCCCCTGACCGGACTCGAACGCCGCTTGCTGGATCACTTCTACCGCCAGCACGGCTCACGCATGCGCACGCCAGCCGACGGCCAACCCTGGGTCGCGCGGTCCGTGTCAATCGTGGCCGGGTTGAGTCTGACGCCCGTGGAAGGCGGTCACTGGTTAACCGGATTGCTGGTAGCCCCCCAGTGGCGGCAACGGGGTGTTGCCTCGAGCCTGATGACGGCGGCCATGGCCGGGCTGGAAGGGACGGTATGGCTGTTCTGCCACCCTGACCTGCTGCCGTTCTACCGACGGCTGTGCTTCGAACCGGCCGTCGCTCTGCCCGAGGTCTTGGCGGGGCGCCTGCACCGTTACCAACGGCACAAGCCCCTGATCGCCTTGCAGTCCACCCCGTGCCTACCACCGGCAGGTGTGGGCATCGACACCTGAGCCACCCCGCTGAAGTGCCCTGCTCTTTCAGGCCAGGGCACCCTCAGCCTCAATGGCCGTTGGCGCCGCCTGGCTGCGCGGCAGCGGGTGCAGGCTCTTCCTTGCCCAAGACCGACTTGGGCTCCGGCGCCGTGGTGCCGTCGAAGTCCTTCTCGCCCTTGTCCTTGCCCTCGGCGGACATGTGCTCGATCACCGCGTTCATCTCCGCGCCCAGCAACAGCACGGCCGAGGAGATGTAGAAGTACAGCAGCAGCACGATGATGGTCCCGATGCTGCCGTACATGGCGTTGTAGTCGGCAAAGTTCTTCACGTAGAACCCAAAGCCCAGCGAGGCGACGATCCACACCACCACGGCCAGCACGGAGCCAGGGGTGATGAAGCGAAACTGCTGCTTCACGTCGGGCATCAGGTAGTACATCAAGGCCACCGCGATCATCATCAGGATGATGATCACCGGCCACCGCAGCACGGTCCATACAGTGACGATGAAGTCACCCAGCCCGACCTGCGAAGCGATCCACTCCATCACCTGTGGCCCCAGCACCATGAGTGCCGCAACCGACAACAGCATGCCGGCGAAGCCTATGGTGTAGAGCACCGACAGCGGAATGCGCTTCCACACCGGACGGCCTTCCGGCACGTCGTAGGCAGCGTTCATCGCGCTCATCATCAGGCGCACGCCGGCCGAAGCCGTCCACAGCGCGATGACGATACCCACAGACAGCAACCCGCCCTGGGACTGCTGCAACTGGTCGATCACCGGGTTTACCTGCTCCAGCGCCTGGCCGGGCAAGACCAGTTCGGCCTGCAAGCGCAGCCAGGAGAAGAAGTCCGGCAGGTGCAGGAAGCCGATCAGCGCAATGAGAAACAGCAGGAAGGGGAACAGCGAAAACAGCATCTGGTACGCCAGTGCGGAGGCATACGTGGACATCTCGTCATCGAGAAACTCGTTGACGGTGCGAATCAATACCTTGTGTACAGGCAGGCCCTGCATGGCTTTGAACATGGTTAGCGTCTCCCTCGCCGCTTCGACGGTCATCGGTACAGGCCCGACAACGCTTCGGGGCCTACGTGGCTGCAATCTAGTCTAGTAGACCACGCTGACCGGCCACCGCTCCCTTGCGAGCCAACAAAAACGACCCCGCATAAAAAACGGCCACTCGAGGTGGCCGTTTTCGCGAAACGGGACCTTATGGCTTGGTCACGTCGTCGACTTTGTTCTTCACATCGCCCTTGACCTGCTGGCCTTCGCCTTTGATCTCTTGGGCCTTGCCTTCGGCTTTCAGCTTGTCGTTGTCGGTCATGTTGCCGACGCCTTGCTTGACGTTGCCGACCGCTTCGTTAGCCATCCCTTTTACTTTGTCTGTGGTGCCGCTCATGGGAACTCTCCTTCAAAGGACACGGGACTGTGTCGTTACTAGATGGAGGGGTAAGCCCGGGTGGAAGTTCCAGATTTTTTGCGCAGCCTTGCCACAAAAACGACGGGCTCAGAACACACGGGGCAATGCATGGCCTGTCCGCTGTAGCAGCTTTGCTGCCGCTGCTTTCCCGTTCTGCCCTTGCGACGCCGATTGCGCCCACCCCTCTCTAGGCCGAAAGCCATGACGACGACGATGGGTCCGACGGCCTGCGCCGGGGAGGCGTGACATGCAAGATGTGAATGTCAGCGGTCTTGGAGTGCGTGCCTTGCATGGACACTGATAATTCTGACAGTTGTGCCGATGCCAAAGGTCTGAAATCGTGTGCTCAGCCGTATCTTAACAAGGCAAACGGGAGCCCACCATGTCTACTGTGCTTTTTTTCTACCAAGGGGCTACGCTAACCAGTGAGATTTTGGGCCCAACGAAACGCAGCTTTTTTACACATGGGCGGGATGCATTTGCAGAAATCGTACATCTGCCCAGGACATCGAGCACTACGTTGCTAGGGGTTGATAGGCTCGGTTCAATCACCACCGCAGCCCCAACGACGCAACGGTATGGTCCTTATGGATACGATCGTGCAACCCTACCCTCACGCTCGACCGTACTGGGTTTTACGGGTGCACGGCGCGGGCCAATGGAAGGAGACTATCTACTAGGCAACGGCTATCGCACTTACAAGTCATGGCTCATGCGTTTCAACTCTCCTGACGTCATGAGTCCGTTTCTTGAAGGCGGCATTAATGCCTATGCCTATTGCCAAGGCGACCCTATCAATTTCGCTGACCCCACCGGTAAGATAAAGAAAAAAATGTTTGAGAGATACAAGCTATTGCAGCGACAGCAACAGCAACGATCCAGTGCCATCCAGCATGCACCTGGAACCAGACGAACACCTCATAACCCTTCAGCTAGCATCCCTGCTTCAAGCCCGCCTGCTACGGGCAGCTCTGCCAACGCAATGCCTGGTTCATCGTCTCAAATGACGCGGGGAATCGCCGAGCCCATAACCCCATCAAAACCCATGAAATGGGCAATGACTGCATCGCGCTTTAAAGATAAGAACGCACGTGCAGAGCGAGTGAAGGAAGTTGTTGATGCGCTTATTATCTCCCCCCCTAGAGACGTCAAACATGCACAGCTGGATGTTCCCCACCCACAAGACGCCTTAAAGGCTGAACTAGAAGAAACCAAGACAATTGTGTTGCAACAGATGGATCAGCCTTGGTCATCCACACCACGAGGCTACGTTGGAAGAAACACCAGGCCCGAGTATCTACGAGGTATTATCGAAAAAGTTCGAAAGGCGTTGTAATATCAAAAACCTCGCTGACACTACCGTGCGAAGAGCACCTTCATCCCTATGGCTAACCGCTCACGGACGCATTAACACGTTAGTACTTGCCTGTACGAAGTCTTACTGACTGCTCAAGCTGAAACACGCCTCGAGTAGACATTTTAAATGTGCGGGATCATCGTACCGGCCCTATATGGCATCATGACCGGTACTGCCCCAGCTCACGCAAGAGGGTGGTGCCTACGTCAGCTTACCGTCCAAGCTCACTGACTACCGACGCCAGTGCCACGGCCGGGTCGGATGCCTGCGTAATCGGCCGCCCGATGACCAGATAATCCGACCCTACCTCCAACGCCTGGCGCGGCGTCAGGATGCGGCGCTGGTCGTCCTGGGCGCTGCCGGCCGGACGGATCCCCGGCGTCACCAGTTGCAAGCCTGGGTAGGTGCCTTTCAGGGCGGGCGCTTCGAGCGCCGAGCACACCAGACCGTCCATGCCCGCCTGCTGCGCCAGACCTGCCAGGCGCAGCACCTGCTCCTGCGGCTCGATGTCCAGGCCGATGCCGGCCAGGTCCTCGCGCTCCATGCTGGTGAGCACGGTCACACCGATCAGCAGCGGCTGCGGGCCGCTGCGCTGGGCGAGCACTTCGCGGCAGGCCGACATCATGCGCAGGCCACCGGAGCAGTGCACGTTGACCATCCACACACCCATCTCCGCGGCGGCCTTGACGGCCATGGCGGTGGTGTTGGGGATGTCGTGGAACTTGAGGTCGAGGAACACTTCGAAGCCCTTGTCGCGCAGCGCCTCGACGATGCCCGATGCGCTGCTGGTGAACAGCTCCTTGCCGACCTTGACCCGGCACAGGGCAGGGTCGAGCTGGTCGGCCAGGCGCAGGGCGGCTTCGCGGGTCGGGAAATCCAGGGCAACGATCAGGGGCGTCTGGCAGGCGGGCATGGCAATGGTCTCTAGGCAAGGCGTGAACGGCGCGCATTGTAAACGAAGTGCCCCGCCGATGGGGCGCGGATCGACGCCAGGGCGTCGCGGTCCGTGGGAACCCCCGCCCTGCCCCAGGCTCGAACGTTACAATGGGCCTCGGCCTTCATGAGAGTGGGAGAACATCATGCCGTGGTACGCCTGGTTGATACTGCTGGTGGCGATTGGGTCCATCGTGGGTGGGCTGCTGATGCTGCGTGACACAGCGAGCAAGCTGCCGTTGAGCGACGAGCAGAAGCAGAAGATCAAGCAACGCAATGCCGAGATGGATGCCAAGGAGGCGCGGGATCGCTGAGGCCTGCGTCATGCCTGGACGGAGGGCACTGCCCAGGCGACGCAAGACGGGAGGAACACGGCCCCCAGGTGGAAGGGGTATACTGACGCCCTTTCATTTTCCACCGACTAGGGCCGTCACTTCCCCATGGTTAAGATCACCCCCACTATCGACTGCGCCAACGACAAACCCTTCGTCCTGTTCGGCGGCGTCAACGTGCTCGAATCCCTCGACCTGGCCCTGACCGCCTGCGCCGAGTACGTCCGGGTCACTGAAAAGCTCGGCATCCCCTACGTGTTCAAGGCCAGCTTCGACAAGGCCAACCGTTCCTCGATCCACTCCTACCGTGGCCCAGGCCTGGAAGAAGGCCTGCGCATCTTCGAAAAGGTGAAGGCCGAATTCGGCGTGCCGGTGATCACCGACGTGCACGAGATCCACCAGGCCGCGCCCGTGGCCGAAGTGGTCGACGTGCTGCAGCTGCCTGCCTTCCTGGCGCGCCAGACCGACCTGGTGATGGCGCTGGCCAAGACCAACAAGCCGGTCAACATCAAGAAGCCGCAGTTCCTCAGCCCGTCGCAGATGCAGAACATCGTGCAGAAATTCCGCGAAGCCGGTAACGAGCAGCTGATCCTCTGCGACCGCGGCACCTGCCTGGGCTACGACAACCTGGTGGTGGACATGCTCGGCTTCGGCGTGATGAAGCGCACCTGCGACGACCTGCCGATCATCTTCGACGTGACCCACGCCCTGCAGCAGCGCGACCCGTCGGGCGCAGCTTCCGGTGGCCGTCGCGAGCAGGTGGTGGAGCTGGCGCGTGCCGGCATGGGCGTCGGCCTGGCCGGCCTGTTCCTCGAAGCGCACCCCAACCCCGACCAGGCCAAGTGCGACGGCCCCAGCGCCCTGCCGCTGGACCAGCTCGAGCCGTTCCTGGCGCAGATCAAGGCGCTGGACGACCTGGTCAAGTCCTTCCCGGCCCTGAACATCCGCTAAGCCCATCGCGCTGAACGAGGGACTGACATGACAGGTACCGAACAACGGGTCGCGATCGTGATCCCGGCGCGCTATGGCTCGACCCGTCTGCCGGGCAAGCCGCTGGCGGACATCCTCGGCAAGCCGATGGTGCAGCACGTCTACGAGCGCGCCTTGCAGGTCGGCAACGCCGATCAGGTGGTGATCGCCACGGACGATGCCCGTGTGGCGCAGGCCGTGGAGGCCTTCGGTGGGGTCTGCGTGATGACCTCGCCCGAGCATCCGTCGGGCACCGACCGCCTGGCCGAGGTGATGGGCCAGGTGCAGGCCGATGTGTACATCAACCTGCAAGGCGACGAGCCGCTGGTGCGGCCGACCGACATCGAGGCGCTGATCGCCGGCATGCTGGCCGACCCCACGGTCGCCATCGGCACCCTGTGCCACGCCATCGACAGCCACGAGGCCAAGCGCCCCGAGGCGGTCAAGGTGGTGCTGGGCCACAACGGCAACGCGCTGTACTTCAGCCGCTCGCCGATCCCCTATCCGCGCGATGGGGAGGCTGCCCGCTACCTCAAGCATGTGGGGGTGTACGGTTATCGCCGTCAGGTCCTGGCCGAGTACAGCGCCCTGCCGCAACCGATGCTCGAACATGCCGAAAAGCTCGAGCAGTTGCGCCTGCTGGCCGCGGGCTACAGCATCCGCGCGTATCACGTCGAGCCGACCGGCCCAGGCGTCGACACGCCTGAAGGGCTGGAGCAGGTGCGTGCGCTGATGAGTGGCCAGCCAGCACCGGTCCTGCCGACGCTGGCCGACGTGCGCCTGGTGATCACCGACGTCGACGGCGTGCTGACCGATGGCGGCCTGTTCTACGACGGCAACGGCGAGTGCATCAAGCGCTTCCACGTGCGCGACGGCATGGGCATGCGCCTGCTGGAAGAGAACGGCGTGCGCGTGGCAGTGCTGTCGGGGCGCGACTCGGCGACCTTGCGCAAGCGCGTCGCCGACCTGGGCATCACGCTGTGCCAGTTCGGGGTCAAGGACAAGCAGACGGCCTGCGAGCAGTTGATGGACGAAGCGGGCGTCAGCGCCGCGCAGACGGCCTGCCTTGGCGATGACAGCATCGACCTGCCCGCCTTCGCCACGTGCGGCCTGTCGTTCGCGGTGGCCGATGCTCCGGTGTATGTCAAGGCTGCGGCCTCGGGCGTGCTGAACGCCGCAGGCGGTACGGGCGCGTTCCGCGAGCTGGCCGATGCCATCCTGATCGCCCAGGGCAAAGCCGAGGTGTTCGAGACGGCGGCGGGCTATTCGCGGGTCATGGGCAAGATGGCCCAGTGACTCCCACTGCGTGAGCGGTCGGCCAGCCCTGCCAGGTGCAGGCTGGCCGACCGGCCTTGCCTAACGGCCCCACGGGCCCGAACGCTTCATGGGCCGGACGGGGCGCAGGCTCACTCCAGCGTGAGCTTGTCCCGATTTCGCTCCAGCAGCGCACTGCCGATGCCTTTCACCTCCAACAGCTCATCCACGCTCGTGAATGGGCCGTGCGCCTCTCGGTAGGCCACGATGGCCTCGGCCTTTGACTTGCCGATACCGGTCAGCTCGCTTTGCAACGTGGCGACATCGGCCTTGTTCACGTCGACCGTGGCCGCTGTCTGCACCACGGCTGACGGCGTGCCGGGTTGCGTGGCCGAGGCTGCGCTGATGGAGAACGACAGGCTGGCGAACAGGGGCAGCAGCAGGGATTTGCAGAGGGTCTTGCGCATGGGGATCACTCCTGTGAATGGTGGACATGGTGCAGCGATTCCAGTGGCTGCCCCGTCACACTAGCCGTTGCCCGGCCCCTCGCCCAGCCTCGCACGCAGGCCAATGGTTACTGAATCAGACAGCGTAAACAGGGCGTTGCACGCGGCCTTCGCCTGCTTGCCACACGTCCTACAGCCGGCATTGGAAAGCGCCATTGGGCACGACCATTTGAATTGATCCGCATTGCTTGCCAGACTCGCGTCCCGCTGCGGCCATCGCCGCCGGGATGCACGTCGAAAAGAGGATCACCGTTGAACGAACACACCCTGTCCCAGCGCCTGGAGCGCGTCGCGGCGCACGTGCCTGCCGGCGCACGCCTGGCCGACATCGGCTCGGACCATGGCTACCTGCCCGTGGCCCTGGTGCGCCGTGGCGTCATCGAAGCTGCCGTGGCTGGCGAAGTGGCGCTGACGCCCTTCCACGCCGCCGAACGCACCGTGCGCGAGAACGACCTGGCCGACCAAATTACGGTGCGCCTGGCCGATGGCCTGGAGGCGTTGCGACCGGAAGACGGCATCACCACGGTCAGCCTGTGCGGCATGGGCGGTGAGACCATTCGCGACATCCTCGACCGGGGCAAGGCACGCTTGAATGGGCAGGAGCGTCTGGTGCTGCAGCCCAATGGGGGTGAGCAACCCTTGCGGGTGTGGCTGATGGAACACGGTTACCGGATCGTGCACGAAGAGGCCTTGCGTGAGCACCGCTTCGACTACGAAATCATCGTCGCCGAACCCACCGGACCGGTGCAGTACACCGAGCAGGAGCTGTACTTCGGCCCCGTGCAGATGCAGGTGCGCAGCCCGGCGTTCCTGAACAAGTGGCAACGCATGCTGCGCCAGAAAGAGCAGACGCTGAAGAACCTGGCGCGTGCGCGGCAAGCGGTGCCAGAGGAGAAAGTGCGCGAGATGACCCGCCAGGCCGAGTGGATCACCCACCTGCTGGCGCAGGCCTGAGCGCGCCGCCCGGGCGACTTGGTTTACAATGCGCCCGCTCATGCCTGGTCGACGACGGTCTATTCCGTGCAGCGCCAGCCAGGCTGATTTCCCGTCCCGTGCCACCTCTGCGCACGGTCGTCGTGCCCATCGGCCCTGCCTTTGGCCGACGTGTTTCCCGTTATTTGCGAAGACGAATCCTGCACATGAAACATCTACCGATCGCCCAACAAGCCCTCGCCGCCCAGGCCCAGGCCCTGACCCAGATGGCAGACCGCCTCGATGGCGCCTTTCAGCAGGCCGTGGACCTGATACTGGGTTGCCAGGGCCGTACGGTGGTCTGCGGTATCGGCAAGTCCGGCCTGATCGGCAAGAAGATGGTCGCCACCTTCGCCTCCACCGGCACGCCGAGCTTCTTCCTGCACCCGGCCGAAGCGTTTCACGGTGACCTGGGCATGCTCAAGCCCATCGACGTGCTGGTCCTGATCAGCTACAGCGGCGAGACCGACGAGCTGATCAAGCTGATCCCGAGCCTGAAGTCCTTCGGCAACCCGATCATCGCCATGACCGGCAACGGCCGCTCGACCCTGGCGCGGCATGCCGACGTCTGGCTGGACGTGTCGGTCGAGCGCGAGGTGTGCCCGAACAACCTGGCACCGACCACCTCGACCCTGGCGACCATGGCCATGGGCGATGCCCTGGCCGTGGCCCTGATCGACGCCTTGCAGTTCAAGCCCATGGATTTTGCCCGTTACCACCCCGGCGGCAGCCTGGGCCGCAAGCTGCTGACCCGCGTGCGGGACGTGATGCATGCACCGGCGCCGGTCGTGACGCCGCAGACTGCGTTCCACGATTGCCTGCTGGTGATGACGCAGAGTCGGTTGGGGATGGCGGTGGTGATGGAGGGCGAGACCCTGGCCGGGATCGTCACCGATGGCGATCTGCGACGGGCGTTGCTGGAGGACCAAGGGGTGGTGAAGGCGTCGGTCGCCGAATTCATGACGACGACACCGCGGACCATTCGCAGCGATGCGCAGCTGGCCGAGGCGGAGGCGTTCATGGTGGAGCACAAGATTCGGGTGTTGGCGGTGACGGATGAAGTGGGTGCGGTGGTGGGGGTGGTTGAGATATTTGATTGAGAGGTGGGGGCGGTAGAGGACGGTGCTGGTCAGGCGTAGTCATTGATCGGAGACGGCGGGGCTGGGTTGTGGGCCCTGCGGGCCCAATCGCGGCACAGGGGCCGCTCCTACAGGGGACAGTGTCAGCCTGCCAGATCAGCAGCGCGGTCCAAACCTACAGCGGAACAACACACCTCTGCCAGATCAGCAACGCGGTCCACCTGTAGGAGCGGCCCCTGTGCCGCGATTGGGCCTGAAAGGCCCACAAACCCGCCCCACCGTCTCTGCATGTCGAGGCGCATCCGAAGCGCCTCACCACCTCGACTCAGGAATCCTGCCGCCGCTGCTGGTAGATCCAATCCACGATCTCCCCCTCCGGCGCATACCCGCACACCAGCTCGCGCAGCAGCTTGCGCACCTGTGGGTAATCGTTCGCCTCGACCGAGGCCAGCAAGGCCTCCAGCCGGCCCTTGAGCACGCTCCACGGCAGGCAATCCTCGTTCGCCGACATGATCATCGGGTGCCGGGTCGGTTCGACGTTGTCGCCGATCAGCAGCTCTTCGTACAGCTTCTCCCCCGGCCGCAGCCCGGTGAACTCGATGGCAATGTCGCCCGTCGGGTTGCGCTCGGAGCGCACGCTGAAGCCGGACAGGTGGATCATCTTCTCGGCCAGCTCGACGATCTTCACCGGCTTGCCCATGTCCAGCACGAACACATCGCCGCCCTGCCCCATGGACCCGGCCTGGATCACCAGCTGCGCCGCCTCAGGAATGGTCATGAAGTACCGCGTGATCTTCGGGTGGGTGACCGACAGGGGCCCGCCCGCCTTGATCTGCTTGTGGAACAGCGGAATCACCGACCCCGACGACCCCAGCACGTTGCCGAAGCGCACCATGGTGAAGCGGGTCTTGTTGACCTGCGCGACGTTGTGCGGATCTCCCAGCAACACGGGGGCGGTTTCGCCGCTCAGGGCCTGCAGGGTCATCTCGGCCAGGCGCTTGGTACTGCCCATGACGTTGGTCGGGCGCACGGCCTTGTCGGTGGAGATCAGCACGAAGCTCGACACGCCGGCCTGCAGCGCGGCCTGGGCCGTGCTGAGCGTGCCCATGACATTGTTCAGCACACCCTCGGCCACGTTGTGCTCGACGATCGGCACGTGCTTGTAGGCGGCGGCGTGGTAGACGGTGTCGACCCGCCACGCGTTGAGGATGTCCACCAGTTGCGTCTGGTTGCGCACCGAGCCGAGGATGGGCAGCAGCTGCACGGGCCGCGGCTCGCGCCGCAGGGTCGCCTCCAGCTCGGCATGGATGCAGTAGAGGTTGTACTCGCAGTGATCGAAGAGGATCAGTACCTGGGGCTGCTGCTCCAGAATCTGCCGACACAGCTCCGAACCGATCGAGCCACCCGCGCCGGTGACCAGCACCACCTGGCCCACGATGCAGCGCTCCAGCAGATCGCTCTGGGCCGGCACCGGATCGCGGCCCAGCAGGTCACCGATGTCCACTTCGCGAATGTCGTCGACCTGCACCCGTCCACTGGCCAGGTCCATGATCCCGGGAATACTGCGCACGTGCAGCGCGAAGCCTTCCAGGTAGCCGAGAATCTCTCGTCGCCGCTCCCGGGCAGCCGAAGGCAAGGCCAGCAGGATCTCTTCGGCACCCGTGGCCTTGATCATGCGCTGGATATCGGCAGGTTTGTAGACCTGCAGGCCGGAGATCATCCGGTCGGCGATGTCGGGATCGTCGTCGATGAAGGCCACCGGGCGCATGACCTTGCCCATGCGCAGGGCCGCGACCAGCTGGTTGCCCGCCGAGCCGGCGCCGTAGATAGCCACCTTGGGCAAGCCATTGTCACGGTTGGCGAACGGCACGTGCTGGGCAGCGGTGAACCAGTCGCCCAAAAAATACTGGCGCATCGCAAGGCGCAGGCCGCCGACGATCACCATGCTCAACCACCAGTAGTTGAAGATGATCGAGCGCGGGACCACGGGCGGCGGCGGGCTGTACCAGTAGACGACCAGGGTCAGCAGCAGGGACGACAGGCTGACGGCCTTGACGATGGCGACCAGGGCGTCGTTGCCGAAGTAGCGCATGACCGCCCGGTACAGGCCGAAACGAATGAACAGCGGAATCGCCACGATCGGAGCGGCAATGAACAGGAAGGCGTGGACCTTGATCGGGTTGTACATCTCGTCGTAGCCGAGCCGGATGACGAACGCCAGCCACAGGGCGGCCCACACCAGCATGACGTCGGTGGTCACTTGGATCAGGCGCTTCTGTCGACGCGACAGGTTCACCAGGAAGGTACGCAGCTTGTCCATATCCGCCGACCGGGTCGGCTTGCCCTCATCGTTGTTGTACAGAGGATGCCGCCGGGCATCCGTCAGTGAACAGGTACACTACACCTGACCGTCAGTCGCCGGCCTTTCCGGCATCGTAACGCACGGCCAGCAGCACCAGCGGTACGTAGGCGATCACGGTGCCCAGCACGCCGTCGAGCCCGGCCAGCACCACGAGGCAGGCGATGGGCAGCAACCAGCCCAGCGTGAGCGCGGCCACGGCCAGGGTGACGGGGCGATGACCGGCCACACGGCGAGCAGCATGCTGATAGGCATGGCTGCGGTGCGCTTCGTAGACCTTGTCGCCATTGAACAGCCGTCGCAGCAGGGTCACGGTGGCATCGACGATGAACACCCCGAGCAGGATCAGCCAGGCCCACAGGTAGTCAGGCGCGACCCAGGCCCCTTGCAGCGATAGCCCACCCAAGGTCACGCCCAGAAAGCCGCTGCCGGCATCGCCCATGAAGATCTTGGCCGGCGGGAAGTTCCAGAGCAGAAACCCCATCACTGCCGCGACCAGCACCAGCGGCGCGATCATCGCCTCGGCATGCCCGCCGGCCAGGTACAGCGCACTCATGGCCAGGCACACGACGACTGCCTCGAGCCCGGCGATGCCATCGATCCCGTCCATGAAATTATAGAGGTTGAGCAGCCAGACCAGGTACAGCACCGCCAGGGGGACGAGCAGCCAGGGCGCGCTCACGGACAGGCCAGCGACCACCACGGTGGGCAGCCCGCCCAGCCAGGCGAGCAGCCAGATGGCTGCCAGCCCATGCCCGAGCAACCGCCAGCGCGCGGGGATGTGCTGGTGATCGTCGATGAAACCGACCACGGCGACCAGCAGGCCCGCGCCGCCCAGGGCGATGACGTCAGCGCTGGCGACCTGGCCGAACGACCAGAGCCCGGCCAGCGCCAGCAGGAAGGCGCACACGATGGCCACGCCACCGCCGCGCGGGGTCGGCACGCTGTGGGAACTGCGCGCATTGGGAACATCCATCAGGCTGCGCGCCAAGGCATAGCGCCGGATCAGCGCGGTCAACACAAAAGCAGCCAGCGCGACGGCGGCCAGCAGCCAGACGAAGGACATCAAGGGCGTGACTCCAGGAAAGAAGCGGCAGTGGTACGCAAGGCATGGTCTACCGTGACGACAGGCCGCCAGCCCAGCAGCCGTCGGTTCTTGTCGATGTCCACCTGCAGCGAGCCGAACAGCCGCTGGGTGATCGACGTGCGCCCGATCAGGTGCGCGGCCAGCGTCAGCAGGCGCGGGGGGACGGGCAGCAGCCAAGGCCGCCGTCCCAGGGCCAAGCCCAGACGGCGCAGCAGATCGGTGGTGGACAGGTCTTCGCCGTCGCTGACCAGAAAGACCTGGTTGGCGGCGTTGGGGTGGTCCAGACAGACGGCGATCAGGTCTACCAGATTGTCCAGGCTCACCAAGCTGCGCCGGTTGCGCACGGCGCCCAACGGCAGCGGCACCCCGCGCTTCAGCCAGCGCATCAGGCTGGCGAAGTTGGCGCCGACACCAGGGCCATAGACCAGCACGGGGCGGATGATCACCACCTCCATGGCCGTGTCGCGGGCCAGACGAAGCAGGCCCTGCTCGGCTTCATGCTTGGAGAGGCCATAGGGGTCGGTGGGCGCGACGGGTTGATCCGCGTCGAAGGGTCGGCCCGGCGCGGTCTGCTCACCATTGACCTTGATCGAGCTGATGAACACGAAGCGGCGCACACCGGCCCGTGCGGCCTGCTCGGCCAGGGCCAGGGTGCCCTGGGTGTTGACTCGACGGAACGCGGTGAGCGGGTCGGCTTCGGTCTCGTCCATGACGTGCACACGGGCAGCCGCATGAACGACCTGGTCGACACCCGCCAAGGCGTTCGCCCAATCCGCCTCCGGCCCCAGGGTCGGCACGCTCCGAGGCTCGGCACCCGCCGGTACACGGGCGTCGGAGCGCCGTACGCCTGCGACCACGGTACGGTCATGACGACGCAGCAAGTGGTCGACCAAGGCGTGCCCGACAAAGCCATTGGCCCCGGTCACCAGCACCGTGCCGCCGTTCAGGGCCTCGCTCATGCCGGACGATCGAGCAGTTGACGGTACAGCTGCACGTAGCTGTCGATCATGGTGGTGGACGCGAACATCGTCTCGAAGCGCCGACGGGCGTTTTGCCCCATTTCGGCTGCCCGCTGGGGATCGTTCCACAAGGTGCGCATGGCATCGGCCAGGCTGTCGACATCGCGCGGCGCCGCCACCAGGCCGGTTTCACCGTCCAGGTTGATGTAGGTGGTGCCGCTGCCGATCTCGCAGGAGATCATCGGCTTGCCATACATTGCCGCCTCGAGCAGCGAGATCCCGAAGGCTTCCGAACGCAGGTGCGAGGGGAAGACGAAACCTTCGCACAGCTTGAGCAGTGCCACCTTGTCGAGATCATCGACGCCGCCGACGAAACGCACCGAATCGGCGCCGAGGCTGCTGGCCTGGGCGCGCAGTGTCTGCTCGAGGTGGCCATGGCCGACGATGACCACCGGCAGCCCGGTCTTGCTGGCGGCTTCGATCAGGTAGTTCAGGCCCTTGTAGTAACGCAGCGCACCGACGAAGAGGAAGAACCGAGGGCCGACCTGCTTACGCCAATGGTCCAGGCGCTGTTCGTCCACCGTCGGGTAGGTCGACTCATCCAGGCCGAAGGGAATCACTTCGACCTTGTTCTCGAAACGCTGCAGCGTCTCGCTGTGCGCCACGTAGTTCGGGGACGAGGCGACGATGCGATCGACGCTGCGAAGGAAGCGATGCATCAAGGGCTGGTACAGCTTGAGCAGGGTCTTCTGCTTGACGATATCGGAGTGATACGTGACCACGGTCGGCTTGTTCAGGCGATTGGCGAAGTGCACCAGGTCCATGAACGGCCAGGGGAAGTGGTAATGGATGATATCGGCCTGCCGGGCCAGCTCGGCGAAGTCCTTGAACGCCGACGCCGAGAAGCCGGTCGAGGCGACCTGCAGGTCCAGCTTGGAGCGATGGGCCCGGTGATGCCCGACCACCTCGTCACGCCCGGCACCGCGCGTGCTCAACGACAAGACCTCGGCTTCGATGCCGTGGGCACGCCCCCCCTCGGCCAACTGGAAGATCACCTGTTCGATGCCGCCCATGGTCTCGGGGTAGTACGTCTTGAAGAAGTGCAGGACCTTGATCATCGCGAGGCCACCGTGCGGCGATAGACATTGAGGGTGTCGAGCGCGCAGCGCTCCCAGGAGAAACGGGCGGCATGGGCCAGCCCGGCAGGTACGGCGCGGGCGCGCCAGGCGTCGTCTTCCAGCCCTTTGGCGATCAACGCCGTCAGTACCTCGACATCCATGGCGTCACACATCATCGCCGCCTCGCCCGCCACTTCCGGTAGCGACGAGGTGTTGGAGCAGACCACCGGCACGCCGGAGGCCATGGCTTCGAGCACGGGCAGGCCGAAGCCTTCGTACAGCGAGGGGAAGGTGAACAGCCGTGCTCCTGCGAACAACGAAGGCAGGTCCTGGCTGGGCACGAAGCCCAGGTAGTAGGCCCAGCCCTCGCGGCGGGCGCTCTCGAGCCGCTGGTGAATGGCTTCGCTGCACCATCCCTGGTAACCGGTCAGCACCAACGGCCAACGGGTGCGCACGGCCAGCGGCAGACGCTGGTAGGCATCGAGCAGGGTCTGGATGTTCTTGCGCGGCTCGATGGTACCGACGAACAGGCTGTAGCCCCCCGGCTGCAGACCATGCCGGTCGAGCACGGGGCGAAGCGCTGCCTCGTTGCGCGGGTGGAACTCCGGTGCACTGGCCAGGGGGACGGTGTCGATGCGGTCCAACGGCCAGTCGAAGAACGCCGCCAGTTCCTGGCGGGTGAACTCCGAGTCGGTGATCAGCCGATCGGCGCGCTTGGTGGTCTGTGTCAGCTCCTTGCGCAGGAAGCGCGCCATCTGCGGCGCATGACACTGTGGCCAGGTGAAGGGCGACAAGTCATGAAAGGTCGCCACCCGCGGCCCCTTGAACGGGGGCAGGTAGTAGTTGGGGCTGTGGTAGAGGTAATCAGCGTGACCTTTCAGGGCGCGGCTCTTGAGCCAGGGCATGAGCACGCGGTAGGCCTCGATGGCGACCGGCATCTTCTGCACCAGGCGCTTGAGGCCATGCCCGCCACCGGATTGATCCTGGGGGCTGGGCAGCGCGGGCAGGAAACGCCGACCCGCCATGTAGCGCAGCTCGGTGATGTCAGGGCATTGCGCCAGGCGCTGCGCCAGCTCGTAGGTATAGCGGCCGATGCCCGTCAGCGGAAAGCGGACAGGCTCGACGGAAAGCACGACTTTCATTATTGCGCATCCAGCATCCAGGCCAAGGTGTCCCTCAGGGGGGGCGTGCTCCAATCCGGCACCAGACCCCGCAGGCGCGTGTTGTCGCCAGTCAGCGTCTTCACCTCGTTGGCCCGCACGAAGGCCGGGTTCACGGTCACTTCGATCTGGTGGCCGGTGATCTGCTCGCACAGCGCGATGACGTCGCGCAGCGAATGGGCCACACCAGAGCTGACGTTCACCGTCTGGCCGACCGGTGCCGCTTCGAGCAGCCCACGGTAGGCGGCCACGACCGCGCGCACGTCACTGAAGTCGCGCCAGACATCGAGGTTGCCCAGTTCGATCACAGGCGCGCGACGGCGGAAGTGCGACACGATCTTGGACAACAGGAAATTCTCGCCCTGTCCCACACCCGAATAGTTGAACGGGCGTGTGATGACCAGGGGTAGATGGTCTTGCCACAAGCGGGCCATGTACTCCATGCCCAGCTTGCTGACTGCATAATCGTTCGCCGGGGCCGGCAGCGTGGCTTCGCTCAGCATCCCGTCGGAGGCATTGCCGTAGACGTTGGCGCTGCTGGCGAGCAGCACGCAGTCCGGCACCTTGCCACAGGCGGCGATGGCTTCGAGCAGGTTGCGCGTGCCGATCAGGTTGACCTGATAGAACGCGTCGGCCACGCCATGGCCCACGAAGGCGAGTGCAGCCAGATGCACGACGACATCGGGCTGCAGGTCGGCCAGCAGCGCGCGCAGCCTGACCGCATCGGTCAGGTCTGCCTGAAAATAGCCTGGCTCATCGGACGGCTGGCTGCCGGTACCGAGCACTTCGAAGCCTTGAGCCCGAAGTTCGGCAGCCATGTAGCGCCCGGTGAAGCCTTGGATACCGGTGATCAGTGCGCGTTTGCTGGCCTGGGTCATCAGAACGAGAACCCTTGCTCGTTACGACGCAGGTCGGCTTCGACCATCATGCGGCACAGCTCTTCGAGCGAGGTCTTCGGCTCCCAGCCCAGAACTTCCTTGGCCTTGGCCGGGTTGCCGATCAGCAGGTCGACTTCGGTCGGGCGGTAGAACTTCGGATTGATCGAGACCAGGACCTTGCCGGTAGCGGCGCAGATGCCTTGCTCGGCTTCGGCTTCGCCCTTCCAGTTCAGAGTGATGTCGACGGCCTTGAAGGCCATGCTGACGAAGTCACGCACGGTTTCGGTACGGTTGGTGGCCAGGACGAAGGTGTCCGGCTCGTCGGCCTGCAGCATGCGCCACATGCCTTCGACGTATTCCTTGGCGAAGCCCCAGTCGCGCTTGGCGTCGAGGTTGCCCAGTTCCAGGGTGTCCTGCAGGCCCAGCTTGATCTTGGCGACGGTGTCGGTGATCTTGCGGGTCACGAACTCACGGCCGCGCAGTGGCGACTCGTGGTTGAACAGGATGCCGCTGGTGGCGAAGATGCCGTAGGACTCGCGGTAGTTGATGGTCATCCAGTGCGCGTACAGCTTGGCGACGCCGTACGGGCTGCGCGGGTAGAACGGGGTGCTCTCGATCTGCGGGATGGCCTGGACCTTGCCGAACATCTCGGAGGTGGACGCCTGGTAGAAGCGGACCTTCGGGTTGACGATGCGGATGGCTTCCAGCAGGTTGACCGCGCCCAGGCCGGTGATTTCGGCGGTGGTCAGCGGCTGCTCGAAGGACACGCCGACGAAGCTCTGCGCGGCAAGGTTGTACACCTCGGTGGCTTCGGTGGTCTGCAGCAGACGGATGCTGGCGGACAGGTCGGTCAGGTCGTACTCGACCAGGTGCAGGTTCGGGTTGTTCTGGATGCCCAGTTCTTCAATACGCCAGAAGTTGACGGAGCTGGTACGGCGGTAGGTGCCATAGACGGTGTAGCCCTTCTCCAGCAGCAGTTCTGCCAGGTAGGCGCCATCTTGACCAGTGATCCCAGTGACGATTGCTTTCATGCGAATTAACCAACTCCGTTAGTACGATAAAGGGCATTCATGTGCCGATGGCAGGCCCCGAAAGGCTGCAAAGCACGCCGGCGTGAACTGTGGGTGCGTGAGTATACATCTACCGCCGCATCGTGCTCGACGTAGATCACGTAACAGGATCACACACTGCGACTTGCGGCGACATGATCGTGCAGGTGGTAGGGACATCAAAGCAAATTTTTCGTTCGCGGGGGTATCGGATAAAACCGATTTTGGGGGTGGGCGGCAAGCGGCGAGGCGTGTGGGTGTAGGTAGGCGGCGGGGAAAGAGGCAGGTGGCAGGATTGGAGGGGTAGAGGCGTGCCATCGTTGTTTAAACGAGTAGCTGTATCCTGAGGCAGCGGGTTGAATGGTTTCGTGGGTCCTGCGGACCCAATCGCGGCACTGGGGCCGCTCCCACAGGTGACCGCGATAGCCTGCAACGCCGCGGTGGGGCTACGGGTGTAGGAGCGGCCCCTGCCGGGGCGCCGGACCAGCCGCGATGGACCGCAAAGCGATCCCTGAAATCGATCAACGACATATCTTACGAGACCGCCGCCTATCGCCATGTTCTCTGCACAACAGCGCGGCGCCAAGGCGGCGGGCGGACTCCCATAGAGGATCGCGTTTCCCTCCAACACCATGATGGCACTACGGGTGTAGGAGCGGCCCCTGTGCCGCGATTGGGCCCGCAGGGCCCACAAGACAGTCACTACGCAGGCCCATGGAACAAGGCAAAGACAGCCACCTCCCCATGAAGCCGCAACGGTTTGCGCCCCTGCGCTGTACCTAGAGACGCAAAAGCCGGCTTGTCAACGACAGAGCCGGCTCAGACTATACCTACCCTACTCTCTCCACTCAGCGCTTGGCCGTAGGCTTGTCATCCACCCTGGCCAGATCCCCACCCGGCAACCCTTTGTCCGGCTCCGGGCTGAGCCACACGTTCACGCTGTCCACACTCTCCTGGTTCAACTGACCGCTCCAGCGGTTGAGCATGAACAGGTTGGTGATGAAGTCATACTGCGACTTGAGCAGATCCCGACGGGCCTTGAACTCGTTCTGCACGCTGGTCAGCACGTCCACCGCGTTCACCACGCCATAGGCGAACGCCTTCTGCGCCGCGATGCTCGACTGCTGCGCCGAAGACAGCGCATTGCGGTTGGCGCGGATCTTCTCGACGGCCGCCTGGGCGGTCAGGTAAGAGGTCGTAGTCTCCTTGACGACTTGGCGACGAACACCTTCCAGGTCCTGCTCGGCGGCCAACTGGTCGTTATACAGACCGCGCACCCGCGCCGAGGTCGAGCCACCGCTGTACAACGGCAGCGAGATCCCGACGCTCGCCACATAGCTGTCACTGCGCGGCGTCTGCGTGTTGTCGTAGCCCACGTCACTGCGCTGGGCACTCAGGTTCAGGGACACTTGCGGGTAATGCCCGCCCTTCCCTTCACGCACGGCCGCATTGGCGGCTTCGGCGCCATATTCGTAGGACTTGAGCAACGGGTTGGCGTCGATCGCCTGGGCCACGTAATTGGCCAAGGGACGGGGCGGTGCCTCCAGGGCCACATCGTTACGCACTCGGCTCAACCGCTCGGTGATCGGCCGCCCGACCAGCTCGGACAACGCCTCACGGCTGACCTGCACCTGATTGCGCGCCTCGACCTCCTGGGCCGCGAGGAAGTCCACGCGCGCCTGGAGATCGAGCTTGTCGGTGATCTTGGCCATCTGCTGCGCGAACATCATCGTCACGCGATCGAGGTTCTTCTGCGTCGCGCGCCGCTCGGCCTGCACCAGCTCGAGTTCGTCATCCGCCGCCAGGGCCACGAAGTAGCGCTTGGCCAGCTCGACGGTCGCTTCGGCATGGGCATCCTCGGCCTGCTCGCCACGCTGACGCGTCACGCTCTTGGACTTCTGCCAGGTTTCCCAAGCCGTCTTGTTGTACAGGTACTGGGTCAGCGTGACCGAGTTGCTTTTGTTGTTGTAGATCTCGCGCGAGGCTTCGTCCTTGCGCAAGATCCGGTTGCCGCTGCTGTTGGCGGAGAGCTGGGGAAGCAGGCCACCCAACGAGGCACGCTGCTGTTCGACCGCTGACTGCGCACGCAGGTAGGCGGCCAGTACGCGTGGGTCTTCCAGGCGCGCCTCGCGGTACAGCCCCCCCAGGTCCAACGCATAGGTGGAGGCCGACACCTGCTTGGGCGGCACGTCCTTGGGCACGACAGGTTCAGCGGCCATGGCTTGCGCCACGGCCAGGCTCAGCAATACACCGGGTAAGAAACGCAACACACTCATTCCTCGATCATCGATGTGGCAAACATGTTGCGCGCCGGCTTGAGCAGGTACTCGAGCATGGTGCGATCGCCGGCGTTGATCAGCACTTCGGCTGGCATACCCGGCTGCAGCTTGCGGTTGGCGAGCTTCTTCATGCCGTCGTCGGTGACCTTGACCCGGACCAGGTAGTAAGGGTCGCCCGAACGTTCATCGGTCAAGCGGTCGGCAGAGATGCGGGTCAGCTTGCCTTCGATGACCGGGGTGGTGGCGTTGTTGAACGCGCTGAAACGAATGTCAGCCGTCTTGCCCAGCTCCAACCGATCAATATCGTTCGGCGCTACCTTGGCCTCGACGACCAGGTCGGAGGTGATGGGCACGATGTCCATCAAGGGGGTCGCCGCTTGCACGACACCGCCAATGGTGTGCACCTTCATGTCCAGCACCATGCCGCTTTCCGGCGCACGGATCACGATGCGCGACAGGCGATCCTGCAGCGCCGCTTCCTTCTCTTGCAGATCGAACACCTGCGCCTGGACCTGCGCCAGCTCATCGGCCACATCGGCGCTGAATTTCTTGTCCAGCTGGACGATCTGCAGCTCGGTCTCGCTGATCTGCAATTTGGTCTTGGCGATGGTCGATTTGTGATCGGCCATTTCGGTGCGCAACATGTCCAGCTTGCGCTGCGACTCCAGCAGGCGCTGGTTATCGACGAAGCCTTGGGCCAGCAGGTCCTTGAGCTGTTTGATTTCACCGCTGTAGGACTTCTCGAGCCCCTGCTTGGTCCGGATCATCTCTTCCAGACCACCGATCTGCGCCTTGAGCTGGCTGATCTGTTCGCGGTGTACCGAGATCTCACCCAGTCGCGATGCCTTGCGGGAGACGAAGACCTGTTGCTCGCCGGCGAGTGCTTCCTTGGCACGATCGGAATCGGTGCCTTTGAGTTCCACAGGCGGAATCGTATCGAGCTGGTCCCGCTCCGCACGCAGACGCGCTTCTTTATAACGTGCGACGATCAGTTGGTTACGGGTGGACTCGTACTCGGCGCTGAGCTGGGATTCGTCCAGAACGATGACGGGGTCACCCTTCTTCACCGAATCACCGTCCCGCACCAGCAGTTCCTTGACGATCCCGCCTTCCAGGTGCTGGACGGTCTTGCGGTAGCTCTGCACGGTCACGAAACCGGAGCCGTGCACCGCATTGCTCAAGGGCGCGAAGGCAGCCCAGGTGCCGAAAATGCCAAAGGTCACCAGGACGATGGTCAGGCCGATGCGGCGAATGCCACGATCGGAGGTGGGCATGTCATCGAAGTTGTGGTCGAACTGCGTTATGGCTTTGCTGGTCATCGATGAGGTCCTTTCACACGCCGTTGGGGGTTGCTGGTGATGGCGCGGCGGGGTTGCCCCCCGCAGGTGCTACAGGTGGTGTGGGGGCCGCAGGCGCCCCGGGTGCGGCAGGGCCAGCAGGCGCGGTAGGCGCAGCAGGGCCGGCGGGGGGAGCCGCCTTGGCAACCCGTGGCTGGTTACCCGCCTGCTGTTGCGCCAATTGGGCGATGACCTTGTCACGCTCGCCATAGAGGGAGATGGTACCGCCAGCCATGACCAGCACACGATCGAGACGCGAGAGGATGTTCGGACGGTGCGACACGATGAAGACGGTCGCCCCGCTTTCCTTGACCTTCTGAAGCGCGATGCCCAAGGCCTTCTCACCCACATCGTCAAGGTTGGAGTTGGGCTCGTCGAGCACGATCAGCCGCGGCTTGCCATACAGGGCACGGGCCAGGCCGATACGCTGACGCTGACCACCCGACAGGTTGACCCCCTCACTGCCAATGACCGTGTCGTAGCCATCGGGCTGCATGAGGATCATCTCGTGCACGCCGGCCATCTGCGCCGCTTCCACTACCTTTTCAGGGTCGACCTTGTCGAACCGAGCGATGTTTTCGCTGATGCTGCCTTCGAACAGTTCGATGTCCTGGGGCAGGTAACCCACATAAGGGCCAAGGGCTTGCTTGTCCCAAGTGGCGATGTCGGCACCATCGAGGCGCACGACGCCATGCTGAGGCGGCCAGATACCCATGAGGGCACGTACCAAGGTGGACTTGCCGGCGGCACTGGGGCCTACGATGCCGACGATGGAGCCAGCCGGAGCGACGAAGCTGATGCTGCGCAGGACCGGGGCTTTGGAACCCGGGGGAGCCACAATAAGGTTTTCGACCTGGATGTGGCCTTCGGGCGCGGGCAGCGGCATGCGCTCGGGCTCGTTTTTCAGGTCGTCCATTACCTTGTTCAGGCGATCATATTGAACCTTGGCCCCAACGAAGCCTTTCCAGTTGCTGATCATCTGATCAATAGGCGCCAACGCACGACCTAACAACAGCGACCCTGCCATGAGCAAGCCAGGGTTGATTTCGTGAGTGATCACCAGATAAGCGCCTGTGGCCAGCATGATCGACTGGGACCAGGTGCGGAACGTCTTGGAGGTCGAGCTTACAAGGCCGCCTTTATCGCTGGCGTTCGACTGCAGCAACATGACATTGCGCTGGCGTTTGGCCCAGCGGTTCATCAGCGTTTCCAGCATCCCCATCGATTCGATGACTTCGGCGTTGCGCAGGGTCTTGGTGGTCACGACATTGGAAGCGACGTTCTCCTTGTTGGCGGTGGCCAGCGCCTGACCCGTCACCCTATGGTTGACGACCGCCAGTACCGTGAGGACTGCACCACACCCCAGAGTTATCCAGCCGAACCAGGGGTGGAACAAGAACATCACGATCGTGTAGATGGGGAACCAAGGCGCGTCGAAGAACGCGAACAGCCCTGAACCCGTGAAGAACTGCCGAAGGGAGGTCAAATCGCTGAGTGATTGGGCTGTCGCATCGGCACCACCGCTGGAGAGCGCACGCTTGAAGCTGGCTCGATAAACATCCCGGCTGAGCAGGACATCCAAGCGGTTGCTGATACGCACCATGATGCGAGAGCGCACCCACTCCAGAGCGCCCATGGTCACCACCAGCACCGTCATGATGAGCGTCAGCATGAGCAGGGTCGAGGTGCTGCTGGATGGTACGACACGACCCGATACCTGGATCATGTAAAAGGTAGGCACCAGCATCAGAGCGTTGACGAAGAAACTGAAGAAGCCTACCGAGAGAAAGCTGCTCTTGCAGGCTTTGAGGGCGGCTTGCAGGTTATTGTCGGATTGATAACTCATGGCATCCATACTGAGGAATGGCGAAAGCGGCGGGCAGTGTACCACCGACCAAAGAAGGCGGCGCATCGGACTGCGCCTGCCGTGATTTTGTTCACACAAGACGCCCAGTGTTTCATGAAATTTGTCGCCGATCATGAAACCTAGCACCGTCTGGATCAGCATCCTGACGATGCGACCAGTGGCGTCCCCTAATATGATCACGGGAGAGGTGTGTCAAAAAAACTGTCCGACTTTGCGGGAAAAATTCTTAAGTCTTCATTCCTATGATTTAAAAGGAATTTTCCTATTGAAAAAGATTCCTACTAGGATACTCGGATATCCTTGAACCGCCTTCGCGGATCGCAGCGCTAGCGGCTAAGTTCCCACGGAATTCAGAATTTTTTTTTAATTTCTTGGTTGACATCCTTTCCCTCGGACGGCATCTTCGCCACTCGCAGGAAGCCTTCAATGGCCGCTTAGTGTATGCACGGGTCTGAGCAAGTTAGCTACCAGTGTTAGTGCTTAAAAGGAGCTTAACAACGCCATGTCTATGCCTTCACAGACCCTCGATGGCCTGAAGATCAGCTCACGGGTCACGCTACTCGAGCCGGGCATGTACATCTTCAGATACGCCTCGCAGCCCCCCGCTGACAAGCCCGTCTGCATCGCCCTTCAGCAAGCCCCCCTGGGTAAAGGCTCCATCGACTTCTTCCCCGCCGAGGGTGTCAGCAAGAACATGCTGACCAAGCTGGGCGACACCATCATCGCCCGCGTCAAGGCCGGTGTCACCACGGTGCTGATCACCGAATACCACATGTTCGACGAAGTGATCGAACCAGTGGATCTGCGCATCGACCGCATCGACACCTCGCCCGCCATCATGCGCACTTTTGCCGTGGTGGCCAGCACCGACTCGAACCAAGCCCTCCCGGCCGACACGCCCCTGCCCCTCACGATCACCGCTCACTTGAACGCGAGTGGCGAAGTCGTTTCTAACGACGGCTACGTGGGTGAACCGGGTGCCGACGAATTCATCGAATCGTTCGCAATCGACTGGGCCGAGAAACCAATCGGCATCGACCTTGTCTACACCTGCACGGTGGCCGGGTCCGGCCCCTGCCGCAACGTTTCCACAGGCACCGTTATCGGTGCGCGCGCTCAAGGCTTGCCCTTGATCAGCGCAGGCTTCAGCCTCGTGGGCCCAATGCGCAAGCATTACGAATTGACGGGCGTTGTGGTGTTCGGTACTGCCGAACCACAACACCTGGTTGCCAATCAGATGATGCATGGCCCCACCGGCAACGAGCCGTTGGTGGCGCTGCACCTCACCGTAACCCCCGCTACGAAGATGAACGCTGCCCGCCTTAAGTCTCCGTGGGAAAACTCTGCGTCACAGCAGAACATTATTGCAGCAGGCCACATGGCTTGAAGTAACAGGAATACATCATGCAATACGATAGCCCCGTATCGAGCAGCGCTCTTCAATCCGACCTGAACGCCACCAGCGCCAACCTGTCGGAAAGCACCCTGGCAGCAATCAACAGCCTGCTGAACCTGGACACCGTCGAGAACGTCGGCATCGCCGGCATCGAAGGCAATGCCGTTCAGCTGCCAACTTCCGGCACCGCTGACATCGTCTTCGGCGCAGTCGAAGGCGAGCAAGGCGACCAAGTCGTTGTTGACCTGGCTGCTGCTGAAGAAGCTGGCGTCAGCGCTTACGTGCTGCAGAGCGATGCCAACCTGGTTGTTGACCTGCAAGGTCAAGCAGCTGCTGGCGACGTTCAGACCTTCGCTGCTGCTATCGCTCCAGCTGCAGTCGACACCTCGGCCATCGAACTGGTAGTTGCTACCGGTAACGGCGACGACGTGATCACCGTTAGCGGCGACCAGAACACCCTGATCGATGCTGGCGCCGGCAACGACACCATCATCACCGGCAACGGCAACAACACCGTTATCGCTGGCCTGGGCAACAACAACGTCACCACCGGCTCGGGCGATGACACCATCATCCTGAGCGGCTCCAACCACGCTGACATCGTCAACGCTGGCGAAGGCTACGACGTCGTTCAACTGGACGGCTCGCGTGACGACTACACCGTGACCACCGGCAACAGCTTCAACGTCAACCTGACCGGCAACCAAACTGCCGCCATCAGCAACGCTGAATTCCTGTCGTTCGTGAACGGTGACGAAGTCGAGACCATCGCACTGGCTCACAGCGAAGCTGAAGCTTCCGCTCTGCGCCTGTTCGAAGGCATCCTGGGTCGCGACGCTGACCAGGACGGCGCCAAGTTCTTCGTTGACCAAGTCAACCAAGGCACTACCCTGGACGTGATCGCCAACCAGTTCCTGAACTCTGCCGAGTTCGCTGGCGTTGCCAACGGCGAGAACATCAACGACCTGTACAACGCCCTGCTGGGTCGTGACGCTGACGAAGATGGCACCGCGCTGTTCCAGAACTACCTGGCTACCGGTGGTTCGCTGGCAGACGTTGCTGCGTTCATCTCGGTTTCCGAGGAAGCGCAGGACCGTGACCAGTCCAACGGCGACTTCGTCCGTGAGCTGTACACCAGCGCACTGGGTCGTGACGCTGACGAAAGCGGTCTGGACACCTATGTCTCGGCACTGTTCAACGGCACCAGCCGTGCAGATGTTGCCAAGTACATCGTTGGTTCGGAAGAAGCTGCTCAGAAATCCACCGGCGAGTTCATCGACGCACTGTACAGCTCCGCGCTGGGTCGTGAAGCTGACACCGCTGGCAAGGCATTCTGGACTGCCCAGCTGGACGGCGGCCTGAACAAAGCCGACGTAGCTATCAGCATCATCGGTTCGCCTGAAGCTGCTGATCACATCGACAACGTGGTAGTTCTGCACGGTAACGTGTAACTAGCACTGTCGTAGTGAAGGATACGCCCGGCCGCAAGGCCGGGACGTATACGAAAAGGGGCGACTTTCGAGTTGCCCCTCTTTTTATTTATCTCCCGAATACGCCAGCTTATGTCCAGACAACTCGACCATGGGCGAGAAACGCTCATGGACATTTTCCACCGTTATCAGCAAGCCAATGAGCACGAGGCGGCAGCAGCCGTACTGGAACGTGCTCTACAGGTTCCCGCCTACCGGCCCGAAGCATTAGTGTGGAAAGGCATCGCGGCTCTGCCGCAAACTCCCAAGCTGGCCTTTTTATTTTTTGCAGAAGCAGCCCAGGCTCTCCCGGAGCGGGCCGATGTACACGCCTTGGTTGGTCGAAGCCTCTTGGCTCAAGGCAATCCAGCGCTTGCAACACGCTATCTCACGCATGCATGGAAAACTCAACCCAATGACCTTGCACTGCGCCTGACCCTTTGGGAAGCCAGAAGCCAGTCTGAGACGCCTGCTGAATTACGCCGCATGATTCTCGCCCACCTTCCCGATATCCACGGGGGCAAGGAGCTTGGGGTAGTTCTGAAGCTGCTGGCTGCACAAGCCAATGCTCCAAGTACCGTCGGTGTGGTGCGCTACGTCCCAGAGCATAAAGAAATACAGGGTTGGGCGATCAATCTGCGGGACCTGCAAACGCCGGTCGCCTTGCAGATAGACGTTGAAGGCAACCGAGTCAATATGGTGGCCAACGCTATTCATCCCCTGCTGAAGGCCGCGGGTCTGCCAGATACAAATGGCGGGATAAGGATACGCGCGCCCAATCCAACTCCAGCAGTGCATGTACGTTTTGTCGACGGTACGCCCCTGCTTGGGAGCCCACTCTACGCAATGCCCGCGTTCGTACCGCCCGCTCCCGCCGCTACGCGTGGAGGCAAGAAGGGCTCCGTCGATGTGTTGATCCCTGTCTACGACGGTCTTGAGGAAACGCTTGAGTGCATCAACAGTGCATTGGAAGCCCGCAAGCTCAACCGTACCCCACACCGGCTGGTGGTGATCGAAGATAAAACGCCTGTATCTGCGCTGGCAAAAGCCCTGAAAGTGCTTGCAGCCAAAGGCAAGATCACGCTCGTGCAGAACCAGGTGAACCTGGGCTTCATCCGTAGCATGAACCGGGCTATGGCCTTGAGCCCTACCAGGGATGTGGTATGGCTTAATGCTGACACCCGAGTGCACGGAGCTTGGCTGGATCGCCTCCATGCGGTGGCCTACAGCGCCAACGATATTGCCTCAGTCACACCTTTTACCAACAATGGTGAACTGATGAGCTTTCCACGCAGCCGGTTTAGTCATCCGATGCCCAATGCGGTAGAGCATGCTCAACTCGATGATCTAGCGCGTCAGGTTGCCAGCTTGCCAGTGGATATAGAAACCGGTTGTGGATTCTGTCTTTACATTAAGCGCGAAGCGATTGAGCAGACAGGTTATTTAGATGAAATTTACCTATCACGGGGCTATGGTGAGGAAACCGACTGGTGCCTGCGTGCGCGGATCCTTGGCTGGCGACACGTAGGCGCACCTAATGTTTTCGTGGCGCACCAAGGCGGGATCTCATTCGGCGCGGAAAAGACATTGCGTGTGGCGCATAATAATGCTGTTCTGCGTAAGCGTTACCCGGAAGCTTCAGCGCGCTACCAAGACTTTTGTCAGCGTGACCCTATTAAGCCTGCGCGCGATGCCTTGCAGCGCGCTCGCCTCGCTAAGCTTGGGCAATCGACCGATGTAGGGCAATCGAAAACATGGCCAACTCAGGGATCTAGGACGCTATACTTGGGTCGCAGCCTTTCGGATGATGATTGCTCTCTTCGTTTGAGCTGGCAGCATGATAGTCATCGAAGCTGGGTTACTCTCCAAGCGCCAATAAGCGCGTTGTCATTGACGTTGGATTATGAGATGCCGCATGATTTTACCGATCTTGTGGAATCACTTCGCCTGCTTCCACTAGAAGAACTGGTGTTCGAGCAGCTGGATCATTGCCCTGTTGAGTTATGTGGCTTACCTGCGCTTCTGAACAAGCCATACCACATCCTCCGCTGCGACTCGCGGCTATCTAGTCAAGAAAATTCGTATGATTGGCAGCGCTTCGCTCGCGAGGCTACGAGCATTAATAGGTTTTGGAATGCTTTGAAGGAACACGATGTCACCGTGTTGTCAAATAGCTACCTATCGGCTGCTACTACCCTTGCTGCTAATACCCTCTTAGGAGATTCACCTCGCGTATTGCTTATCGGCGACTCTCTCCAGGATGCAGATCTCAGCCATCAATGGCTTGTTTTGGCACGTCGCATTGCTCGTGAATGCATATCTTTGATATTAGTAGCAAAAGATGATAAGCCCTGGCTAAAGGCACTCTGTGCAACAGGCGTCGTTCATCTGCTTCCCAAGCTCGATGAACTGACTTTTGCAGAGACTGTCAAGGCCATTGGGTGCGATGTCGTGGTCAGCCTTACTGAAAAACCTGATAACAATTGGTTGGCAATCAGTCTGGCTATTGAGTTGGGTTTGCCATTGGATGCCAGACCCATATCGACCAATGAAGAGGTCGATACGATGGCAGCTACCCATTTACCCTTATATTGAGCCAAGTGAAATGTCTCAAAAAGCTTTCGACGTGTCCCAAGCAGGACAGACATCTACTAAACATACACATATACGTGGCGCGATACTTGGTTTACAAGGCGATGTGCTTCAGGGCTGGGCACTGGACAGCGTGCGACCTGAACAACGCCTAGTGGTCGAGATATTTGTTGATGGCACCAGTGTAGCTTTAGCTCGCGCCGATCAGTTTGAACCCGAGGCACCAATCGGTGACCTCTTTCACGGGTTTGCCGTGCAGTTACGACAAAGTTGGCTGGATGACGCAGCTTTGATCACAGCTCACATTGCCAACCAAGATCTGGTGCTGGACGGCCAAGTGCGGATCCCAGCACCCACCACTCAAAATGCTTCTGCCATTACCGCCCAAGTTTGGCATAGCGGCGGTCTGCGTGTTAGTGGCTGGGCATGGGATCCTGCCTTACCAACACGACATATGCAGATCAGCGTGCAGGAGGGGAATCGTGTTATTGCCCAAGCCCTGTGCAACGAGCACCATCAGGCTTTGGTGTATCGTACGTCGGCAAACCATGGTTTCACACTCGACCTGCCTTGGGAAATTGCTGATGGCCAACTCCATATCTTGAATGTAGTGAACGATCTAGGTCAACCGCTGCCTGGAAGTCCTATCCGTTTGTGCTGTCATCCGGAAGGTATAGAAGGGCTTCTGCAGCGGTTAGATATACCAAAGAACGATCCGACCTTTAAACTACTTGAAGGCGTAGCCAAAGAACAGGCTGTTAGGTTGCCTAAAAGCGCGGGCTGGCATCTTTATCCTCAATGGTTCAAAGCCTTTCAATCGTTGGATAACGTATCCTCACCTATTTTGAAAAGCACATTGGGCATATTGCTGATTAGCGCAGGTGATAAAACACTTGAGGATATCAGCCTCGCAAATGTGAACGATGGGAGTGTATCAGTACAAGCTGTTGCAATAGCGCCTCCCGAGCAGGTAGCCCCTGCACTCCAAAAACTGCTCAACGCAGGATGTGATCGCATCATTGCGATAACAGCAGGCGATCGGTTAGCACGCCATGCGCTTCCGCATCTTAGTGCGTTATTGGACGACAAGAGTGCATGGGGCTACGCAGATTGTGACCATGACGACGAATATGGTAATCGTAGTTATCCGTGGCTAAAGCCTATCTGGGATGTGGATCTGTTTATTGGGGCCGATATTTATACGCCTGGGGCAATTTTTGGCAACGATGTCATCCAACGAGCCTTGTGCTCAATAGACGAGTATAGTTCCAATAAATCCGTTC
Organism: Pseudomonas monteilii; assembly: GCA_001534745.1. Lineage (NCBI taxonomy): Bacteria > Pseudomonadati > Pseudomonadota > Gammaproteobacteria > Pseudomonadales > Pseudomonadaceae > Pseudomonas > Pseudomonas alabamensis. Next base: position 3,504,841 of record CP013997.1, read on the forward strand.
ATTGGTACGATTTTATCGCGGCCGTTGCATGGATCACGGAGCGCGATAAGCTAGTCGTCTCCCACCTGCCTCGCGTACTCTATCATAGGCAACATACTGCACCGGTGAGCCCTGAGCAAAGTGTACGCTCTCCGCAGCGTCGGCAAGCAATCAGTTGGCTTTGCGAGCGACTAGCACCCGGCACGACAGTCAGTGAATTGGCATCGTACCCTGCCTTGTTGAGGGCCCACTGGCCGTTACCTAAAATTCTTCCGCGCGTAAGCCTGATAGTACCTACAAAGGATCAATATAAGCTGTTATCAACGTGCATAGATGGGCTTATCAACCATACAGATTACCCCAATCTAGAAATCATCATAGTAGACAATCAATCAACAGACATTGAAACGCTTAACTACTTGGAGCAATTGCAGGAGCAAGGCCTCACTATACTTAGGCACCCTTACCCCTTTAACTATTCCATTATCAACAACAGAGCGGCTCGTATAGCCACTGGCGATCTAATAGGATTGATAAATAATGATATCGAAATTATTAGTCGTGACTGGTTAAAAGAACTAGTAACTCAACTACTAAGGCCCTCCGTTGGAGCTGTAGGGGCCAAACTGCTTTGGCCTAACCACATGGTACAGCATGGCGGAGTAGTGGTTGGTATCAATGGCCTGGCGGCTCATGTGGGCAATAAAATAGCGCGGTGCGATCCTGGTTATCTTGCAACAAACCAACTTACCCGCCGTCTAAGTGCTGTGACGGCAGCCTGTTTGCTCATGAGAAAATCAGTATTTGAGCAGTTGGATGGACTGGATGAAAATAATTATCCTGTTGCCTTCAACGACGTCGATCTGTGCCTGCGCATCAGATCGCTTAATTTGAATATTGTTTGGTGCGCCTCATCGGAACTGATTCATGCAGAATCAGCAAGCCGTGGAAAAGATTTGAGTACGGAAAAGCAATCGCGTGCGTTACGAGAGCAGCGTAACTTTATCGAAAGTTGGTGTATAACTGGCACAAATGACAAACACTACCATCCAGCTTTAAGCTTGGATTATTTAAGTGAGCCTTATGGCGGCCTAGCCATTCCATTCAAGTACCCACAGGCGCGTAGCTGAGCATGCCGACATTCAGCGATAGGTCCGCTGCACTCTCAACACCCAACGTTTATAAATGTGGTGAGCCTCAGCTTGAACGTCCTGTAATGCTAAGAATCCCCGTAGATCGAAAGAATAGGTGATGCCTACTATGAAAAAAGAAGAGCAAGCTTTTCATTTTAGATTGCGTTAGCATTTTGACAGCTGCCGTCTCCTTTCAATGCAGAATACTGCACGTCGATATTACAGCATGAATTCAGCCCTCTATTACTACTCAGCAGATCAAAAATGACCATCTTCTGTATATCGCCCAATACGCCAAATTCGACCAACCGATTCGAAGCTGCTTTTGCCAATGCTGGGGTTGCTTCTGCTCAAAGCTCCCACAAAAGCGCTGATATTTCGATACAGCAGTGGCAAACGCGGGTATTAGCACAACACCCACTAAGCTGGAGAGAAAACTTCAGCAAAGAAAATATTGACAAAAAATCGATAAAACTTGCTATAGAAGTTCTTTCAGCAAATCCTGAAGACCATTGGTTCTGGGCTAGCGAAGACAGTTTGCAATTCATTGACTTTTGGAAGGCGATGGATGAGAAAATTAAATTCTTACTGGTCTACACGGACATAAAAGTCTACCTTGCAAACTTATTAGAGCATGGTGAACTCGACTCCAACCATCTTTCAGAAATTATTGGCATCTGGGTCGAGCGGACTGAGAAAATTCGGCTATTTCAAAAAGGTGATCCTGAACGTTGCGTTCTTGTGTGGAATGAAGAGACGGACGCTCAAGCGAGATCGGTGGTTAAACTGCTAACGGAAAAGAAAAAAAGCAGCAGTGGAAAAGCTACAAGTAAAACCTCGAAAGCTTCACCTGTACAAAATGAAGTTCACGCTTATATTGTCGCGCAAATATTGAACGACTATCCGGATGCTGTGCAACTCTCCAACACGATGTCCGCGCTACTGACAAAGCACATTCCTGATACCCAATTGTCGCCAGTGAAAAATATAGCCAAGATTGTTGACTATATTAGGTCTTCAAAGTACCAAGCAACTGATGAAGCTTTGAACAAACGTAAAAAAAGTAACAGAACCTTTTCCGCTGACAACACGGTCAGATTTGACGCGCTCGAGACTGAGAAACTCAGTCTCCAAGAAAGCTTCAGCCAATTAGCTGAGGAACACGAACGCCTCAAGACAAATGCCGAAAATCAGCTAGAACAGGTTAGAAGCGAAAACGAATCTATTATGTACCAGCTTCATAACTGCCAAGAACAGCTCGAAAAGGCATATATCAACTCGCGCGCAGCTCAAAAACATAACGTAAACTTGGCAAAAGCACTTGCCGCCCTTTCAAAAAAACTCCCCGATTTTTATCATTTCGAAAGCATACATGTTCTGCCAATAGCTGGAAACGATCACTTGCATACGCAGTGGCACATTGAAAACTGCATTATAAACGGAAAATTTATTCCGCAGATTCGTTTTCATACTGGCGTCTTCCAGGGCAATTTTGGGATTATCTTTCATCATCCGTTTACCGATTGGCTAACGACCCCTAAAGACGCAACACAAGACAATATGCTGCGCTGTATACCTGAAAAGAATACAGTTTACGACGGCAATAATTTGCCTCTTACAAGCCTATCAACATCTTCTTGGAGAAGCCTGAAGGCGCTATTAGGCAGCCTCGTACAAGAATGGAATAATTCGAATGACTTGAACATGGGTTCAAACATTGAAAATAAAATCTTGAAACCCTATTTTTCGAATCTCTATCAAACACTCGATGCTTGGCCTAACGTTCTGAGATACGACGACATCGATGTACTTGCTGAAATCGAGACAGAAACTCTTAACCGCCTTGAACTCCGACTAAGAAACGCCAGTATCATTAATGATCAGTGGGAGGAGGTTCATTATGCGCTCTCCAGTATTGATAACCCTGGCTCATTTGGGACCCATCCAAAACTGGAGTTTCCAAAATCCTCTCCAAGCGCGCTAGACAAATGGTACCCGGAAACCATTGATGAGCGTGGGTCGCGTTTAGAGCTACGCTTCAAGCAACCAAATGTAATGGACACAGAAGTTTGGAATGTGCTTAGTGGGAAAGACCAAATCCTGATCGCCTCTTTGCTTACATCTTTAAAAGCACAGCTCACAGAGCTAGTACGTGGCGAAAAGATTGACAGAGACGGTTTCCAAAAATGGCACGACCTCAGCACAAAAATCAAAAATATCATGTCCAAGAACTTAAATCCTCTTGCTACCTGACAAAAAATTTGAATCTATTACGGCTGCTAACAGCTGCAGCACTGCAACCCTGGGTAGAAAGATAAATTTTTATGATGGCCTTTAACATGAATGAAATATCTCAACAATCTTCCTTGAGCCTGGGCAATATCGCATTTCGCAACGGCGATTACAGCACAGCAATTGCTTATTATAAAAAAGCCGCTCAGGAAAACCCTGAAATGGCTGATGCTATTGCTTTTAATATCATAAATTGCGAAGGAAAACTTAAAAAAATTGATTATCCTGAGCTTTCCGAAAAATCAATAAAGAAAACGGCCATCAAAACCAAGCCAATAGAAGAGGTAGAGCTCTCTAGCACTTTCGTACCACTTAAATCGCTCAGAAACTGGAATGAGACACAAGACTATCTGAAAGAGGCAGAGCCCTTAGATGAAAACTTTTCTGCCATTTCCAAAAGCGGCTTATTCGACAAAGAATACTACTATAAAACATACGTCGACGTTGCAAACAGTGGTATAAATCCTATAGAACACTACTGCAATCACGGGTGGCAAGAGCATCGAAATCCTAGTCCAAACTTTAACAGCCATTATTATCTAGGAAAAAACCAGGACGTCGCACAGGCAGGCGTGAACCCTTTTGTTCATTGGATCAAATATGGTCGTCATGAAGGCCGGAAAGCTAACATAATTGAAATCGATACAACATTAAATATCGAACGCCACACACCTACGCTTTTATTTGTTAGCCATGAAGCCTCGCAAACAGGTGCACCAGCAGTTCTCCTGACTTTAATGAAGTGGCTAAAAGAAAACACTTCTATCAAATTCTCGATACTAGTAGGTGCAAGCGGCCCTTGGAACGAACGATTCAAACAAATTGCACCATGCTTTTTCTTTGACGACGACCATCCTCAAGGCTTCGAGGAAGAACTAAAATTCTTTTGCGGGAGTGATGTTAGTACCATCTATATCAACACGATTGCAGCAGGATTATACGCAAAGCATCTTGACTATTTGGATGCTGAACTGATTACTCATGTTCACGAGATGGAGAATCTTTTTGAAATATTTGCTGATAGCTTTGATTATATAAAACAGCGATGCAATAAGTACATAGCCGTCTCGCAAGGCTCCGTGGATGCCTTGAACAAAAGGTTACCTGCCACAGCCGAGATAAGCTTTCTGAAGCCATTTATCGACAAACGACCAGCTTATGCAAGCGCTGCTTCAAGGCGAACGTCAAAGTTTACAATTTTTGGATGTGGTGCCGTTGAGAGAAGAAAAGGATTTGATTTATTCTGCGATGTAGCCGCTCAAATGCTTAAAATGGGATTCCAGGACTTCAAAATGTACTGGATTGGTTCAGCAGAAAATAAAGATCTTATTCCCACAGCTGAAATTCATAAGCACAACGTTAGCGGCTATGTTGAGTGGTTGGGACCTCAAGAAAACGTACGTGACCATTTCGTAAACGGTAACGTCTTCCTGCTGCCCTCCCGTGAAGATCCTTATCCACTGGTCTGTATGGAAGCAGCTGAATGCCGCATGCCCGTCATTTGCTTTGATGCTGCTGCAGGGGGTATGCATTCTTTTGTGGAAGCGGATGCTGGAGTAGTCGTGCCCTACTTGGACACTCGAGCTATGGCATCGGCCGTGATTGATATTTACGGCAATAATGAGCTTCGTGACCAGATGGGCAAAATGGCCGCGAAAAAAGTAGCTGAACGACACTACGTCAGTGTCGTTGCCCCCAAAATCATGACGCTATTTCCCCCTGTAGAAGAAATTCTGGAACCACGTCTATTAAGGTTTGCTCGCCTAATTGATGAAAGCGAAGCAGTCTCCTTCGATATTTTCGATACGCTCGTGACACGTAGGATAAGTGATCCAGCGGTTGCGTTTGATCTCATTGAATTCAAACATACGCAGAATGAACCTGCACTCGTCCCATTGTTTCAGGAGCGAATGAACACCGCAGGTCAGGTACTCGCCTCCCACAATGGAAAGGTGGACGACATCTCCATCGACGACATTTACAAATCCATGCCATTTTTCAAAGATTCATCACATGAAAAAGGCATTGAAATCGCACTATGCGTACCGCACCCACTTGGTATAAAGCTTTATAATTACGCTCGAAAAAAGAAGAAAAAGATCTACATTGCAAGCGATATGTATCTTGACCAAACAACTATTGAATCAATACTTAGGAATTGTGGCATTACCCATTGGGATGAACTCTATCTTTCTTCTTCAATTGGAAAAAAGAAGGATACGGGTAAACTATTCGCTCTGATGATTGAAAAGGCAAGACGCACAGGAATTTCTGCAAACAAGATTTTTCACATCGGTGATAACTGGACTGGAGACGTTAGACAGCCAAAACTCCAAGGACTGGCTGTCAAGCGTTTTTCCCCGATTAATGAAACTGTACCGAATTTAATAGCGCTGAATACTGAAATAAAGAAAAGCCTCTCTCAAGCGGGTAAGATCTGGGAGAGTTTTTGCACGCAATCAAGTAGACTCTGGCATAAATCCAATCCAGGCTCTGCGGTCGACTTTTACACTAAACTCGGCTTTGAACTAACTGGCCCTCTTGCTTCCATGATGGCAATGCATACTGCCATCGAGGCGAGAAAAGGCAATGTTAAGAAAGTTGTCTTCATGGCTCGTGATGGTCGAATTATAAAGAAAGCATTTGACTCCCTTTATAGAGAAGAAATCAGCTGTGGAATTTTTGACTCCTGCTATCTTCATTTGTCACGTGCTACTGTAGTACCTGCCACCTTTTCACATCCTCTTAGTGCAAACGACGTAGCTTTTCTAACTGAAGGATTACATCTTGCACAAAAGCCCATCAGCTACTTTATTGAAAAAGCCGGCCTAAGCCCTGACAACAAAGATGTCGCAAAGGTTGTATATAGCAGATTTGACTCTTTTGAGTATATTCCAACTTGGAATGATTTGGGCAAAATGGGCAGCATGTTTGATGCCCTTTCCCAACAGGTCTTTGATGCCAATAAAATTCACCGTGATAACCTACGCGGTTACCTAGAGCATCATGGACTTCTATCTTGTGAAAAAATCATCGTTGTTGATGTAGGATGGCTGCTTAACATTCATTCACGTTTAAAAAAATTTCTCAAGGCAGAAGGCAGTCATTCAGAAATTATTGGCTGCTATGTAGGTTCACGGGACCGCGCTGATAAGAGCCTTGCGGTACAGCCGCTTCTTTTCAATGGAGGCGATCCTTACCAATACTCTAGCTTCATTGAGAAGCATACTACTTTGTTTGAAGTATTGTTTTCAGCTCCAGAAGCCTCAGCCAAAGCGCTTAGCAAAAACGCGCGTAGTGTAAGCCCGCAATTTAAACCGCTGGGCAACCCATTGCCTAATGAAATCCTAGTGGCTCAAAAACTTCATATGGGGGCTGAAGCCTTCTTTGAGATGCTCACAAGTGCTAGAGAAGACTTTTTCCCTGAAGTCATTTCCAAAGATTACTTCTTCCACATTTTTGAAGCACTTGTTAATGTTGATAATGACGCAGCAAAGGCAACATTAGGGTCTTTCGAAGTCCGCTTAGGCGGACATCACGAATTCATTTCATATGAAAGTCTTATTGCCCAGACGGATCCGACAGTAGATTACGTCACTAAACCACCTCAGGACGAATTCTCTCCAATAACAACCACGTGCCGTAATCCTAAAGCGAAGGCTGTCATAGTCACTTCTGCAGGGACTTTCAATGGCTCAACACGGTATCGCAGTCTTCACCTTGCTGAAGTGCTGAAAAATATTGAAATTGAGTCCGTGCTGCTTTATGCATCTCTTAGACCTGAATTCTTTAGCGAAGCTATTCTCGATGCGACTTATGTCATCTTCCAGCGTTGCTTTGAGGAGCAGGGGAACATTGGCGAATTCCTTAAACTTGCTAAAGCTGCTGGCAAGATTTGCGTGGGTGAAATGGATGACTTGGTCTTCCCTGAGCATATTGAGACTATTGGATCAGTGAAAGGAGGAGAATGGAATCTCAAAGAAGCACTTCACGTAGCGTCTGGCTATGAAAAGCTTATCAAAAAAATGGATCAATGCATCGCATCTACGCCTGTACTAAAATCCTATATTGAAACCACTTACAAAAAGCCTACATTACTTCTGAGGAATCGCGTTCTTCCTGAAATCCTTCGTTCACCTAAGCAGAAAGAGTATCGGTCTCTTAATTTACTCTATGCCTCAGGAACTTACTCTCATAAAGCCGACTTCATGATGATTGAAGAGACTTTGTTTGAACTCTTATCACGCGAGCCCCACTTGCAGCTTTCCATCTTGGGGGCTGCGCAGGCGTCAGAGCGCATACTGGCTTTGAATAATGTATCAAGCTACCCATTACTACCGTATCACGCCATGCTGGACTTCTTTGCAAAGCATGATGTGTTGTTAGTACCGCTCGAAGATACAATTTTCAATAGAGCTAAATCCACAGTTAAATTCATCGAGGCTGCGGCAGTAGGCTTACCAATCCTCGCTTCGGCAGTGGGCGAGTTCAACTCGTGTATTGCACACAGAAGCAACGGCCTTCTTGCTAAGTCAGTAGATGACTGGAAAAACTTGCTGAATGAGTTAACTGCTAGACCTAAACAGCTGAAAAACTTAGCAAAAAACGCTAATCAAGCGGTGAGAAGCCACTACCTCACTACTTCCGGCACTGACTTAGTCAAAAATTTTTTATTTGGCTATGAATCGAACGAGCGCGTAGTTAACTAATCAAAGAAATATGAGTAAGACTATGAAAATTTTAGTAGTGGGTGGAGCTGGGTATATTGGCTCGCATATGGTGCATCTTCTTAACACTTCGGGTTATGAAGCCGTAGTGTTAGATGATTTCAGTGCAGGGCATCGAGATGCAGTGAAAAATGCACTCGTTATCGAAGGCTCGATAAAAGACCGTGGACTGCTAGATAATTTGTTTACACAGCATAATTTTGAAGCCGTGATGCATTTCGCCTCATCAATACAAGTGGGAGAATCGGTTCGCCAACCCGACTTATATTACGAAAACAACTTTAGCAATACTTTGATCTTGCTTAACGCGATGATTAAGGCTGGCATCAAGAAATTCATATTTTCCTCGACAGCCGCCGTATACGGCGATCCTCTTTATACTCCTATCGATGAAAGTCATCAGAAAGTGCCTGTCAATCCATATGGCCGAACAAAATGGATGGTAGAGCAAGCGCTTAGTGATTATGACAGCGCTTATGGATTAAAATCGCTGACCTTACGTTATTTCAATGCTGCAGGCGGCATGCCACAGCAGGGACTGGGGGAGCGTCATGAACCAGAAACACATCTTATCCCGCTAGTTCTTCAAGCAGCTTCTGGGCGAAGGCAATCTATCTCTGTATTCGGCTCGGACTATCCTACCCAAGATGGTACGTGCGTCCGTGATTACATTCATGTAGAAGATTTGTGCAGTGCGCATCTATTGGCATTGAAAAAAATTCTGAGCGGCGCCGACTCAGACCAATATAATTTAGGTAATGGGGAAGGTTTCTCGGTACAAGAAGTAATCAATTGCGCCAAATCTGTGACGGCGCGTGATATTAAAATTGAGTATTCGCCTAGACGTCCAGGCGATCCTGCAGTTTTGGTGGCCGATTCAACAAAAGCTAAATGCGCTTTAGGATGGGCGCCTCAAAGGGCAGAGCTATCTGAAATTATCAAAGATGCTTGGGAGTGGGAAATTAAGCACAACTGGCCTCTGGCATAAATACATCAAATAAATCGAAAATCTGCTGGAGTAAAGATGAGCAAACTCAAAACTACTCCAGCATTTGGCCTAATTATTCAGAAGGCAATACATTCAAAAAGCGCTCTATACTTTGACAGACAACCAAGTCAGGTCTCACCTGATTTACTAGATTTGGCAAGTACTCTGGCGACCAGCAAAAATGAAACTCTTTGAATAAACGAGAAAACCACCACGACAGCGTACTTGAAACTTGGCCGCGCTCGAACGAAGAACCTCCAAAACATAACACACGTTTTTGTATAGGAGCATCGGAACACTTCCACGCGCGCTGCAAACCGATATTGCCCTTTGGGCTATCATAAGAATATATAAGAGAAGGCTCTAACAAATTGCCGCTTACATCATATAAACTCGAGTAAAGCGGTGGCTTTTCTATAACCTGGCCATCATCCAAAAAGCGTGATCCAATATCACCATGTGCTTCACCAAAGCACACCTCACCAGTTCTATAGAGTAAACCCTTGAAGAAAAATTTTTCGAAGAATTTGTCTACAATTAACTTAGCCCCATATGTAGACAAATGCGTATCAAAAGATCTGAAAATGCTCTCACAGTGAATCTCGTCCGGCAAATATTCTAAATGACTAAGCGTAATGGCTGGAAGCAGTTCATCCTGCTTGATTTGCTGCAATAGCTTATTAAAAGCAGGTGATCCCTTTGTTGCCTTAAATGGCACATTCCAATAATTAACCGATGATTTTTCGGGAATAAACATCTGAATAAAACTAACATCTAACGCATTTGACGTTTTTTTTCTTCGATTTAAAAGCTCAACCCAACCTTCTGTATCTATATTGAACTCATCTAAATACATGCCTTCAACATTGTTAGACCCCCCCTTTAAAAAGATATTACCTCCCGCGCCTATTACGGCCGCGCCATCCGATGAAACTCTACCGAAAGCTATGCCGCTTTTTATACCAATATTAGAATTTAACGCTTGAAGCATCAATTGCGGAGTCACGCATATTGGATACTCTTGAAGGTCATGCGAAATCCTTAGCTGAATTGAGCATGTTGAAGCTCCCTTGTAAAATCTTTCCGAATCAAAGTCAAACTCTATGTTATATGTGTTCGGAATACGCTCTAAATCTGGACGATTGCTCCTTACAACAGTGATTGGCTTGACCCAACTTCTTCTGCCAGACTCAAACACGACCAAGCTCATCTCAGAACCTGTCCATTCATTCTTCATCGATATCCATCCAGAAAAACGATTACCAGCAACTCCTTCGACCCATCCAATAATCATACAATTCGTCCCTTCAAAAGGCCATAAATTATCATTAATCCTTTACACATGCAATTATATGATTAATATTTAACACGCCCGCTATATAGTTATTGCTCTCTCTGACAAAAGTAAACGAACAGAGCCTTGACCTTCTCAGCCTTGACGGCTCATGCACAAAAATATTCTACAGCCATTAACCTTAAATTTGATACACATATCACCTTTATAACCTTTGCCAAACATATTTATCGCGCTTCTTGCAAAAAATAGCCACCAAAACTTCCTTGCTTCGCATCAATTACACCTCATTACTTCATTTCGAATCCATAGAGTTAACCTCTTTAAATAATTTTACAAACAATATTGCGAACTTTAATATCCACATCAAAATATTAACTCTGACCCATTCGTCGCAAGCCCTCACCCAAACCATTACTTGGCTTCTGAACTATAATAAGGGCGCCCATGCAGTTGACATCAGCACGAGCTTAAATTGAACTCAAAAAACCTGAGATAGCGCTATTAATCCGAAATGCGAGGTGATACTCATGTCACACCAATTTTTTTATATCTGTCGCGCTCTGGTATCAATATTGCTTGACCAAACCTATCACGATAGAGTGTCATTTCCGAGGCCATGCTTATCGGACTAGCAGTTCTCAGCGCATCTTTTTAAAGCCTTGCATCGTACTAACATTGCGAAGCCTTAAGGTATACTCTCTCCCTCGCATTTCCATGAATGCTATTTCTCACATATTTGGATTTGCACCACGCTTATCCGCTTTTTCAGAACGCAAGGTAAATTTCTTATGAAGATCTTAGTAACAGGTGGTGCCGGCTTCATAGGCTCGGCAGTCGTGCGACACATCATCTCCAACACCACCGACTCGGTCGTCAACGTCGACAAGCTGACGTACGCGGGCAATCTCGAGTCGCTCCAGTCGGTCGATCAGAGCGACCGCTACGCCTTCGAACGCGTCGACATCTGTGACCGCGAAGCGCTAGACCGCATGTTCCGTGAACACCAGCCTGATGCCGTCATGCACCTCGCTGCCGAGTCGCATGTTGACCGTTCGATCAGCGGCCCCTCCGAGTTCATCCACACCAACATCATTGGTACCTACGCGCTGCTGGAAGCGGCACGTAGCTACTGGAGTTCGCTGGACGAGAACCGCAAGGCTGCCTTCCGCTTCCACCACATCTCCACCGATGAGGTATATGGCGACCTGGAAGGCCCGGAGGATCTGTTCACCGAGACCACCCCTTACCAGCCAAGCTCACCCTACTCCGCCAGCAAGGCCAGCTCGGACCACTTGGTCCGCGCCTGGGCACGCACCTATGGGCTGCCTACGCTGGTAACCAACTGCTCTAACAACTACGGCCCGTTCCACTTCCCCGAGAAGCTGATCCCGCTGGTCATCCTCAATGCCTTGGAAGGCAAACCTCTGCCCATCTACGGCAAAGGCGACCAGATCCGCGACTGGCTGTACGTCGAAGATCACGCTCGCGCGCTCTACAAGGTCGTTACCGAAGGTGAAGTAGGTGAAACCTACAACATCGGCGGGCACAACGAAAAACAGAACATCGAAGTGGTACGAACGGTTTGCGCACTGCTTGACGAGCTGCGGCCTGACTCCCAATTCCGCCCACATGTCGACCTGCTGACCTATGTACAGGATCGCCCAGGCCACGATCTGCGTTATGCGATCGATGCCAGCAAAATCCAGCGTGAACTGGGCTGGGTGCCGGAAGAAACCTTCGAATCCGGTATCCGCAAGACCGTGCAGTGGTACCTGGACAACCCCGAGTGGGTCGCTCACGTCAAAAGCGGCAGCTACCAGCAGTGGATCGACAGCAACTACGCCGAGCGCACGGACCAAGCATGAAAATCCTGCTGCTAGGTAAAAATGGCCAGGTGGGTTGGGAGCTGCAACGGGCGCTGAGCGTGCTCGGTGAAGTCGTGGCACTCGATCGTCATCGTGCGGCTACGGACCATGGGGATCTGGCAGGTGATTTGTCAGACCTTGACGGCCTACGGGATGCCATCCGCGCTGTCTCGCCTCAGGTGATCGTCAACGCGGCCGCCTATACAGCCGTCGACAAGGCCGAAAGCGAGCGAGAGATGGCCCACACCGTCAATGCGCTGGCTAGCCAGGTCATGGCCGAAGAAGCCAAGCGCCTCGATGCTTGGTTGGTTCACTACTCCACCGACTACGTTTTTGACGGTACAGGCTCCACGTCTTGGAAGGAGACCGACGACGTTTCGCCGGTCAACCACTACGGTGCAACCAAGCTCGAAGGCGAACGACTGATTCAGGCGTCGGGCTGCAAGCATCTGATTTTCCGCACCAGCTGGGTATATGCCGCACGGGGTAACAACTTCGCGAAAACCATGCTGCGCCTGGCCAAGGATCGCCCCACGCTCAACGTCATCGCCGATCAGGTCGGGGTGCCGACAGGGGCCGATCTGCTTGCGGATGTGGCGGTGGCTGCGCTTCAACAAGCCCAGCATAACCCAGCGCTGAGTGGCATCTACCACTTGGCGCCATCGGGCGAGACGAGCTGGCACGGCTACGCCAGCTACGTTATTCAGTTTGCCCGGAAACATGGCGAAGCGCTTGCGGTCGAAGCGGTGAATCCGATCGCCACGACCGAGTATCCCACCCCGGCCAGTCGCCCATTGAATTCCCGCTTGGATACCGCCAAGCTTCGTCACTCGTTCGCACTGCACCTGCCCGATTGGCAGTGTGGTGTCACCCGTATGCTCATGGAAGTTCTGAACAAATGAACGCAACCAATCGTAAAGGGATTATTCTGGCAGGGGGCTCAGGCACCCGTCTTCACCCGGCCACCCTGTCGGTGTCCAAGCAACTGCTGCCAGTCTACGACAAACCCATGATCTACTATCCGCTGAGCACGCTGCTGCTCGCCGGGATTCGGGACATCCTGATCATCTCCACACCGCAGGACACCCCGCGTTTCGAACAGTTGTTGGGGAACGGTCACCAGTGGGGCATCAATCTGTCCTATGCCGTTCAACCTAGCCCCGATGGGCTGGCCCAGGCGTTCACCATTGGTGCTGATTTCATCGGTAACAATCCTTCTGCGCTCGTGCTTGGCGACAACATCTTCTACGGTCACGACTTCCAGTCGCTTCTGCTCAGTGCAGACAAGCGCTCGTCCGGCGCGTCGGTGTTCGCGTACCACGTGCACGATCCTGAGCGCTACGGCGTCGCCGAGTTCGACGACAGCGGTCGCGTGCTTTCGTTGGAAGAGAAACCGGCAGTTCCCAAATCGAGCTATGCCGTGACGGGGCTGTACTTCTATGACAACCAGGTGGTCGACCTGGCCCGCGAACTCAAGCCCTCCGTGCGTGGCGAGCTGGAAATCACCGACCTCAACAACCTTTACCTGCAGCAGCAGCAACTCCAGGTCGAGATCATGGGCCGTGGTTACGCGTGGTTGGATACCGGTACCCACGACAGTCTGCTCGAAGCCAGCCAGTACATCGCAACCATGGAGCGCCGTCAGGGGCTGAAGGTCGCGTGCCCTGAGGAAATCTGCTACCGCGCCGGGTGGATCTCGGCTGAACAGGTAGAGCGTCTGGCACAGCCCATGCTGAAAAATGGCTACGGCAAGTACCTGCAAAATCTGCTGAAAGAAAAGGTGTTCTGATGCAGGCCGTTCGCTTGGCTATCCCCGATGTCGTGCTGCTCACCCCGAAAGTCTTCGGCGACGACCGCGGCTTCTTCTACGAGAGCTTCAACGCACGCGCCTTCGAAGCCGCCACCGGCCTGAACCCGGACTTCGTGCAGGACAACCACTCCCGCTCGGTCAAGGGCGTGCTCCGTGGCCTGCACTACCAGCTGGCACCCCACGCCCAGGGCAAGCTCGTGCGCGTGGTGCAGGGCGAGGTCTTCGACGTGGCGGTGGATATCCGCCGCGCCTCGCCGACCTTCGGTCAATGGGTCGGTGCCGTGCTGTCCGCCGAGAACAAGAACCAGCTGTGGATCCCGCCAGGGTTCGCGCATGGCTTCGTCACCTTGAGCGACACCGCCGAGTTCCTCTACAAGACGACGGACGTCTACTCGCCCGAGTGTGAGCGCTGCATCGCCTGGGATGACCCGACCATCGCCATCGACTGGCCCATCGACTACGCGCCCAGCTTGTCCGGCAAGGACCAGCTAGGCGTGGCGTTGACCGAAGCAGACGTCTTCGATTGACGAACGGCGGGGTTGTGGCATCTGTCGCAGCCCCGCTTCGTTGACCACCACACGTTTTCACGCCCCACTCAGACTTGCATTGACAGTGTCTTGCGCAAGGTCCCGGCATTTCGCCTCTACCTCGCCCTGATCCCTCCAATGCCTGCCGCCTTCTCCTCGACCGAACGGCTCTATACCCTGGATACCCTGTGCGGTCTCGCCGCGCTCAGTGCCGCGTGCTGCCACTGGTGGGTCGAACGGCCGGCGCAACACTGGTTGCGCAACAGGCGTCTGCCGGACGTTTGTCGAACGCACGGTCAGGCCCTCGTCTAGCGCTGCGGCGCACCCTGCCCTTGTCGCCAAGGCCGCGCAGTGCCGGATTGGCCGCTGTCGACGGCCCACGCCGCAGCCCTGCTCGATGAGCGAGCGGCCGCCCGCTCATCCTTCTCCGAACGCACAACGTTCTCTGGTATCCTCAGGCGTTTTTTCGACAGGCTGCAGGCCGATGTCAGGCAACGGCCTGCAACCGGCTGGGCATGAGTGGCACAGGACCCGTCGGCCTGGATTCGATGCCCAGTGTCGTGCCCGAGGGTTCTGAAAGAACCATTGCCCGGTCAGTCACCGATCTCATCCTCTGCCTGTCGGCACCGCCCTGTCCCAACCCTGAATCGGTTGAGGACAGCGGCTACAGCTATCCATGACAAAAACTGTCAAGCTGCCGGATTGGATTCGGCAGCCGTTCAGCGGACGCCGAGCGACCTTGAGCTGAGCGAAGAACCAACGCACTGAAACAGCGTCTCATGGCGCTCCAGTACCTTAAGAAAGGAGATCACATGTTTGGATTATTGAGAGGGCTATTCAGCTATCGCAGCTTTATCGCCACCTCGATCCGCAACGAGTTCGTTTCTCGATTCTCGCGGAGTAGCCTTGGCGGGCTGTGGATGATCATCAACCCCTTGGCGAACGTGCTGATCTATGCGCTCATCCTGTCGAACGTGCTGGCGGCGAAGCTGCCGGGCATCGACAACAAATATGCGTATGCCCTGTATCTGATGGCCGGCACCCTGGCCTGGAGCCTGTTCTCCGAAATCGTCAACCGGTGCCTGACGCTGTTCATCGAAAACGGCAACCTCATGAAGAAGATGAAGTTTCCCAGGATCACCCTGCCCTTCATCGTCCTGGGTTCGGCGTTGCTCAACAATTTCCTGCTGCTGCTTTCCGTCCTGGGCGTGTTCATCTGTCTCGGCCATTTGCCGACCTGGCAGATGCTGTGGGCAGTGCCCCTGATCCTGACCGTGGCTGCGCTGGCGATGGGGTTGGGGCTGGTACTGGGCGTGCTGAACGTCTTCGTCAGGGACATTGGCCAGGTCGTTCCCATCGTCTTGCAGATTCTGTTCTGGTTCACACCGATCGTGTACCCGATCAACATCATCCCCGAGGACTTGCAGTCGCTGATCGGCTACAACCCCATGCTGCCGCTCGTCACCGCCTACCACGACGTGTTCGTCTACGGCCTGTCGCCCAATTTCATGGACTTGACCAGCACCGTTGTCCTGACCCTGCTGCTGCTGGCATTGGGTCTTTACATTTTCCGCCGCGCGGCGCCTGAAATGGTGGATGCCCTATGACTCTGTTGAGCGCCAAAGACCTAGGCAAAGCCTACCGTACCTACCGAAGCGAATGGCAGCGTATCGCACGCTGGCTGGGGATCAGGATCGCCCCACGCGAAGAGCACTGGGTGCTGCGGCACATCAATTTCGTGATCAACGCGGGCGAAGCGATCGGCATCGTCGGTCAGAACGGCGCCGGCAAGTCGACCCTGCTGAAGATGCTGACCGGCACGCTGCAACCCACCACGGGCGAGGTGAAGGTCAATGGCCGGATCGCGGCCATCCTGGAACTCGGCATGGGCTTCAACCCGGAGCTGACCGGGCGCCAGAACGTCCGCCACGCTGCCGGCCTGATGGGCTTCAATGCCCAGGAGATCGAGGCGTTCATGCCGGAGGTCGAGGCCTTCGCCGAGGTCGGTGAGTACTTCGATCAGGCGGTGCGGACCTATTCCAGCGGCATGCAGATGCGCGTCGCGTTCGCCGTGGCCACGGCGCGGCGCCCGGAGATTCTGATCGTCGACGAAGCGCTCTCGGTGGGCGACAGCTATTTCCAGCATAAAAGCTTTGACCGCATACGCGAATTCCAGGAGCAAGGCACCACGCTGCTGATCGTGTCCCACGACCGCAGCTCGATCCAGGCCTTGTGCGATCGCGTCCTGCTGATCGAAGGCGGCACCGTGATCAAGGATGGCGCGCCTGAAGAGGTGATGGATTTCTACAACGCCATCATCGCCGAAAAAGAAAACGCCACCGTCCAGGTCCATACATTGGCCGACGGCACCGTGCAGACCCGATCCGGCTCGGGTGAAGCGACCATCGAAAGCCTGGCCCTCTACAACGAGCTCGATGCGCCGATCGAATTCGTGAGCGTGGGGCAACCTGTGAACCTGAAGATCAAGGTCAAGGTGAACCAGGCGATCCCCGAGCTGGTGGTGGGCTACATGATCAAGGATCGCCTGGGTCAGCCCATCTATGGAACCAACACCCACCATCTGGGCAAGAAGATGGAGCACCTGGCTGCCGGCGCCGAGATGGAATACACCTTCACGTTCGAAGCCAACATCGGTGTGGGCTCCTATTCCATCGCGGTAGCGCTTCATACCGCCGACACCCACCTCAGTGCCAATTACGAGTGGCGGGACCTCGCGCTCGTGTTCAACGTCATCAATGCTGACAAGGTGCCCTTCGTGGGTTCGGCATGGATCCAGCCCACAGTGGAGTGCGCCCAATGAGCCAGTTCTATCGCGCTTTCGAGGATGAACACCGCGGTTCACACGACACCATCAAGCAGCGCCTGCAGGTCTACCTGCCGTTCATCACCCCCCTGTTGAAGCTCTACCCCGAGTGTCGAGCCGTCGATGTGGGCTGTGGCCGTGGCGAATGGCTGGAGACGCTGATCGAAAACGGTTTCGACGCCACGGGCGTCGACCTGGACGAAGGCATGCTGGAGGCCTGTCAGGCGCGTTCGTTGCCTGCCGAGAAAGCAGAAGCCGTTTCATACCTGCAGTCACTGCCCGATGAAAGCCTGACCGTCCTGAGCGGTTTTCATATCGTCGAACATATTCCGTTCGACGCGCTGAAGGCGTTGGTCAGCGAGGCGAACCGGGTGCTCAAGCCCGGTGGGCTGCTGATTCTCGAAACGCCGAATGCCGAAAACCTGATCGTCGGCACCCAGAATTTCTATCTGGACCCTACCCACGAGCGCCCGATTCCGCACATGCTGCTGGAATTTTTGGTGAAGTTCAGCGGCTTCCAGCGCTCCAAGCTGATGCGCCTGCAGGAAAGCCCGAGGTTGGTCGAATCGCCTTCACCGACCCTGATGGAGGTGCTCGGTGGCGCCAGCCCCGATTATGCGATCGTCGCCCAGAAAGCGCCGGCCAACGTCGACCTCTCGGCATTCGACGCCGTGTTCGAGGGCAGCTACGGTCTGAGCCTGGCGGATCTGGCGCAGCGCTACGAGGCAAGCCTGGCCACCAAGACCGAAGAACAGCGGCAGCGGTGGGACACCGACAATGCAACGGTCAGCCAGCGCCTGGATGCCCTGGAATATGACAATGCAGCCCTGCACAAACGTGCGGATTTCGTCGAGCACGAAAACTCAGTGCTTCACAACCGCGTGGACTTCGTCGAGCACGAACATGCGGCGCTGCTCACCCAGATGCACGACCTGAAAGCCTCCGTGTCGGACCTGAAATTCGATGAGCTCAAGCTGGCCAACGAAGCGCTTCAGCGCTCGCTGGACGAGTCGCTGAAAAATGCGCATCACTGGTACACCGAGGCCGTTGCTCATCAGCAGCACATCGCGGCCCTCGGCGATGCCCACGCCTATCAGCATCAGACGGTCAGTGCCCTGACGGACCAGATCCAGCAGCTGCGCACCAGTACCTCGTGGCGAGTGACAGCGCCCATGCGGCAGGGCGTCATCGTCACGAGGAAATTGGCCTCCTCACCGGTACAGACCTCCAAACACCTCGCTCGCACAGCGCTGAAAGGGGTTCTGAACCAGCCAAGACTTCGCACGCTCATCAAGAAGATCCTGGTCCGCCACCCCCCGACCTACGCCCGCCTGCAAAGGCTGGCGGCGCGCTTGCGCGCTGCACCGGTTGCGCCCTTCCAGAGCGTGCCGTCCACGGCGCCTCAGGCCTTCGCGGCAACCGAGGCGGGTCACGCGCCAGCAGCGCCCGCCCATCTCTCGGAAAATGCCAAAGCGATCTACTTGCGGTTGAACAGAAACGAACCACGTAAGGATGTGAAGTGATGCGCGTAGTCATTGACCTGCAGGGCGCCCAAGCCGAGAACAGAAACCGGGGCATCGGGCGTTACGCGCTTTCCTTCACCAAGGCCTTCATCCAGAACGCCGGCGACATCGAAGTGTTCGTCGTGCTCAATGGTCTGTTCGGCGAGTCGATCGACGCGATTCGCGACGAGCTGCAAGGCGTTCTGCCTGAACGCCAGATCCGGGTGTGGACGCCTTGCGGCAAGGTCAGCGCCTTGCCGCCCGAGCACCGGTGGAGCACGCAAGCATCGGAACGGGTGAGAGAGGCTTTCATCGGCGAACTGCACCCCGACCTGGTGCTGGTCACCAGCCTGTTCGAAGGCTTGGTGGACGACGCCGTGACCAGCATCAAGGCGCTGGACTCGACCGTGCCCACGGCAGCCATCGTCTATGACCTGATCCCGCACATCAACCCTGAGACCTACCTGAGTTCGGCGCCGGTCCGGCAGTGGTACGAAGCGAAGCTCAAGCACCTGCGCCGCGCCGATCTGGTACTGGCCATTTCGAATTCGTCTCGCGCCGAGGTGATCGATCACCTGGGCTTCCTGCCCGAGCGCGTGGTCAACATTTCGACGGCGATCGACACCGACCACTTCAAGCCCACGCCCGATGATCTGCAGGGTGCAGCGCTCAAGGCCCGCCTGGGTATCGACCGCCCGTTCGTGATGTACACGGGCGGTATCGACCCGCGGAAGAACATCGAAGGGCTGATCAGCGCCTACGCAGCACTCGAGGCACCGCTGCGCCGTGCACACCAGTTGGTCATCGTCTGCAACATCCGTCCTGAGGATCGCTCACGGCTCGAAGGCCTTGCCCTTGCCAACGGTTTGAAGAAGGGCGATGTCTGCTTCACCGGTTTCGTCAGTGAAGAAGACCTGCTCGCGCTCTACAACCTGTGCACGCTGTTCGTCTTCCCCTCCTTGCACGAAGGCTTCGGCCTGCCTGCACTGGAGGCGATGGCCTGCGGCAAGCCCGTGATCGGCTCGAACACCTCCAGCCTGCCCGAAGTCATCGGCAATGCCGAGGCGCTCTTCGACCCTTACCAGGTCACGTCCATCACGGCGAAGCTCGAAGCAGTGCTTGGCGATGAAGCCTTGAGGGCCCAGATGGCGTCGCTGGCGCTCGAGCAGGCGCGTCACTTCAGCTGGGACCAGACAGCGATCACGGCCGTGGAGGCCGTTCACACGCTCCTCGGTGAACTCACCCGCCGCTCCCACACCCTGCGGTCGACCAGACGCCCTCGTCTGGCGTACGTGTCCCCTCTTCCGCCGGCCCGCAGCGGCATCAGCGACTACAGCGCAGAGCTGCTTCCCGAGCTTGCCCAGTACTACGAGATCGATGCCATCGTGGCCCAGGAGTCGGTTTCCAGCTCGGATGCCGGCATCAACTACGCTGTTCGTTCGGTGGCGTGGTTCGAGGAGAATGCGCACCGGTTCGACCGCGTCATCTACCACTTCGGCAACTCCTCCTTCCATGAACACATGTTCCGGTTGCTGGAGAAGATTCCGGGAACGGTGGTGCTGCACGACTTCTTCCTGTCAGGTGTCGTGGCAGACATCGACGTCAACAAGGGGCGGTCAGGCTTCTGGACGGACGCCCTGTACCATAGCCATGGCTACAAGGCCATCGAGGAACGTATCAACGGGCTGGACAGCGCCGATGCCGTCTGGAAATACCCGTGCAACCTGCGCGTGCTCCAACAGGCCGAGGGCGTCATCGTTCACTCGAACTATTCGATCCGCCTGACGCATGCCTGGTATGGCGAGCATATCGGCCGCGACTGGAAGGAAATCCCCCTCCTGCGCACGCCGCGGTTCCCCAACGCGCGCAAGCGGGCTGCCGCCCGGGATAAGCTTGGGTTTGGCGAACAGGATTTCATCGTCTGCAGCTTCGGCTTGCTCGGCCCTTCCAAACTGAACGACCGCCTGCTCGAGGCCTGGCTCGAGTCGGAGCTGTCGAAAGACGAACGCTGCCACTTGATCTACGTCGGCCAGAACAACGAAGGTCTGTATGGCGAACGCCTGCTCAAGCGCATCAATGGCAGCCATTGTCGCAACCGTGTAAAGATCACGGGCTGGACGGACACGGAGCTGTTCAAGGCCTATCTGGACATCGCGGACGCCGCCGTTCAACTGCGCACCTTGTCACGAGGCGAAACGTCGGCCGCCGTGCTGGACTGCCTGAACTACGGCATTCCCACGATCGTCAACGCCAACGGCAGCATGGCGGACATTCCCGAAGCCAGCCTCATCATGCTGCCCGACACGTTCGAGGATGGCGCGCTGTCCGAGGCGCTGAACCTGTTACGCAATGACGTCCCCACGCGCGAACGCTTGAGTGCACAGGCCCAACGCCTGATTCATACCGATCACGCACCTCGAGCCTGCGCAGCCCTGTACCGCGATGCGATCGAGACCTTCCACGAAGACGCCACCCACTCCATAGCCGGGACGATCGACGCGATCGCGGAGCTGGACAAGGCCCACTTCACGTTCGAAGATTCCGTGGCCCTTGCCCAGTCCATCGACGAAAGCCTCACGCCGCCGATGACGAAGCCGCAACTGCTGGTCGATATTTCCGAACTGGTCAACCGGGATGCCAAGAGCGGTATCCAGCGGGTCGTTCGGAACATCCTGAGCATCTGGCTCTCGACGCCCCCTGCCGGCTACCGTGTGGAGCCTGTCTACGCGACCGACGACAGCGCAGGTTACCGATATGCTCGGCACTTCACGCTGGGCTTCCTGAACTGCCCTCAGCATCTGCTGCAGGACGAACCCGTGGTGGTGCGCCAGGGTGACCGTTTCATCGGTCTGGACCTGCAGCCCTCCATCGTGCCGAAACAGCGACACGCGCTGGCAGAAATGAGGCGCCGGGGTGTGAACGTGCAGTTCGTGGTGTACGACCTGCTGCTGAAGAAGCTCTCGCATTGCTTCGTCGAAGGCGCAGCAGACGCCCTCGACCGCTGGCTGGACGTCGTCTCGCAATCGGATGGCGTCGTCTGCATCTCCAAGGCCGTGGCCGATGAAATGGAAGAATGGGTGGCCGAGCACCGGCCATCCAGCAAGCGTCCCTTCTCCATCTCCTGGTTCCACCTGGGCGCCGACATCGCTGCGCCTTCGCAGACCAAGGCTGCCAACGTCATTCCAAAGCAGGTGCTCTCGCAACTGCAGGCGCGCCCTTCTCTGTTGATGGTAGGTACCGTCGAGCCCAGGAAGGGCCACACCCAGGTACTGGATGCGTTCGAACTGCTCTGGGCCGACCAGAAGGACGCGAACCTGCTCATCGTCGGCAAGCAAGGGTGGATGGTCGAATCGCTCGTGCAGCGCTTGAAGAGTCACCCTGAGCAGGGCAAACGGCTCTTCTGGTTCGAAGGGATCGACGACGATTACCTGTGCAACCTATACGCACAGGCCGACGCACTGATTGCCGCTTCGTTGGGAGAAGGGTTCGGCTTGCCACTGATCGAAGCCGCGCAAGCCAACTTGCCGCTGATCGTGAGAGACATCCCCGTGTTCCGCGAGGTGGCAGGCGATCATGCCTTCTACTTTGAAGGCGAACAGCCAGAGGCGCTGTACGAGTCCCTCGTCACCTGGCTGGACCTGCACAAGGATGGCCGCCATCCCTCGTCCGCTGCGATGCCGTGGATCACCTGGGAGCAGAGTGCGCAGCAGCTGTTTGCCGCAATCGAGGCAACCGCCAAGTAGCGCTGAAATCGGTGTCTCCCTCCTGGTACAGGAAGGAGACACCGGGTTTCTTACGCCGTTACCTTGGCGCTAGCGACAGAAAAGTAACGCTTTTTCATGTCGAGCGCAGGCTTCTCGACGAAGTGCCACGAGGCGGCACCGACCAGCGCGGAGAGCGCCAGCGACAGGAACGTGAAGGCATACACGTCGGTCAGGTCAGGGAACAGACTGACCAGCATCTGCTGGATGACGAAGCCGTACACGTAGATCCCGTACGAGTAGTCGAACCGGTTCAGGAAGCTCATTTTCTTCGAGAGCACGCAGATCGAGATCAGGCAGTAAGGCCACAGCACCAGGTAGAAACCTGCGGAGAAGTGCCAATCACCGCCGTTGTTGAAGAAGGCCCAGAGGATGAGGGCCACGGCCGGCACCGTGATGAACCACGACATGTAGACCTTGTCCTTCAGGTGCGCCAGCAGTGCGCCGTACAGGAACAGGTAACCCAGCTCGTTCAGGAACAGTTTGGACACGGTGAAGACGTAGCTGTCGCGCATGAACGTATCGTGCAGGTGCAGGGTCAGCATCACCAGCATGGCCAACAGCACGAACCGCCAGTTGAACGCCTTGGACCAGGCCAGCACCAGGATACCGAGGTAGCACAGCACTTCCAGGGGCAGCGTCCACAGGCATCCATTGATCACCTGCACGGGGTTTTCAGTGAACACGCCAGGTATGAACGGATGCAGATCGAAGAGGGTCGCGTTGCGCAGGTATTGCCAGGTTTCGCCTTGCGCCAGGTACTGCGAGTAGCTGGGCGCGAACAGGCCGACTACCAGCATCGTCGCCAGCACCGAAACGATCAGGCCGGGGAAGATGCGCGTCACGCGATTGGTGAAGAAGGTGACGAGGCTCTGCCCTCTGAGCATCGACAGCGTCACCAGGTACCCGGAAATAACGAAGAAGGCGTCGACGCCAATCTTGCTGAAACCGATCAGTCCATTTCGTTCAAAGACGTCGCCGTGGTCCAGGCCAAGCACGACGTACGTATGAGTAATGATTACCAACGATGCGGCAATGAGCCTCACCATAGTAAAGCCATTTCTCTTGTCAGCAATCACATCTCTTCTCCATCGGAAACCCTTAAAGATACCTACCCTGTGGCCATATTTTGACGCATGGCCGTCAACACTCAGGCGGTGATCTTTATACGCACTTTGGAAGCGTCGGCCAACTGACGACCGACGCAGGGTGACCTAGAGCGCGCCTGAAGCCGCGATGCACCGCGACCTCGTGCGTCGTTGAGGAAGGGCTTAACCTTGAATCAGACGTTCGATTTCAGCGACACGCTGAGCCACCAGGGCCTCGTCACCGCGGCTCTCGACGTTCAGACGCAGCAACGGCTCGGTGTTGGAGCCGCGCAGGCTGAAGCGCCAATCGGCGAAGGCCACGCTGATACCGTCGGTGCGGTCGACCTCGGGGGCCTGGGGCAGATAGAAGGCCAGGACCTTTTCCACCGATGCCTTGACGTCGTCGACCTGGTAGTTGATCTCGCCACTGCACGGGAACGCCGCGATGCGCTCGTCCACCAGCTGGGCCAAGGTCTTGCCGCTGACGCTCATCAGCTCGGCCACCAGCAGCCATGGGATGTTGCCGCTGTCGCAGTAGGCAAAGTCACGGAAGTAATGGTGAGCGCTCATTTCGCCGCCGTAGACCGCATCCTCGGCGCGCATGCGTTCCTTGATGAAGGCATGGCCGGTCTTGCTCTGGATGGCCTGGCCGCCAGCGGCCTGCACCTGCTCGATGGTGTTCCAGGTCAGGCGCGGGTCGTGGATGATCTTGCTGCCGGGATGCTTGCGCAGCAGCATTTCGGCCAGCAGGCCGACCAGGTAGTAGCCTTCGATGAAGCGGCCCTGGCCGTCGAAGAAGAAGCAGCGGTCGAAGTCACCGTCCCAGGCCAGACCCAGATCGGCCTGGCGCTCGAGCACGGCGTTGCGGGTCAGTTCGCGGTTTTCCGGCAGCAGCGGGTTGGGTACGCCGTTGGGGAATTCACCGTCCGGTTCACCGTTGATGACATCGATGTGCAGCGGCAGGCGCGCCTTGAGCAGCTCGATCACCGGGCCCACGGCACCGTTGCCGGGATCGGCCAGGACCTTGAGCGGCTTGAGTGCCGAGACGTCGACGTAGGTCAGCAGGTGGTCGATGTAGGCGGTCTTGTCGAAGGCTTCCTGCACCTGGCCTGGGGTTGCAGCCAGCTCACCCAGACGGCCAGCCTCGACGCGGTCGCGAATGGCGAACAGCCCCGAGTCACCGCTGATCGGCTTGGAGTGCTCGCGCACCAGCTTCATGCCGTTGTAACCCTTGGGGTTGTGGCTGGCGGTGATCATGATGCCGCCATCGGCCTGCAGGTGGCTGGTGGCGAAGTAGACTTCTTCGGTACCGCACAGGCCGATGTCCAGCACGTCGGCACCCGCCTCGGTCAGGCCGCGGGTCAGGGCCTGGGCCAGCATGGGGCTTTCCAGACGCATGTCACGGCCGACCACGTAGCGCTTGCCGCCCAGTTCGGCGACCAGCGCACGGCCGATTCGGTAGGCGACGTCCTCGTTGAGGTCGGCAGGTACTTGCCCACGGATGTCGTAGGCCTTGAAGCAACGGGTCTGGATAGATGGGTACATGGTTCTCACTTTGACGAGCCGTCCGCAGACGGCGATCGATGTGTACGCAGGCCACTCATGGGCAGCCGATGGCAAACGGCCCATGGTACTCGGAAGGAGCACCACGGGCCGCGCGGGAAGCATCAGGACTCAGCCGGTGCAGCGACCGTACTTGTCCTCGAAGCGGACGATGTCGTCTTCGCCGAGGTAGTCACCGCTCTGCACTTCGATCAGGACCAGGTCGATGACGCCCGGGTTTTCCAGTCGGTGCGTATGGCCTGCACGAATGAAGGTGGATTCATTGGTGTGCAGCATCATTTCCTTGTCGTCGTTGACCACGACGGCGGTGCCGCTGACCACGATCCAGTGCTCGCTGCGGTGATGGTGCATCTGCAGCGACAGCGACGCCTTGGGCTTGACCACGATGCGCTTGATCTTGAAGCGATCGCCGTTTTCCAAGGTGGTGTAGGTACCCCATGGGCGGTGCACGGTGCGGTGCAGCTGGTGCACGGTGTGGCCCTTGCTCTTGAGCTGGCCGACGATGTGCTTGACGTCCTGGGCGTGGTCCTTGTGGGCAATCATCACCGCGTCAGGGGTGTCGATCACCAGCAGGTCCTCGACGCCGACCAGGGCGGTGAGACGGTCTTCGCTGTTGACGTAGTTGTTGCGCGAGGCATGGGCCAGCACTTCGCCTTCGAAGCGGTTGCCGTCGGCGTCCGCCGGGGTGAGTTCGCTGACCGCGTTCCACGAGCCGATGTCGCTCCAGCCGATGTCGCACGGGACGGTGGCAACACGCTCGGAGCGCTCCATCAGGGCGTAGTCGATGGAAATGTCCGGGACCTGGGCGAAGCTGTCGGGGTCGATGCTCAGGCAGCTGTAGCTCTTGCCTTCGGCCAGGCGCGACTGGCGCTTGGCGTGAGCAGCGGCCTGCAGCACGTCGGGGGAGTGCTTTTCGAACTCTTCCAGGACCGTGCCGACACGGAAGCAGAACATGCCGGAGTTCCAGAAGTAGTTGCCGGCGGCCACATAGGACTCAGCCACTTGCAGGGTCGGCTTCTCGACGAACCGCGCGACCTTCAGGCCATGCTGCAGCTCGCCCGCCTGGCCGGCCTCGATGTAGCCGAAACCGGTCTCGGGGTACTGGGGCTTGATACCGAAGGTCACCAGCCAGCCTTGGCTGGACAGCTCGACGGCCTTACTCACGGCTTCGGCGAAAGCCTGTTCGTTCTGGATCAGGTGGTCGGCTGCCAGCACCAGCATGTGCGCGTCGTCGCCATGGCTGTCGCGCAGTTGCAGGGCGGCCAGCGCGACGGCTGCGGCGGTATTGCGGCCGAAGGGTTCAAGGATGAAGGCCTGGGCAGGACCAGACTGCTGCACGGCGCGGTATTCGTCTTCGGTCTTGAACAGCAGCTCCCGGTTGGTCACGGTGAGCACTTCCGAGACACCGGCCAGGTTCGAAGCCCGCAGGAAAGTCTTTTGAATCAGGTTCTGGCCATCAGGCAAGGTCATGAAGGGTTTGGGATGAGCCTCGCGGGACACGGGCCACAGCCGGCTGCCGACGCCGCCTGACAAAATTACGGGTATCAAGTCCATATCTTATAATCCTGCTGGCCATTCGCATGGCACGTAGACGAAACGCAAAGTACTACAGCAACGATATGCCACTTCGCATCTTTAACGATCAAATTCCTTGCTGATCCAGCTGCTTGGCTTCAACGACGCGTGAAGGCAGGCTAACCCCTAAATTCGAGCGCTCAAGAATATCAGAGAACATTCAGTGAGGCTCGTCCATAGGCGCTGTGCTGGGCGATCCATTGTCGCCCCCTTGGACACCAATGAGATTCATTCGATCTTCACGGTCAGGCCTTTTTTTGCATAGGCCTCTCGCAGACGCTCTGCCAGGGCCTGACGGGCAGGTGCCTCACCGTGCACCAACCGTATGCGCGACGGCCACCGCGCCATGCTCGTCACGAACTCGACCAAGCCTGCCTGATCCGCATGGGCCGAATACCCCGGCACGCTGAACACCTTGGCGCGCACGTCGTACAACTGCCCATCCAGGTCGATGCTAACGAACCCCTCCGCGCCGGCACTCGCCTGAATCACGGCGCCCGGCGTCCCCGGCACCTGATGCCCGACGAACACGACCTCATGGCGCGGATCGCCCAGCATCGCCTTGAGGTACGCGACGATGCGCCCGCCGGAGCACATGCCGTTACCCGCGATGACGATGGCCGGCTTGCCGGTGCTCTTGAGGTAATTCACCACCCGGGCGTGGTCGGCATGGCGGTCGATGGAAATCAACTGCCCGAACCCCAGCGGTGCGCGTCCTTCGCGCAGGCGCTGGCTGGCGTCGTCGTTCCAATGGGCATGCAGCTCGCGGTAGACCTGGGTGATGCGCTGGGCCAGCGGCGAGTCGAGGATGACCGGCAGTTGCGACCAGTCCAGCCTGGACAACGGATCGTCGGGTGCACCACCTTGACTCGACGCACACAGCGCCTTGCGGTGCAGGATGGCTTCCAGATCGAACAGCACTTCCTGCGTGCGCCCCAGGCTGAATGCCGGAATCAACACGGTGCCCTGGTCGGCGAGCGCGCGCTCTACCACCGCCTCGAGGGCCTGCTGTCGATCGCCGGCGGCGTGCAGGCGGTCTCCATAGGTGCTTTCGAGCACCAGCAGGTCGGCGTGCTCAGGGGGCTCGACCGCCCGCAACAGGCCACGAGACGGCGCGCCGAGGTCGCCCGAGAACACGACCCGGGTATGCCGGTCGGTCGCGTGGTCATGGACATCGCATTCGACGTAGGCGGACCCGAGCACATGCCCGGCGCGCTGCAGGCGCACGCGGCAGGTCAGGCCCTGGCGCTCCACCAGGGTATGCCATTGCGCGAAGGGCAACGGGCGAACGCGGGCCTGGACGAACGCCAGGTAGCGCGCCACGTCGGCAGGCTCGCTGCTGATGGTCAGCTTGTAGGCGTCTTCGAGTACCAGCGGCAACAGCTTGGCCGAGGGCTCGCTGCAGAAAATGGGCCCACGGTAACCGGCTGCGAACAACGCCGGCAGTCGGCCGACATGGTCCAGGTGCACATGGGTGACGATGAGCGCTTCGAGGGTATCGAGGGCGACAGTGAGCGAGGCAGGCCCGGGTGTCGCGTCGGCGCCCTGCTCCAGGCCACAGTCGATCAGCACACTGGAGTGGGCGTCGAGATGCAGTTGGTGGCACGAGCCCGTGACGGTCTGGGCGCCACCGTGATGAGTAAGGCTGGGATAGGGCATGGGTACGCGCTCTGTAGCGGCAGGGCGCGGTATTACGGCAGAGCGTGAACGCCGGGAAAATCAGATCTCAGCGTTCATTGTGTAGGACTTTTCTTAGCGTTCGGCCAGGGCCGCTTCACGGGCCTTGAGACGAATGCGACGGCGCGACCGCAACACGGCATAGCTGCCCAGCACGGGCCCGACGGCCAAGCCTATGATCAACGCGGCGAGCACCGGCAAGGCCACCGGCATGGCGGGCGCTGCCCAGCCGAACAGGACCAGGGACACGTCCTGCTGGTTTTCCAGCACAAAGAACAGGACCACCGCGGCCAACAGCAGTACCAGCAGCGCCACCAGGGCACGTTTGAGATTACGCATCAGACAGTTCCTTGGGGCACGTCAGGCCTGGGCCTCGTGCTCGTCTTCGTTGACCCGGTCGCGCAGTTCCTTGCCGGGCTTGAAGTGCGGCACGAACTTGCCATCCAGGCTGACCGACTGGCCAGTCTTGGGGTTACGCCCCACACGGGGGGCACGATAATGGAGAGAAAAGCTGCCGAAGCCCCGGATCTCGATACGATCGCCCGTGGCCAAGCACTGTGACATCTGTTCAAGCATGGTCTTGATGGCCAGCTCCACGTCTTTGGGGGACAGCAGACCCTGGTGGTTGACAATCCGATCGATCAGCTCCGACTTCGTCATGTTTTTCCCTTCGTTATCAAGCAGCTAGATCATTGCTCAATTGGTTGTAGCACGTCGCGCTGGATTTGAACAGGGTGATGCTTGACTTCGGGAAAAAATCGAGTTTGAGCAGATTTCAGGATCGGGCCAGGTACCCGCTTGCGTCAGACTGTATCCGCCTCACCATCGCGTCTGGGCCGGGTCTTGTAGATGGCCCGGTGCTCGGTATAGACCACGGTGTCGTCCGGCACGTCCTTGTCCACGTAGGCCTGGGCGCCGATCATGACGTTGTTGCCGATGGTGATCTCACCGACGATGCAGGCGTTGGCACCAATGGTCACGTCATCGCCGATGCGGATGTGGCCGTTGATGTCCTTGGAGCCGATGGTGGTGTTCTGGCGCAGGCGCAGGTTGCGGCCGATGATCGCCCGATGGGTGATCACGATGCCGATACGGTGCGAGAAGCAGATGCCGGGACCGATCTGGGCGGGCAGTCCGATGTCGATGTTGTGCTCACGGATCAGGCGTCGATTGATGCGCTTGGCCCACTTGCGGTAATTGATCAGCCCACGCGGCTTGTTGTACAGGTACTGCGCGATCCTGAACCAGAACACATAGTGGTAGCGCTCCTTGGCCATCACCCGGTTGAACAGGGTGCTGAGCTTGGCGCTGCCATCTTCCTTGGTGGCGATTTCCTCGGTGAGGTAGGCGCGCAGTTCTTTGAAATCTTTCACGTCTCGTCCCTTGCAGGCTTCAGGGCGTCAGACGGCGCGTGGCCGTGACGAACCGGTACGGTCATGGGGTCAATCGATGGACGAAAAAAAGGGCGACCGAAGTCGCCCTTTTCTTTCGCAAGCCGAACTTAGTTCTGCTTGGCCATCGCTTCGCGCAGCAGCGCAGCCATGGTGGTGTCGCCAGTGCTTTCCGGAGCGTTGGTTTTCAGGCTCTGGATCGCTTCGCGCTCGTCAGCATCGTCCTTCGACTTGATGGACAGGCTGATGACGCGGCTCTTGCGGTCGACGCTGATGATCTTGGCTTCGATCTCTTCGCCTTCTTTCAGCACGTTGCGGGCGTCTTCAACGCGGTCGCGGCTGATTTCGGAGGCTTTGAGGGTCGCTTCGATGTCGTCGGCCAAGGTCACGATGGCGCCTTTGGCGTCAACTTCCTTGACGATGCCCTTGACGATGGCACCCTTGTCGTTCAGGGACACGAAGTTGGAGAACGGATCGTCTTCCAGCTGCTTGATGCCCAGGGAGATGCGCTCGCGCTCTGGGTCAACCGACAGGATGACGGTTTCCAGCTCGTCGCCCTTCTTGAAGCGACGCACGGCTTCTTCGCCGGCTTCGTTCCAGGAGATGTCGGACAGGTGAACCAGACCGTCGATGCCGCCTTCCAGACCAATGAAGATACCGAAATCGGTGATCGACTTGATGGTGCCGGAGATCTTGTCGCCCTTGTTGAACTGGCCAGAGAAGTCTTCCCATGGGTTCGACTTGCACTGCTTGATGCCCAGGGAGATACGACGACGCTCTTCGTCGATGTCCAGAACCATGACTTCCACTTCGTCGCCAACCTGAACGACTTTCGACGGGTGGATGTTCTTGTTGGTCCAGTCCATTTCGGACACGTGCACCAGGCCTTCAACGCCTTCTTCCAGCTCAGCGAAGCAGCCGTAGTCGGTCAGGTTGGTGACGCGTGCGGTGACGCGGGTGCCTTCTGGGTAACGTGCCTTGATAGCAACCCATGGGTCTTCGCCCAGTTGCTTCAGGCCCAGGGAAACACGGTTACGCTCGCGATCGTACTTCAGGACCTTGACGTCGATCTCGTCGCCAACGTTGACGATCTCGGACGGGTGCTTGATACGCTTCCAGGCCATGTCGGTGATGTGCAGCAGGCCGTCCACGCCGCCCAGGTCCACGAAGGCGCCGTAGTCGGTGAGGTTCTTGACGATACCCTTGACCTGCTGGCCTTCCTGCAGCGATTCCAGCAGCGCTTCGCGCTCTGCACTGTTCTCGGCTTCCAGGACGCTACGACGGGAAACGACAACGTTGTTGCGCTTCTGGTCCAGCTTGATGACCTTGAATTCCAGCTCTTTGCCTTCGAGGTGGGTGGTGTCGCGCACTGGGCGGACATCAACCAGGGAGCCCGGCAGGAACGCACGGATGCCGTTAACGTCGACCGTGAAGCCGCCCTTAACCTTACCGTTGATAACGCCCTTGACGACTTCTTCGGCAGCGAAAGCAGCTTCCAGAACGATCCAGCACTCGGCGCGCTTGGCTTTTTCACGGGACAGCTTGGTTTCGCCAAAGCCGTCTTCGACCGCGTCCAGCGCAACGTGAACTTCGTCACCGACCTTGATGGTCAGCTCGCCAGCTTCGTTGTAGAACTGCTCGAGCGGGATGACGCCCTCGGACTTCAGGCCAGCGTGTACGGTAACCCAGTCGCCGTCGATGTCGACAACGATACCGGTGATGATCGCACCCGGCTGAAGATTGAGGGTTTTCAGGCTTTCTTCAAAGAGTTCTGCAAAGCTTTCGCTCATTTTAATTCCTGTAGATTAGGGCGAGACAGACGCCCATCAGCCACATTCCAGACAATGTGGGTTTCGTTCATGTAAAGGAAGGCCGACAGGACAGTGACTGGAGCCCCTGCCTGCCATTCCTGATGATCAGAGCAGATCGCGCTGGGCGAGCTCGCTTCTGATCCGTTGCAACACCTGCTCGATGGACAACTCGGTCGAGTCCAGCTGGATGGCATCGGCCGCCGGCTTGAGCGGGGCCACTGCACGCTGGGTATCACGCTCATCGCGTGCCTGTATCTCTTCCAGCAGACTCGACAGACTAACAGCTTCGCCCTTCCCCTTCAACTGCAGGAAACGACGACGTGCGCGTTCCTCGGCGCTGGCGGTCAGGAAGACCTTCAGCGGCGCGTCGGGGAACACCACGGTGCCCATGTCCCGCCCGTCGGCGATCAGCCCGGGGGCCTCGCGAAACGCGCGCTGACGCTGCAGCAAGGCTTCGCGTACCGCCGGCAGCGAGGCGACCAGGGAGGCGCCGGCACCGACCGTTTCGGTACGGATGACGTTGCTGACGTCTTCGCCTTCGAGAATGATCTGCTGGAGTTTACCGGGTTCGGCGGCGATGAACTGCACGTCCAGATGAGCGGCCAGCGCCTTGAGCAGTTCTTCGTTGGTCAGGTCCACGCCGTGGTTGCTGGCATTGAACGCCAGCAGACGGTACAGCGCGCCGGAATCCAGCAGTCGCCAGCCCAGTTCGCGCGCCAGCAGGCCCGCCACGGTGCCCTTGCCCGAGCCGCTCGGCCCGTCGATGGTAATGACCGGTGCCAAGGTGTTCACGACTTGCCCTCTTCTGCCACACGGATGCCGACCTGCGCGCACAGGGCGAGGAAGTTGGGGAACGAGGTCGCGACGTTGGCGCAGTCATGAATGCGGATCGGCGCGCTGGCGCGCAGCGAGGCGACGCTGAAGGCCATGGCGATGCGGTGGTCACCGTGACCGTGCACCTCGCCGCCGCCGATCTGGCCACCGTCGATGACGATGCCATCGGGCGTCGGCTCGCACTGCACGCCCAGGACCTTGAGGCCGTCGGCCATGACCTGGATGCGGTCGGATTCCTTGACCCGCAGCTCTTCGGCGCCGCGCAGCACGGTACGGCCTTCGGCGCAGGCCGCGGCGACGAACAGCACGGGGAATTCGTCGATGGCCAGGGGCACGAGGTGCTCCGGGATGTCGATGCCCTTCAGGCGTGCGCCACGCACGCGCAGGTCGGCCACCGGCTCGCCGCCGACTTCACGCTGGTTTTCCAGTGTGATGTCGCCGCCCATCAGGCGCAGGATGTCGATGACACCGGTGCGGGTCGGGTTGATGCCGACATGCTCGAGCACCAGCTCCGAGCCTTCGGCGATCGACGCCGCCACCAGGAAGAACGCCGCCGAGGAGATGTCGGCCGGTACTTCGATGCGGGTGGCGGTCAGCGTGCCCCCGGCGCGCAGCGAGGCGACGGGGCCGTTGGATTCCACGGTGTAGCCGAAGCCGCGCAGCATGCGCTCGGTATGGTCGCGGGTCGGTGCGGGCTCGGTCACGGTGGTGACGCCTTCGGCGTACAGGCCGGCCAGCAGCAGGCAGGATTTGACCTGGGCGCTGGCCATCGGCAGCGTGTAGTCGAGCGCCTTGAGCGGCTGCCCGCCACGGATGGTCAGCGGCGGACGCCCGTCCGGGCCGGTCTCGATCACCGCCCCCATCTCACGCAGCGGGTTGGCGACACGGTTCATCGGACGCTTGGACAGCGACGCATCGCCGGTCATGGTCACGTCGAACGGTTGCGCGGCCAGCAGGCCGGACAGCAGGCGCATCGAGGTGCCCGAATTGCCCAGGTAGATCGGCCCCGGTGGTGGCTTCAGGCCGTGCAGGCCGACACCGTGAATGGTCACGCGCCCCTGGCTGGGGCCTTCGATGACCACGCCCATGTCGCGGAAGGCCTGCAACGTGGCCAGGGCGTCCTCGCCCTCGAGGAACCCTTCGACTTCGGTCGTGCCTTCGGCCAGCGAGCCCAGCATGATCGAGCGGTGGGAAATCGATTTGTCGCCCGGAACGCGGATCCGTCCGCTCAGGCGGCCACCCGGTTGGGCCAGGAAAATCAAGTCGTTGGCGTTCATAGCGTCCACATAGGCCCGGCGGGCCAGGATTGTGCTGAAGTGCTCGCGGGCCACCTGTGCGCGGGTGAATACCCCCAGCAACTGGTGCCCGTCCCCTGAATCGACCGCGTCGCGCAAGGCGTCGAGGTCACTGCGATACGTGTCCAGCGTGCGTAGCACGGCCTCGCGGTTGGCGAGGAAGATATCGTGCCACATGGTCGGATCGCTGCCGGCGATCCGGGTGAAGTCGCGGAAACCTCCCGCAGCGTAGCGGAAGATCTCCAGGTTTTCGTCGCGCTTGGCCAGCGAGTCCACCAGACCGAAGGCCAGCAGGTGCGGCAGGTGGCTGGTGGCAGCCAGGACTTCGTCGTGGCGCTCCACGGCCATGTGCTCGACGTCGGCCTCGAGGGCGCGCCAGAGGCGGTCCACGACAGCCAGGGCGTCGGCGTCGGTTTCCGGCAGCGGCGTGAGGATCACCTTGTGACGGCGGTACAGCTCGGCGTTGGAGGCCTCCACGCCGCTCTGCTCGGAGCCGGCGATCGGGTGCCCGGGCACGAAGCGCGACAGGCGATCGCCCAGTACGGCACGCGCGGCGCGCACTACGTTGCCCTTGGCGCTGCCAGCGTCGGTGAGCACGGCTGCGCCCAGGTCGAGGGCGGCGAGCTTGGCCAGGAGGGTTTCCATGGCCAGGATCGGCACGGCGAGCTGGATCACGTCGGCACCGACGCAGGCCGCAGCCAGGTCGTCCTCGCAGCGATCGACCACGCCCAGCTCGACGGCCTTCTGTCGCGAACGCGGGTCGAGGTCGACGCCCACTACTTCGCGGCACAGACCGCTCTGGCGGATACCCTTGGCGAAAGAGCCGCCGATCAGGCCGAGGCCGATGACCACCAGGCGGCCGATGGGCGGGGTAGGTTTGTTCGTGACTGCATCAACCACAAGTGTGGGCCCTGTGTAGTACGGCGGTTTTTGCGGAGTTTGTGGGGCCGCGTTGCGGCCCATCGCGGCCGGTCCGGCGATCCGGCAGGGGCCGCTCCTACAGGTCGAGCCCGCAACACCCTTTTCGAAGGTGAGCGCAATCACTTTGTAGGAGCGGCCCCTGTGCCGCGATAGGCCGCACAGCGACCTCACAGCCTCTGAATGTCAACGGCTCAAAGCACCGCCTTCGGATACGACCCCAGCACCTTCAACCCCACGGCTTCCTGGCTGATCTGCTCCAGTACGGCCTTGATCAGCGGGTCGCGGTGGTGGCCGACGAAGTCGATGAAGAACACGTAGGTCCACTTGCCGCTGCGCGAAGGCCGGGTCTCGATGCGGGTCAGGTCGATGTCGTTCTGGTGGAACGGCACCAGCAGCTCGTGCAAGGCCCCGGGCTTGTTGCTCATGGAGACGATGATCGAGGTCTTGTCGTCGCCGGTCGGTGGCACTTCCTGGTTGCCGATCATCAGGAACCGCGTGGAGTTGTCCGGGCGGTCCTCGATCTTCTCGGCCAGGCGCTCCAGACCATACAGGTTGGCCGCCATGTCGCCGGCGATCGCCGCCGAGTTCCACTCGCCCTTGACCCGCTTGGCCGCCTCGGCATTGCTCGACACGGCGATACGCTCGACGTTCGGGTAATGCGCGTCCAGCCACTTGCGGCACTGGGCCAGGGACTGGGCGTGGGAGTAGATGCGGGTGATGCTGTTGGTCTTGGTGTTCTCGCCCACCAGCAGGTGATGGTGGATACGCAGCTCGACTTCGCCACAGATGACCATGTCGTGCTCGAGGAAGCTGTCCAGGGTGTGGCTCACGGCGCCCTCGGTGGAGTTCTCCACCGGCACCACACCGAAGTTGACGGCACCGGCCGCCACTTCACGGAACACTTCGTCGATGGCCGCCATGGGCCGGCTGACCACGGCGTGGCCGAAGTGCTTCATGGCCGCGGCCTGGGTGAAGGTGCCCTCAGGGCCGAGGTAGGCGACCTTGAGCGGCTCTTCCAGGGCCAGGCAGGACGACATGATCTCGCGGAACAACCGGGCCATTTCTTCGTTGCCCAATGGGCCACGGTTACGCTCCATGACCCGTTTGAGCACCTGGGCCTCGCGCTCGGGCCGGTAGAACACCGGCTTCTCGCCTTCGGCCAGGGTCGCGGTCTTGACCCGCGCCACTTCCTGGGCGCAGCGGGCGCGCTCGCTGATCAGCTCGAGGATCTTCTCGTCGAGGCTGTCGATGCGGACCCGCAGCGCCTTGAGTTCCTGCTCGGACATCAGGCGTGCTCCTTCTCGAATTCACTCATGTAGGCGATCAGTGCCTCGACCGCATCCATCCCCAGGGCGTTGTAGATCGACGCGCGCATGCCGCCCAC
Organism: Pseudomonas monteilii; assembly: GCA_001534745.1. Lineage (NCBI taxonomy): Bacteria > Pseudomonadati > Pseudomonadota > Gammaproteobacteria > Pseudomonadales > Pseudomonadaceae > Pseudomonas > Pseudomonas alabamensis. Next base: position 3,541,085 of record CP013997.1, read on the forward strand.
CGAACGGTGCCCCTTGAGGTTGAGCAGGCCACGGGCGTCGGCGCCCGCCAGGAAGGTCTTGTCCAGGCGCTCGTCGGCCAGGCGGAACGGCACGTTCATCCACGACCGGGCGCTGGTGCTGATCGGGTTGCTGTAGAAGGCGCTGGCATCGATGAAGCCGTAGAGACGGTCCTTCTTCGCCCGGTTGCGCGCTTCCATGGCCTCGACGCCGCCCTGCTCCTTGAGCCACTCGAAGACCAGGCCGGAGAGGTACCAGGAGTAGCTCGCCGGGGTGTTGTACATCGAGCCGTTGTCGGCCGAGATCTTGTAGTCGAGCATGGTCGGGCAGCTGCTGCGGGCATGGCCGAGCAGGTCTTCGCGCACGATCACCACCACCAGGCCGCTGGGGCCGATGTTCTTCTGCGCGCCAGCGTAGATCAGGCCGAACTGCGAGACGTCGATGCTGCGCGAGAGGATGTCCGAGGACATGTCCACCACCAGCGGCACGTCGCCGGTCTGCGGCACCCAGTCGAACTGCAGGCCGCCGATGGTCTCGTTGGAAGCGTAGTGGACATAGGCCGCGTTCTGGCTCAACTGCCATTCGTTCTGCCCGGGAATGGCCTGGTAATCGTAGGCCTTGGCGCTGGCCGCGACGTTGACGTGGCCGAAACGGCTGGCCTCGTCGACAGCCTTCTTCGACCAGATGCCGGTGTCGATGTAGTCGGCCGTGCCGCCTTCAGGCATCAGGTTCAGCGGAATCTGTGCGAACTGCTGGCTGGCACCGCCCTGGAGGAACAGCACCTTGTAGTTGGACGGGATGCTGAGCAGGTCGCGCAGGTCCTGCTCGGCCTTCTCGGCGATGGCCACGTAGTCGTCGCTGCGATGGCTCATCTCCATCACCGACAACCCCTTGCCGCGCCAGTCGAGCAGCTCGTCCTGGGCACGCCGCAGGACCGCTTCGGGAAGCGCGGCCGGGCCTGCGCAGAAGTTAAAGGCTCGTTTGCTCACATCCACTCTCGCTCTGCCTACCTAAATAGAACACACCGTGACCGCTGCTCGTCCGCAAGGCAGCGCTGCAGCGGTCATGCCAGCTGTAGTAATCGAACGGGGCAACCTTGGTTGCCCCGTCCGGGTTTGTCGCCTGTTACTCCTGCGGGGCCTGCTCGGCGTCCGCTGCCTCGTCGTCTTCTCCGGCCACGAGGTCGGCCGCGTCGTCCAGCGCCTCGTCGTCGAGCAGCGCGTCGAGCTCTTCCTCGGCCGGTTCCTGGATACGCTCCAGGCCCACCAGGGTCTCGTCGCTGGCCAGCTTGATCAGCGTCACACCCTGGGTGTTACGGCCCAGGCTGGACACTTCGCCGACGCGGGTGCGGACCAGGGTGCCCTGGTCGGAGATCAGCATGATCTCTTCGCCCAGGTGCACCTGGATGGCGCCGACCAGGTTGCCGTTGCGGCCCTTGGTGCCCATGGCGATCACGCCCTGGCCACCGCGGCCGCGACGCGGGAACTTCGACAGCGGCGTGCGCTTGCCGAAGCCGCGCTCGGAGGCGGTGAGGATCTGCGCACCGGACTCGGGGATCAGCATGGAGATGACCTCCTGGCCCTTGCCCAGCTTCATGCCGCGCACGCCGCGCGCGGTACGGCCCATCTCGCGGACCATGCCTTCGGCGAAGCGAATGACCTTGCCGGCGCTGGAGAACATCATGACTTCCTTGGCGCCGTCGGTGATGGCCGCGGCGATCAGGGTGTCGCCTTCCTTGAGCTTCAGGGCGATCAGGCCGTTGGAGCGCGGACGGGCGAACTGCACCAGCGGGGTCTTCTTGACCGTGCCGCCCGCGGTGGCCATGAAGATGTAGGCACCGGTCGGCTCGGCGACCAGCTCGGGGGTGTCTTCTTCGTCGACGTCCTCGGGCTCGATCACTTCACCTTCGAGGACGGTGTCGTCGACCTCTTCCAGTTCTTCGTCGAGGTCGGCGCTCTGCTGCAGGGCTTCCAGGTCGATCTGCAGCATGGCGGTGATGCGCTCACCCTCCTCCAGCGGCAGCAGGTTGACCAGCGGACGCCCACGGGCGGCGCGGGAGGCTTCCGGGATCTCGTAGGTCTTCTTCCAGTACACCTTGCCCTTGCTGGAGAACAGCAGCAGCGTGGCGTGGCTGTTGGCGACCAGCAGGTGCTCGATGAAGTCCTCGTCCTTGACGCCACTGGCCGACTTGCCCTTGCCGCCGCGGCGCTGGGCCTGGTAGGACGACAGTGGCTGGGTCTTGGCGTAGCCGCCGTGGGAGATGGTCACCACGCGCTCTTCCTCGGGGATCATGTCGCCCAGGCTGAGGTCGTGGCGCGCATCGAGGATTTCGGTGCGGCGCGCATCGCCGTATTCGGCGCGGATGGCTTCGAGCTCTTCGCGGATCACTTCCATCAGGCGCTGGGCGCTGTTCAGGATGCGGATCAGCTCGCCGATCTGCTCGAGGATCTCCTGGTACTCGGCCAGCAGCTTCTCGTGCTCCAGGCCGGTCAGGCGGTGCAGGCGCAGGTCGAGGATGGCCTGGGCCTGTTCGGGCGACAGGTAGTAGCGACCGTCGCGCAGGCCGTATTGCGCGTCGAGGTTTTCCGGACGGCAGGATTCGGCACCCGCACGCTCGACCATGACCTGCACGGCGTTGGATTCCCACGGCGTGCCGATCAGGGCTTCCTTGGCTTCGGACGGCGTCGGCGAGGCCTTGATCAGCGCGATGACCGGGTCGATGTTGGACAGCGCCACCGCCTGGCCTTCGAGGATGTGGCCACGCTCGCGGGCCTTGCGCAGCTCGAAGACCGTACGACGGGTCACCACTTCACGGCGGTGACGGACGAAGGCTTCGAGCAGGTCCTTGAGGTTGAGCAGGCGTGGACGGCCGTCGATCAGGGCCACCACGTTGATGCCGAAGACGCTCTGCAGCTGGGTCTGGGCATACAGGTTGTTGAGCACCACTTCCGGCACTTCGCCACGGCGCAGCTCGATGACCACGCGCATGCCGTCCTTGTCGGACTCGTCGCGCAGCTCGGTGATGCCTTCGAGCTTCTTGTCCTTGACCAGCTCGGCGATCTTCTCGATCAGACGCGCCTTGTTCAGCTGGTAGGGCAGCTCGGTGATGACGATCTGCTGGCGGCCGCCGACCTTGTCGATGTCCTCGACCTCGGAGCGTGCACGCATGTAGATGCGCCCGCGACCGGTGCGGTAGGCCTCGATGATGCCCTGGCGGCCGTTGATCAGGCCGGCGGTGGGGAAGTCCGGGCCCGGGATGAACTGCATCAGCTCATCGACCGTGATCTCGGGGTTGTCGATCAGCGCCAGGCAGCCATCGATCACTTCGCCCAGGTTGTGCGGCGGAATGTTGGTGGCCATGCCCACGGCGATGCCGCTGGAGCCGTTGACCAGCAGGTTGGGGATGCGCGTGGGCATGACCGCCGGGATCTGCTCGGTGCCGTCGTAGTTGGGCACCCAGTCGACGGTCTCCTTGTGCAGGTCGGCCAGCAGCTCGTGGGCCAGCTTGGACATGCGCACTTCGGTGTATCGCATGGCCGCGGCGTTGTCGCCGTCGACCGAACCGAAGTTGCCCTGGCCGTCGACCAGCAGGTAGCGCAGCGAGAACGGCTGCGCCATGCGCACGATGGTGTCGTAGACCGCGGTATCACCGTGGGGGTGGTACTTACCGATCACGTCACCGACCACGCGGGCGGATTTCTTGTAGGGTTTGTTCCAGTCGTTGCCCAGCTCGCTCATCGCAAACAGAACGCGACGATGCACGGGCTTCAAGCCATCACGCGCATCGGGCAGTGCCCGCCCGACAATGACGCTCATCGCGTAGTCGAGGTAAGACTGTCTCAGTTCGTCTTCGATATTGACCGGGAGGATTTCTTTGGCCAGTTCGCCCATGAGAAGCCTGATTCCTTTTTCTGGTGAAACCCCGCCGCCCCCTGGGGCGCACGAAGCTCGCCGTCGCAGCGCACGAAGGGGGTGCGACGACATACGACAAATCAATGAATTGAGCCACGGATCTGCGCAGTGAAGGCCGCATCAAGGGGCGGCCTTGGAAACTGTCGGATGGTACCACAAAAGGACGTGGCTTGGGAGGGTCGAGGGGTAGGTTTGGTGGGGGTGTCGGGGTGGCTGCCGGGGGGCGTGGCGGGGCTTCTGGACGTGTCCTGCGAGGTGGGGCTTCCTGGGTCGGCGAGGGAGGGGCTGGGCTGCTGAAAGGGTGCAGGATAAAAGGCACGGCGGCGCTGGTTTTATGGGCCTTGCAGGCCCAATCGCGGCACAGGGGCCGCTCCTACAGGGACCGCGCCTGCCTGCTTTATCCGAGTGCGGCTAGGAAGCTCTTGCCAAAGTACCCGTACGCTGACAAATAGGCGGCGCGGTCTCCTGTAGGAGCGGCCCCTGTGCCGCGATCGGGCCCCCAGGGCCCGCAAAACCAGCGATTGCGCCCTTTCAGAACACCTGCAGAAGCACAGCCCTGCCGCCACCCTTCAATGCAACCGCTTGCGACACATCAGCTGGGCCAGCTTGGCCTTGTCCGGCCGCTCGACGACGCCCTTCTCGGTGACGATCACGTCGATCAGGTCCGCCGGGGTGATGTCGAACACCGGATTGAAGGCCTCGACCTGCGCCGCCACCCGTGTACCGGCCAGGTCCAGCAGCTCGCTCTGGGCGCGTTCCTCGAGCTCGATGTCTTCGCCGCTCTCCAGGTTCAGGTCGATGGTGGAGCTGGGCGCCACCACCATGAAGCGTACCCCGTGGTGCATGGCCAGGACCGCCAGCTGGTAGGTGCCGATCTTGCTGGCCACGTCGCCATTGGCGGTGATGCAGTCCGCCCCCACGATCACCCAGGTCAGGCCCTTGGTCTTCATCAGGTGGGCGGCGGCGGAGTCGGCACTGACCACCACCGGCACCTGCTCGCCCGCCAGCTCCCAGGCGGTCAGCCGCGAGCCCTGCAGCCAGGGCCGGGTCTCGCTGGCGAACACACGCTCGATCATGCCTTCCAGGTAAGCGGCACGGATCACCCCCAGCGCAGTGCCGAAGCCGCCCGTGGCCAGGGCGCCGGCGTTGCCGTGGGTCAGCACCACCTGTTCGTTGCCCTGGTGGCGGCGGATCAGGTCGACGCCATGCTGGGCCATGGTCAGGTTGGCTTCGCGGTCGCTCTGGTGGATGGCCACCGCCTCGGCCTCCATGATCGCCAGCACGTCGTCGCCGTCACGCAGGCGCAGCAGGCGCTCGCGCATGCGGTTCAAGGCCCAGAACAGGTTGGCGGCCGTGGGCCGGGACTCGGCCAGCTGCTGGAAGTCCTCTTCCAGCGCGACCTCCCAGTCGCCGCCCTCGGCCAGGCGCTGACGCAGCGCCAGCAGCAGGCCATAGGCCGCGCTGATGCCGATGGCTGGCGCACCGCGCACGGCCATGCCACGGATCGCCTCGGCCACGCTGTCGATGTCGGTGCAGGTCAGCCAGCTCTCGCGGGCTGGCAACAGGCGTTGGTCGAGCAGGTGCAAGGCGCCGTCTCGCCACTCGAGCGCCCGCACCTTTTCCGCCGCCAACAGTCGCTCGCGCATTGCCTCTCCCCGTCGTTCGAACATCAAAAGCCGGCGATTATAGCGACCCTGGGCGATGGGCGCTCGGGTATACTGCGGCTCACGTCAAATCGCCCCAGGTGCCCCACGCATGCCCACGACCGCCCTGCCCCTCGACCTGCTGCTGTTGCCCGACTGGCTGGTGCCCGTCGAACCGGCCGGGGTGGTGCTGCGGGACCAAGGATTGGGTATTCGCGATGGCCTGATCGCCTGGGTCGGCCCCCGCGCGCAGGCGCCGATCGCCCAGGAGACCCGCGAGCTGCCGGGCTGCGTGCTGACGCCGGGCCTGGTCAACGCCCATGGGCATGCGGCGATGAGCCTGTTCCGAGGGCTGGCCGACGATCTGCCGCTGATGACCTGGCTGCAGGATCACATCTGGCCGGCCGAGGCACGCTGGGTCGATGAAGCCTTCGTGCGCGACGGCACCGACCTGGCCATCGCCGAGCAGCTCAAGGGCGGCATCACCTGTTTCGCCGACATGTACTTCTTCCCCCGCGAAGCCTGCGAACGGGTGCACCGCAGCGGCATTCGCGCCCAGATCGCCGCCCCGCTGCTGGACTTCCCGATCCCCGGCGCGGCGACGCCCGACGAAGGCTTGAACGCGGCGGTCGAGCTGTACAGCGAACTGCGTCACCACCCGCGCATCAGCATCGCCCTGGGCCCGCATGCGCCCTACACGGTCAGCGACCAGACGCTGGAGAAGGTCCGGGTCATCGCCGACGAGCTTGACGCCCCTATCCAGATGCACCTGCACGAAACCGCCGACGAGGTCGAGCGCGCCCTGGCCCAGCACGGTGAGCGCCCCTTGGCGCGCCTGGCCCGCCTCGGCCTGCTGGGCCCGCGCTTGCAGGCCGTGCACGTGACCCAGGTCAACGACGAGGACCTGGCCCTGCTGGTGGAGAGCAACACCAGCGTGGTGCACTGCCCCGAATCCAACCTCAAGCTGGCCAGCGGCTTCTGCCCGGTGGAGCGGCTCTGGCAGGCCGGGGTCAACGTGGCCATCGGCACCGACGGCGCGGCCAGCAACAACGACCTGGACCTGCTCGGCGAAACCCGTACCGCCGCGCTGCTGGCCAAGGCCGTGGCCGGCTCGGCGACGGCCCTGGACGCCCACCGCGCCCTGCGCATGGCGACCCTCAATGGCGCCCGGGCGCTGGGCCTGGAGGCGGTCATCGGTTCGCTGGAGGTCGGCAAGGCAGCGGACCTTGCGGCCTTCGACCTTTCGGGGCTGGCACAGCAGCCGGTGCACGACCCGGTCTCGCAACTGATCTACGCCACCGGCCGGGACTGCGTCCGGCACGTCTGGGTCGCCGGGCGCCCGCTGCTCGACGACCGGCGCCTGCTGCGCATGGACGAGGCCGCCCTGATCCAGACCGCGCGCGCCTGGGGCGAGCGCATCGGCGAACACCTTCATTGAGCGGCCGGCAGCGCTGGCTGCCGCCGCCCGACACCTTGACATCGAAGTTTCAGAGGACCGTTCCATGAGCAACGTCGACCACGCCGAAATCGCCAAATTCGAGGCCCTGGCCCACCGCTGGTGGGACCGCGAGAGCGAGTTCAAGCCCTTGCACGACATCAACCCGCTGCGGGTCAACTGGGTCGACGAGCGCGTCGGCCTGGCCGGCAAGAAGGTGCTGGACGTCGGCTGCGGCGGCGGCATCCTCAGCGAGGCGATGGCCCTGCGCGGCGCCACGGTCACCGGCATCGACATGGGCGAGGCGCCGCTGGCGGTGGCCCGCCTGCACCAGCTGGAGTCCGGCGTCGAGGTCGACTACCGGCAGATCACTGCCGAAGCCATGGCCGAAGAGATGCCCGGCCAGTTCGACGTGGTCACCTGCCTGGAGATGCTCGAGCACGTGCCGGATCCGTCCTCGGTGATCCGCGCCTGCCATCGCCTGGTCAAGCCCGGCGGCCAGGTGTTCTTCTCGACCATCAACCGCAACCCCAAGGCTTACCTGTTCGCCATCATCGGTGCCGAGTACATCATGAAGCTGCTGCCGCGCGGCACGCACGACTTCAAGAAATTCATCCGCCCCTCCGAGCTGGGCGTGTGGAGCCGCACGGCCGGCCTCACCGTCAAGGACATCGTCGGCCTGACCTACAACCCGCTGACCAAGCACTACAAGCTCAGCAGCGACGTCGACGTCAACTACATGATCCAGACCCTGCGCGAGGAATGAGCATGCGTTTGCGAGCGGTACTTTTCGACATGGACGGCACCCTGCTCGACACGGCGCCGGACTTCATCGCCATCTGCCAGGGCATGCTCGCCGACCGCGGCCTGCCACCGGTCGAGGACGCGCGCATTCGCGACGAAATTTCCGGCGGTGCGCGGGCGATGGTCGCGGCCACCTTCGGCATGGACCCGGACGCGCCGGACTTCGAGGCCTTGCGCCTGGAGTTCCTCGAGCGCTACCTGCGTGACTGCGCGGTGCACAGCCGCTTGTTCGACGGCATGGAGCAGCTGCTGGCCGACCTCGAGCACGGCAAGCTGCTGTGGGGCGTGGTGACCAACAAGCCGGTGCGTTTCGCCGAGCCGATCATGCAGCGGCTGGGCCTGGCCGAGCGCTCGGCGGTGCTGATCTGCCCGGACCATGTGACCCACAGCAAACCGGACCCCGAGCCGGTGACCCTGGCGTGCAAGACCTTGAACCTGGATCCGGGCAGCGTGCTGTTCGTCGGGGACGATTTGCGCGACATCCAGTCGGGTCGTGATGCGGGGACGCGTACGGCGGCGGTGCGTTATGGGTACATTCATCCGCAGGACAATCCCGATCATTGGGGGGCGGATGTGGTTGTGGATCGGCCGCAGGATCTACGTCGGATCATTGATGGGGCGTTGTGTGGGTGTTGAGGAGCAGATCCATGCTGCACTGCATTGGCTGATCTTGTGGGCCCTGCGGGCCCAATCGCGGCACTGGGGCCGCTCCCACAGGTGACCGCGATAGCCTGTGCTGCCATGGGTGATGGCGGAGGTGACCGCTGGCAAGCTGGCAAGCTGGCGAGCTGGCAAGCCAGTGCGATTACCCAGGGGTGGCTGTCCTGTTCCGAAGATCCATGCTGCATTGCGATGGCTGATCTTGTGGGCCCTGCGGGCCCAATCGCGGCACAGGGGCCGCTCCTACAGGGGATCGTGCAATCTGACAAACTGGCGTTGCGATCCCTGCCGGGGCGCGGGGCCAGCCGCGATCGGGTCTGCAGGGTCTGGATTCGATGAAATGACCGGGGTGTCTGGTAGAGTGGTCCTTTGAGGAACCGCAGGCCTCGCTGGTCCTGTGGGAGCCGGCTTGCCGGCGATGGCGGCGGCACAGACGCCCTCGCCTTCGCCGACGCGGCGCCTGGCAGGCAAGCGGCACCTGTGACGCCGACCGATGTTCGGCCCTTCTACCCTTCCCGACCCGGAGACCCCACCATGTTCGACTACACCGCCCGCCCCGACCTGCTCGCAGGCCGTATCATCCTGGTGACCGGTGCCGGTCGCGGCATCGGCGCCGCGGCGGCCCGGGCCTATGCGGCCCATGGCGCCACGGTCCTGCTGCTGGGCAAGACCGAGGCCAACCTCGTCGAGGTCTATGACCAGATCGAAGCGGCAGGCCACCCGCAACCGGTGGTGATCCCGTTCAACCTGGAAACCGCCGAACCGCACCACTACGGCGAACTCGCCGCCCTGATCGAAACCCAGTTCGGCCGTCTGGACGGGCTGCTCAACAACGCCTCGATCATCGGCCCGCGCACGCCGCTGGACCAGCTGTCCGGCGAGCACTTCATGCGCGTCATGCACATCAACGTCAATGCCACGTTCCTGCTGACCAGCACCCTGCTGCCGCTGCTCAGGCTGTCGAGCGATGCGTCGATCGCCTTCACCTCCAGCAGTGTCGGGCGCAAGGGTCGGGCGCACTGGGGCGCCTATGGTGTCTCGAAGTTCGCCACCGAAGGCCTGATGCAGACCCTGGCCGACGAACTCGAAGGCGTCGCCCCGATCCGCTCCAACAGCATCAACCCTGGCGCCACGCGCACGGCCATGCGTGCGCTGGCCTACCCGGCCGAGAACCCCCAGGACAACCCGGCACCCGAAGACATCATGCCGGTCTACCTCTACCTGATGGGCCCGGACAGCGCCGGGGTCAACGGTCAGGCGTTCAACGCCCAATAGCCTCGGCGACCGCCAGGGTGGGCCGCACGTGCTCGTCCTGGCCCAGCTCCATCTGCATGCAGCGCTCCAGGAACACGAACATGCAGTCGTAGCTCTTGCAGATCGCCTTGCGCAGCGCGGTGCACAGCGCCGGGTCCGGGTGCTCGCCCGCCAGCGTGCAGATGATCTCCAGCGCTTCCCACGGGTGGGTGTCGTCGTAATGGGCGTGCATCTTCAGCCACTTCATCGCCCGCTTGCGGCCTTCCTCGGGGAAGCCCTGGGCGTAGGTGTCGGTCGAGCACACCAGCGCCGACCACTCGCCCGTCGCCCCCTCGATGGCATAGTTGGTCGCGGCGATCGCCACCACCAGCGGCTCGGTGGTGCAGACGCGCCAGCACCAGTCGTTCAAGGCGTTGAGCTCCAACGGCACGTCCTGCGCCTGAAGGTCCGCCAGGCTGACGCCATGGGCCTGGGCCCAGTGCAACCAGTAGTCGGCGTGGTTGAGCTCGACGCGGATGTTGCGCATCAACCAGCGGCGCGCCATGTCTTCCCCCGGATGACGGGCGAAGCGCGTGCGGGTGAGGTTGTGCGCCATGTACAGCGAAAACTGCTCGACCACCGGCCAGCCACCGATCAGGTACTGCTGGATGGTCGCCGGCTTGATCCGGTCGTCGCGCAGACGCTGGTAGAACTCATGTTCGACCACGCGGCGCTTGCTCTCATGACAATCGCGCAACAGTTGCTGGGCCCAGGCGGGGTAACTGGCGGGGTCCATGAGAGGTCCGACTCGAACGAATGCATCTTTCACGATCAGCTCCTTGATTCCTTGTGATGTACAACGTTTGTTTCAGCGAAAAGCCCCCGGCACCGACTGACGGGCGACCGCCACGGCCGGGCGTCGAGGATACAGGCTGGCGCAATTGAACGCCTGGGGACGTTCGACCAGGTACCCTTGGGCGTAATCTACGCCGATGTCCCGCAAGACGCTTTCGATCACGGGCGTTTCGACGAACTCGGCGATGGTGCGCTTGCCCATGACGTGACCAATGTGGTTGATGACCTCGACCATGGCCCGGTTGATCGGGTCGTCGAGCATGTCCTTCACGAAACTGCCGTCGATCTTCAGATAATCCACCGGCAAATGTTTCAAATAGGCGAACGACGACATGCCGGCGCAGAAATCATCCAGCGAGAACCGGCAACCCAGGTTCTTGAGCTGGTTGATGAAGCGGATGGCGCTGCCCAGGTTGGAAATGGCGCTGGTCTCGGTGATCTCGAAACAGATCATCTGCGCCGGAATGCGGAATTCGCTGAACTGGCGCTCCAGGTATTCGAGGAACTTGTCGTCACCGATGCTGGTGCCCGAGAGGTTGATGGCGCACATGGCCAACGGGCCTTCGTGTCCGTCGTCCAGGCACTGGCGGATGGTCTGGAATACGCTGCGTACCACCCAGCGGTCGAGCGCGCTCATCAGCCCGTAGCGCTCGGCGGCAGGGATGAAGTTCTCCGGCAGGATTGTCCGCCCGTTCTCGTCATGCAGGCGCAGCAGGATTTCGATGTGGCTGTCGCCTTCCCCGTTGAGCGGCACGATGGCCTGGGCGTACAGGCAGAAGCGGTTCTCCTCGAGGGCGACGTGCAGCCGCTGGATCCAGGCCATCTCGCCGAAGCGCGTGGACAGCTCGCTGTCGTCGGCATGGTAGACCTGCACGCGGTTGCGGCCTTTTTCCTTGGCCATGTAGCAGGCCATGTCGGCGGCGCGCAGCGAGGCTTCCAGGGTGGTCGGCCCTTGGGCGATGTGCACCAGACCGACGCTCACGGTGGTGACGAAAGGTCGCTCCTTCCACACGAAATGCAGGCTTTGCACCAGCTGGCGCAGGTGTTCGGCGATGCGCTCGGCCTGGTCGGCCGGGCAGTTCTTCAGCAGCACGCCGAATTCGTCGCCGCCCAGTCGCGCCAAGGTGTCGCCCTCGCGCAGGCCGGACTGCAGCACGGCGCAGATGTGCCGCAGCAGCTCGTCACCGGCCGCATGGCCACAGGTGTCGTTGACCAGCTTGAACTGGTCCAGGTCGAGGAACATCAGGGCGTGTCGGGCCGGCTGGCGGGCCAGTTCGTTCAGCGCCTGTTCCAGGCGGTATTCGAACTCCCGGCGGTTGGCCAGGCCGGTCAGCGCATCGTGGGTGGCCTGCCAGGACAGGTTGGCGATGTACTGGCGCTCCTGGGTCATGTCATGGAGCACCAGCACGGTGCCGCTGGCCACGCCTTCGGTCAGGATCGGCGAGCCGACCAGGTTGACCGACACGGTGCTGCCATCCAGGCGCTGGATGCAGCGCGTGTGCTCGGTGCCCCCACGCAGGTTGCCGGACAGCACCTGCTCGACCAGGTTGTGGCTCTCCTGCGCGGCCGGCTCGTCGAGCAGGCTGAACAGCGCGGCCATGGGCAGGCCGTGGGCGTGCTCGGCGTTCCAGTGGGTCAGCTGCTCGGCGGCCGGGTTCATGTAGGTGATGCTGCCTTCGACATCGGTGGTGATCACCGCATCGCCGATCGAGGCCAGGGTGATCTGCGCACGCTCCTTTTCCGCCTGCAGGGCATTGGCGAAGGCCTGGCGTTGGGTCAGCAGCCGGGCCGAGCGTCGCCAGGCCAGGGCGATCAGGAACAGCGCGGTGGCCAGGTTGGTCAGCAGCAGCACCTTCAACAGTGTGCGTGAGCCAGCCCCCAGGGCATCGCTGAAGGCCACGGCCGCCGGGGTAACGTCGTCGTTGATGGCTGCGATCCTGGCCTTCCAGTCGGCGATGCGTGCGGCCTCCACCGGCCCCTGGTCGAAGGCCTGGCGCATCTGCCCGGCCAGCTGGTTCAGCGCCATGAGGTAGCTGTCGCCCACTTCCCACTTGTCGATGGCCTGGTCCATGTAGCTGACGTCGCGGAAGTACCGGTAGAACCAGATCACCCGGGTGACGTCGGCGGGGTGGTTGCCGCCGAGCAGGATGCCTTCGCGGGCAGCCTCCAGGTCGGGTTCGGGTTGGTCCATGGCCTTGCGCAGCTGGTAGCCGCCCAAGGGGATGGCGATGGCGCGCTGGTAGCTCTGGAAGATCCGTTCGTCGTGGGTATCGGCGTAGAGACTGAGGTAATAGATGGCGTCTTTCTGGCCTTTGGACCACAGGCTTTCACCAGCCACGTAGGCGCGCACGGCGGACAGCGCGTAGAGGCTCAGGCTGCCGAGCAGGACCTGAAACGCGACCACGGCGATGAACGGCCAGATGATGCCGAGCAGTCTTGGTGTGTCGAGCGTCCGATGTTCCTTCATGGGGTCCTTGTCGTGCGACGTTTACGGCTTGGATAACGCCTGGCCCAGCACAGCCTAGGCGATGTGCCATGACTGTGGCAGCTTTTTTGCGACCCGCAAAGCCCCGGTCGGCGGGGGACGACGGGGGTTGTGGGGTGGGGGGCGTGATTGGGGGAATGTGGTGAAGGTTTCTGGGCGTAGGATGGAGTATCTGATGGAAGGAGATGGCTGATCTGCGGGCCCTTCAGGCCCGATCGCGGCACAGGGGCCGCTCCTACAGGGATCGCGATAGCCTGCAACCCTGCGGTGGGGCTACAGGTGTAGGAGCGGCCCCTGCCGGGGCGCCGGACCGGCCGCGATCGGGTCCAAAGGACCCGTAAAACCAGCGCCCCCTGCGCCACAGGCACGCCTCCTCCCCTCAACTCTGCTGCAAATGCCCATACAGCTTGGCATACAGCCCACCCTCGGCGATCAGCTGCTGATGATCGCCATCCTCGGCCACCTGCCCGCCATCGAACACCAGCACGCGGTCGGCCTGCTTCACCGCTGACAACCGGTGAGCAATGATCAGGGTCGTGCGGCCGCTGAGGAAGCGGGCCAGCGCCTGGTGCAGGTTGTACTCGGTGGCCGCGTCCAGGGCCGAGGTGGCTTCGTCGAGGATCACCACCTTGGGTTCGGCCAGGATCATGCGGGCGATGGCCAGGCGTTGCCGCTGCCCGCCGGACAGGCGCACTCCGGAGCGGCCGACCATGCTGTCCAGGCCGTGCGGCAGGGCAGCGATGACCGGCTCGAGCTGGGCGATGCGCAGGGCCTCCCAGCAGGCCTCGTCGGTGCAGTCGCGGCCCATGGCCAGGTTGGCGCGCACGCTGTCGTTGAACAGCGCCGGGTGTTGCAGCACCACGGCCACCTGCTCGCGCAGGGTCTCCAGGCCGATCTCCTGCAGGCTCGCGCCACCGAAGCGGATGGTGCCGGCCTGGGCGCTGTAGAGACCCAGCAGCAACTGCACCAAGGTGCTCTTGCCGCCCCCGCTGGCGCCGACGATCGCGACTTTTTCGCCAGGGGCGATCGACAGGTTCAGCTGGTCCAGCACCGGCTCGTCGCCGTAGGCGAAGCGCAGATCGCGTACGTCGATCCCCACCGTGGTGCGCCCGGCGAACGGGTCGGTGGCGCTGGCGAAGTGCGGTTCGTCCTCGCGAGACAGCAGCTCGTTGAGCCGCCCCAGGGCCCCGCCTGCGGCATAGTAGGCGTATTGCAGGTTGAGCAGCTGCTCGACCGGCCCGATCATGAACCACAGGTAGCTGAACACCGCCAGCATCTGCCCGATGGACAGGTCGGAAAACAGCACGGTGAGCATGGCCGCCGCGCGGAACAGGTCGATGCCGAACTGGAACAGCAGCCCGCTGGCGCGACTGCTGGCATCGCTCTTCCACTGCGAGGCGACGGCCCGGTCGCGCACTTCACGGGCGCGCAGGCCCAGGCGACCGAGGAAATACCCCTGGCGGTTGCTGGCACGGATCTCCTGAACGGCGTCGAGGGTTTCGGTCAACGCCTGGGTGAAGCGGGCGGTGCTGTCGTTCTCCAGTTTCTTCAGGTGCTTGACCCGCTTGCCCAGCTGCACGGTGCAGTAGATCACCAGCGGGTTGAACAGCAGGATCAGCAGCGCCAGCTTCCAGTGCATCCAGATCAGGATGGCGGCGGTGCCGGTCAGGGTGAGCATGGCCACCAGGAACCGGCTCAGGGTCTCGCCGACGAACTTGTCCAGCGTGTCCAGATCGGTCACCAGGTGCGTGGCGACGGTGCCGCTGCCCAGGTTCTCGTATTCCTTGAGCGAAATCCGCTTGAGCCGTTCGATCAGGCGGATACGCAGGCGGTAGACGATGTCCTTGGCCAGCCCGGCGAACAGGCGCGCCTGGGCGACGTTGAACGCCAGCGCCGCCAGCCGCAGGCAGAAGGTCACGCCCAGCATCAGGCCGATGTAGCCGACCGGCACCTGCCAGTCGGCAGGCAACAGTCGGTTCATCCAGTTCAGGGCCTTGTCGCCGTTGCCCAGCAGCACTTCGTCGACCAGCAGCGGCAAGAGCAGCGGAATGGGCACGCTGCACAAGGCGCCGAACACGGCGATCAGGTTGGCGGCCCAGAGGGCTTTGCGGTGGTGCAGCGCCAGGCGACGAATCTCGGCCCAGCTCAGGCGGTCGGCCGCTTTGGGCGAGGCCCCGGCGGGCGGCTCGGGCGAGCCGGGCAGGTCAAGCACAGGCTGCCTGCTCCAGCCAACGGGCCAGCAAGGGTTGCAGACGTTCCAAGGGTTGGAAGCCGTTGGTCAACAAGGCCAGCTGACCGTTGCGCTCGGCCAGCAAGGTCGGGAAGCCGGCGATCCCCAGGCGCTGCGCCCAGGCGAAATCGGCCTCGGTGGCGGCGCGGGTATCGGCCTGGTCGAAGGCGATGCGGAACCGCTCGCGGTCGAACCCGGCCTGCTCGGCCAGCGCCACCAGTTGCGGGGCGCGGGTGATGTCCGTCCCCGCCTGGTAGAACGCCTTCTGGATCAGTACCAGCAGCGGCCACAGGCGCGAAGCGTCCAGTTCACGGGCCGCCACCAGGGCCCGGCACGCCGGCTCGGTGTCGTAGACGAAACCGTCCGGCAAGGCGCCCTCGAACGCGAACGGTTGCCCGGTCGCCTCGCTGACGGCCTGCCAGTGGTCGAGGATGTAACGCCGGGTCGAGGCATCCAGTACGCTGCTGCCCCGGCGCAGCCCACCGACCACCAGGCAGGTGTCGACCCCGGCCTGCGCCGCCTGCTCGATCAGGGCCTGCGCCACCGGCGCGAAGCCCCAGCACCAGGAACACATCGGGTCCATCACATAGAGCAGGCGTGCACTCATGGATCAGGCCTCGGCCTTGCGGTAGTTGTGCCCGATCGGGTGCGGCAGGTTGCGGGCCTTGGCCAGCTCGATCTGCTTCTGCCGGTCGATGGCGCTGCGACGGGTCTTCTCGCTCAGGCTGTCCCAGCAATGGGGGCAGCTGATGCCTGGCGCATAATGCTCGCTGGCCCGGTCCTCGACGCTGACCGGGTGACGGCAGGCGTGGCACTGGTCGTAGTCACCTTCGGAAAGGTCATGGCGCACGGTGACGCGGTTGTCGAAGACGAAGCAGTCGCCTTCCCACAGGCTGTCTTCCTGGGGCACCTCCTCGAAGTACTTGAGGATGCCGCCCTTGAGGTGATAGACCGCCTCGAAACCTTCGCCGAGCATGTAGCTGGAGGCCTTCTCGCAGCGGATGCCGCCGGTGCAGAACATGGCGACCTTCTTGTGCCGGCTCGGGTCGAAGTGCTCCTTGATGTACTGGGGGAACTCGCGGAAGCTGGTGGTCTTGGGGTCGATGGCGTCCTTGAAGGTGCCGATGGCCACTTCGTAGTCGTTGCGGGTGTCGATCAGCAGCACTTCAGGGTCGCTGATCAGCGCGTTCCAGTCCTTGGGCTCGACGTAGGTCCCGACCGCCTGGTTGGGGTCGACGCCCGGCACGCCAAGGGTGACGATCTCTTTCTTGAGCTTGACCTTGGTGCGGTAGAACGGCTGCTCGTCGCAGAGGGATTCTTTGTGGTCGATGTCGACCAGGCGCGGGTCGTTGCGCAGCCAGGCGAGCAAGGCATCGATGCCCTGACGGGTGCCCGAGACGGTGCCGTTGATGCCTTCTTCGGCCAGCAGCAGCGTGCCTTTGACGTCATGGGCCAGCATGGCCTGGTGCAGAGGCTCGCGCAGGGCCTCGTAGTCTTTCAGGGTGACGAACTTGTACAGCGCCGCGACGACGATCGGTTGGGACATGCAGGGATTCTCCAGGTGGTCACCCGCGCAAGGGGCGGACCGGACGACAAACGAAAAACGCGCCGACGGGCGGCGCGCTTCGAAGTCTAGCAAATTCCGGCGAACGAATCAGTGCCGGCTGCCGCCTGCACAGACGGGCGAGGCCGGCGCGGCGCCGACCTGTGCCCATTCTTCCGGGGTGTAGGTGTGCAGCGCCAGGGCATGGAACTCGCCCATCAGCGCGCCCAGGATGGCGTAGACCTTCTGGTGACGCTTGACGCTGTTCAGGCCGGCGAACTGCGCACTGACGATGATCGCCTTGTAGTGCGTCTGCTGGCCACGGCTGTGCATGTGGCTCTCGTCGAGCACCTCGAGGTGCTCGGGCGTCAGCAGGGCCAGACTGTGCTCGATGCGTTGCTGCATGGTCATCGTGCCGGGCTCACTTCTTCGCCGGCGCGGCAGCCTTGCCGGCGTTCGGGTCGAGTTCCTTGGTCATGTCCTCGAGCAGCTTGTTGACCACCGGAACGGCCGGCTCCAGCTTGGACTGGGTCAGCTGGGCGGACTGCTGGGTGACCTTGGGCATTTCACGCATCACCTTGCGACCGACCGGCGACTCGTAGAACTTGACCAGTTCCTTGAGCTCGTCCTCGGTGAAGCTGGTGGTGTACAGCTTGACCATGTCGGGCTTGAGCTTCTTCCAGCCGATGGCGCTTTCCAGCGCGGCATTGGCCTTGGCCTGATAGCTGTCGAGCACGGCTTTCTTCGAGGCAGGCGCCTTGGTCTGTTCGAAGCGCTGGGCGAACATCTGCTGGACCTGCATGTACACCGGGGTGCCCAGCTTGTCGGCGTTGGCCAGGGCGAGGAATTTCTCGGCGCTGGCGTTGTGGCTGGCTGTGTCGGCGAGTACCTGGCCACTGGCACAGGCCAGTGCCACGGCGGCGCAGAGGGCACGAAGACGGGTCATTGCACTTCCTTCATCTGACAGGCGAGGTAGCACCTCGGGGTAGAGCATTCTGCGCCTCGAAGGGCCCAGGGCTCAAGCGGGTGACGAGCGATGGAACCGCTCGAATGGATCAGGGCCTAAAACTGCGGATACACACCACAAAGGAGTGAGCAGCATGAGCCGTACCGAAACTGACAGCCTGGGACCGGTCGAAGTTCCTCAAGAGGCCTACTGGGGGGCGCAGACGCAACGCTCGCTGATCAACTTCGCCATCGGTCAGCAGCGCATGCCGATCGAGGTGGTGCACGCCCTGGCGCTGATCAAGAAGGCTGCCGCACGGGTCAACGATCGCAACGGCGACCTGGCGGCCGACCTGGCCCGGTTGATCGAACAGGCGGCGGACGAAGTCCTGGCGGGCGACCACGACACGCAGTTCCCGCTGGTGGTCTGGCAGACCGGCAGCGGCACCCAGAGCAACATGAACGTCAACGAGGTGATCGCCGGGCGGGCCAACGAACTGGCCGGGCAAGGCCGCGGCGGCAAGTCGCCGGTGCACCCGAACGATCACGTCAACCGCTCGCAGAGTTCCAACGACTGCTTCCCGACCGCCATGCACATCGCCGCCGCCAAGGCCGTGCACGAGCAGCTGCTGCCGGCGATCGCCGAGCTGTCCGCCGGCCTGGCCGAGCTGGGCGCGCGCCACCAGCACCTGGTCAAGACCGGGCGTACCCACATGATGGACGCCACGCCGATCACCTTCGGCCAGGAAGTGTCGGCGTTCGTCGCGCAACTCGACTATGCCCAGCGCGCCATCCGCGCCAGCCTGCCGGCGGTGTACGAGCTGGCCCAGGGCGGCACGGCGGTCGGGACCGGGCTGAACGCGCCTCAGGGTTTTGCCGAAGCAGTGGCGGCCGAACTGGCGGCGTTGTCGGGCTTGCCGTTCGTCACCGCACCGAACAAGTTCGCCGCACTGGCCGGGCATGAGCCGCTGACCAGCCTGGCCGGTGGCTTGAAGACCTTGGCGGTGGCGCTGATGAAGATCGCCAACGACTTGCGCCTGCTCGGCTCCGGCCCACGTGCCGGGCTGGCCGAAGTGCGCCTGCCGGCCAACGAACCCGGCAGCTCGATCATGCCGGGCAAGGTCAACCCGACCCAGTGCGAGGCCTTGTCGATGCTGGCCTGCCAGGTGCTGGGCAACGATGCGACGATCGGCTTTGCCGCCAGTCAGGGCCACCTGCAGCTGAACGTGTTCAAGCCGGTGATCATCCACAACCTGCTGCAGTCGATCGAGCTGTTGGCCGACGGCTGCCGCAACTTCACCGAGCATTGCGTGACGGGGATCGAACCGGATGCCGAGAAGATGGCCGAGCACCTGGAGCGTGGCCTGATGCTGGTGACGGCCCTGAACCCGCACATCGGCTACGACAAGTCGGCCGAGATCGCCAAGAAGGCCTATGGCGAGGGGCTGACCTTGCGTGAAGCCGCGCTGGCGTTGGGGTACCTGACCAACGAGCAGTTCGATGAGTGGGTGCGGCCCGAGCAGATGCTGGCGCCGGGCAGCAGAGGCTGATCGTAAGGCCGAGGTCCGGGCGCCGCCCCCCATCGCGGCGCCCTCCTCGGCTCAAAGGCTTTTGCCGGGCTTAAGCAGACGCTTGAAAAACGATGTCGCTGACTGCCGTACGGCTCTGCTGCGCTCGCGTATGGCCTCGCAGTGCTCGCAATCGTCGGCCGGCCCTTGCTCAGGGTAGCGCAGAGACATCGGGTGAGTGTCTTTGCAGCACGCGACACAGCCGACCTCGGGGTACCCATGGGTGAGGGTTTCCCACATGTAGTGGAAATCGCCCTGCGCAGGACGATGCCGGGCGATGAACGCGCGGGTCTGTGGCAGGTGCCTGCCCAAGCGCACCGCGTAATGGGTATAGGCGATCTCGAATGTCCACTGCGCACTGAGCTTGAAGCCTGAGTACTGCGTGCTCAGGTCTGGCATCAGCGCAATGTTTTCGTACCCGCAATGCAGCTCCATGGCCTTGGTGAGGCGTTCTTCCGCTTGGGTCTCGGTGTCCTGATAGAGATCGATACCGTGCATCAACGCCGTTTCGGCCACATTGATGGTCGAGGCCAGGCCATAGGCCGTGTGGGCGAAGTCGCGACAGGTTTCGATGTTCAAACCGTCGATGAAGCGCCAGGGTCGACCCCAGGCGACCTTGAATTCCTCTTCCGTGGGTTGCCTGCTCCAGTTGGGCAGTAACCGGGGGACCGGGCCGTCGGTCTCCAGATAGATCTGGGCGACCAGATGGTCCTTCCAGAACTGCAGGCTGCGGGCGGCTAACGCAAGGTCGTCGGTATGGATGGCAATGTAGTAGAGCGCCTCGATGCCGGTCGCGCGCCAGTTGCTTGCCCAGATATCACGCAACCAGCCTTCGCCGTAGAACAGTTTTTCGATGATCGGCTGAAACTGGGTCTTCAGCATGGTCTTGAAGGCTTGCTGGCCCTGGCTGCTCCAACCCGCGTCGGTATGGACCAGGATTTCGGCGGCGCAGGTAAAGATCGAAGCGGCCCAGGAGGCCTGTAGCCTGGCATTTTCACCGACATGGCCCTGTGTCAGATTGGCAGACCAGGCATCGAGGATGCGGATGGACGTGGCGGCGTAGTCCCGATCGCCAGTGATGGTCCACAGCAGCGCTTGCCCGTAGGCGGCCTGCGCATCGCGCGTTTCGTCGGTGCACCCCAGATCAGGGTTGCTGTAGGCGCCACACTCGACCTGGTGCCTGGGTTTGGGTTGCCAGTTCTTCGAGCCGCGACCCAGATAGTCGTTGACGACTTTCTCATAGGCACTTTTCCACGGTTCCTTGTCCAGATTCCTGCCGACGAAGGTGCTCATGTAGTGGACGTTGACCTTGATGCCGGGATGCATGAAGGGGGACACCGCGCCGTGCTCGATCGCGTCTGTCTTTTCCATTGTCTTGTGCCCTGTAGGTGGAGGCCTTATTGAATGCCCTCACCTCATGAAGGGACAACTGGCACAATTGACAGGTCACCCACGCGTCTGGCCGCTCTGCGCGGATCCGCGCCGCAGACGCCACTGCGCGACCAGCGAAGGCCCCAGCGCCACCAGCGTCGAGCCCACCACTACGGTGACCGCCCCGACATAGCCCACGGCATTGATGTCCTCGGCCTGCACATAGTCGGGCCAGACGACGGCCGCCAGCGCCACGGCCACGAAGGTCACCAGAGGCGTCAGGGCCAGGGTGGCGCTGACCTTCGAGGCCTCCCAGTGCGCCAGCGCCTCGGCGAAGGCGCCATAGGCCACCAGGGTATTGAGGCAGCAGGCCAGCAGCAGCCACTTCTGCACGGAGGACAGCTCGAGCGCTTCCAGCGGATGCACCCAGGGGATCAGCAACGTGGCGCAGCCCAGGTAGATCACCATCATCACCTGCTGCGAGTGCCAGACCGTGAGCAGCTGCTTCTGGCTCAAGGCGTAGAAGACCCAGATGCTGGTGGCCAGAAGGATGGTCAGCACGCCCGTGGTGTAGGTGCCCAGCGAGGTCAGCAGTTCGCTCAGGCGCTGGTTGAAGAACAGGCCGAAGCCCACCAGCAACACCAGCAATCCCAGGCCTTGGCCGAGGCTGAAGCGTTCCTTGAAGACGAACACGCTGGCCACCAGCAACAGCACCGGCCCCATCTGCACCACCAGTTGTGCCGTCCCCGGGCTGAGCAGGTTGAGCCCCATCAGGTACAACACGTAGTTGCCCAGCAGACCGGCGATCGCCAGCCCGACCAGCCCATAGCGCCGACGCCCCAGCCCCTGGAAGCGCGGCAGGCGCTTCTGCGCCGCCAGCCAGGCCAGCAGCAACCCACCCGATACCAGCAGGCGGTACCAGGTGACCGTCACCGGATCCATCACCTGCAGCACCTGCTTGAGCTTGATCGGCAAGATGCCCCACAGAAACGCGGTCACGAGCGCCAAGAACAGACCGCGTACCCAGCGTCCGGAAGAAATGTGCATGAAACCCTCGAATGACGCCTGAACGAAAAGATGCCTGGATTCTAGGCGGTGCGCCGGAGCAGCGGTATTGGAAAAGGCTGAAAAGAATTCCTCGGCTCATTCCCCGGCGGATCGATGTCGCCCCACACGTCAGGCCACGCTGGCCTTCACGTCGTCCTGACGATACGCTATGTATACGTTTCATATAGCGAGAGACCCATGGGCATCGTCAAGATCTCCGACACCCTGCATGAAGACCTGCGCCTGGCCAGCACGGTCATGTCCCGTTCGATCAATGCCCAGGCCGAGCACTGGATTCGCCTGGGCATGCTCGCCGAGCTGCACCCGCAAGCCACGTATCAGGACCTGCTGCGCCAACTGCTGCGCCAGGAACAGGCCACCCTCCAGGCGTTGCTGCAATGAGCCAGGTCATCCTCAAGACCGCACCGCAACTGGCGTTGATGCGTCGCGCCGGGCAACTGCTGGCCGAGGTATTCGCCGAGCTAGACCGCTTTATCCAGCCTGGCGTCACCACGATGCAGATCAACGACCACGCCGAAGCCTTCATCGTCCAGACGCTCAAGGCACGCCCGGCCAGCAAGGGGCAATACGGCTTCCCCTACGCCCTGAACACCTCGGTCGATCACGTGGTCTGCCACGGCATGCCCGATGCCAGGCAGCGTCTGGAGGCAGGCAGCATCGTCAATGTCGACATCACCCTCGAGCAAGGCGGCTACATTGCCGACTCGTCGAAGATGTACGCCATCGGCGCCATCGACGAGGCAGCCCGCCACCTGGTCGACACCACCTACGAGGCGCTGTGGAAAGGCATCGAGCAGGTGCGACCTGGCGCGACCCTGGGCGATATCGGCCATGCCATCCAGGCCCACGCCGAAGCGGCGGGCTACAGCGTGGTGCGCGAATACTGCGGCCACGGCATCGGCCAGCAGATGCACGAAAAGCCCGAGGTGCTGCATTACGGCCAACGTGGCAGCGGCCTGCGCCTGAAACCTGGCATGGTCTTCACCATCGAGCCGATGATCAACCAGGGCGCCCGTGGCGTGAAGACCTTGCGCGATGGCTGGACCGTGATCACCCGCGATCGCCTGCTGTCGGCGCAATGGGAGCATACCGTGGCGGTGACCGAGGACGGGGTCGAGGTGCTGACCCTGCGGGCCGAAGAGGCCGGACGCCTGGGGCGCTGAGGATTGCCCGGGGCGCCGGGCCTCTTCTACACTCGGCGCCCAGGTCACCCCTTCTCGTGCTGCACAGGAGTCTTTTTTCAGTGGATGAAAACGCCCGTCGCTGGCTGTATGCCTTGTCGAGCCCCATGGCCGCGCTCAATGGCGCCAGCTACACCTCGGCCACGTACTTCGAGGGTGAAGACACCTCCAACCTGGAGCACGCCTGGGGCATCGACGGCCGCGAGCGCTTGCTCGACACCCTGTCGATGGCCGACGCAGGCCACGCCTGCGAGCTGAACGACCTCTATTGGCAGTACCAGCGCTGCCTGCCCAGCCAATGGCGTGCGTTGCTCGACAGCCTGCCGCGCCGGGCACGTCGTCTGCACGAATACGTCGCCAGCACCTTCGCCGACTGTGGCGACGGCGGAACCCGGGCCTGGGACCTCGGCCGCATGAGCTACCTGCTGCGGGTCGGCACGCTGCGCGGCTATATCGACGAAGACGAAAGCCTGTACCTGCACTACCGGCTCTCGTTGCGCGCCCGGCATTACTACGAGAGCTGGAACCGCTACCTGACCGGCTACCTGCTGGGCAAGGCGCTGTGGAACGTCTCCGATCTCGACGACGACGCCTTCGACGCTGCCCTGCCCCGGCAAGGCAGCGACCACTGGAATCGCTGCATCGCCCTCAACCTGAGCCAGGGCGCCAGCGAGGTGCTGGCCTCGCTGCCGTGGCACCTGCCGCTGCCCGAACTCGAGCGCCCAGCCAGCCTGCCGCGGGAGGGCTGGTCATGAGCTGCTGGACCCTGCTGGACATCGCACCGACCGACGATACCCAGGCCATTCGCCTGGCCTACCGTACGCGCCTGCCGGCGTTTCACCCCGAGACTGACCCCGAGGGCTTCCAGGCCCTGCGCGAAGCCTATGAACAGGCCCTGCGCCTAGCCCGCGAACAGCCCCAGGCAGCGACCGCCGACTCGACTGAAGTCGGGGCGCAGGCAGACGTGGAAACCGTGCACGAGGCCGAAGCGGTCGATGACGCTCGGCGTCAACGCGATGAGGCCTTCCAGGCCTTCGAAACGCTGCTCGACACCCCCCGCACGCGCTTCGACCTGGCGGCCTGGCAGGCCTATGTGGTGGCGCTCGACGACCTGCCGCTCGACGCCCTGGATGACCTGGGCTGGGACATTCTGGCCCTGCTGCAGGACTGCGGGCCGATCTCCCACCGCTGCGCCGACTTGCTGGCCCAGCGCTTCGCCTGGGCGCAACAGCTGCTGCGGCTCGACGATCCCGCCGAGACCGAAGCCTTCCTGCAACGCCTGAGCACGCCAGACCCGTTCGACACGGGGTTGATGCGCGACTGGCCAAGCGCGGCACAGCTGGAAACGTTCTGGTACCTGCGCACCCTGGCCTATTGCTACGCCCAACGTCCCTTCCACGAGTACCGCGACTTCGCCGGACGTCACACCTGCCTGCCCTTGCCGGACGACGACGCCCTGATGCTGCGGCTGCGAACCCAGTTCTGTCAGGTCGGCGTGCCGGCCAAGGCCTGGCGTGACGAGCTGCAGGCCCAGTGGCAGGCGGCCCCGGACGATATCGACCTGTTGTACCTGCTGACGCGTCAGCACGGGGCCTTGGGCGACGATGAGCAGGCGCTGGACTGCTGGGCGACGCTGTGGCGTACGCACCGTCACCCCGAAGCGCCCGCCGCCCTCCTGGCCCTGTGCAGCCGACAGGCGCCGCATCGCCTGCCGTTGCTGATCCAGGCCCTGGATGGTTTCGAGCTGCCGGGCTATTGGCCACAGGATCTGGCTCATCCGATTCAAGGCTGGGCCAGTCCGGCGCAGCGCCCAGAAACCTTGACCCGTTGGCTGGTCGCCTCTCGCCTGCCACTCGAAGGGATCGCCGCAGCCTTTACCCAGTGGTGCCTGAACGGTGACGATGAACTGCCGCTGCTGGCCTGGCTGCTCGAGGCTCCGGCGGATGCCACCTTGCAGCGCCGCTACTGGCATGCCTGGGCCTTGCAGCGCGGGGAAGCCGATCTGCTGCGCCAGGTGGTGGACGAGCCGGACGGCGAAGCAGGGCTCGATGCCTTGATCGTCGAGGGTTTTCGCGCCCAGGCCAGGCAGACCCTGCACTGGCTGCACCAGGCACCGATCCCGCGCGCACTGGCCACCTTCTGTGCCAACGACGACGCCAGCCTGCCCCCTGCCCTGCTGACGGACGAGGCCCACCCGGCGTGCCGCGAATGGCTGCGCCGCCTGCGTCGCTACTCGCCCCGTGCGCTGGACGCCCTGCTCGAACACTTCCAGACCGGCCGCATGCTGCCTCGCCCGTTCGGGCTGTGGGCACAGTACCGGTTGATGCTCGAAGGCTTCACGCTGCCAGCGGTCGACGACACCCAGGACCTGATCGCCTGGCATCGCCAGCAGTTGTTCACGCTGGCCCTGCTGGAGCAGCCCGGGCGCTGGCTGAGGCTGGTGTCACGCGACTGCGTCGAGCGGCTGGCCTTCCCGCCCGCGCATTTCCTCGCCTCGCTGCCCGTCGACCACCTGCGGCCTGTGGACACCGACGACCTGGAGGGCGTGCTGCTCGATCGGCTCGACCTGAACGACACGGCCCAGCGCCTGCTGGCGTCACGCTTGATCACCTGGGCCCATTGCTTCGACAGCCCGCGCCTGCCCAGTACGGCACAGCTCTTCGAGTGTGCCGACCAGGACAGCGGCTGGCTGGAAGACCATCCGCTCGGTTGCCTGCTGCTCAGTGCCACCTTCCTCTGCGATGCCAGCCTGTCCGACGAACAACGGGGCAAGGCCCACGGGATGATGGACTTCATCAAGGAAGCCCATCCTCGGCTCGGGCCGGTGTTCGAACAGTTGCTCAAGGGCCAGGGCAGACGACTCTCGGCCGACCTGCTCGAAGGGGTCGATGTGGCCTTGTACAACACTGCGCTGGAAGCCTTCGGCAACCTGGCCGGGCACGGCCGCGTGTCGAGCCTGCGGGTGCTCAAGGCCCTTCAGCGCGGCAAGGACGACCCTGCGCAGGATGCGGGTCTGCGCTGTGCGATCCTGGCCCTGCTGGCCTGGTCGGAGCGCCTGCTCGAGCAACAGGCGCAGCAGCCGTCGGCACCGGCCTGGGCGGTCTGGCGGCTGGACACACGGCTGACGCGCACGGGACTTGCCGGCCACTTGGCGTCAGGCCTGTTATTGATACCGCCGCAGACCCAGGGGGTGGCGATGATCGTGGTCGGCCTGCTGGTCATGAGCGGGCTGCTGCGGCGCCTGCGCGACGTGGGCCAGGGCGTGCCGGCCTTGATCATCCTGCTGGCGCTGCTGCGCTGGATACCGATCCTGCCGTTGCTGCTGCTCGGCTGGCCGGGCGACCCGCTGCCCAACCGCAGCGGCCCTCCGCCTGGCCAGACCAACACTCTGCCCCACGGCCTGCAGGCGGCCTTGCGTCAGCTCGACGCTCAGTAACGCAGTTCGTCCAGCGCCTGATTCAGGTGCTGGCGCTGGCGGCTGATCTCGGCACTGTGCTGGGCACTGAGCACGGCGTTGAACGCCGCCAGCCAACTGCCGATCAGGTCGCGCTCCTCGCCCAGGCTCTGCATCCAGGCCCGCTCCAGCCGCGCCAGCAAGGTGCGATTGGGCAAGGTGTCGCGCGGGTGGATCTTCAACCCGGCCAGCCGGTCGTGGCTGGCCTGGCGCGCGTCGGCGTCCAGGCCGGTGGGGCTGCGGTCGATGCTGTGGCTGTGCTTGAGCCCGGTTTCCAGGAAGGTCACGTCGACTTCCAGCAAGCCATTGATGTCGTAGCTGAAGCGCACGTCCAGCGACTGGATCTCGCCCGTGGACTTGAGCGGGATCTCGAAGCTGTCGACCAGAATGTTGTCGCGTACCCAGGGCCGCTCACCCTGGTACACGGCGATGCGCACCACCTCCTGTTGCGGGTGCGAGCTATAGAAGCGCTCCACCTTGGACGTCGGGATGACCGTGTTGCGTTCGATGATCGGTGAGAACGACGCGCCGGTGTGCTCGGTGTGTCCGGCGGCGACCCCCAGGGTGTAAGGGCAGACGTCGGTCAGGATCAGCTCTTCGATGGTCTGCTCGCGGGCCTTGCAGGCCGCCTGGCTGGCAGCGCCCAGGGCGACCAGGGTATCCGGGTCCAGGTGGCGGTACGGCAGGCGACCGAACAGCTTGGCCACCAGCTGCTGGATCTGTGGCATGCGCGTGGCGCCACCGACCAGCACCAGGCTGTCCAGCTCGCGCGGGCTCAGCCGGGCGTCGCGCAACGCTTGCTCGATCGGGGCGCGCACCCGGGTCAGCAGGGGCGCCCACAGCGACTGCAAGGCCGCGCCATCGAGCACCCACTGGCGTGCCTGGCCATCGCCCTTCCAGTGCAGGGTACCGCCGCCCTCGCCCAGCTCGCATTTGAACCGCTCGATGGCGTCCCGCAGGCTGGCCAGCTCGCGCGGTTGCAAGGCCTGGGCGCTGAGCTGCCAGTCACGCAGGCAACCGGCCAACAGCGCTTCGGTGAAGTCTTCGCCGCCCAGGTAGTTGTCGCCGGTGGAGGCATGCACCTCGATCAGCGGCAAGGCGTACTCGAGCACGGTGACATCGAAGGTGCCACCGCCCAGGTCGAAGACCAGTGTCCGTTCCAGGGCCTGCTCATGCAGCCCGTAAGCCATGGCGGCGGCAGTCGGCTCGTTGATCAGCCGCTGCACGGTCAGCCCGGCCAGTTCGGCGGCGAAGACCGTGCGCTTGCGCTGTTCGTCGCTGAAATAGGCCGGTACCGAGATCACCGCCTCGGTCACGGGGCAACCCAGGTAGGCCTCGGCGTCGCGCTTGAGCGCGCCCAGCACCAGGGCGGACAGTTCCTCGGGGGAAAACGACTGTTCGCCCAGCTGAAACCGTTTGTCGCTGCCCATGAAACGCTTGAAGGCCGCCACGCTGAGGTGGGGATGGGTGGTGAGCCGGGCCTTGGCAGCCTGACCGACCAGTACGCTGCCGTCGTCGTCCACGCTGACCACCGACGGGGTCAGGGTCTCACCCAGGGCATTGGCGATCAGCTGCGCCCGCCCCTGCTGCCAGACGGCGATCAAGCTGTTGGTGGTGCCCAGGTCGATGCCCAGCAAGGGCGCGGACCGCGAAGGGCCTGAGGGAAACGGAGCGGAGGGAAGAGCGGCATCCTGCATGTTCGGCCTCTTGCATGAGAAGAGCCGGTGGCAGCCTGCTGGCCGCGGGCCGGCGGACAAGGCATTTTGACCCAATCGGAGAAACAAAAAAAGCGACCCTAAGGTCGCTTTCGTTGTGGCTTCCGGGTGTTCAGTGGGCCCTGGAAGCTCGAAGATGGCGCAGCGGACGGGACTCGAACCCGCGACCCCCGGCGTGACAGGCCGGTATTCTAACCGACTGAACTACCGCTGCGCGATACACTGAGAAGTGGTGGGTGATGACGGGATCGAACCGCCGACCCTCTGCTTGTAAGGCAGATGCTCTCCCGGCTGAGCTAATCACCCTTCGTCTCGGTGTGGCGCGCATTCTACGGAGGACATCCCACCCTGGCAAGCACTTTTTTAAAAAAATTTTCCAAGCCTTTCAATGACCTATCGGCACCCCTGCTCACCGACCAATAACCGGGCAAATGCCGGCCGTAGGGTTGGCCTGGCCCCTGACTCGGAGAATAATGCCCGCCTCGTGTATTAAGGAGAGCTTCACCCCATGTGGTTCAAGAACCTGCTGACCTACCGCCTCACCCAGGACGTACCGTTCGACCCCGAGACCCTCGAGGCAGCCCTGGCCAGCAAGCCGGCTCGCCCCTGCGCCAGCCAGGAACTGACCACCTACGGTTTCGTCGCGCCCTTCGGCAAAGGCGAGGACGCTCCGCTGGTCCACGTCAGTGGCGAGTTCCTGCTGATCGCCGCGCGCAAGGAAGAACGCATCCTGCCCAGCAGCGTGGTCAATGACGCGGTCAAGGAAAAGGTCGAAGAGATCGAGACCGAGCAGATGCGCAAGGTCTACAAGAAGGAGCGCGACCAGATTAAGGACGAGATCATCCAGGCCTTCCTGCCGCGTGCGTTCATCCGCCGCTCGATGATCTTCGCCGCCATCGCCCCGCGCCAGGGCCTCATCCTGGTCAACTCGGCCAGCGCCAAGCGTGCCGAAGACCTGCTGTCGACGCTGCGCGAAGTGATGGGCTCGCTGCCGGTGCGCCCGGCCACCGTGAAGATCGCCCCGAGCGCCACCATGACCGACTGGGTCAAGTCGCAACAGGCCGCCGACGGCTTCTATGTACTGGACGAATGCGAACTGCGCGACACCGCCGAAGATGGCGGCATCGTGCGCTGCAAGCGCCAGGACCTGACCAGCGAGGAAATCCAGCTGCACCTGAGCACCGGCAAGCTGGTCACCCAGCTGTCCCTGGCCTGGCAGGACAAGCTGTCGTTCGTGCTGGACGACAAGATGGTGATCAAGCGCCTGAAGTTCGAGGAGCTGCTGCAAGAGCAAGCCGAACAGGATGGCGGCGACGAGGCCCAGCAACAGTTCGACGCCTCGTTCCAGCTGATGATGATGACCTTCGCCGAGTTCCTGCCGATCCTCTTCGAAGCCTTGGGTGGTGAAGAGCTGCCGCAGGGCGTCTGACCGAGGCCTTGAGCTGCATGCTGCCCGCTGGGACGCGGGGTGGCCTGGACGCTGTATCCTTCAGGCCACCTTATAGAGGTGCTTCACAGCCGATCAGCTTTTAGCGTGCAGCCTGCCACTTGCCGCCAATGATAGGAGATCCCATGCGAGCCTTGGCCGCCTTGAGCCGCTTCGTCGGCAACACGTTCGCCCTGTGGGTCCTGGTGTTTTCCTGCCTGGCCTACCTCCAGCCCCAGTGGTTCATCGGCCTGAAGGTCGCCATCGTTCCCTTGCTGGGGCTGGTGATGTTCGGCATGGGGTTGACCCTCAAGCTCGACGACTTCGCCGCCCTTGCCCGCCAGCCCTGGCGGGTGGCGCTGGGGGTGGTCGCGCATTTCGTGATCATGCCGGGCGTGGCCTGGCTGCTGTGCCAGCTGTTCCACCTGCCCCCGGAGATCGCCGTGGGCGTGATCCTGGTCGGCTGCTGCCCCAGCGGCACGGCCTCGAACGTGATGGTCTGGCTGTCCAAGGGTGACCTGGCGTTGGCCGTGGCGATCGCCGCGGTCACGACGTTGCTCGCGCCTCTGCTCACCCCGACCTTGATCTGGCTGCTGGCGTCGGCCTGGCTGCCGGTTTCGTTCATGGACATGTTCTGGTCGATCCTGCAGCTGGTGATGCTGCCCATCGTGCTAGGGGTGCTGGCGCAGAAACTGCTCGGCGCCCGGGTGCACCTGGCGGTTCAGGTGCTGCCGCTGGTGTCGGTGGTGAGCATCGTGCTGATCGTCTGCGCCGTGGTGGCGGCCAGCCAGGCGAAGATCGCCGAGTCGGGCCTGCTGATCATGGCGGTGGTGATCCTGCACAACAGCTTCGGCTTCCTGCTGGGCTACCTGACAGGCAAGTTCTGCAAGCTGCCTCTGGCCCAGCGCAAGTCCCTGGCGCTGGAGGTCGGCATGCAGAACTCGGGGCTGGGCGCAGCCTTGGCCAGTGCGCACTTCTCGCCCCTGGCGGCCGTGCCGAGCGCGCTGTTCAGCGTGTGGCACAATATCTCCGGTGCGTTGCTCTCCACTTGGTTCAGACGCATGAAGGAAGACCCGGCGGCGGCCCAGAGGCCGAGTACTCGACCCTGAGGCTTGCTGCGTCGGCATGGACGCCATCGCAGGCAAGCCCGCTCCCACAGGTCGGTGGCATTGACGTGATCGTGGTCCAGCAGTCTTGTGGAGGCGGGCTTTTCTGGGCTGACGTGGGGGCTGATTCTGTGGGCCCTGCGGGCCCAATCGCGGCACTGGGGCCGCTCCTACACCCGTAGTCCCTCCGCGGGGTTGCAGGCTATAGCGGTCATCTGTGAGCGGCCCCTGCCGGGGCGCCGGACCGGCCGCGATTGGGCCTGCAAGGCCCATAAAATCAGCGCACCTTCTCCGTCAGGCGAACCTGCCTCCCACAGGTCGGTGGCATTGGCGTGATCATGGGCCAGCAGTCTTGTGGAAGCGGGCTTTTCTGAGCTGACGTGGGGGCTGATCCTGTGGGCCCTGCGGGCCCAATCGCGGCACTGGGGCCGCTCCTACACCCGTAGCCCCACCGCGGGGTTGCAGGCTATCGCGGTCATCTGTGGGAGCGGCCCCAGTGCCGCGATTGGGCCCGCAGGGCCCATAAAATCAGCGCACCCCCTCTATCAGGCACGCCTGCCTTTCTGCCGCCACCCCATGAAAACAGGCCACGGCCTCCGCACCCCACTTGCCAGAAACGCCCGGCTTGTGCAGCATGCAGGCACGGTAAGGACGGCCTTACGACGCTTGGCGTGAACACTTCGGGGACGGCCCCATTCGCATGTCTGAATGGAGGTTTTCCATGTCCTGGATCATTCTGTTTTTCGCAGGCCTGTTCGAAGTGGGCTGGGCCGTCGGGCTCAAGTACACCGAAGGCTTCACCCGTCCCCTGCCCACGGCGTTGACGATCGCCGCCATGGCCGTGAGCCTGGGGTTGCTGGGCCTGGCGGTGAAGGAGCTGCCACTGGGGACCGCCTACGCGATCTGGACCGGCGTCGGCGCCGTGGGCACGGTCATTGCCGGGATCATCCTGTTCGGTGAATCCATGGCGTTGGTGCGGCTGCTCAGCGTCGCGCTGATCGTCGCCGGCCTGATCGGCCTGAAGGTCAGCGCGAGCTGACCTCCCCTCCCCGCCTCAGCGAAGGTCGCCCCGCAACGCGGCGACCTTTTCCCGCAGCACGCCGGGCTTTGCCGCTTCTGCCGGCACCGGGTCGCCCGCCACCAGGGTCACCCGCGACCAGAACCGCTTGAACAGGCCTTTGTCCGGATCGCGGCTGAAGAAGCTGCCCCACAACCCTTGCAACGCCAGCGGGATCACCGGCACCGGCGTTTCGGCCAGGATCCGGTTGATGCCGCCCTTGAACGCATCGATCTCGCCATCGGTGCTCAGCTTGCCTTCGGGGAAGATGCACACCAGCTCGCCCTCGGCCAGGTACTGGGCGACGCGGGCGAAGGCGCGTTCATAGGTGGCTTCGTCCTCGCCGCGCCCCGCGATCGGAATGGCCCCCGCGGTGCGGAAGATGAAATGCAGCACCGGCAGGCGGTAGATCTTGTAGTACATGACGAAGCGGATCGGACGTCGCACGGCCCCGGCCATGAGCAGCGCGTCGACGTAGGACACGTGGTTGCACACCAGCAACGCCGCCCCTTCGTCAGGAATGCGCTGCAGATCACGGTGCTCGACCCGGTACATGGCATGGCCGAGCAGCCAGATCATGAAGCGCATGGTGAACTCGGGCACGATGCTGAAGATGTACGCGTTGACGCCGATGTTGAGCAGCGAGACCACCAGGAACAGCTGCGGAATGCTCAGGTCGGCCACGCTCAGCAACGCGATGGTGACGAGCGCCGAGACCACCATGAACAAGGCGTTGAGGATGTTGTTGGCGGCGATCACCCGGGCGCGCTGGCGCTCGGGCGTGCGGGCCTGGATCAGGGCATACAGCGGCACGATGTAGAAGCCGCCGAACACGCCCAGGCCGACGATCGACAGCAGGATCCACCAGGCCTGGCCGAGCGACAGCAGCGCGAGCCAGTCGTAGGGCGCATCGCCACGTGGCACATCACCCGAATGCCACCACCAGAGCAGGCCGAACAGGGTCAGGCCGAACGAGCCGAACGGTACCAGCCCGATCTCGACCTTGCGCCCGCTGAGTCGCTCGCACAGCAGCGAGCCGAGGGCGATGCCGATGGAAAACAGCGTCAGCACCAGGGTCACCACGGTCTCGTCACCGTGCAGCCAGTCCTTGGCATAGGCCGGGATCTGCGTCAGGTAGATGGCGCCGACGAACCAGAACCAGGAGTTGCCGACGATCGAGCGCGATACCGCGGGGGTCTGGCCGAGCCCCAGGCGCAAGGTGGCCCAGGACTGACTGACGATGTTCCAGTTGAGCTTCATGCCCGGTTCGGCGGCAGGCGCCTTGGGAATCCACTGGCTGGCCAGGTAGCCCAGCACCGCCGTGCCCACTACGCCGCCGGCCACCACCGTGGCATAGGACGCGGACGACATCATCATCCCGGCACCGATGGTCCCGGCCAGGATCGCCAGGAACGTGCCCATTTCCACCAGGCCATTGCCGCCCACCAGCTCCTGCTCGCGCAGGGCCTGGGGCAGGATCGAATACTTCACCGGGCCGAACAGCGCCGAATGGGTGCCCATGGCGAACAGCGCCACCAGCATCAGGGTCAGGTGGCCGGTGACGAACCCGGCGCCGCCGATGGCCATGATCCCGATCTCGGCCAGCTTGATCATCCGGATCAGGCGGTCCTTGGCGAACTTCTCGCCGAACTGCCCGGCCAGGGCGGAGAACAGGAAGAACGGGAGGATGAACAGCAAGGCGCACAGGTTGACCCAGATCGAGCGGTCGCCCTCCAGGCTGAGCTTGTAGAGGATCGCCAGGATCAGGGATTGCTTGAACAGGTTGTCATTGAAGGCGCCGAGCGACTGGGTGACGAAGAACGGCAGGAATCGCCGCTTGCCGAGCAGCGCGAATTGCGAAGGGTGACTCATCGTCCTTGTACCTGAATGGCTTTGTCCATCGCGCAAACTACAAGGGTTGGCGGGGGGCGACAAGTTTCAAGCTTCAAGCTTCAAGCTTCAAGCTTCAAGCTTCAAGCGAAAGCCTCAGCGCCGCCTCGACGTCATGCCAACCCCTGACTTACCGCACTACCGTCCGCTTGTAGCTTGTAGCTTGCAGCTTGCAGCTCGCCTCTCTACAGCTGCGACCTTGGTCGGCGCTGACGAACGCGAAGCGGCATGCCAGACTGCCCGACCGAGAATGGGCCTTCTTCTTGTCGCGGAGTCTTCATGTCGTTGTCCAGCGGGCTGATCGCCCTGGTCGCCCTGGCCTACATGGCCGTCATGTTCGCCATCGCCTTCTATGGCGATCGCCGCAGCACACCGCTGCCGCCGCGCCTGCGGGCGTGGGTGTACAGCCTGTCGCTGGCGGTGTACTGCACCAGCTGGACGTTCTTCGGCGCGGTCGGGCAGGCAGCCGAGCAGCTGTGGGCGTTCCTGCCGATCTACCTGGGGCCGATCCTGCTGCTGATCCTGGCGCCCTGGGTGGTGCAGAAGATGGTGCTGATCAGCAAGCAGGAAAACATCACCTCTATCGCCGACTTCATCGCCGCCCGCTACGGCAAGTCGCAGGCGCTGGCCGTGGTGGTGGCGCTGATCTGCCTGGTCGGAGTGCTGCCCTACATCGCCCTGCAGCTCAAGGGCATCGTGCTGGGCGTGAACCTGCTGATCGGCGCCAGTGCCGACGCCACCGGCACCCGTGTCCAGGACACCGCCCTGGTGGTGTCGCTGGTGCTGGCCCTGTTCGCCATCGTGTTCGGCACGCGCAGCCTCGACGTCACCGAGCACCACCGCGGCATGGTGCTGGCGATCGCCTTCGAGTCCCTGGTCAAGCTGCTGGCCTTCCTGGCCGTGGGCGTGTTCGTGGTGTTCAACCTCTATGACGGCTTCGACGACCTGCTGAGCCAGGCGCGGCAGTCCCTCCAGTTGCAAGGGTACTGGCAGGAGACCGTCAACTGGCCGTCGATGATCGTGCAGACCGGGGTGGCGATGATGGCGATCATCTGCCTGCCGCGGCAATTCCACGTCACCGTGGTGGAGAACATCGAACCGCAGGACGTGCGCCTGGCGCGCTGGGTGTTTCCGCTGTACCTGGCCCTGGCCGGGCTGTTCGTGGTGCCCATCGCGCTGGCCGGGCAGATGCTGCTGCCCGGCAGCCTGCTGCCAGACTCCTTCGTCATCAGCCTGCCCCTGGCCCAGGCCCATCCGAGCCTGGCGCTGCTGGCGTTCATCGGCGGGGCGTCGGCCGCCACCGGCATGGTGATCGTCGAGGCGGTGGCGCTGTCGACCATGGTCTCCAACGACATGCTGCTGCCCTGGCTGCTGCGGCGCAACAATGCCGAGCGCCCCTTCGAGGCCTTCCGCCACTGGATGCTGTCGGTGCGCCGCGTCACCATCGTGGTGATCCTGCTGCTGGCCTACGTCAGCTATCGCCTGCTCGGCTCCACCGCAAGCCTGGCGACCATCGGCCAGATCGCCTTCGCCGCCGTGACCCAGCTCGCCCCGGCGATGATCGGTGCGCTGTACTGGAAGCAGGCCAACCGTCGCGGCGTGTTCGCCGGCCTGGCCGCCGGCACCTTCCTGTGGTTCTACACGCTGGTGCTGCCGATCGCCGCCCACAGCCTGGGCTGGCCGCTGACGCTGTTCCCGGGCTTGGCCTGGCTGCACGGCAACCCGCTGAACCTGCCGATCTCGCCGCTGACCCAAGGCGTGGTGCTGTCGCTGGCCGGCAACTTCACCCTGTTCGCCTGGGTCTCGGTGCTGTCGCGTACGCGGGTCTCCGAGCACTGGCAGGCCGGGCGCTTCATCGGCCAGCAGACCAGTGCCCGCCCCGGCAGCCGCACGCTGCTGGCGGTGCAGATCGACGACCTGCTCAACCTGGCCTCGCGCTTCGTCGGCGAGGAACGGGCGCGGCAGAGCTTCATCCGCTTCGCCTACCGCCAGGGCAAGGGCTTCAACCCCAACCAGAACGCCGATGGCGAATGGATCGAGCACACCGAACGGCTCCTGGCCGGGGTGCTCGGCACCTCGTCGACGCGTGCCGTGGTCAAGGCGGCCATCGAAGGCCGCGACATGCAGCTCGAGGACGTGGTACGCATCGCCGACGAAGCCTCGGAAGTGCTGCAGTTCAACCGGGCGCTGCTGCAAGGCGCCATCGAGAACATCAACCAGGGCCTGAGCGTGGTCGACCAGAACCTGCACCTGGTGGCCTGGAACCGGCGCTACCTGGAGCTATTCAACTACCCGGACGGCCTGATCGCCGTGGGCCGGCCGATCGCCGACATCATCCGCTACAACGCCGAGCGCGGCCTGTGCGGCCCGGGCGAGGCCCAGGTCCATGTCGCCCGGCGCCTGCACTGGATGCGCCAGGGCCGTGCGCACACCTCCGAACGGCTGTTCCCCAATGGCCGGGTCATCGAGCTGATCGGCAACCCGATGCCGGGGGGCGGGTTCGTCATGAGCTTCAGCGACATCACCCCGTTCCGGGAAGCCGAGCAGGCCCTGAAGGACGCCAACGAGCGCCTCGAGCAACGGGTCGCCGAACGTACCCACGAGCTGTCGCAGCTCAACCAGGCGTTGAGCGAGGCCAAGAGCCATGCCGAAGCGGTCAGCCAGTCCAAGACGCGCTTCCTGGCCGCCGTGAGCCACGACCTGATGCAGCCGCTCAACGCAGCGCGGCTGTTCTCCGCCGCATTGTCGCAGCAGGACGAGCATCTTTCGGAAGAGGCCCGGCAACTGGTCGGCCACATGGACAGTTCATTGCGCTCGGCCGAAGAGCTGATCAGCGACCTGCTGGACATCTCGCGCCTGGAAAACGGCCGCATCACCCCGGATGCCAAACCCTTCGCCCTGCACGACCTGTTCGACATGCTGGGCGCCGAGTTCGCCGTGCTGGCCGCGGAAAAAGGGCTGGACTTCCGGCTACGGGGCAGCCGCCTGCGGGTGCACAGCGACGTCAAGCTGCTGCGCCGGATCCTGCAGAACTTCCTGACCAACGCCCTGCGCTATGGCAAGGGCCCGATCCTGCTGGGCGCACGGCGCAGTGGCGAGCACCTGTGGCTCGAGGTCTGGGATCGCGGCCCGGGCATCGCCGATGACAAGCTGCAGGTGATCTTCCAGGAGTTCAAGCGCCTGGACAGCCACCAGACACGGGCGGAAAAGGGCCTGGGCCTGGGGCTGGCGATCGCCGATGGCCTGTGCCGCGTCCTGGGTCATCGCCTCGAAGTGCGCTCCTGGCCCGGCAAGGGCAGCGTGTTTCGCGTGCAGGTCCCTGTCAGCCGCACGGCCGCCGCCCCGGTCGCCGCGCCGGAACAGGCAGGGCAACCCCTGGCCGGCCTGCGGGTGCTGTGCGTGGACAACGAGGCCAGCATCCTGATCGGCATGAGCAGCCTGCTCACGCGCTGGGGCTGCCAGGTCTGGACCGCACCGGACCGCGCGACCTGCGAAGCCTTGCTGGACGAAGGCCATCGGCCGCACCTGGCGCTGGTCGACTACCACCTGGATGCCGGCGAAACCGGCATCGGCCTGATGGCCTGGCTGCGCACGCGCCTGGGCGAGCCCGTGCCAGGGGTGGTGATCAGCGCCGACAACCGCAGCGAGATGGTCACCCAGGTGCATGCCGCCGGCCTGGACTTCCTGCCAAAGCCGGTCAAGCCGGCGGCGCTGCGTGCCTTGCTCAATCGCTATCTGAACCTGGTTCAGTGACGGCAGCATCGCTCATCGCCCGCTCCAGCAGGTCGGCAGGCAGGCTCTTGCTGGCGCGGGCCCCGAGCAGCTTGAGCTGCTCGCTGCGGCTGACCAGGTTGCCGCGACCTTCGCACAGCTTGTTGCGTGCCGCGGCGTAGGCCTTGTCCACCTGCTGCAGGCGGTTGCCCAGCTCGTCCAGGTCCTGGATGAACAGCACGAACTTGTCGTACAGCCAGCCGGCGCGCTCGGCGATCTCGCGGGCGTTCTGGGTCTGACGCTCCTGCTTCCACAGGCTGTCGATGACCCGCAGGGTCGCCAGCAAGGTGGTGGGGCTGACGATCACGATCTGCCGGTCGAAGGCTTCCTGGAACAGGTTCGGCTCGGCCTGCAGGGCAGCGGAGAAGGCGGCTTCGATGGGCACGAAGAGCAGCACGAAGTCCAGGCTGTGCAGCCCTTCGAGGCGGTTGTAGTCCTTGCCGGACAGCCCTTTGACGTGGTTGCGCAGCGACTGCACGTGCTGCTTGAGCGCCGCCTGGGCCCGCTCGCCGTCCGGGTCGCTGACGAACTGCTGGTAGGCGGTCAGGCTGACCTTGGCATCGACCACCACCTGCTTGTTGCCGGGCAGCATGATCAGTACGTCGGGCTGGTAGCGCTCGCCGTCGGCGCTCTTGAGGCTGACCTGGGTGTGGTACTCGCGGCCCTTCTCCAGGCCGGCATGCTCCAGCACCCGCTCGAGAATCAGCTCGCCCCAGTTGCCCTGGGTCTTCTGGCCCTTGAGCGCCTGGGTCAGATTGGTGGCCTCGTCGGACAGCCGCTGGTTGAGCTGCTGCAGGCGCTCGAGCTCCTTGGCCAGCGAGAACCGCTCGCGCGCCTCCTGCTGGTAGCTGTCCTCGACCCGCTTCTCGAAAGCCTGGATGCGCTCCTTGAGCGGATCGAGCAGTTGCCCCAGGTGCTGCTGGCTGGTCTGGGCAAAGCGTTGTTCGCGCTCGTCGAAGATGCGTGTTGCCAGGTCAGCGAACTGTGCACGCAAGGTGTCGCGGGCGTCCTGCAGGTCTTCGAGGCGTTGCGTATGGCCTTCCTGCTGCTCGCGCAACTCGGCCTCCAGCCCGGCGACCCTCGATTCCAGGCGCCGCAGCTCGGCTTCGCGCGCGGTGCGCTCCAGGTTCCAGGCATGGGCTGCATCGCGGGCATTGTCGCGCTCGATCTGCAGCAGCTCCACCTCCCGCTGCTGCGCGGCCAGGCTGGCCTGTTTGAGCGCGTTGGCCTCACCGAGGTCGCTGACCTCGTCGCGACAGGCGTCCAGCTGCGCCTGCAAGCCTTCCTGGGCCAGCTGGGCGCTGAGCAGGCGCTCTTCGGCCAGCGACAGGGCCGCCTGGTGCACGGTTGCCTGGCGCTGCACCCGGAACGTCCAGACGAGGCCGGGTATCGACGCCGCCACGATGCCAAGCAGGATGCTGGCCAGATCCACTGTCATGATGTTTCCCGGTGCTGTGCGTAGAAGTGGACACGAGCTTATCAGGCCATGGCGGCCAGGGCTTCAGTCGGGAAACAGGCGCCTGAGCAGGTGGCGGGCTTCCGGGGAGCCTTGCGCCGCGGCCAGCTCGAGCCAGTGGCGCGCACGCTCGGACGAAAGGTCGGGCGAATCCGCGCACAGACGACCGTATTCGAACTGGGCCTTGGGGTCACCGGAGCGGGCCGCCTGACGCAGCAGTTCGTGGCCCATGCGCCGGTCGCGCGCACTGCCGCACTCGTTGCACAGCATCTGGCCCAGGCGACGTTGCGCCACGACCACGCCCTGGCGTGCGGGCTGCTTGAGCAGGCGTCCGGCAAGGTGCTTGATATGGGGCTTGCTGCCCAGGTGAGGGCTGTCGAGCAACCAGAGGGCGACCTTGAGCGTGAAGCGTTTGCCCGGTGCGGGTTCGATGATCCCTTGGCCAGGCGAGACGATTTTTTTGCCTTGAAACATAGGAGCGAGCGTTGAGGCGGATGTGGGGCGCGCCACTCTACGCTTTTTTTCAGCCGATGGCGTCCCCTGCAGAAGCCCGACACATGCTGAAAATTTTATTTCTGCCTGGATTTCGGACGAACGGTAGGCGCTTGGATTATTACGCTCTTGATTGTCAGACAATGGCGGTTTGGCAGACAGGCTTGCGCTAGAGCCTGTGGCGCGCACAATCCACAGAAGCTGTGGATAACTCGGTGGACAACCTCTTGGGTAACCTCGCAAACCCTTGTGGAATGGGCGCTCCAGACAAACTGGCGTTTTTTTCACCAGTTCAAATTAGTGTTTTTTTTCATTGACTTAACGCCCGCCGGGGTGCATCTGCCGACGACGAGCGTGTTCTGACGAGCTGCAGGCTCACGCTAAACGCATTGTGTACAACCGGCGGAATATCGCTATATCAGCGAAACTGCTTAGCACTTTTGCCACCTTTCAGGGTCTGAGCCCCCTTCCCATCCGCTAGACGAATGGCCATAATGGTCGGCTTTCCGGGGAATCGACAAAACACTTGCACAGCCTTCACGCTTTGTGTAGTGTGGCGACCGTTAGTACCCAAGCTGAAAAATCAAAAGGTCGCTGACCAGGCGTTCGACACTCGAACCTACCCCCTGGCCGCACCGACTCCTCGGATGGTTCACTCGGCAGCCTGCGCTGCTCCAGCACGAATCACCTCTCGGATTGATCAGGACCTGCACCGGGCGTTCTTGAACCTCGTTCCCGTGTGTTGCCTGCCTCCTCAAGTACCTACCAGTCAGCCCAGCGCTCTAGATCATGCGCCCCGCCTGGCTGCTCTGTTCCAGACAGGTTCTGCGCCTTTTTCCTAATTCTTGGCGCCACTGGAACGTTTTCATCGTGCACGGTTCGAATCCGTGTCAATTGCAGGACATCCAATAATATGAATACGCATCATCAGTTCCAAACCGCCATCGGCGCCCTGTCCCAAGCCTTCGCACCGATGAAGTGCCTGATCGTGGCACCCCGCAACGGCAGCTTCAGCTTCACCCTCGTCGACGAGCATGGCATCGCCTGCCACAGCGAGCGTCTGTATCCGGAGCAGTACAACCGCGCCGGTACTTTGCAGGCCGTCATCGACCGTACGCGCCAGTCCATCACCGCGTGATCGCGTCCGCGTTCACTCATCTCGCACATGAAGAAATGCCCGGTCCAGCCACCGGGCTAATCGCCAGTGGGTATATGCCTGGCGCCTTCTGCGTGCAATCGATTTAAAAACAGTCCTTTACCTCAGCCTCATCACACTACACTTGAACTTGAGCGGTCCAGGCCGCTTTCGGCGGGTCCGGCTGTGATCCATTCGCTGCCAGGCGCCCGGGCCCGTCGGTCACCCACGTGCGAGGGCATCATGGCATTCGCCGCTATCGAGTTGAGCCATTACGTGATTCGCCCGACCCTCGAGTACCTGGGGCGGCGGACAATCCGTGCAGAAGCTTTGTTACTGGGCGTTGCGGCTAGCCAGTCGGCCCTGGGCGCAGGCCTGTGTGATCGACGCGGCCATGGGCTCTACCGCATCACTGGGCCCCGCCATCACGACCTGTGGGACACCTATCTGGCTGCCGACCCGGAGTTGGCCAGCCTGGTACGCGGGTTGGCCAGCCAGCATGCGTTCCTGCGCGGACCGCACATCGAATTGACGGTCAATCTGCGCTATGCCACGGCGATTGCTTGGATGCTGATCGAGGCACAGGCGGTGTCTCTGCCTGCGCCGAACGATCTGATGGGCATGGCGCGTCTGTGGCGTCAGATCTTCCATCCCCAGGGGCGTCTACGTGATTTTGCGACCGCGTGGCAGACCTGCGTCGCGCCGGGCATTCCTCTGGCCTCCTGAAAAGGCCTACACCCTATTCTGGTTTTGTCTTACAAAGCAGTTAGATTGTCCTACAAAACTCGTCTAACTCCTTAAAATTCGCCTATAGCGCCCTGCGCAAAATGTTGGTAGCGTTCCGCCTCGGAGATCCCAAGGAGTTCTAATAATGAAAAAAGCAATGCTCAACACCTCCCTCGGTCTGGCTGTCGCACTGGCATCCGGGCACCTGCTGGCCAACGGCTTCGCGCTCAATGAGCAGAGCATCAGCAGCATGGGGGTAGGTTTCGCGGGTCGTTCTTCCTCTGCCGAAGACGCAAGCACCATCTACGGCAACCCTGCCGGCATGTCACAACTCAAGCGCGCGCAGGCGACCGTCGGGGCAGCAGGCATCTTCGCCAAGTCCGACATCAGTGGCCGAAGCACCTTCGGGGGGGAAACCGACGGTGACATGGTGCCGGTCGTCGCCGTGCCCATGGGCTACTACGTCAAGCCCCTGGACGATCACTGGACCGTGGGCTTCGGGGTCTACGTGCCGTTCGGCCTGGTCACCGACTACGGCAGCGACGACGCGGCGCGTTACTGGGGCAAGAAAAGCCACGTCGAAGTTATCACCTTCCAGCCGACCATCAGCTACGCCTTCAACGACAAGGTCTCGATCGGCGTCGGGCCGACGTTCAACCGCATCCGTGGCGAGCTGGGTTCCAACCTGCTCAACCCACGCAGCCCGGGCCGCAACGACGGCGAAGTCAAGATCAAGGGCGACGACACGGCCGTCGGCTACAACGTGGGCCTGCTGGTCCAGGCGACCGACCGTACGCGCATCGGCCTGACCTACCACTCGATGGTCGACTACAAGCTCGAAGGCAAGACCAAGGTGAGCTCCACGGCCATCGGCCCGTTCAGTGGCAGCAAGTTCGACGCCGACCTCAACATCAAGACGCCGGAATCGGTCGACCTGTCGGTGACCCATGCGCTCGATGACCAGTGGACCCTGTACGCAGGCAGCACCTGGACGCGCTGGAGCCGCCTGGAACACATCATCGTGAACAACGATGTGCCAGCGCCGCTGGCAGGCTCTCCGTTCGCCACCATCACCGAAGAGCAGAACTGGCATGACACCTGGTCGCACGCCATCGGCGCCGCCTACAAGGTGAACAAGCAGTGGACGTTGCGCAGCGGCTTCACCGTCGACCAGTCGCCGACCAACAACCATGACCGTTCTCCGCGCATCCCGACCGGCGATCGCAAGATGGTCAGCCTGGGCGCCGGCTGGAGCCCGAACGACGACATGACCATCGATGTGGCCTACTCCTACCTGTGGGAAGAGGACGCCAAGGTCAACCTGGCCAGCTCGACCAAGGGCGCCTACCGCGCCAAGTACGAAAACAGCGCCCACACCGTCGGTGCTTCGCTGACCTACCGCTTCTGATCCACGCCTGTGCACACGGCGCCCTCTCCAGTCTGGACAGGGCGCCGTGTTCGTTTGGGGGGATTACAGGGCGGGTGAGCCAATGGCCTTCTCGAGGGTGGCCTTGAAGGCTTCGTCGTCCGGCTTGGTCAGGCTGGAGAAACTGCCGATCACCTTGCCTCGGCGGTCCACCACGTACTTGTAGAAATTCCACTTGGGCGCGCTGCTCTGGCGCGCCAGCTCGACGAACAGTGGGATCGCATCGCTGCCGCGTACGGGCTGGGCCTTGGTCATGGTGAACGTCACGCCATAGTTGGCGTAGCAGACCTTGGCAGTCTTCTCGCTGTCGCTGTCCTCCTGCTTGAAGTCATTGGACGGCACGCCGAGCATCTCCAGACCTTGGGCGTGATAATGCTGGTACACCGCCTCCAGTCCTTCGAACTGC
This sequence comes from Pseudomonas monteilii, assembly GCA_001534745.1. Lineage (NCBI taxonomy): Bacteria > Pseudomonadati > Pseudomonadota > Gammaproteobacteria > Pseudomonadales > Pseudomonadaceae > Pseudomonas > Pseudomonas alabamensis. Next base: position 3,584,076 of record CP013997.1, read on the forward strand.
GGTGCGAAACCGCAGTAGCTGGCCGTGTTGATGATCACCAACGGCTTGCCCGCGTAGCGGTCGCATAGATCGATCTGCCCCTTGCCCCGCAGCTCGGGCAAGCTGCCTTGAAGCAGTGCCGGGCAGTCGCTGGCCCAAGCGGGACCGAGTGCCGAAAGTGCCAATAATGGGACGACCCACCAACGTGCCTGCATATGCGTTCTCCTGCCGAACATTCCTGAACGTGCAGCGTAGCGGCTTATGCAGGCGCGTGCGTGGTTCTCGCGCTCGACCCGCCTTTCAGCTGCCTTCGACCGGCCTGGACAAGCGTCGCCGAATGGGTTCGAACGCCGACGTGGCCTGGCGTGCCAGCGGGTCGGGCTGGCCTGCATCGATGGCCTGCCAGTAGCGCCAGGGCACCTTGGCCTGCCCCAGTTCGTAATCCATGCCATCCCAGCTGTCTTCGCGGAAGCTGTAGAACGCCCAGTGCACACGCTGCTCGTCGAGCACCGTCAACACGTCTTCGAGGTACTGCCTGCAACCGGGCAGGCGGCGCATGCAGCCGAACTCACCGACGACCAGGCGCGAGCGCGGCACCTGGTGTGCGTCGGCCCAGTCGATCGGTCGACGCAGATAGGCAGCCACACGTGGCGCATCCCAGCGCATTTGCTGACCGGCGTAAGGGGCCTTGCCGGGGTAATCGAAGGGCTTGGCCCTGGCCAGGTTCGGCGCGCTGGTGGCCGAATAGGGTTCGTACATGTGCACGCTGTAGAGGACGCGCGGGTCCTCCAGTGCGTTTGGCCAGTAGTCGAATGCGTCGGCGGCCGCGTACCAGCCTGCATCGACCATCACCGGCGTCACCGAGTCGACCTCGCGCACTGCCGCCAGCATGTGGCGGTAGAACGCTGGCAGGTCCCGGCTGCTGCCCTGACGCGTCGCATACCAGCGCTTCATGCGTTCGAGCGTGGCGTGCTCGGCCAGCCCGCCCAGCTTTTCAGGCGCAGGTTCGTTGATCAGGTTGTAGGCGGCCACGGCCGGGTGATCCTTGAGCGCCGCGGCCAGGTCCCGCCAGAAGGCGGCCGCCTGGTCCCACCAGGCCTTGTCCTGCCAGAGACGGTCGTCGAACACGTCGCCGTTGTTCTGCGACCAGCGCATGCCGGGCAAGGACAGAGGGGCGATCACGACTTTCAGGCCAGCGCGGTGTGCGCGGTCCAGGGTGGAGCGCAGCTGCTGCAGGTCGGCAGGTTCGAGCCCCTGGTAGTGATCGGCATCGCCCAACAGCATGTCGCGTCGAGCGGGTTGCCATTTGTCGTAGGAGAGCCGTACCCACGTTGCGCCGTAGTCGTGCAACGCATCGAAATAGGCCTGGTCGGGCGGGAGACGGTTGAAGCTGTTGCCGCCGTAGCGGGGGGTGTCCCAGAAATCGATCAGGTCGGCGGCCTGGAGCGATGGGAGGCCGAGCGCGAGCAGGCAGGCGAGGAGAAATCGACGCATCATGATGGGGCTTCCTTGGCCTGGGGAAGCGGCGATTTTACGAAGGTGGTCGAGGGGGATCACGGGGGAAAATTTTGCTAGGCGTTTCAAAGCAGAAAGCGGTGAGCCGCAAGCGGCAGGCGAGTGTATGGCGGCACGATACAGGGGTGCCTGATTTACCCGGTGGCTGATTTTATGGGCCCTGCGGGCCCAATCGCGGCACTGGGGCCGCTCCTACAGGTGACCGCGATAGCCTGCAACACCGCGGTGGGGCTACGGGTGTAGGAGCGGCCCCTGTGCCGCGATTGGGTCCGCCAGGGCCCACGCATTCGGCAAAAACCACAGAATCCCCCACAGGTAACCGCGATAACCTGCAACACCGCGGTGTGGCTACGGGTGGAGCGGCCCCCGTGCCGCGATTGGGCCCGCCAGGGCCCACATCAGCATTGGCAAAGCCCACGGAATCTGTCAGCTGCCCCGAAGCAAGGCGACTCACAGCACCAACCCGATCACCACCACCGCTTCCAGCAACTCGAGCAACGCGCCGGCCGTGTCGCCGGTGGTACCGCCCAGGCGACGTATCATGGCTGCGCGCAGGCCCATGAAGGCGACCAGCACGAGGCACAGCGTCATGATGCCGGCACTGCCCAGGCACAGCAGACAGGCCAGCGTACTCGCCCCCAGCACCCACCAGCCCTGCCTGACCGGCAAGTGCTGCGCCAGAGCCTCGCCCAGCCCGCCGGGCCGCACATAGGTCGTGCACAGGAACAGCGCCAGCAGCGCCGCGCGCCCGATCACCGGGGCCACGAGCAGGCCGAGGCTGTCGCCCTGTTCGATCAAGGCCAGCAGCGCACAGAACTTGAGCAGCAGCAGCAGCACCAGGGTCACCACCGCGATCGGCCCGCTGCGGGGGTCCTTCATGATCCGCAAGGTGCGCTCGCGGTCGCCGAAACCGCCCAGCCAGGCATCGGCGCTGTCGGCCAGGCCATCGAGGTGCAGGGCGCCGCTGAGCATCACCCAGAGGCTGAGCAACAAGGCGGCGTGCAGATAAGGCGGCGTGCCGCCCAGCGCATGACTGACCAGCCACAGCACGGCCCCGAACACGGCCCCGACCACCGGGTACCAGAGCAACGAGCGGCCCAGTTGCGCGGGTGTCGGCATGCCGGGCAAGGTGACCGGCAGGCTGCTCAGGAACTGCAAGGCGATCCAGAACGGCAGCATCTCAGACTTCCTCGCGCAGCAGGCCATCGGCGCCGACGTAGAGCCGCGACAGGCTGCCATGGGGCACCTCGACCTGCAGCAGGTGCGCCCTCGGCAAGCCGCGTGCGCGCGCCAGCAACAGGCGGATGACGCCCCCATGGGTGACCAGCAGCACCGCCTGCCCGGCGTAGCGCTCGCGCAACCGGGCGAGCGCCGCCAGAACCCGCTCGGCGAAGGCTTCCACCGGCTCGCCCTGGGGAGGCGTGAAGGCGTAGGGATCGTTCCAAAAAGCCCCCAGACCGTCGGCGTCGGTTTCCATGAGCTGGGCGGCGCTGTGGCCTTCCCAGTCACCGAAATGCAGCTCGCGCAGGTCCGGCTCCAACGCGAATGGCACGTCCAGCCGTTGAGCCAGGGGCTCGGCGAAACGGGCGCACCGTTGCAGGGGCGAGCTGATCACCACCTGCCATGGCCCGGCGTCGGCGACGGCGGCCTGCATCTGCGCCCAGCCCTGTTCGGTCAAGGCATCGTCGAGGCTGCCACGCAGTCCGCCGCCCAGTTCGGTCTGCCCATGGCGCAACAGGTCGAGCCTCATGCCGGACGATCCGCCACGGCGGCCTCGGCGAAGGTGGCCATGTCGGCATGCAGGGCGCAGGCCAGCCGCAACAGCGGAACCGCCAGCGCAGCGCCGCTGCCCTCCCCCAGGCGCAGGCCGAGGGCCAGCAAGGGGTCGGCGTCGAGCGCGTCGAGCACTTGCCGGTGGCCTGGCTCGGCGCCGTGGTGGGCGAACAGCAGCCAAGGGCGGCAAGTCGGGCTCAGGCGTACGGCGAGCAACGCCGCCACGCTGCAGATGAAGCCATCGACCAGCACGGCGATGCCCCGTTGCGCGCAGGCCAGGTAGGCTCCCGCCAGCGCGACCAGCTCGAAGCCGCCGACGCAGGCAGCGGCGCGCCATGGGTCCTGGGCATCCAGCCCATGCAAGGCCAGCGCCCGTTCGATGACCTCGGCCTTGTGCCGCACACCGGCCTCGTCCAGCCCCGTGCCAGGCCCGCTCAGGGTGGCCGCGCCACACCCGAGCAAGGCACTGGCCAGCGCGGCCGCCGCCGTGGTGTTGCCGATGCCCATCTCGCCGCCGATGAACAGTTGCGTCCCTGTCTGGGCGGCCCGTTCGGCACTGTCATGGCCGGCCTGCAAGGCAGCGTTCAACTGCGCTTCGGTCATCGCCGGTTGGTGGGCGAAGTTGGCCGTGCCGGCGCCCAGGCGCAGATGGCGCACGCCGGGCAGCGTCAGCGTCGGGTCCACGGTGCCGAGGTCGACCACCTCGAGGTGGGCCTGCAAATGGCGCGCCAGCACGCTGATCGCCGCACCGCCAGCGACGAAGTTGCCGAGCATCTGCCCAGTCACCGATTGCGGGTAGGCCGAGATACCTTCGGCCACCACGCCATGGTCGCCGGCGAAGACCGCGATGGCGACCTGCTCCAGGCGCGGACGCTCACGCCCTTGCAGCCCGGCCAGGCGGATCGCCACGGTCTCGAGCTGGCCCAGGGAGCCGGCAGGCTTGGTCAGTTGGCGTTGCCGCTCGGTCGCCTGGGTCATGGCAGCGGTGTCGACGGGTTGGCAGGCATCGCGCCACCAGAGGTGTGTCATACAGCAGGTCCTTTGAGCAGAAGAGGAAGGCCAGCGACCGTGAGCACCACGCGCTGGCACCGTTCGGCGATCGCCTGGTGCAGCCAGCCGGCCTCGTCGACGTAGCGCCGGGTCAGTTCGCCCATGGGCACCACGCCCAGGCCGGTTTCGTTGCTGACCAGCAGCACCACGCCAGGCAAGGTGTCGAGGCAGTCGAGTAGTGCATCACGCTCGCGCGCCAGGCGCTCGGGGTCGTCGAGCATCAGCAGGTTGGTCAGCCACAGTGTCAGGCAATCGACCAGCAGGCAGCGATCGGCAGCCGCCGACGCGCGCAGGGTCGCGGCAAGGGCCAGGGGCTCTTCGATCAGGCCCCAGGTGTCGGGGCGACGCTCGCGGTGCAGGCGCACGCGCGCGGACATTTCGCCGTCCAGTGGTTCGCTGGTGGCGATGTAGGTCACCGGCAGGCCGCTGTCGGCCGCAAGGCGCTCGGCCAGTCGGCTCTTGCCGGAGCGGGCGCCGCCCAGGATCAGGCTGCGCATTCAGGCCACTCCACACAGGGCGCGCAGGCGCGCGGTATCCAGATGCTGGTCGACCAGGTCGGCCAGGCGTTCGATGTCACGCTCGCGCAGGCCGTGGTAGTCGAAGGCTTCCACCGTCTCCAGGCCAGCCCAGTGCAGCAGCGCGGCACAGGCGCGTTCGTTCTCGAACAGGCCGTGCAGGTAGGTCGCCAGCACCTGGCCGTCGTTGCTCACGGCGCCGTCGCAGCGGCCGTCGGCCAGGCGCACCGCCGGGCGCTCCAGGGCGGCGCCCGTGGTCACGCCGGCATGGATCTCGTAGCCCTCGATCGGCACAGCGTCCAGGTGCAGGACGCCGGTGACGTTGCGCAACTGCTTGTCGGCTTCCAGCACGGTCTCGTAGTCCAGCACCCCCAGGCCTGGGCTGGTGCCGGCCGGGCCTTCCAGCCCGAGCGGGTCGTGCACGGCCTGGCCGAGCATCTGCAACCCGCCGCAGACGCCGATCACCTTGCCGCCGTAGCGCAGGTGACGCGCCAGCGCCTGCGCCCAGCCGCGCTCGCGCAGTTGCGCCAAGTCGCTGCGCACGCTCTTGGAGCCGGGCAAAATGATCAGGTCGGCGGCGGGGATCGGCTCACCGGGGCCAATGAAGTGCAGGTCGACCTGCGGGTGCAGGCGCAGCGGGTCGAAGTCGGTGTGGTTGCTGATGCGTGGCAGCACCGGCACGATCACCTTCAGCAGCCGTCCCTGCTTGGGCGCCTGGCGTGCATCGACGGCGTCTTCGGCTTCCAGGTGCAGGTCGCTGACGAATGGCAGCACGCCCAGCACCGGTTTGCCGGTGCGCTGTTCGAGCCAGTCCAGGCCCGGTTGCAGCAGGGCGATGTCGCCACGGAAGCGGTTGATGACGAAGCCCTGCACGCGAGCCTGTTCGCTGGGCGAAAGCAACTCGAGCGTGCCGACCAGATGGGCGAAGACCCCGCCACGGTGGATGTCGGCCACCAGGATCACCGGGCAGTCGACGGCTTCGGCGAAGCCCATGTTGGCGATGTCGCCGGCCCGCAGGTTGATCTCGGCAGGCGACCCGGCGCCTTCGACCATGACCACCGGGTAGGCGTCGCTCAGCCGCTGGTGCGATGCCAGCACGGCCTGCATGGCGACGGCCTTGTAGTCGTGGTAGGCCACCGCGTTCATGCTGGTGACGGCGCGCCCATGGATGATCACCTGGGCGCCGGTCTCGCTGTTGGGCTTGAGCAGCACCGGGTTCATGTCAGTGTGCGGTGCCAGACGGCAGGCCTGGGCCTGGACGGCCTGGGCGCGACCGATCTCGCCGCCTTCGGCGGTAACGGCACTGTTGAGCGCCATGTTCTGCGGCTTGAACGGCACCACCGCGACACCCTGGCGCAGCAGCCAGCGGCACAGCGCGGTGACCAGGGTGCTCTTGCCGGCATCGGAGGTGGTGCCCTGCACCATCAGTGTGGTCATGGTCGGTTCTCTTCGAGTGACGGAGGGAAGGCCTGCAGGGCATCGGTCAGACGTTGCCACTGGGTTTCGTCGGCCGGCAGGCCCAGGCGCACGGCAGGCGGGTGCTCGAACAGCCGCACGAGAATGCCCTGTCGGGCCAGGTGCTCGTGCAGCTGGGCAGCCTCGGGCAGGGCGATGTACTGGAACAGGTCGCACCCGCCGGAGGGCGGGAGCTGCGCGGCCTGGAGCACTGTGGCCAGGCGCTGGCTGGCCGTGGCGCAGCGTTCGGTCTGCAGACGGCAGGCGGCTGCATCGTTCAGGCAGGCCTGCCCGACCACCCGGGCCGGGCCGCTGACCGTCCAGGGGCCAAGCACGTCGGCCAGGCGTTCGAGCAGCGTCGGCTCGGCCATCACGAAGCCCAGGCGCACGCCGGCCAGGCCGAAGAACTTGCCGAACGAGCGCAGGACGATCAGCCCCGGCTGCCCGGCCTGGTCCACGAGGCTGTCGGCGGGCGTGTTGTCCATGAAGGCTTCGTCCACCACCAGCCAGCCGCCGCGGCGGGCCAGGCGCGCGTGCCAGTCGAGCAGGCGTGCGCGGGACAGGCGCAGGCCGGTGGGGTTGTTGGGGTTGACCAGCAGCAGTACGTCCAGGCTGTCCAGGACGGAGTCGACGCCCTCGGCGTCGAGGGTCACGAGCTGGTGGCCGGCGTGGGTCCAGGCATGGGGGTGCTCGGCGTAACAGGGCGACAGTACCCCCACGCGACCGCGCGGGCGCAAACCGGGCAAGGCCTGGATCGCGGCCTGGGAGCCCGCCGTGGCGAGCAGCGTCTGGGCGCCATAGTAGCGCCGCGCGGCCTGTTCGAGGCCGTCTTCGGTTTCCGGCAGGCGGGCCCAGGCCTCCTGCCCGATGGCCGGGATCGCGAAGGGCCAGGGGGCAATCCCGCTGGACAGGTCGACCCACCGTTCGCGCGCGATCCCGTAGCGGCGCACCGCGCCGAGCAACCGTCCGCCATGTTCTATCAAACCCGATGCCTCTCTGGTGCGCCGCTGGGCGCTGTCGATGATGGAAGGAAGTGTGTGCCACCTATTACGCGAACCTGAACGCGCCTCTGTATTGGCGAGGCCGACAGGGCTTCACCGGCGCCATCGCGGGCAAGCCCGCTCCCACAGGTTGCCTGGGCATTACGTTCGTTCACCCCAGGTAACCCGCCAGGCAGATGACCAGCAACCACAGCCATACCCCGCGGCTCACCAGTGCCCAGCCACGCTCGATGGACCCGGCATCGGCAGCCGGTCCCTGCCCCAGGGGGGGACGCTCGTGCAGTTGGCCATGGTAGATCGCCGGGCCGCCCAGGGCGACGCCCAGGGCGCCGGCACCGGCCGCCATCACCGGGCCGGCGTTCGGGCTGTCCCAGGTCGGGGCCTGGCGCCGCCAGCAGCTCAGGGCCAGGCGGGTCTTGCCAAGCACGGCATAGGTCAGCGCCACCAGGCGCGCCGGCAGGTAGTTGAGCCCATCGTCGATGCGCGCCGCCGCCCAGCCGAAGCGCTCGAAGCGCGCATTGCGGTATCCCCACATGGCATCGAGGGTATTGCTCAGCCGGTACAGCACCACTCCTGGCGCACCGGCCACGACGAACCAGAACAACGCGGCGAACACCGCATCGCTGCCGTTTTCCAGCACCGACTCGGTCGCCGCGCGGGCCACCGCCGTTTCGTCCAGTTCGGCCGTCTCGCGGCTGACCAGGTAGCTCACGCGGCGCCGCGCTTCGCCCAGGTCGCCTCGGCGCAAGGCCGTGGCCACCGGCAGCACGTGCTCGCCCAGGCTGCGCAAGCCCAGCGCGCAGTACAGCGCCAGCGCATCGACCAGCCAACCGATACCCGGCAGCCGTGACAGCACCAGCGCCAGCAGCGTCAGCGGTACCACGGCCAGGCACCAGGCACTCACGCCATGGCTGCGCCAGCCTCGGCCACCGGCATTGAGGCGTTTTTCCAGGCGCCCCGCCAAGCGTCCGAAGGCCACCAGCGGATGGCGGCGACGGGGCTCGCCCAGCAGCGCATCCAGGGCGACGCCGATCACGGTCAGCAAGGCGATGCTCATGGACGCTGCTCCCACCGGTTCTCGAACACGAAGGCCTCCAGCGGCTGCACCTGCGCCCACTGCTCCAGGGCCAGCATCGGCGCCGGGTAGAAGGCCTCGACAGGCCCCAGGCACAGCACCGCGACCGGCTTGGCGCCCGGCGGCATGCCCAGCAGCTCGCCCAGGGCCTGCGGGTCGAACAGCGACACCCAGCCCATGCCGAGCCCTTCGGCGCGGGCAGCCAGCCAGAGGTTCTGGATGGCGCACGCCAGGGAGGCCAGGTCCATCTCGGGCAAGGTACGGCGCCCGAACACGTAGCCTTCACGCGCGTCCATTAGGGCAGCCACCAGCACCTCGGCGCAGTCGCCAATGCCTTCGACTTTGAGTTTCATGAAGTCCTCGCCCCGCTCGCCCAGGGCGTCGGCGGTGCGCTGGCGTTCGTCCTCGACCTGGGCCTGGATGCGCACGCGCAAGGCCGGGTCGGTGATGCGCACGAAGCGCCAAGGCTGCATGAGCCCAACGCTGGGTGCCTGGTGCGCCGCGGCCAGCAGCCGGGCGAGCACGCTCGGCTCGACCTGACCACCGATGAAATGACGCATGTCGCGCCGCTCACCGATGGCCCGGTAGACCGCCGCCCTGTCGGCCTCGCTGAAGGCATGCTCGCTCATGGTCGCAACAGCGCGGCGGCCGCCTCCGGGTTGGACGGGAAATAGAAGTGCACGTAGGAAGCGGTCAGCCTGCCGATCCGGTACACCGCCTCGGCGCCTCGGCCGCCATTGGGGCTGTGGCCGCGGGCGATCGGCGTGTGCGGCGTCTCGGTCAACGAGTGGTGATAGGTGTGCCCGCGCAGGGCGCCTTCGGGCAGGTCGACGGTTTGCAGGGCCAGGGCCGCCAGGCGCTTCTGCATCACCGCCTCGCCGCTGAGCAACCCCAGCAGTTCGGCGCGCTGGCCTGCCACATCGGTCAACGCGTCGAGCAGGTAGAGCATGCCGCCACACTCGGCGAGCAGGGGCTTGCCGTCGGCATGGTGCGCGCGGATTGCCTCCCCCATGGCGGTGTTCTGCGCCAGTGCGCCATGGTGCAGCTCGGGATAGCCGCCTGGCAGGTACAGGCTGTCGACCGCCGGCAGCACCGTGTCGTGCAGCGGCGAGAAGAACGCCAGTTCGGCGCCCATGGCCCGCAGCAGGTCGAGGTTGGCCCCATAGAGGAAGGCGAAGGCTTCGTCACGGGCAACCCCGATGCGTACCCCGGCCAGCAGCGGCGGAAGGGCCACTGCGTCAGGCGCGGCGAAGCGCACGGCGGGCGGCAAAGCCGCATCGCAACTGGCGCCCAAGGCCTCGGCGGCGGCGTCCAGGCGCTGGTCCAGGTCGTTCAGCTCACTGGCCTGGACCAACCCCAGATGACGGCTGGGCAACTCGATGCCGCGCTCGCGCGACAGGCCGCCGTACCAGCGCAGCCCTTCGGTCAGGCTGCCTTCGAGCAGTTGCGCGTGGCGCAGGCTGCCGACCCGGTTGGCCAGCACGCCGGCGAACGGCAGGTCAGGCTGGTAACGGGCCAGGCCCAATGCCAGCGCCCCGAATGTCTGGGCCATGGCGGTACCGTCGATGACTGCCAGCACCGGCACGCCGAAGTGCCGGGCCAGGTCGGCGCTCGACGGCGTGCCGTCGAACAGCCCCATCACGCCTTCGATGAGGATCAGGTCCGCTTCGCCTGCCGCCTCCCACAGCAGCCTGCGGCTTTCCTCGACGCCGATCATCCACAGGTCCAGCTGGTAGACCGGCGCGCCGCTGGCCCGCTCGTGGATCATCGGGTCGAGAAAGTCCGGCCCGCACTTGAACACCCGCACGGTACGCCCGAGGTTGCGGTGCAGCCGTGCCAACGCGGCGGTGACGGTGGTCTTGCCCTGGCCGGAGGCCGGGGCGGCGATCAGCACCGCCGGGCAGTGGCGCGCCTCTCTCACAGTTCGACGCCCTTCTGCGCGCGGATGCCGGCCTGGAAGGCGTGCTTGACCATGCCCATCTCGGTCACCGTGTCGGCCAGCTCGACCATCTCGGGCTTGGCGCCGCGCCCGGTGACGATCACGTGCTGCATGGGTGGCCGCGCCTGCAGGTCGCTCAGCACCTGGTCCAGGTCCAGGTAGCCGTGCTTGAGCGCGATGTTCAGCTCGTCGAGCACCACGAAGTGCACGTCCGGGTCCTGCAGCATCTGCTGCGAGACCGCCCAGGCCGCCTCGGCCGCGGCGATGTCGCGCTGGCGGTCCTGGGTCTCCCAGGTGAAGCCTTCGCCCATCACGTGGTAGCGCACCTCCTCCGGGAAGCGCCGGAAGAACAGCTCCTCGCCGGTGCTCTGGCGCCCCTTGATGAACTGCACCACGCCGCAGCGCATGCCATGCCCCATGGCCCGGGCGAGCATGCCGAACGCCGAGCTGCTCTTGCCCTTGCCGTTGCCGCTCAGGACCAGCAGCAGGCCGCACTGGTTGGGCGAGTTGGCGATGCGCTCGTCGATGATCGCCTTCTTGCGCTGCATGCGCGCCAGGTGACGTTGATCACGGTCGTCGGGGGATGGGTTCATCGAGGTTCTCCGCAAGCTGCCGGCCCGTCGCCGGGCGACAGGGGTCTGGCGAACGCCAGGCGACAGATGAATGACAGACTCACGGGGGCGCGCAGGGGCTGCGACAGGCTCGCAGGGCTCCGCGCATCACCCTCCGTGATGCCGTTTGGCAGTGACAGGCCGGTCTCCGGGCTCGCGCGCGGCCCGATGGGCCCTCAGGCGCCTTCCCGGGTGAATGCCCAGTGGCCTTGCCTGATCTCGACTCGCTTACCGTTGCGGGGGCAGCGCCGGACTCGCGCCACGACAGCGCCCACCGGCTTCCCAGTTTCACCCTGCCCAGCGATGGCTGGCGGGGCACCTGAAACGAAGCGCGAAGGGTAGAGGGTTGCCGGCGGAGCGTCAATCGAACCCCAGGCCCGACACGACCGCAGGTGCTGTTGCGGGGAACCTCCTGGCGCGGTTGCGCTTCTCACCTCAAGCGAACCATTGGTCGAGGAAACGGACATGGGCAAGGTACGGGTTGCAGGCATGCTGGTGCTGATGGTCGGTCTGGGGGGCTGCGGCGAAGCGGCGCGGCTGAGCGTCAGCGACGGGACCGGGCCCACGCCGCGCCTGCCCGAGCCGGACAAACGCCTGATTCCGACCGTGAACATCGCGCCCGCCGTCGGCTGGCCACGGGGCCGTACCCCGCACGCGGCGCCCGGTACCCAGGTCACGGCCTTCGCCACCGGCCTGGACCATCCGCGCTGGCTGTACGTGCTGCCCAACGGCGACGTGCTGGTGGCCGAAACCAATGCGCCGCCCAAACCGGACGACACCCGTGGCCTGCGCGGCTGGGTGATGGAAAAGGTCATGAAGCGGGCCGGTGCTGGCGTGCCCAGCGCCAACCGGATCACCCTGCTGCGCGACCAGAACAAGGATGGCGTGGCCGAGATGCGCGCGACCTTCCTGGAAGGGCTGAACTCGCCCTTCGGCATGGCGCTGGTGGGCAACGATTTCTACGTCGCCGATACCGACAAGCTGCTGCGCTATCACTACTCCCCCGGCGCCATGCAGCTCACGGGCGAAGCGACCACCGTGACCGACCTTCCCGCCGGGACGCTCAACCACCACTGGACCAAGAACGTCATCGCCAGCCCGGACGGCAAGACCCTCTACGTGACCGTCGGCTCCAACAGCAACGTTGGCGAGAATGGGCTGGAGCAGGAGCAGGGCCGCGCGGCGATCTGGGAAGTCGACCGTGCCACCGGCCAGCGGCAGCTGTTCGCCTCGGGCCTGCGCAACCCTAACGGGATGGCCTGGGAACCGAGCAGCGGTGCGCTGTGGACGGTGGTCAATGAACGCGACGAGATCGGCAGCGACCTGGTGCCGGACTACATGACCTCGGTCAAGCGCGGCGGCTTCTATGGCTGGCCCTACAGCTATTATGGCCAACACGTGGATGCGCGGGTGAAGCCTCAGGCGCCGGACCGGGTAGCGCAGGCGATCGTCCCGGATTATGCCCTGGGTCCGCACACGGCTTCTCTCGGGCTGACCTTCATTCAGCCAGGGGCCTTGCCGGCGCCGTTCGAACGTGGCGCGCTCATTGGCCAGCATGGGTCCTGGAACCGCAAGCCCCATAGCGGCTACAAGGTGGTGTTCGTGCCCTTCGATGCCCATGGTGCTCCGCAGGGTCAGCCGGTCGACCTGCTGAGTGGTTTTCTCAATGAGAAGGAAGAGGCGATGGGGCGCCCCGTGGGCGTGGTCACTGATGCGCGCGGTGGTGTGCTGGTGGCCGATGATGTGGGGAATGTAATCTGGCGGGTCAGCAAGACGCCTTGAGAGGCTGGGGCTGCGCGGTCGTGCAGCGAGCAGAGCGATGGCTGGCAGGATTCAAGGCTTCCCTGCTGAGCGATCTCCAGGGTCGCTCACTCATGACTACGCCACAGTAAGACAGGCTGTCACGGGCATGGAGGGCAACCGTCTTTTCCACTCGGTACATGCACGACCGCATGGGGCGCCTGGCAGTGCCCTATCGCTGGCAAGCCAGCTCCCACCCAGACCTCCGCAGCCGTCAATGTCGGCAGGGCTGCGCAAGCAGCTTATGGGAGCAACCTTCTTTTCTACTCGGTACATGTTCGACCGCATGCGGCGTCTGGCAGGGCCCTATCGCTGGCAAGCCAGCTCCCACCCAGACCTCCGCAGCCGTCAATGTCGGCAGGGCTGTGCAAGCAGCTTGTGGGAGCAACCTTCTTTTCTACTCGGTACATGTTCGACCGCATGCGGCGTCTGGCAGGGCCCTATCGCTGGCAAGCCAGCTCCCACCCAGACCTTTGTAGTGGTCAATATAGACAGGGCTGCGCAAGCAGCTTGTGGGAGCGGGCTTGCCCGCGATAGCGTCCGATCCGTCACAGCCTGCATCGCGGGCAAGCCCGCTCCCACAGTACCGTGATCGCCTTTACCACAGCGGCGTAACAACAGGTGTGGCGACCGTGATTAGGCTTGCAGGGCCCACCAGTCCACAAGCCCGTGTCACGGGTTCTGTGCCAGGTGCCCCGCCGGGATGATGCGCTTGGCCTGTAAATAGGCCTTGTGCCAGTAACTGTTCGACAGATGGTCCAGGCGCACGGTGCCGCCCGTGGACGGGGCGTGGACGAAGCGCCCCTCTCCGACATAGATCCCTGCATGGCTGACCTGCGAACCGCCGCCGGTGGCGAAGAACACCACGTCGCCTGACTGCAAGGCATTGATGTCGACGTTGGGCGCGCGCATGACGATCATCTCGCGGGTGGAGCGCGGCAGGCGGATGCCTGCCGCATCCTGGTACACGTACTTGATCAAGCCGCTGCAATCGAACCCGGAATCCGGCGTGTTGCCACCCCAGCGGTACGGGGTACCGACCAGACCGATGGCGCGAAACAGCACGTCTTCGGCGACTGGCGAGAACGAGGGTTGATGGTTGATCACCAGAGGTCGCTGCTTGGGCACGACCGGTGCCGGGGCAGGCGCCTGACTGGAACAGGCAGTCAACAGGGCTGCCAGGGAGAGAAATGCGAAGCGCGCCAACATCGCCATGAGCCAGAGCTTCCTGTCTGAGTCGTTCGGGCAATTGCCGAAAAGAGTTGAGAAATTAGATTAGACGCTTTCTGTAAATACGCACGGCGGCTCGCTTTTCAGCTGAGCCGCCGTGTTGGACCACGCCGCCTTGCGTCAGTTGCGCGCGATCGTGGTCGGTGCCATGGCCAAGGCGCGCTTGGCTTCCATGAAGGTCTTGCTCCAGTAGCGATCGCCCAGGCTGTCGATGCGCACGCCACCGCTGCGGCGGCTGCTGGAGTGGATGAACTGGTTGTCGCCGAGGTAGATGCCCGCGTGGCTGACGCGACCGCGACCGTTGGTGCTGAAGAACAGCAGGTCGCCTGGCTTGAGCTTGCTGCGCGACACGGTCGGCGCGTCGACGTTGATCATTTCGCGCGTCGAGCGTGGCAGGTTCATGCCGGCTTCTTCACGGAACAGGTAGCCGATGAAACCGCTGCAATCGAACCCGGATTTCTCCGTGGTGCCACCGAACCGGTAGCGCGTTCCGATCAGCTCTTTGCCACGTTCGAGGATGCTGTCGGCCAGCACCGGCAGGCGGTAAGGCTGGCTGCCATGGGCGAAGGGCTGAGTGTCTTCGTCTTCTGCAGGTTCTGCGTCGAAGACCGAAGCGACCGGTGCTTGCGCCTTGTGTTGAACCTGAGCGGTGACGGGGGCGTGATCCTGAGGCTGGGAAACAGGGCCTTGAGCGGCGCAGCCAAAAAGCAGGGTCACCAGTGCAAGTGGCACGAGGGGTGCGAAGCGAGACAGCATGGGCACGACCGTGACTGATTGTTGGGAAGGTTGGCACTATGCCTTCCGCTAAATCTATTTGCAAATTTTATCGAAAAAAATGTGACTTTTGCGTTTCGACGCGTTCGAAGGGTTTCGCATAGATCGGTTGATGCTTACCAACCCAGCGTTTCCTTGAGAAAAGGAATGGTCAATTTGCGCTGCGCCTGCAGCGAAGCCTGGTCGAGACGCTCGAGCAGGTCGAACAAGGCAGCCATGCTGCGCGTGCCCCGGGTCAGGATGAAATGGCCCACCTCGTCGGTCATCTGCAGGCCGCGACGCGACGCCCGCAGTTGCAGCGCACGCAACTTGTCTTCATCGCTCAACCCTCGCATCTGGAAAATCAGCGCCAAGGTCAGCCGCGACTTGAGGTCGGGCAGACGAATCGGCAGCTCGCGTGGAGAGCTGGCCGCAGCCAGCAGCAGACGTCGACCACTGTCGCGCAGGCGATTGAACAGGTGGAACATGGCCTCTTCCCAGTCGGCCTTGCCGGCGATCACGTGCAGGTCGTCGATGCAGACCAGTTCGTACTGCTCCAGGTGATCGAGCAGTTCCACGCCGCGGTCGAGCAGTTGCGCCAGAGGCAGGTAGACGGCCGGCTCGCCCAGTTGCTGGAAACGGTGGGTGGCGGCCTGTAGCAGATGGGTACGCCCGACGCCCTGCTTGCCCCACAGGTAGATGAGGCTTTCGGTCCAGCCGGCGTCGGCTTCGCATAACCGTTCGACATAGCCCAGCGCCGCGGCGTTGGCGCCCGGGTAGTAGTTGATGAAGGTGGCGTCGTCGCGCAAGCGCACACCCAGGGGCAACTGGATCGGTTTCATGCTGGCTGACGGTCGCGAGGACCACGGGGGGCCTTTGGAGAACGGTGCGCGAAGTCTATACCCGCAATGCCGAGCGCACAATCGGCGACGCACCAAGGGCGAGGGAAATCAACGGCTTGCGGGACGGATCGAGGGCGGGTGTCGAACAGTGGGCGCTTCTTGACCTTCTATTAAGGAGGGCGACAGATTCTATGCCGCCCTCCTGAAAAGCGACGCTCACCAACCGAAGCGCAAGCCCTCGAACGACTCGGCCGGTGGTGTCGCGGCCTTGGCCTCGCTGCCGTCTGCCGGGGGCACCGGTGCCGGTACGAGGGCAGGCGCTGCCGGCAGCTCGTGCAGCTTGGCCAGCCCCAATTGCGCACGCAGCTGTTCGCGGTTGCCGGTCACGGCATAGGTCAGCGTGTCGCCGTCCACCTGATGCAACTGCGCGCCATAGGGCTCGAGCGTCCGACCCAGCTCGGCATAACGGGGCAGGTTCATGCCCTCGACCTGTATCTGCAGATCGCTGCCGCTGCCAGGGCGGGTGACGAAGCGTGGTGCCAGGCGCAGACTGACCGCCCGCATCACCGCATCGGCCAGGCTGGCCGGGTCGGCGCCCTCGGCCCGCCCCTGTTCGTGGGTATCACCGAGCCACAGCTGCCAGCCCGCCTGCCAGCCCCCTTCGCCCTGGCGTGCATGCACGGCCAGTACGGCATCGGTGGCATAGCGCTGCGACGCGTCTCGCAGCGCGTCGGGCGCCTGGCTGTCGAGCTGCGCGCCGTCGGCGACCAGTTGCTCCTGCAGGTCGGCCAGGGGCAGGCGCAGCGGCAAGCCGCGGTGCTGCGCGGCCTGACGCAGCACGCCGGCTTCGGACTGGCCATCGCCTACCAGATGGCTGCCCTCGACGGTCTCGTTGAGCCACCAGCCAATGATCGATGGTCGGTTGCTGCCCCAGAGCGCCAGCCCTGCCTGATGCAAGGCGCGCTCGGTGCTGCCGGGGTCGAAGTCGACGACCAGGGTTTCCGGCGGCCCGGCCTCGTAACCGAACTGGCTGATGATGCGCTGAGGGTCCTTGCGCAAGGAGGCCAGGGCCGCGCCTTGGGCCGCCTTGGGGTCGCCGGTCAGGCGCAGCACCAAGGTCTGCAAGGCCTTGCCAGTGGCGGCGGCGCGTGCCTCGGGCCCTTGGCCTTCGACGGCTTCGCGCACCTGGTAGAGTCCGGGAACGGACGCGGCCTGCGCGACGGCGCCAACGGTGACGAGGCAGCCGGCGAGCAGGTAGTTGAACAATCGCATGAATGAATCCTGTCCTGATGACATGGGGCACTGTCCTGCCGGGCCGAACCAGGTCGGCCTGGGCGGGACGAGGCTGGCGCCTACCTTATTACAGGCATCGGCACGACAACCAGAGCAGGCGCGCGCACAGGCACTTTTTGTCGTTCGGCCCTGCCGGCCGACGGCTTGAGGATGGCCGCTGCCGGGCAACCCTGATAAAATCGCGCGCCTTCGCAGACCATTGGCGTTCATGCCCCGCCGTCCTTCAGGACCGGCCGTGGCCGTCGCGGTCGTTTCCCCTGAATCCCTCCCTCTAAAGGCCTGGATCAATGAGCAAGCAACCCTCCCTGAGCTACAAGGACGCCGGTGTAGACATCGACGCCGGCGAAGCACTGGTCGAACGCATCAAGGGCGTGGCCAAGCGCACCGCGCGCCCTGAAGTCATGGGTGGCCTGGGCGGCTTCGGCGCCCTCTGCGAGATCCCGGCCGGCTACAAGCAGCCGGTGCTGGTCTCGGGAACCGACGGTGTGGGCACCAAGCTGCGTCTGGCGCTGAACCTGAACAAGCATGACAGCATCGGCCAGGACCTGGTCGCCATGTGCGTCAACGACCTGGTGGTCTGCGGTGCCGAGCCGCTGTTCTTCCTCGACTACTACGCCACCGGCAAGCTGAACGTCGACGTGGCGGCCACCGTGGTCACCGGCATCGGCGCAGGTTGCGAGCTGGCCGGCTGCTCGCTGGTAGGCGGCGAGACCGCCGAGATGCCAGGCATGTACGAAGGCGAAGACTACGACCTGGCCGGCTTCTGCGTCGGCGTGGTGGAGAAGGCCGAGATCATCGACGGCTCCAAGGTCGCCACGGGTGACGCGCTGATCGCCCTGCCCTCTTCCGGCCCGCACTCCAATGGCTATTCGCTGATCCGCAAGATCCTCGAGGTCTCCGGCACCGACATCGACAGCACCCAGCTCGACGGCACGCCTCTGGCCGACCTGCTGATGGCGCCCACGCGCATCTACGTCAAGCCACTGCTGGAGCTGATCAAGCGCACCGGCGCGGTCAAGGCCATGGCCCACATCACCGGTGGCGGCCTGCTGGACAACATCCCGCGCGTGCTGCCCGAAGGCGCTCAGGCGGTGGTCGATGTGGCCAGCTGGCAGCGTCCGGCGGTGTTCGACTTCCTGCAGCAGAAAGGCAACGTCGACGAGCACGAGATGCACCGCGTGCTCAACTGCGGCGTCGGCATGGTCATCTGCGTGGCCCAGGACCAGGTGGACAGCGCCCTGAACGTGCTCACCGAAGCCGGCGAGCAGCCGTGGGTCATCGGTCACATCGCCCAGGCACCGGCCGGTGCCGCCCAGGTCGAGCTGCAGAACCTCAAGGCACACTGATGCCGAGCGAGTCCTGCAATGTCGTGGTCCTGCTGTCCGGTAGCGGCAGCAACCTGCAAGCCCTGATCGACAGCACGCGCGCAGCACCGGGCCCGGCCCGGATCTGCGCGGTGATCGCCAACCGCGCCGATGCCTATGGCCTGCAGCGCGCCCAGGCGGCCGGGATCCCCACTGCCGTGCTCGAACACCCCGGTTTCGAAGGTCGCGAAGCCTTCGACGCCGCCCTGGCCGAGCTGATCGACGGGTTCTCGCCGGACCTGGTGGTGCTGGCAGGCTTCATGCGCATCCTCAGTGCCGGCTTCGTCCGGCACTACCAGGGCCGCCTGCTGAACATCCACCCGTCCCTGCTTCCGAAGTACAAGGGCCTGCACACGCATCGCCGTGCGCTGGAGGCCGGGGATGCCGAGCATGGCTGCAGCGTGCACTTCGTGACCGAGGAACTCGATGGCGGCCCCTTGGTCGTACAGGCTGTGCTGCCGGTCGAGCCGGACGATACCGTCGAGTCGCTCGCCCAGCGCGTGCACCACCACGAACACCAGATCTACCCGCTGGCGGTACGCTGGTTTGCCGAAGGACGCTTGCGTCTGGGCGCAGAGGGTGCCTTACTGGATGCCCAACCGCTGCCTGCCTGCGGTCACCTGATCCGATCCTAGGAGAACATATGCGTCGTGCCCTTTTCCTGGCTCTTGCCGTGCTTGCCCTGCCCTTGCACGCGGCTGAACTGAAGCCGTTCTCGGCCAGCTACACGGCCGACTGGAAGCAACTGCCCATGAGCGGTACCGCCGAACGCAGCCTGACCAAAGGCGCCGACGGCAACTGGTCGCTCGACTTCAAGGCATCGATGATGATCGCCAGCCTGACCGAGCAAAGCACCGTGCGGATGGACAAGGACCTTCTGCTGCCGCAGAAGTACCACTTCGAACGGGGCGGCCTGGGCAAGGCCAAGAAAGTCGACCTGACCTTCGACTGGTCGGCCAAGAAGATCACCGGCAGCGACCGTGGCGATGCGGTGAGCCTGCCGCTGAACCGGGGCGTGCTGGACAAGTCGTCCTACCAGCTGGCGTTGCAGCATGACGTGGCGGCCGGCAAGAAGAGCATGACCTACCAGGTGGTCGACGGTGACGAGATCGACACCTACGACTTCCGCGTGCTGGGCACCGAGAAAGTCACCACCAAGACCGGTCAGGTCGAGGCGGTCAAGGTCGAGCGTGTGCGCGATCCGAGCCAGAGCAAGCGGGTGACCGAGTTGTGGTTCGCCAAGGATTGGGACTACCTGCTGGTGCAGTTGCGCCAAGTGGAGACCGATGGCAAGGAATACGTGATCGTGCTGCAGGATGGCACGGTGGACGGCAAGGCGGTCAAGGGCAGTTGAGGTGATCGGGGTGTGACAACGCTCTGGTGATCGACTGATCGAGCATCCCGGTTCGTGCTGAGGCATGGGCCGGGATTTTTTGTTTGTGCGGGCAAGGTGACTGTCGGATCGGCGTTGGCTGAGCCGACGCTATCGCTGGCAAGCCAGCTCCCACAGGGTCCCGCGATAACCTGCAATGCTGCGGTATGGCTAGGGGTGTAGGAGATTCTATGGTTTCTACCAAGTGCTAATGTGGGCCCTGGCGGGCCCAATCGCGGCACTGGGGCCGCTCCCACAGGTGACCGCGATAGCCTGCAACCCCGCGGTGGGGCTACGGGTGTAGGAGCGGCCCCAGTGCCGCGATTGGGCCCGCCAGGGCCCACATTGGCACGTGGCAAAACCATAGAATCTCCCCCCTCGGGCCAGTCCAGGCGTTGATGACTTCATCGGGCTCATGGAAGCTGACGACACCGTGGACAACCTGTCCTCTCCGGGAGCTGCATGAAACATGTTTCACCGTCGTTTTATTTACTTAGGCGGCTATCGAACCCTATAACAGAGGCATGCGACATGGTGTCGCAGCCTACTGAAAGTGGAGTTTGACGATGACTGTTCAAGTGACCGAACGCGACGAATCGAAACTGTCCCACGAAGGTCTGGCCGCCGGTGTGCGGATCTGGGACGTGCACCAGCAGGGCTTGCTGGTCGGCATGTTCCACACCGAGCAAGACGCCAATGCCTACCGGCAGGAACTCGAAGGGCTGGAACACGAGGGGCGGTTGCAGCACGGCTGAGGATGCCTGAGGGCCGTCGTTCACGGCCCTCGGCGCCGCCGGGCGAATCAACGAGCGGTGGTTACCACATCAGGTCGTCCGGGATCTTGTAGGCCGCGTACGGATCGTCCTCGTCCGCTTCTTCCACATGGGTATTGAGCAGCAGGATGCGGTGCGCATCGCGCTCCTGGATCTTCAGCGCGGCCTCGCGCGGAATCACCTCGTACCCTCCCCCATGTGAAACGATCGCCAGGGCGCCGTTGCTCAGCTTGCTGCGCATCAGGGCATTGACGGCGATCCGCTTGACCTTCTTGTCGTCGACGAAGTTGAAATAATCTTCCGTCGTCAGCTTCGGCAGACGGGTCGCTTCGATCAACTGCTTGACCTGGGCGGCACGGGCCTTCTGCTCGGCCTTTTCCTGCTGCTGTCGGTTCAGCTCGTTGTCGCGCTTGAC
Source organism: Pseudomonas monteilii (assembly GCA_001534745.1). Classification (NCBI taxonomy): domain Bacteria; kingdom Pseudomonadati; phylum Pseudomonadota; class Gammaproteobacteria; order Pseudomonadales; family Pseudomonadaceae; genus Pseudomonas; species Pseudomonas alabamensis. The sequence continues at coordinate 3,604,831 of CP013997.1, forward strand.
CTTTTCGGCCATGGCCTCTTTGGCCAGGCGCTGCTGGGTGTCGTCGACCTCGACCTGGCCTTTCTGCTCCAGGCGTTTCTGCTTCTTCTCGGTTTTGTTGACCTGCTTGACCTGCTTCTGGTTGACCAGACCGGCCTTGAGCAACTGGTCGCGAAGGGAAAGACTCATGTGTTCACTCACTTATGCATCGGCTCAGCCGCAGCTGGGCAGGTTCTTTTCCTGACGCTTGGCTTCGCCCCACAGGGCGTCCAGCTCGTCGAGGGTGCAATCTTCGAACGGACGGGCGCTGTCGCGCAATGCCTGTTCGATGAATCGGAAACGCCGCTCGAACTTGCGGTTGGCGCGGCGCAGGGCATTTTCGGGGTCCTGCTTCAGGTGACGGGCCAGGTTGGCCGTGGCGAACAGCAGGTCGCCCAGCTCATCCTCGATCGCGTCGGCGTCGCCCTCGGCCATGGCCTGCAGGACTTCGTCGAGCTCCTCGCGCACCTTGTCGAGCACCGGCAGTGCGTCAGGCCAGTCAAAGCCGACCTGGGCAGCGCGCTTTTGCAGCTTGGTCGCCCGCGACAGCGTCGGCAAGGCGGCGGGCACGTCGTCGAGCAACGACAATTGCTCAGGCACGCCCTGCTCGGCACGTTCCTCGGCCTTGATCGCCTCCCAGCGTGCCTTGACCTGGTCTTCGCTCAGGCGCGGGGTGTCCAGAGGGGCATGCAGGTCGCCGGTGGGAAAGACATGGGGATGACGGCGGATCAGCTTGCGGGTGATGCCATCGACCACCTCGGCGAAGGCGAAGCGCCCTTCCTCGCGAGCCAGCTGGCTGTAGTAGACCACCTGGAACAGCAGATCGCCCAGCTCACCTTGCAGGTGCGCGAAATCGCCCCGCTCGATGGTGTCGGCGACCTCGTAGGCTTCCTCGAGGGTGTGCTTCACGATACTGGCGTAATCCTGCTTCAGGTCCCAGGGGCACCCGTGTTGCGGATGGCGCAGGCGCGCCATCAGGGCGAGCAGGTCGTCTAGCGTGTAGGTCATACGTGTGTCCTTCATCGCCCGACGGCACTGCCTGGGCAGGCAGTGCCGTCGGGCGATCGCGAGGGTCAAGGCGTGCGGTTGCGTCGGGTCTCGATGATGTTGGGCAACTGGGAAATCCTGCCCAGCAGCCGGCCCAGGGCGTCGATCCCCGGAATCTCGATGGTCAACGACATCAGCGCGCTGTTGTCTTCCTTGTTGGAGCGGGTGTTGACCGCCAGCACGTTGATCCGCTCGTTGAGCAGCACCTGCGAGACGTCGCGCAGCAGCCCCGGACGGTCGTAGGCGCGGACGATGATGTCCACCGGGTAAGTCTGGACCGGCACCGGGCCCCAGTTCACCTGGATCATGCGTTCCGGTTCACGGCCACCCAGCTGCAGCACCGAGGCGCAGTCCTGGCGATGGATGGTCACGCCGCGGCCCTGGGTGATGTAGCCGACGATGGGATCGCCGGGCAACGGCTGGCAGCAACCGGCGATCTGCGTCAGCAGGTTGCCCACGCCCTGGATCTGGATGTCGCCACGCTTGCCGTTGCGCGGGCTGGTGGGCTTGCGCGCGATCAGCTCGATCTGCTCGTTGCGGTCGGGCTCGAGCAGTTGCTGGGCGGCATTGACCATCTGCGCCAGGCGCAGGTCGCCGGCCCCGAGCGCCGCGAACATGTCCTCGGCGGTCTTGACGTTGGCTTTTTCGGCCAACTTCTCGAAGTCCACCTGCGGCAGGCCCAGTCGGCTCAGCTCACGCTCGAACAGACTCTTGCCGGCAGCGACGTTCTGATCGCGGGCCTGCAGCTTGAACCAGTGCACGATCTTGGCCCGGGCACGCGAGGTGGTGACGTAGCCGAGGTTGGAGTTCAGCCAGTCGCGGCTCGGGTTGCCGTGCTTGCTGGTGATGATCTCCACCTGCTCGCCGGTCTGCAGGCTGTAGTTCAGCGGCACGATGCGCCCGTTGATCTTGGCGCCCCGGCAGTTGTGGCCGATCTCGGTGTGCACGCGGTAGGCGAAGTCCAGCGGCGTGGCGCCCTTGGGCAGGTCGATGGCATGGCCGTCGGGGGTGAAGACGTAGACCCGGTCCGGCTCGATGTCGACGCGCAACTGGTCGGCCAGGCCGCCGATGTCGCCCAGCTCCTCGTGCCACTCGAGCACCTGGCGCAGCCAGGAGATCTTCTCTTCGTAGTGATTGGAGCTGGGCTTGACGTCGGTGCCCTTGTAGCGCCAGTGGGCGCAGACACCCAGCTCGGCTTCCTCGTGCATGCCGTGGGTGCGGATCTGCACTTCCAGCACCTTGCCCTCGGGACCGATCACCGCCGTGTGCAGCGAGCGGTAGCCGTTTTCCTTGGGGTTGGCGATGTAGTCGTCGAATTCCTTGGGGATGTGCCGCCACAAGGTGTGCACGATGCCCAGCGCGGTGTAGCAGTCGCGTACTTCGGGCACCAGCACGCGCACGGCGCGCACGTCGTAGATCTGGCTGAATTCCAGCCCTTTGCGCTTCATCTTGCGCCAGATCGAATAGATGTGTTTCGCGCGGCCGCTGATGTCGGCATTGACGCCGGTGGCCAGCAGCTCGTTCTGCAACTGGTTCATCACGTCATTGATGAAACGCTCGCGGTCCAGCCGGCGCTCGTGCAACAGCTTGGCGATCTGCTTGTACTGCTCGGGCTCGAGGTAGCGGAAGGACAGGTCCTCCAGCTCCCACTTGATATGACCAATGCCCAGCCGGTGGGCCAGAGGCGCATAGATGTCGAAGACCTCGCGGGCCACGCGCAGGCGCTTGTCGTCGTCGGCGACCTTGACCGCACGGATGGCGCAGGTCCGTTCGGCCAGCTTGATCAGCGCCACGCGCACGTCATCGACCATGGCCACGAGCATCTTGCGCAGGTTCTCGACCTGCGCCTGGGAACCGAGCACCAGCGACTGGCGGGGGTTGAGGCTGGCGCTGATGGCGGCCATGCGCAGCACGCCGTCGATCAGCTTGGCCACCACCGGGCCGAAGCGCTCGCCGACCTCGGCCAGGGTCGCCTTGCCTTCGCGCACGGCGCGGTAGACCACCGCTGCGACCAGCGAGTCCTGATCGAGCTTGAGGTCGGCGAGGATCTCGGCGATCTCCAGGCCCGCCTGGAAGCTGGAGGTGCCGTCGGCCCAGGAATGCTTGGCCGGGTTGCCGTTCTTCTCGACGTCCTGGGCGAAATCGCAAGCCTCCTTGAGGGCCGCACGATCGAGCGCCGAATCGACGCTCACCACATGGTCGAGCCATGCATCGAGATTGATACTGCCGTCGGTATTGACCGGCTGGTGCACTCTCACCTGTACCATCTTTGTTCTACCTTTCCATACAGCGCGTCTCGCAGGACACGCTGGCAATCACCGTGCGACCTCCCGTCCGTGGACGTCGCACCAAGGGGCCAGCCTGGCTAGCCCACTTCGAATAACGCCATGGCTTCGACATGCGCCGTCTGAGGAAACATGTCGAGAATCCCGGCTCTCTTTAACCGGTACCCCTGGGCCACCAAGGTCTGGGTATCTCTTGCCAGCGTAGCTGGGTTGCAGGAGACGTAGACCAGTCGACGGGCGCCCAGGCGCACAATATTTTTCACCACTTCCTGGGCACCGTCCCGAGGGGGGTCCAAGAGTACCGCAGAAAATCCGTTGGCGGCCCAGGCAGCATCGCCCAAGGGCTGCGACAAGTCAGCCTGATGGAAGCTGGCGTTGACGAGACCGTTGGCCTGCGCATTGGCCGCCGCGCGCTCGACCATGGCCTGCACGCCTTCGACCGCCACCACTTCACCCGCCGAGCGGGCCAGCGGCAGGGCGAAGTTGCCCAGGCCGCAGAACAGGTCAAGCACACGCTCGTCGGCCTGGGGTGCGAGCCAGGCCAGGGCCTGCTCGATCATCGCCAGGTTGACGGCGGCATTGACCTGGACGAAGTCTCCAGGCCGCCAGGCCAGGGTCAGGTCCCACGGCGTCAGCTCGAAGCCCAAGGTCTGCCCCGGCTGGTCCGGTGTCGGTTCGCCCTCCCCCTGCAACCACAACTGGGCGTCGCTCTGCTGGCAGAACGCACGCAGGCGGGCCAGGTCCTGGTCGGCCAGGGGCGCGACATGCCGCACCAGCACGGCCTCGGCCGTGGCGCTGAACAGTTCGACATGGCCCAGTACCTGGGGTTTGTCGAAGCTGCGCAGCACCGTCGGCAGGTGCCGCAGGATCGTCTGCAAGGGCTGTACCAGCACCGGGCAGTCTTCGATGGCGACGATGTCCTGGCTGGCTTCGGCCCGGAAGCCCACGTCGAGTTCCCGACGTTTCGGATCCCAGCGCACGGCGACCCGGGCACGGCGGCGGTAGCCGAACTCCGGCCCGCTCAACGGCGCGGCCCAGTGCTCCGGCGCCACGCCAGCGACCCGCTGCAGCTGCTCGGCCAGGGTGCGCTGCTTGAGCGCCAGCTGGTCGGCGTGGGGCAGGTGCTGAAGGTTGCACCCGCCGCAGCGGTCATAGTGCCGGCAAGGCGCTGCACGTCGCTCGGCGCTGGCCTGCTGGACCCGCTCCAGGCGCGCCTCGACCACCTTGCCACGGGCGGCAAGCACCCGGGCCTCGACGGTTTCGCCCGCCAGCGCGCCACTGACGAACCAGGTGCGGCCGTCCTCGAAGGCGATGCCACGGCCGTCACCGGCCAGGCGTTCGATGACCAGGCGTTGCTTCTTGCCCACGGGCACCTGAGTGGCGCGCTCGCCACCGGCCGGCTGGAAGCGCAGCCCGCCATTGCGTTTATGTCTGGACATCAGGGTGCGTCGAACAGGCCGGTGGACAGGTAGCGATCGCCGCGGTCGCAGATGATCGCCACCATCACCGCGTTCTCGACTTCGCGGGACAGGCGCAGCATGGCCGCCACCGCACCACCGGACGACACGCCACAGAAAATGCCCTCTTCTCGGGCAAGCCGGCGCATGGTGACCTCGGCTTCGTCCTGGGACATGTCGACCACGCGGTCGATGCGCGTGGCATCGAAGATCTTCGGCAGGTAGGCCTCCGGCCAGCGCCGGATACCCGGGATGGCCGCGCCTTCCATGGGTTGCAGGCCAACCACCTGCACCGCCGGATTCTGTTCCTTGAGGTAGCGCGAGCAGCCCATGATGGTGCCGGTCGTGCCCATGGAACTGATGAAGTGGGTGACCTGGCCCTGGGTCTGCTGCCAGATTTCCGGCCCGGTGCTGGCGTAATGCGCCTCGGGGTTGTCGCCGTTGCCGAACTGGTCCAGCACCAGACCACGGCCTTCGGCCTGCAGCCGCTCGGCCAGGTCGCGCGCGCCTTCCATGCCCTCGTCCTTGCTCACCACGATCAGCTCGGCGCCGTAGGCGGCCATGGCCGCCTTGCGCTCGGCGGTGGAGTTGTCGGGCATGATCAGGATCATCTTGTAGCCCTTGATCGCCGCCGCCATGGCCAGGGCGATGCCGGTGTTGCCGGAGGTCGCCTCGATGAGCGTGTCGCCCGGCGTGATCTGGCCGCGCAGCTCGGCACGGGTGATCATCGACAGCGCTGGACGGTCCTTCACCGAACCGGCCGGGTTGTTGCCTTCGAGCTTGAGCAGCAAGGTATTGCTGGTTTCCCCGGCAAGGCGTTGCAGGCGCACCAGCGGCGTGTTGCCGACGCAGTCGGCGATGGTTGGAAACTGCAGGGTCATGGCGTAGTTCGCAATCGGGACGACAAGGGCGCCCATCATACCGACAAACCCGCACAGGCCATATCACGCAATCGATGGACGTCATAGCCAGGGGTTCTAAGGCGCTGGCGCGGGGTGTCGATCTAGGGAGTGCATTGGCGTCACGGGCGGAGTAACGTGCGGGGGCTGGGTTCGCCTGCATCACAACAAGACAGCCACGAAACAGGAGTACGTCGTGTTCGATCGACTGGGAATCAGGAGCCGGGTGCTGCTGCTGGCACTGGTGCCTGCCGGCCTGATGGCGGTGGTACTGGGCAGTTACTTCACCTGGTTGCAGCAGAACGAATTGCGCACGCAGCTACTGCAGCGTGGCCAGATGCTGGCCGAGCACCTGGCGCCCCTGGCCGCCCCCGCCCTGGCCCAGGGCGCCACGGCCCAACTCGAACGCATCGCCGCCGAATCCCTGGAGCAGGAAGACGTGCGCGCCGTGACCTTCCTGGACGCCGACAGGAAGCGCCTGGCCCATGCCGGGCCGAGCATGCTCAACCCCTCGCCCAGCGACTCCGGCACCGGCAGGCGCCTGCTGCAACGCACGGGCAACGATGCCACCCGCTACCTGCTGCCCGTGCTGGGCCACCACCGCGACCTGGCGACCCACGCCGTGCCCGCCGAATCGGAGCGGCTGCTGGGCTGGGTCGAGATCGAGCTGTCCCATGGCAACACCTTGCTGCGGGGTTACCGCAACGGGTTCGCCAGCGTGCTGCTGATCCTCGCCTGCCTGGCCTTCACCGTCCTGCTGGCCTTGCGCATGGGCCGAGCGATCAATACGCCGATCAGCCAGATCAAGCATGCCGTGGGCCAGCTCAAGGACGGTCACCTCGACGAGCGCTTGCCCGCGCTGGGCAGCCGCGAGCTGGACGAGCTGGCCTCCGGCATCAACCGCATGGCCGAGACGCTGCACATCGCTCGCGAGGAGCTGCAGCACAGCATCGACCAGGCCACCGAAGACGTGCGCCAGAACCTGGAGACCATCGAGATCCAGAACATCGAGCTGGACATGGCACGCAAAGAGGCGCTCGAGGCCAGCCGCATCAAGTCCGAATTCCTGACCAACATGAGCCATGAGATCCGCACGCCGCTCAATGGCATCCTGGGGTTCACGCACCTGTTGCAGAAGAGCGAGCTGGCGCCGCGCCAGCTCGACTACCTGAACACCATCGAGAACTCGGCCGACAACCTGCTGGGCATCATCAACGAGGTCCTGGACTTCTCCAAGATCGAAGCCGGCAAGCTGGTGCTCGACAGCGTGCCGTTCAACCTGCGCGACGTGCTGCAGGACACCTTGACCATCATGGCCCCCACGGCCCATGCCAAGCAGCTGGAGCTGGTCAGCCTGATCTACCGCGACACGCCGCTGTCGCTGATCGGCGACCCGCTGCGCCTGCGGCAGATCGTCACCAACCTGGTCAGCAATGCCATCAAGTTCACCCACGAGGGCACCATCGTCGTGCGGGCCATGCTGGAGGACGAGCACAAGGACCAGGCGCAGTTGCGCATCAGTGTGCAGGACACCGGCATCGGCCTGTCGCCGGACGATGTGCGTGCCCTGTTCCAGGCGTTCAGCCAGGCCGACAACTCGCTGTCGCGCCAGACCGGCGGAACCGGCCTGGGGCTGGTGATCTCCAAGCGCCTGATCGAGCAGATGGGCGGCGAGATCGGCGTCGACAGCACACCGGGCGAGGGCTCGCAGTTCTGGATCACCCTGAGCCTGCCCAAGGCCCACGACGATGTGGAAACCTCGCCACCCTCGGCCCTGGTCGGCCGTCGCGTCGCCCTTGCCGACCCTCATGCCCTGGCCTGCCAGGCCCTGGAGCACCAGGTCGCCGATTGCGGGCTCGACGGTACTGTCTTCGCTTCTTTCGACACCCTGCTCGAGGCCGTCCAGGCCTCCGCCCAGGCGGGTCGGCCGTTCGACTTCGCGGTCCTGGGCGTGCACCTGGGGGTGCTTTCGCCCACCCAGCTGGGCGAGCTTGCGCACCAACTCGAGCACCTGGGATGCCAGTGCGTGGTGCTCTGCCCCACGACTCAGCAGGCCCAGTACCACGCCTACCTGAGCGATGGGCAGACTCAACTGCTGGCCAAGCCGACCTGCACCCGCAAGTTGCGGCGTACCTTGCTGGAACTGGTGCAGCCCCGCCGCCTCACCCGCGAGCCTGCGGGCAGCGACATGCGCGCACCGCGCCTGCTGTGCGTGGACGACAACCCGGCCAACCTGCTGCTGGTCCAGACCTTGCTCGAAGACATGGGCGCCGAGGTCACGGCGGTGGACAACGGCCAGGCGGCGATCGATGCGGTGCGCGATCGCCCCTTCGACCTGGTGCTGATGGACGTGCAGATGCCTGGCATGGACGGCCCCACCTGTACACAACGGATTCGCCAGTGGGAGTCGGGCCGCGAGACCGCACGCCTGCCGATCGTCGCGCTGACCGCCCATGCCATGGCCAATGAAAAGCGTGCGTTGCTGCTGGGCGGGATGGACGACTACCTGACCAAGCCCATCAGCGAGCGCCAGCTGGCCCAGGTGGTCCTGAAGTGGACCGGGCTGAGCCTGGACACCTCCGATTCGCTGTCACGCCCCGAACGCTTCGCGCACCGTCACGAACTCAAGGTGCTGGACGCCGAGGAAGGCTTGCGCCTGGCCGCCGGCAAGCCGGACCTGGCCGCGGACATGCTGGCGATGCTGCTGGCTTCGCTCGACAGCGACCGGGAAGCCATCCGCGCGGCGCGCGCTGCCGACGACCGCGATACGTTGATCGCCCAGGTGCACCGACTCAACGGCGCCACGCGCTACTGTGGCGTGCCCCAGTTGCGCGCGGCCTGCCAGCACAGCGAGACCTTGCTCAAGCAGGACCATGTCGAGGCGCCCCAGGCCCTGGACGAACTCGACCGCGCCATCACCCGTCTGGCGCAGCAGGCCAGGTCGAACGCCTGACGCGTCCTGGGCCAGGTGCCGACACAGGTCAATGCAGGTGTCGGGCGCCTGGCTACACTTGGGCTTTCTTCGAGTGGAAGACGGCCATGCGCGTTCTCGTGTTCAGCAGCCAGCACTACGACCAGCACAGCTTCGATCGCGCCGCCGCTGATCAGGCGCTCGTCCTGCACCATCAGCCCGCGCGCCTGACGTTCGATACCGCGGTGCTGGCCCAGGGGTTCGATGTGGTCTGCGCCTTCATCAACGACCAGCTGGATGCGCCCGTGCTCGAACGCCTGGCCGCCGGTGGGACGCGCCTGATCGCCCTGCGGTCGGCCGGCTACAACCATGTCGACCTGGCAGCCGCTGCGCGCCTCGGCCTGGTGGTGACGCGCGTACCGGCCTATTCCCCGCACGCCGTGGCCGAACATGCCGTCGCCCTGGTGCTGGCGCTCAACCGCCACCTGCACCGGGCCTATAACCGCACCCGTGATGGTGACTTCACCCTGCACGGGCTGACCGGGTTCGACCTGCACGGCAAGACAGTGGGCATCGTCGGCACAGGCCAGATCGGCGAAGCCTTCGCCCGGATCATGGCCGGGTTCGGTTGCCAGCTGCTGGCGCACGACCCCTCCCCCAACCCCGCCGTGCTGGCCCTGGGCGCGCGTTACGTCACCCTGCCAACGCTGCTGCGCCAGTCGCACATCATCAGCCTGCACTGCCCCTTGACCGAACAGACCCATCACCTGATCGATGCCCACAGCCTGGCCGAACTGCAACCGGGTGCCATGCTGATCAACACCGGGCGGGGTGCGCTGGTCGATACCCCGGCGCTGATCGATGCGCTCAAGTGCGGGCAACTGGGTTACCTGGGGCTGGACGTCTACGAAGAGGAAGCGCAGCTGTTCTTCGAGGACCGTTCGGACCTGCCGCTGCAGGACGATGTACTGGCGCGTCTGCTGACGTTCCCCAACGTGATCGTCACCGCCCACCAGGCCTTTCTGACCCGCGAGGCGCTGGATGCCATCGCCCGCACGACCCTGGACAACATCCTCGCCTGGTCGCAAGGCCAGCCCCGCCACACCGTGCTCGCCTGAGGCGGACAGGGGGCGGACGGTCGTGATTAAAAGCGCGGCAGCCCTTACACTAGGCGGCATTTCTGGAGGACCCATGGTCGAACACGATTTCCGCTACACCCTGTTCAATCCGCAGCACACCTTGATCGAATGCCGTGCCCTGGTGCCGGGCCGCTATCAGGTCACCGGCAACGGTGGCTCGATTCAGCGCGGCGACGTGCTGCTGGTGACGCTCAAGGGCAGCAAGAGCCTGTCCATGCGCCTGACCGTCGAAAGCGTGCGCCACCTGATCAACCCTCACGGCCAATGGGTGGCGGTGGCCAGCGGGCCTGCGTTCACCGAACTGGAAATCCTGCAATGGCAGGTTACCTGCGATCAGTGCCAGGCCGTGCTGGACGTCGAGTTCGCCGTGGACGCCAAGCTCGGCGCCAAGGCACGCAAGCCGGCGGCCACTGCACGGGTGGCCGAACTGGGCTGGGCGACACAGGGCCAGGGGCACCTGTGCCCTGCCTGTCAGGAGGCGTCTGCATGAAACACCTGCTCGTCACTTCGCTCGTGGCCCTAGGGCTGACCGGCTGCGCGACCGAGGCACCGCCGTTGCAACAAGAGCGCAGCTACGTACTGGAATGGATTGGCGAACGTCCGCTGATCGACGACAGCCACCTGACCCTGACCCTGGGCTCGGACAATCGCGCCTATGGCAACGCTGGCTGCAACCACTGGTTCGCGCCCTACACGCTCGACGGCGATCACCTGGTGTTCGGCCCGCCGGGGAGCACGCGCAAGCTGTGTGCGCCGGCGATCATGGAGCAGGAACAGCGCTTCCTCGAGGCCCTGCCCAAGGTGCAGCGTTGGGATACGTCCGCCGAAGGGCAACTGCGCCTGTGGACGGGCGTGGGGCAGCCGTTGCGGTTGTGGCCGGACGAGGGTTGAGTGGGTAGAGGCTAGCGGTGTTCGACGGGTGAGATTCGGCTCGTCTGGTTGACCTGGCAGGCCGGTGCAGGCTCCTGTGGGAGTCCGCCCGCCGTCTTGGCGCCGCGCTGTCGCATAAGAGAACATGGCGATAGTTGGCAGGATCCGAAGCTTCATTGCTAATCGATTTTAGGGCCGCTTTGCGGCCCATCGCGGCACTGGGGCCGCTCCTACACCCGTAGCCCCACCGCGGGGTTGCAGGCTATCGCGGTCACCTGTGGGAGCGGCCCCTGTGCCGCGATTGGGCCCGCAGGGCCCACAAAACCTTGAAATTATTCCTTTCAAAATCAACAAGATATTTTATGTTCTGTGGGAGCGGGCTTGCCCGCGATAGCGTTCGGTCCGTCACCGCCTGCATCGCGGGCAAGCCCGCTCCCACACGATGGAATCCACGCGCGCTTACCTGCTTCTTGCAGCCCCCGCTCAGACCTCCGGCCCATTCAGTGCCTTCAGGCGCGCCTTGAGGCTTTCCAGGGTCTGCTCGCCGACCAGTTGCTCGCGCACCTTGCCCTTGTCGTCGATGATGTAGGTGACCGGCAGCGCCTCGCTGCGCGGCAGGTCGTAGTGCTCGGCCGGGTCCTGGGCCAGCACGGTGAACTGGATGCCGAGGGTCTCGCTGGCCTGCTTGAGCTCATCGCCCTGCAAACCGTCGAAGTTGACGCCGATGACCTTCACGCCACTGGCCTGCCAGCGCTGCGCGGCGGTGTTCAGTTCGGGGACTTCCAGACGGCACGGTCCGCACCATTCGGCCCAATAGTTGAGAATCACCCAATGTCCGTCGACCTGGCTGGCCTCGACGGCCTTGCCGTGCTGATCGACACCGTAGTCCGCGCCGCAACCACCGAGCAGCAGGCCTGCGGTAATGGCCAGTGCTGCCGCGAAACGCCTTGCCATGCGTGCATCCTTCTTGAAGTTTGAAGCGAACGATCGATTCGCTGAGGTTAGAATAGCCGCCACACCCTGCTGGATGCGACCTGTGATGACCGATCTGACGCTGTATCATAACCCGCGCTGCTCCAAATCCCGCGAGGCCCTGGCGCTGCTCGAGGCCCGCGGCCTGGCGCCGACGGTGGTGCGCTACCTGGAGACGCCGCCGGATGCCGAGACCCTGCGTGCCGTGCTCGGTGCCCTGGGGCTGTCGGCACGCCAGCTGCTGCGCAGTGGCGAAGACGCCTACAAGACCTTGGGATTGGCCGACCCTGCACTCACCGAGGCCCAGCTGGTCGATGCCATGGTCGCGCACCCCATCCTGATCGAGCGCCCCATCCTGGTCGCGGGTGACCGGGCCGTGGTCGGTCGTCCGCCCGAGAAGGTGCTGGAGATCCTGCCATGAGCGCGCCCTACATCCTGGTGCTGTTCTACAGCCGGCACGGCGCGACCCGTGACATGGCTCGGCACATCGCCCGTGGCATCGAGCTGACGGGCCTTGAAGCACGCCTGCGGACCGTGCCGGCCGTGTCCAGCGACTGCGAAGCGGTCGCGCCGGACATCCCCGAGCACGGCGCGCCGTACGCCACGCTCGACGACCTGCGCGACTGCGCCGGCCTGGTGCTGGGCAGCCCGACCCGCTTCGGCAACATGGCCGCACCGTTGAAGTACTTCCTGGACGGCACCAGCGGCCTGTGGCTCAGCGGCGATCTGGTCGGCAAGCCGGCGGCGGTGTTCACCTCCACGGCCAGCCTGCATGGCGGCCAGGAGAGCACCCTGCTGTCGATGCTGTTGCCGCTGCTGCACCACGGCATGCTGGTGCTGGGCCTGCCGTACAGCGAATCGGCGCTGATCGAGACCCGGGGTGGTGGCACGCCTTATGGCGCCAGCCACCATGCCGGTGCCGATGGCAAACGTGCGCTGGATGCGGAAGAGATCGCCCTGTGCCGCGCCCTGGGCCAGCGCGTGGCGAACACTGCCAAGACGCTCGCCCACCCGGCCCGCTGAGACGCGAGCGCTCGGGCCTCAGTGATTGACCGTGTGTGCCAGCATCACCGACAGCTGGCACAGCGGTCGACCGCTTTCCTGATGCCACTGGTTGAATGCCTGCTGCACCAGCGCCAGGTCGCGCTGGCTGGTGGGCTGCTTGTCGATCACGCCCTGGGCGATCAAGGCGGCCGCCATATCGGTGGTGGGCACGAAGGTGTCTTTGCCGATCATGCGCAGGAAGCGCGGTGCCGACAACCCGCCCAGCTGGTTGCCATGGCGGGTCAGGTACTTCCATAGCCCCACGATGTCGTCCACCGGCCAGTCGGCGATGAACGCCGCGAAACTACCGTGCTCATACTGCACGTCGAGGATCATCTGGGCATTGCGCGGCACGCTCTTGAGCTTGGCCAGGTGGCGGATGATGCGCGTGTCCTGCATCAGCCGCTCCAGGTGCTCGGCGCCCATCAGCACGACCTTCTCTGGGTCGAAGCCGAAGAACACCTGCTCGAAGGCCGGCCACTTGGCATCGACCAGGCTGTGCTTGAGCCCGGCGCGGAAGACCCGCAACGCCAGGGTCGACAGGTAGCGGTCGTCACCGATCGCCCGAAGCTGGTCGGGCGTCTTGGGCCGTGGCAGGCGCGCTTCGAGCGCGGCGGCCGAGCCGAAGCGGTTGAGGCAGTACTCGTGCAGCCACGTGTAGTTACGCATGGGTCAGAGGTTCACCACGTCGAGGAAGCGCGGGGTCGCGTTTTCGTCGATCTTCAGGCTGCCGAAGTCGAACAGGTCGCGGTCGGCCAGCTGGGACGGCACCACGTGCTGCAGGCCGCGGAAGATGTTGTCGGTACGCCCCGGGTGCTTGCGTTCCCACTCCACCAGCATGTCCTTGACCACCTGGCGTTGCAGGTTCTCCTGGGAGCCGCAGAGGTTGCACGGGATGATCGGGAACTCGCGCATGTCCGAGTAGGCCTGGATGTCCTTCTCGCTGCAGTAGGCCAGCGGGCGGATCACCACATTGCGGCCATCGTCGGCCCGCAGCTTGGGCGGCATGGCCTTGAGCGTGCCGTTGAAGAACATGTTGAGGAAGAAGGTCTCGACGATGTCGTCGCGGTGGTGCCCCAGGGCCATCTTGGTCGCGCCGATCTCGTCGGCGAAGGTGTACAGCGTGCCACGGCGCAGGCGCGAGCACAGCGAGCAGGTGGTCTTGCCTTCGGGGATCAGTTCCTTGACCACCGAGTAGGTGTCCTTCTCGACGATGTGGTACTCGATGCCGAGGGTCTTGAGGTAGGCCGGCAGCACGTGCTCGGGGAAGCCTGGCTGCTTCTGGTCCATGTTCACCGCGACGATCTCGAACTGGATCGGCGCCACTTTCTGCAGGTGCAGCAGAACGTCGAGCATGGTGTAGCTGTCCTTGCCACCGGACAGGCAGACCATGACCTTGTCGCCATCCTCGATCATGTTGTAGTCGGTGATGGCTTCGCCGGCAAGGCGTCGCAGGCGTTTCTGCAGTTTGTTCTGATTGACCGAAAGGGTGCCCATAGCGCTTGGATCCGCAAGGTGTGACAAAAGCCGGCCATTTTACGCACAAAGCGGCGTTTCGCGTAGGGTAATCCGATGAAGACCGTGACCGGCGACCGGCCGGCCGACGGTGCCTTGGCGATGCCGGGCGTGAGGCATAATGGCCGGCCAGGAGATCGTTCGTCATGCCAGACCTGCTCAACCAACGCGTGGACGCCTGCTACCGACAGGCCGAAGCGTTCTTCGACCGTCGCTTCCCTCGGCCCGAGGTGAGCCTCAAGCTGCGCGGCCAGAAAGCGGGGGTGGCGCACCTTCAGCAGAACCTGTTGCGGTTCAATGCCCAGTTGTATCGGGAGAACGCCGAGCACTTCCTGCGCCAGACCGTGGCCCATGAGGTCGCGCACCTGGTGGCGCACCAGGTGTTCGGCGGTCGCATCCAGCCCCATGGCCGCGAGTGGCAGTCGATCATGGTCGGGGTGTACGGCCTGCCGGCCGATCGTTGCCACAGCTACGCCGTGGAGCGGCGCAGCGTCTTGCGCTACCTGTACCACTGCCCGTGCCCGGAGAGCGAGTTCGCGTTCACGGCGCAGCGGCACCGGCTGGTGCGCAATGGGCGGCGGTATGTGTGTCGGCGCTGCAAGCAGGTGTTGCAGTACAGAGGGGAGACTCGGGTGGTGTGAGTCCGGGTGGAGGGGTTACAGGCAGCGCGGTACCTTGGTGGTTTGTCTGGGCTTTGGGGGTGGCTGATTTCGTGGGCCCTGCGGGCCCAATCGCGGCACTGGGGCCGCTCCTACACCCGTAGCCCCGCCGCAGCGTTGCAGGCCATCGCGGTCACCTGAGCGGCCCCTGCCGGGGTGCCGGACCGACCGCGATCGCGCGGAAGGATCGCTGCTTCACAAAAGCGGGCTACCCGCCCTCACGAAAAAGGCGACCCGAAGGTCGCCTTTTTCATACACGTCAATCGATCAGCGGGCCGGACCTTCGGCCACGCCCAGGTCGTCGGTCGGACGGGTTTCGACCAGTGGCGCGCCACCGGAGGCCAGCTCGGAAGCCAGCTTGTCGTTGTCCATCTCGTTGACCCACTTGGCCACGACCACGGTGGCCACGGCGTTGCCGACCAGGTTGGTCAGGGCGCGCGCTTCGGACATGAAGCGGTCGATGCCGAGGATCAGCGCCAGGCCTGCCACCGGCAGGTGACCGACGGCCGACAGGGTGGCCGCCAGGACGATGAAGCCCGAACCGGTCACGCCCGCAGCGCCCTTGGAGGCGACCAGCAGTACCAGCAGCAGGGTGATCTGGTGGGTGATGTCCATGGTGGTGTCGGTCGCCTGGGCGATGAACACGGCCGCCATGGTCAGGTAGATCGAGGTGCCGTCGAGGTTGAACGAGTAACCGGTCGGAATGACCAGACCCACCACCGACTTCTTGGCGCCCAGACGCTCCATCTTGGCCAGCATGCGTGGCAGGGCCGATTCCGACGATGAGGTGCCCAGCACGATCAGCAACTCTTCACGGATGTAGCGGATCAGCTTCAGGACGCTGAAGCCATGGGCGCGGCAGATGCCACCGAGCACCACCAGCACGAACAGCAGGCAGGTGATGTAGAAGCAGGCCATCAGGTAGCCCAGCTGTACCAGCGAGCCGACGCCGTATTGGCCGATGGTGAAAGCCATGGCGCCGAACGCGCCGACCGGGGCCAGCTTCATGATCATGTTGATGATGTTGAACATGACATGGGCGAAGCGATCGATCATGTCCAGCATCGGCTTGCCGAAGCTGCCCAGACGGTGCAGGGCGAAGCCGAACAGCACGGAGAACATCAGCACCTGGAGGATGTCGCCGTTGGCGAAGGCACCGACCACGGTATTGGGGATCACGTTGAGCAGGAAGCCCACGGTGGTCTGCTGCGCACCGGCGGCGGCATAGGCAGCCACGCTGCTGGCGTTCAGGGTGCTGACGTCGACGTGCATGCCGGCGCCTGGCTGGACCACGTTGACCACGACCAGACCGATGATCAGGGCAATGGTGGAGACAACTTCGAAGTACAGCAGCGCGTAGCCACCGGTCTTGCCGACCGACTTCATGCTCTGCATGCCGGCGATACCGCTGACCACGGTACAGAAGATGATCGGGGCGATCACCATCTTGATGAGTTTGACGAAGCCGTCGCCCAGGGGCTTCAGAGCAACACCGGTTTCAGGATAGAAGTGGCCGAGCAGGATACCGACGGTGATGGCGACCAACACCTGGACATACAGGGATTTGTACAGCGGCTGACGTGTCGTCATGGCTCAATTTCCTCAGTGTGCGGCGCCACCCTTCCCAGGGCGTCGAAGCACCTAGCGCGAACCCTCCTGCACTGGGAGGGATTTGTTGTAGGAGCTGCTGATTGCAAGACTCTGCCAAATGCTTAGCAAGGCCGGTGCCACAATGCACGGAGTCGGGGCACACGCCGTGTTCATGGGACTTTGCTGCGCCATTCGGGGGCAGGCCTGACAGGCCCTCATGGCGGAAACCCGCCGCCACCGCCAGCCGACCGTGCCGTGATGGCGGAAATCCGCCCGTGCCTGCGCGTCTACCGCCCCCTTCACCGCCGGCTCCCCTCCCACGCCTGAGGCTGGCACAATGGCCACCATGAACCGACTTCCCCACTGCTGTGCCCCCCTCCAGCACTACTGGCCCCTGCCCCGTCCACTTCCGGGCGCGGTGCTGGTCAGCTGCGCCTTCGATCCCGCTCGACTGGCAGCGGACGATTTCCAACGTGCGGGTATCGTGCAGACCCCAGCGCTGCAACGCTCGGTCGCCAAGCGCCAGGCCGAGTACCTGGCCGGGCGGGTCTGCGCCCGCGCTGCGCTGAAACGCCTGGACGGCCGTGATCACGTGCCGGCGACCCACGAGGATCGCTCGCCCATCTGGGCCAGTGGCGTGCATGGCGCCATTACCCATGGTCAGGGCTGGGCCGCCGCCGTGGTGGTTGCCCACGACGACTGTGGAGGGGTCGGCCTGGATGTGGAAAGCCTGTTAAGCGACGAGCGTGCCGAGCGCCTGGCGGGCGAGATCCTGACCCCTGCCGAGCTGCAACGTCTGGACCGGAGCCAGCTCGGCCTGACAGTTACCCTCACCTTCTCGCTCAAGGAAAGCCTGTTCAAGACCTTGTACCCGCTGACCGGCACGCGGTTCTGGTTCGAGGATGCCGAGGTGCTGGACTGGTCGGCAGACGGTGACGCACGACTGCGGTTGCTGACGGACCTGTCGCCAACCTGGCGCGCCGGTCAGGAAATACAGGGGCAGTTCCAGGTCGAACGCGGGCAGTTGCTCAGCCTGGTCAGTGTCTGACGCGCTGGCTATGGAGTTCCCTCAAAAAACAAAGAAAATTCGCCGACCAATGGCGATGCCGTTGTAAGACGCGAGCTACAAGGGATGCGACCCCCTACGCACAAAATACCCACACGTTATCCACAGATGCGTCGTCTTGCATTAGGCCTTCGACCGCACTATCTTGTATCGCCATGACCGGCGACCAACTACATGTTGGGTTTTACGCCAAATCGCAAACACAAGTCAGGCAGAAAACTCAAGCCCTTCAAGGGCCTTTTTTCGGCGTGTACGTGACGCGAAGTCGCCAACCAGACCGCTCCTGCGGAGGCCCTCGAGGCCTGTCTGAATCAGACGTGATCGAGGTAGGAAAACCAGCGCCCATGGCGCGGTAGACCACGGCAACAGATGTTGGGCACATGCCCAGGACGTTTGACATCGGCCAGGGAGCGGCAGGCGATTGCCCCCTTTTATTTCCGATCTGTCCAACGTCGGTGGGCCCTGGCGGGCCATTGCACCTGTGTCGTGCATTGGCCGCCTGGGCCCACCAGCGCTTGATCAGCTCGGTGGACGTCCCGGACGTTCGTACAAACATTGAGAATGTGGAGAGTCACCCCCCATGCAAACCGACACAACTCGCGAGAACCCGCAGGCCCAGGTGCCCTCGGCCGCCGATTCCAATGCGGATCTGGCTGCGACCGCTCCCGGTCAACTGCGTGTGATCAAGCGCAACGGTACCGTCGTCGCCTACACCGATGACAAGATCACCGTCGCCATCACCAAGGCGTTCCTCGCGGTTGAGGGCGGCACCGCCGCCGCCTCGTCGCGCATCCATGACACCGTCGCCCGCCTGACCGAACAGGTCACCGCCACCTTCAAGCGTCGCATGCCTTCGGGCGGCACCATCCACATCGAAGAGATCCAGGACCAGGTCGAACTGGCCCTGATGCGCTCCGGTGAGCAGAAGGTCGCGCGCGACTACGTGATCTACCGCGAACAACGCGCCAAGGAGCGCGCCACCCGCGCCAACACCGGCGCCGTGGTCGAACCGCACCCGTCGATCCGTATCACCCTGGCCGACGGCAGCAAGTCGCCGCTGGACATGGCGCGCCTGAACACCATCATCAGCGAAGCCTGCGAAGGCCTGGCCGAAGTCGACGGCGAGCTGATCCAGCGCGAGACCCTGAAGAACCTGTACGACGGCGTGTCCCTCAAGGACGTCAACACCGCCCTGGTGATGACCGCCCGTACCCTGGTCGAGCGTGAACCGAACTACTCGTTCGTTACCGCCCGCCTGCTGATGGACACCCTGCGCGCCGAAGGCCTGGGCTTCCTCGGCGTGGCCGAGAGCGCCACGCACCACGAGATGGCCGAGCTGTACGCCAAGGCCCTGCCTGCCTATGTCGCCAAGGGCATCGAGTTCGAGCTGCTCAACCCGGCACTGGCCGACTTCGATCTGGAGCGCCTGGGCAAGGCCATCGATCACGAGCGTGACCAGCAGTTCACCTACCTGGGCCTGCAGACCCTGTACGACCGTTACTTCATCCACAAGGATGGCGTGCGCTTCGAGCTGCCGCAGGTGTTCTTCATGCGCGTGGCCATGGGCCTGGCGCTGGAAGAGGCCGACAAGGAAGCCCGTGCGATCGAGTTCTACACCCTGCTGTCGTCCTTCGACTACATGGCCTCGACCCCGACCCTGTTCAACGCCGGTACCCTGCGTCCACAGCTGTCGAGCTGCTACCTGACCACCGTGCCGGACGACCTGTCGGGCATCTACCACGCGATCCACGACAACGCCATGCTGTCGAAATTCGCCGGTGGCCTGGGCAACGACTGGACTCCGGTCCGTGCGCTGGGCTCGTACATCAAGGGCACCAACGGCAAGTCCCAGGGCGTCGTGCCCTTCCTGAAGGTGGTCAACGACACCGCCGTGGCGGTCAACCAGGGCGGCAAGCGCAAGGGCGCGGTCTGCGCGTACCTGGAAACCTGGCACTTGGACATCGAAGAGTTCATCGAGCTGCGCAAGAACACCGGTGACGATCGTCGTCGTACCCACGACATGAACACCGCCAACTGGATCCCGGACCTGTTCATGAAGCGCGTCTTCGACGACGGCAAGTGGACCCTGTTCTCGCCGTCGGAAGTGCCGGACCTGCACGACCTGACCGGCAAGGCCTTCGAAGAGCGCTACGAGTACTACGAAGCCCTGACCGAGTACAACAAGATCAAGGTGTTCAAGACCATCCAGGCCAAGGACCTGTGGCGCAAGATGCTCTCGATGCTGTTCGAGACCGGCCACCCGTGGCTGACCTTCAAGGATCCGTGCAACCTGCGCTCGCCGCAGCAGCACGTGGGCGTCGTGCACAGCTCCAACCTGTGCACCGAGATCACCCTGAACACCAACAAGGACGAGATCGCCGTCTGCAACCTGGGCTCGATCAACCTGCCGAACCACATCGTCGATGGCAAGCTGGACACCGCCAAGCTGCAGCGCACCGTCAACACCGCCGTGCGCATGCTCGACAACGTGATCGACATCAACTACTACTCGGTCCCGCAGGCACGCAACTCGAACTTCAAGCACCGTCCGGTCGGCCTGGGCATCATGGGCTTCCAGGACGCGCTGTACCTGCAGCACATCCCGTACGGCTCCGATGCCGCGGTCGAGTTCGCCGACAAGTCGATGGAAGCGGTCAGCTACTACGCGATCCAGGCCTCGTGCGATCTGGCCGACGAGCGTGGCGCCTACGAGACGTTCCAGGGCTCGCTGTGGTCCAAAGGCATCCTGCCACTGGATTCCCAGCAGATCCTGATCGAAGCCCGTGGCCAGAAGTACATCGACGTCGACCTCAACGAGAGCCTCGACTGGGCGCCGGTCCGTGCCCGCGTGCAGAAAGGCATCCGTAACTCGAACATCATGGCCATCGCACCGACCGCGACCATCGCCAACATCACCGGCGTGTCGCAGTCGATCGAGCCGACGTACCAGAACCTGTACGTCAAGTCGAACCTGTCCGGCGAATTCACCGTGATCAACCCGTACCTGGTCCGCGACCTCAAGGCGCGCGACCTGTGGGACTCGGTGATGATCAACGACCTCAAGTACTACGACGGCTCCGTGCAGCAGATCGAGCGTATTCCGCAAGAGCTGAAAGACCTGTACGCCACCGCCTTCGAAGTCGAGACCAAGTGGATCGTCGATGCCGCCAGCCGTCGCCAGAAGTGGATCGACCAGGCGCAATCGCTGAACCTGTACATCGCCGGCGCCTCGGGCAAGAAACTCGACGTGACCTACCGCATGGCCTGGTACCGTGGTCTGAAGACCACCTACTACCTCCGTGCCCTGGCCGCGACCAGCACCGAGAAGTCGACCATCAACACCGGCAAGCTCAACGCCGTGTCCAGCGGTGGCGACAGCGCTCCGATCCAGGCCGCCGGCCCTGCCCCGGTACCGAAGGCGTGCGCGATCGACGAGCCGGATTGCGAGGCGTGCCAGTAAGCGCCGCGCGAGGCCTTCCCCGGAAGGCCTCTTTGCCCGGACGTGTCATCGCGTCAGGGTCGCCGTGACAGCACCAAGGCTGCAGGGCATGGGCCATCACTCCATCGAGTGGACTGTCCCAGCCCTGCAACCTCCTACAACAGGCCGACGCCGCGTAGCGTCAGCCCGCCCCTTCCGGGGCCTCCCCGATTTGCGTGCACCCGCAGTACCCCCACACGGGGCTCAGGCACCGCAACCATGATCCACTGGCTTTCCGTCATGGAAGGCCCCTCGAGCAGGAGATGTTCACCATGCTGAGCTGGGACGAATTCGATAAAGAAGACGGCGACGTCGCCGCCAAAGGCAACACCCATGCCCCCCAGGCCGAATCGGCCACTGCCCTGGACAAGCTCGACAGCGCCGGCGATGCCGCTGCGCAACAGGCTCGTGCCGTCGTCGCCACCGACTCCGAGGCCGTCAAGCGCGCCAAGGCGTCGCTGGACAAGCTCGACATCGCCGAAGGCCTGGCCGAGCTGGAAGGCTCCTCGGCCCGTGTCGCGGTCGACGAGAAACGCATGATCAACTGCCGCGCCGACCTCAACCAGCTGGTGCCCTTCAAGTATGACTGGGCCTGGCAGAAGTACCTGGACGGCTGCGCCAACCACTGGATGCCGCAAGAGGTCAACATGACCGCGGACATCGCCCTGTGGCGTGCCCAGGACGGCCTGACCGAAGACGAGCGCCGCATCGTGATGCGCAACCTCGGCTTCTTCTCCACCGCCGACTCGCTGGTCGCCAACAACCTGGCCCTGGCCGTGTACCGCCTGATCACCAACCCGGAGTGCCGCCAGTACATCCTGCGCCAGGCCTTCGAAGAGGCGATCCACACCCACGCCTACCAGTACTGCATCGAATCGCTGGGCATGGACGAAGGCGAGATCTTCAACATGTACCACGAGATCCCGTCGGTGGCGAAGAAAGCCGCCTGGGGCCTGAAGTACACCCGCGCCATCTCCGACCCGGAATTCGACACCGGTACCGTCGAGACCGACAAGGAGCTGCTGCGCAACCTGATCGCCTACTACTGCGTGCTCGAAGGCATCTTCTTCTACTGCGGCTTCACCCAGATCCTGTCCATGGGTCGCCGCAACAAGATGACCGGCGTCGCCGAGCAGTTCCAGTACATCCTGCGTGACGAGTCCATGCACCTGAACTTCGGCATCGACGTGATCAACCAGATCAAGATCGAGAACCCGCACCTGTGGGACGCCGAGATGAAGGAAGAAGCGACCCAGATGATCCTGCAGGGCACCCAGCTGGAGATCGAATACGCACGCGACACCATGCCGCGCGGTGTACTGGGCATGAACGCGGCGATGATGGAGGACTACCTCAAGTTCATCGCCAACCGTCGCCTGACCCAGATCGGCCTGAAGGAAGAGTACCCAGGGACCACCAACCCGTTCCCGTGGATGAGCGAGATCATGGACTTGAAGAAAGAGAAGAACTTCTTCGAGACCCGCGTGATCGAGTATCAGACCGGTGGGGCGTTGAGCTGGGATTGATTCGCCTGGCTTTATGAAAAGGCTGCCTTTGGGCAGCCTTTTTCGCTTAAGGGCTGTCGCCCTGCCAGAGAACTGCTCGCCGATATCGCCTCGCTAAGCACGCGTCACCCAACTTAAGGCGGATGGAATTCATGGAGCGCTTACGGTATTCCCACAGCCCGCCGATACCTGCCTGATCCCCCTCCTCCTATCCTGCATCTGTAGGATGGCGACACGCCTCGAACAATCCGATACTCAGTCCAAGCCCCGTCACCTCGACGCCAGGCTGTTACCCATGCCGTGACAGAACAACAACAACGTCGCAATCGGGGAAACCGCATGAACAGCAATGACCCTGCTGATCACACGATTGGAATTGACCTGCTGAAAGCCTTCAGTGAAATCACACTGGAGATCCAGCGCTTGGCCCGCGACCGGCCGATCGAGCATTTTCACGCCCAGGCTCTGGCCTTGTTGCAACGTTTGCTCCCATTCGACAGAGCCTGGTGGGGGCGCGCGGCCATCGTCGACGGCCTACCGGAAATGCACAGCTCGCACCTGCTCAACTTACCACCGGAGTACGTGGCTGATTGGCAATCGATTCGCCACGAGGACATTACCGTGGGCTTGACCATCGCCACGCCCAGAAAAACGGTGCTCATCGACAGCGGCAAAAGCACACCGGGCCTGAGCTGGTTGGGTAAACGCCACGGTTTTCGCGAATTTCTTTGCGTCATCCATTCAGACCCGCAAACCGGGCTAATCGATCACCTTACGCTCTACCGGGCTCCAGACGCTGACGCTTTCACTGCACAGGATAAACTGCTGCTGGACAACCTGATGGGGCACCTGACCGCTGCGGTATCGGCCAATCAGATCCGCACCCTGGTCACCAAGCGCGAAAGCCTGGCCCACTCTTCTACCCTAGCCCTGGCAGTGTGCGACGCACGTGGCACATTGCACTGTGCCGAACGCGGCTTCATCGACTTGTTGCTCAGCGAGTGGCCCGACTGGACCGGCCCGCAATTGCCCGACACGATCGGTCTGGACGGCTACCAGGGAAACCAATTGTTGCTGGAAGCGTCAGCCGTGGGCGACCTGTTGCTGCTCACCGGAAGAAGTCACGGCCTGATGCACCACCTCAGCGCTCGCGAGAACGAAGTGGCGCGGCGCTTTGGCGAAGGCAAGACCTATAAAGAAATTGCCCGGGACCTGGGCCTAGCACCCAACACGGTTCGTCATCATATCCGCACCATCTATTCCAAGCTGGGAGTGAACGACAAGGTGAGCATCGCCCACCTCATCCACGCGCCCGTCGACTGACCTTCCTACTGCCTGAACGTCGCTGCCCTGCCCGGCAGGACAAGGGCGGAGCTTTGCCTGAAAACTACACTATAAAAAGAGAGAGGCGCACCGCCCATGCTCCCTGCTTACCTGACCCGCACGGCCTTGCTTGGTTATACCCTGCTGTCGCTGACCGCACAGGCCGCCGACATGAACGCCAGAGACTTCTTCTCTGCCCCCTCAGGCACCCAGCTGGGCGTGCTCTACCTATCCGCCAACCGCGCCCATAACTTCCATGGCGCAGCGGATGCCAACGGCAAGGCCACGCTTGAGGTCAACGCTCTGGCTTACCGCCACGTGCTGTTCACCGATGCCTGCGGCACCCTCTGCACACCACAATTCATCGTGCCTTACGTGGACATCGACGCACGTTTACCGGGCGCTACCGAACAGACGGCCGAGCGTGGCGTTGGCGACCCTCAACTCGGCGGCACGCTGTTCATCATCAACGACCCGGCAAGCCGTACTTACAGCGGGCTGCTCAGCCTCCTGACAGTGCCCGTGGGCGAGTATCACAGCAACAACCCAGGCGTCTCACCGGGCGCCAATCGCTGGGGCTTGACCTTCAACTACAACTACACCCAAGGCGTGGGGGAGCGCTGGGTGCTGGAGGCCAACCTCGAAGCGCAGTTCTACGGCAAGAACGACGACTATTACGGCATGCCCCTGGAGCAGGCGCCGCTTTACCGCCTGCAGGCATTCGCTTCCTATGATTTCACCCCGACCACCTATGGCGCACTACGCCTCATACATGCCGAGGGCGGGGAACTGAGCCTGAACGACCATACGCTCGATGCTACCCATCAGCGCTACACCCAACTGGGTGCCGAACTTGGTCACTGGTTGGATCGCAACAACCAACTGATGGTGTCCTTCTCGCACAACGTCGACACCGACAACGGCTACCACGGCGCCCAGGCGTTGCTGCGCCTGACTCACGTGTTTTGACGTGGGGAATAGCGCTGATCCTGATGGCCAATGCTCTGTCGTTTCTGACAGTGCCTGCCACCCTCGGCAGCCGTCTGCGCCCTGCGCCTCTCTTCCGACATGAACCTTGCAAGCCCATTTCAAAACCGCGGAGCAACCGAACATGAGCCGTCGTACTGCTTTTTTCTTTGATGAACTGTCGCTTTGGCATAGTGCCAGCCAATATGCTCTGGTCTTGCCAGTGGGTGGCTGGGTGCAACCCCCCTCGGCCGCCGGCCATGCCGAATCGCCGGAAACCAAACGGCGCCTGAAAAACCTGATGGATGTTTCCGGCCTCACCCGCCGGTTAGACCTTCGCAGCGCAGCGCCTGCCAGCGAAGAAGACTTGATGCGCGTGCATCCGCCGCATTACCTGGAGCGTTTCAAGGCCCTGAGCGACGCTGGCGGAGGTGACCTTGGTGACCACGCGCCCATCGGACCCGGTAGCTACGAAATCGCCAAACTGTCCGCCGGTCTAGCGATGGCAGCCGTCGATGCCGTGCTCAAGGGCGAAGCTGACAATGCCTATTCCTTGTCACGCCCACCGGGGCACCATTGCCTGCCAGACCATGCCATGGGGTTCTGCATGCTGGCGAACATTCCGATCGCCATCGAAGCGGCGAAGGCGCGCCATGGTCTTGGCAAAGTCGCAGTGATCGACTGGGACGTACACCATGGCAATGGCACTCAGGCGGTGTATTACAACCGTGCTGACGTGCTCACCATTTCCTTGCACCAGGACGGTTGTTTCCCACCAGGCTATAACGGTGCCGAAGATCGTGGCGAAGGCGAAGGGATGGGGGCCAACCTCAATATTCCACTACTGCCTGGCAGTGGCCACGATGCCTATATGGAAGCCATGACGCGCATCGTGGTACCAGCGCTGGAGCGTTTCGGGCCCGAATTGATCGTGGTGGCCTGTGGTTTCGACGCCAATGGCGTGGATCCCTTGGCGCGCATGCTGCTGCACAGTGAAAGCTTTCGCAGTATGACCAGGACCGTTCGTGAAGTAGCCGAACGCCTGTGCCAGGGGAGACTGGTACTGGTGCATGAAGGCGGGTATGCCGAGGCGTATGTGCCGTTTTGTGGCCAGGCGGTGATCGAGGAGTTGTCAGGTGTGAGCACCGACGTGAACGACCCGTTAAGAGGACTGATCGAACAGCAGCAGCCAAATGCTGCTCATCGTCAGCTTCAGAGCGAATTGATCGGGGAGATGACCAGAAACTTCGGCTTGACCTGACTCTAGAAGCGCAACAGCCTGGCGTTCCTTTCGGGAACGCCAGGCCTTTCGCCTCCCCCGCCTCTAGTGTCGGGTACCGGCAGCGACCTGCTGCTGATGGCGGTAGAGCCCACGCACGGCCTCGACGACCTCGGGTACGCAGGCTTGCCGCTGCGCCTCGCTCATGGCATCGAGCAGCTCGACGTTGTCTTCCAGGCCATGCAGGGAAATCGTCTTGAGCAACGCGTCCTGCTCGGCAGGCAAGTCCGCCCATTCGGCGACCTGGGTACCGCGCATGTAGCCAAAGCACCACTCTTCCAGGATGGTGACCGGCCCCTCCTCGCCCTCGCCTTCCTCGAACAATGGCTCGAAACCGTCCAGGTCCGACACCAGTGCCTGGTCGATCTGGTCGCAGTAGCGCAGCATCAGGGCGGTGTAGGCCTCGCCATGGGCGGCGCTCTTGAACTTGGGCACCTTGCCGCCGCTGACGGCAGGCAGCCAGCGCTCGGCGTTGACCCGGGCCGGCGAGCTGGCCAGGGCGGTGAAGAAGCCGTTGAGCTCGGCCAGGTTGATGACGGAGAAGTCGTTGCCGTAGGTGATCAGCAGGTCTTCGAGGCGGTTGAGTTCTTTTTCGGAGAGTGCAGGCAGCATGAAAGCAGGTGTCCTTGGGTGAGTGCCTGCACCCTAGCACAGCGGGTCGCGGACTGCCGCCTCAGGAGGCGAAGCTGCGAGCCGCCTTGATGGCACTGAAGATCCCCAGCAAAGGGGCGAGCGCCAGCAGCGCGAACAGCCAGAACGCTGCATGGCTGAGCGTAGCGACGTCCGTGCTGCCATCACCGAGCCCGGCCAGGTTGACGATCATGCCGCTCAAGGCCGCACCCAACGCCGTGGCGAACAATTGAACGGTGGTGAGCGAAGCGCCAGCGGCCTCCTGGTCCGCCTCGGGCGTGATGACCAACACCTGCGTCAACAAGTGCGGCCAACCCAGGCCGATGCCGAAACCGACCAGGCCGAGCCCTGCGCAGATGCCGGTCATGACCCACGCATCGCCCAGCGACGCGATGGGGCTGGCGGCCGCCAGCATGGCCATGCCGACGAACACGCAGATCGGCCCGTTGATGATGGCCAGGCGTGCGCCTCGTGCCTGCCAGCCGGAGCTCATGACTTCCGAGACCGTCCAGCCCGCAGCCATGAGCGCGGCGATGTAGCCGGATACCAGCGGTGTCTGGCCCTGCAGCGTCTGCAGGAAGTACGGCACGAAGGTTTCGCTGGTCATGCCGACCACCAGCAACCCCATGGTCAGGTAGAGCGCACACAAGGGCGAGGACAGTCGGAGGGCACCCTGCGGCAGCAAGCGGACCTCGCTCACGCGCTCCAGGCGTGCGATCCAGACCACCAGCAACAGCGCGGTGACGACGCCCAGCACGTTCAGCGCCGGTACGCTCGAGACGCTGCCGGCACTGACCGCCAGCACCGCGGCAGTCAAGGCCATGAGCTGTGGAATGGCCAGCGCACCGCCGTCGCTTCCGCCCTCTTTGGCCGGCAGCACCCACCAGACGAATACGGTGTAGAGCAGCGTGATGGGGACCAGGATACCGAAGGCCATGCGCCAGGCGTCGTACTCGGCGAAGATGCCACCGATGGCCGGCCCCAACAGGGTGGCGACACCCCACATGGCTGAAATCAATGCCATGGCCCGTGGCCACAAGCGCTCCGCGAAGACGCTTTGAATCATCGAATAGCTCAACGCGAACAGGAAACCTCCGCCCAGGCCTTGCAGCGTTCGGCCTATCAACATCACGGTCATGCTGGGCGCAAGGGCGCAGGTCAGGCTGCCCAGCATGAAGCACAGCGCCGCTACCGCGTAGGCGCCGCGCGATCCACGGCGTGCCAACAGGCGAGCCGTCAGGGCCGAACCAATAATCGACGCCACGACGAACAGCGTCATGTTCCAGGCATAGAGACTGACTCCGCCGATCTCGGCGACGACAGACGGCAACACGGTGGTCGCGATGTAGATATTGATGGCGTGCAACGCCACCCCCCCTGACAAGGCGAGCGAACGTGCGCCATTGCGGCCTGACAGCAGGCTCCCCCAACTTGCATTCACAGTATCCATACAGCCCTCCTGGCTTATCCTCGTGCGGATTGTCTGAATCCGCGCCGTGGGTTACGCTTAATAAAACAAGTGAATTCTTTTTTTATTCTTGAAGGGAGAGGTTGCCGTTGTCAAGCCACCATCAGGACATCGAGGACAGGCCACAGGCCACGGCGGATCGTCTGCTCCACCTGCTCAAGACACGTGGTGCGCAACAGGCGGTCGATGCAGGTCAGGTATTGGGCATGACGCCCGAAGCGGCCAGGCAGCAGTTCGCGAAGCTGGCTGCACAGGGGTGGGTGGAGGCGTATTCGGAAGCGCGAGGGGTGGGACGCCCTGCGCAGTTCTGGCAGTTGACGAGCAAAGGGCATGGTCGTTTTCCCGACACGCATGCGGACCTGACGGTGCAACTGCTCGATTCGGTGCGCCAGGCTTTCGGGGAGCCGGCCATCGAGACGCTGATCTCGATCCGCGAACGGCAGAATCTCGACACCTACCTGAAGGCGATCGGTGAAACGGATTCGCTCGTGGAAAAGGTCCAGCGCCTGACCGAGGCACGCTGTCGCGAAGGGTACATGGCGGAGTATGCCCTTGAGACGGATGGCACCCTGACGTTCATCGAGAATCACTGCCCGATCTGTTCGGCAGCGGCGTCTTGCCAAGGTTTCTGTCGCTCCGAACTGGAGCTGTTCGAGCGGATCCTGGGCGCACGTGTGGAGAGAACCGAGCATATCCTGGCTCAGGCACGGCGTTGTTGCTACAGGATCAGTCCACTCTGAATGCAGGACCATGCCGCCCGTACTGCCAATGGCTGGCAGTACGGGCGATTGCAGGGGTCAGACCGCCAGCGCACGCTCACGCAGTTCGCTGTTGAGGATGCGGTCGTTCTCGCTGTAGTCGACCGGGCAGTCGATCACGTGCACGCCTGGGGTCTTCACGCAGTGCTCGAGCAGCGGCAACAGGCCGTCTGCGCTTTCCACGCGGTGGCCGTTGGCGCCATAGGCTTCGGCGTACTTGACGAAGTCCGGGTTGCCGTAGTCCAGGCCGAAATCGGTGAAGCCCATGTTGGCCTGCTTCCAGCGGATCATGCCGTAGCCATCGTCACGCAGGATCACCACAGTGATGTGCATGCCCAGACGTACGGCCGTTTCCAGCTCCTGGCTGTTCATCATGAAGCCGCCGTCGCCGCAGACCGAGATGACCGGGCGCTCCGGGTAGACCAGGTGCGCAGCCATGGCCGACGGCAGGCCGGCGCCCATGGTCGCCAGGGCGTTGTCCAGCAGCACGGTGTTGGGCTTGTGCGCCTTGTAGTTGCGGGCGAACCAGATCTTGTAGATGCCGTTGTCCAGCGCCACGATGCCTTCGGACGGCAGTACGCGACGGATGTCGGCAACCAGGCGCTGCGGGTAGACCGGGAAGCGGTCGTCGTCGGCGCCTTCGGCGATCTGCGCTTCGTTGGCCTCACGGATCGCCATCAGGCGGGTGAAGTCCCAGTGGCTGGTGTCGCTCAGGGCTTCGCCGATCTGCCAGACGGTGTTGGCGATGTCGCCGATCACTTCGACCTGGGGGAAGTACACGGCATCGACTTCGGCGCTGCGGAAGCTGATGTGAATGACTTCGGTACCGCCACGGACCATGAAGAACGGCGGCTTCTCGATCACGTCGTGGCCGATGTTGATGATCAGGTCGGCGGCCTCGACGGCGCGGTGCACGAAGTCACCGGACGACAGGGCGGCGTTACCGAGGAAGCGTGGGTGACGCTCGTCGACCACGCCCTTGCCCATCTGGGTGGTGATGAACGGGATGCCGGTCTTGTCGATCAGCTGCTTGAGGACCTTGGCGGTCATCTTGCGGTTGGCGCCGGCGCCGATCACCAGGATCGGGCTGCGAGCGTTCTGCAGCTTCTGCACGGCAGCTTCGATGGCCTTGTGCTCGGCCAGCGGGCGACGGTGCAGGCTGCGCGGGATCGGCAGGGCATCGGTCTGCTCGGCGGCGATGTCTTCCGGCAGCTCCAGGTGCACGGCACCGGGCTTTTCTTCTTCGGCCAGGCGGAAGGCTTCACGCATGCGGGCCGGGATGTTGTCGGCCGAGGCGAACTGGTGGGTGTACTTGGTGATGGGGTCCATCATGCCGCACACGTCGATGATCTGGAAGCGGCCCTGCTTGGACTTCTTGATCGGCTTCTGGCCGGTGATCATCATCATCGGCATGCCGCCGAGATAAGCGTAGGCGCTGGCGGTCACCAGGTTGGTGGCGCCTGGGCCGAGGGTCGACAGGCTGACGCCGGTCTTGCCGGTCAGACGGCCATAGGTCGCCGCCATGAAGCCTGCGGACTGTTCGTGGCGAGTCAGTACCAGCTTGATCTTGGATTTGCGCAGGGACTCGAGCAGGTCGAGGTTTTCCTCACCTGGGATGCCGAATACAAACTCGACACCTTCGTTTTCCAGGCATTGCACAACGACATCGGCGGCCTTGGCCATCTTGCTTCTTACCTCAAGTGATAGTGCGGTGGTGAATCCGGGCATGTTTCAGCGCACAGCGCTGCATCGGTCGGTCCGCGAGCCTGTCTGTGGATCGCGAACAAGGTCTTGACGCAACGTCAGCACGCGAAAGTCACGTGCGATCACGTTCCTGTCGCAATCGGTGACAAGGGTGCCGTGCATGACTGACGGCGTCCAGGCTTTATTGCCCGTGCAGCAACAAACACCTCCGGGTCACGACCTCAAAACGTCGAGGGGCCGATGAGCAGGCCGATGAGTGGATTCAGCACCAAGGTGCCCAACGCCATGGCCAGGGCACAGCCGATGTGCACGTGCAGGTCGTCCGGCAAGCGCAGCGTGATGGCAATGGCCAGGGGCGGCAGAATGGTGGCCCCGAGTAGAGCGCTCCAGAGGATGACGCTGAGCTGGCCCCCATAGGTCATCAAGGCGACGGGCACGATCGAGACGATGGGCAGGTAGGTGGGGTACCAGCCCAGGCTGATCCAATGCCGCCGCCAGATCAGGATGCCCAGCAACGAGGCCAGGGCTTGGCCAGCGATCAGCTCGGGGACGAGGTCTGAACCGTAGGCAGGGCTGACAGGCGACAGCAGATAGGCCAGCAACACGCCGCCCAACAGACCCAGACTGGCCCACTCGTTGCCGAAAAACATCACTTCGCTGAAGTCAGCCAGCACGCGCCGCAGGATCCACACGGGGCCGTGCCCTGTGTGGACCTTCACCGGCCGTTTTGCAAAATCGCACTGACGACTGCCCAGCCAGTGGGAGTAATGCGTACACAGGCGTGAGGCCAAGGCACACGCGATCGCCACGCCGAGCATGTTGCCTGTGACGCTCGGCCAATTCAGGGGCCGACACATTAAATTGAAGAGCAGCAGGCTGATGGGCGTGACCAGCAGAGCGCCCAGTACGGCACCACTGCACAGCACCCGCCACCCACCGCCGTGGGCCATCACCAGCAAGGCCGGAACGGACACGAAAGCCACATAGGTGGGTTGCCAGTTGCCCCATTGCAGCGTCCATCCCCAGAGGGCATTGCTCAGCAGTAGGCTGACGACCGAACTGCCGACCACCCATCCCCAACCTCCATTGCCGTGGCAGATGGCGAAGCCTTGCCAGCCAGAGGCACGCCGGCAAGCCTGATGGGCGAACCAGCCGCCCCATAGCAACCCCAGCGAGGCCAGTTCGTGCTTGTAGAAGGTCGCCTCGCTCATGTCGCCCAGGAACCAGCGCAGGCGGCCCAGGGGTTCGCCGATATGCAGCAGCATGTCCTGGTAGTCGGGCCACACGCCCAGCCAGGCCTGTGCACGGCCGCTGACGATCTCGATGAACAAGACGGTGAACAGGGAAATTGCCAGGCAGATCAGTCCATGTGAATAGACGCTCTGGCGAAAAGGAGGGAGGGCATTATCCATCTGCAGATCCTTCACGGTAAGAAGGTCACAGTTAAGCGGGCAAAGCCTGGGGGGTGACAGTCAGACGCTTCCGACACGAACGCGGGAAACCTCAATTAGCCAGGCGCGAGTCGGCCTATTGAAAGACAGACGTGAACGCTCTGCGCTTTTGCCTCATGGCGTCAAGGCGAGGTGCGCTCGGGGTTTCGGGCGTAGAAAAGACAAAACCCCTACCTGCATATGCAGATAGGGGTTTTGCGAAATGAATCTTGGCGATGACCTACTCTCACATGGGGAAACCCCACACTACCATCGGCGATGCATCGTTTCACTACTGAGTTCGGGAAGGGATCAGGTGGTTCCAATGCTCTATGGTCGCCAAGAAATTCGGTAGCCGGACCGTCGTATCGACAGGCCAGCAGATTCGGATATGTGATCTTTGTGTGTTTGCGAACTTTCGGTTCGTGTGTCTTCGCACCCAACCTGCGCTTGGCAGATTGCTTGGGTGTTATATGGTCAAGCCTCACGGGCAATTAGTATTGGTTAGCTCAACGCCTCACAGCGCTTACACACCCAACCTATCAACGTCGTAGTCTTCGACGGCCCTTTAGGGGATTCAAGATCCCAGTGAGATCTCATCTTGAGGCAAGTTTCCCGCTTAGATGCTTTCAGCGGTTATCTCTTCCGAACATAGCTACCCGGCAATGCCACTGGCGTGACAACCGGAACACCAGAGGTTCGTCCACTCCGGTCCTCTCGTACTAGGAGCAGCCCCTCTCAAATCTCAAACGTCCACGGCAGATAGGGACCGAACTGTCTCACGACGTTCTAAACCCAGCTCGCGTACCACTTTAAATGGCGAACAGCCATACCCTTGGGACCGGCTTCAGCCCCAGGATGTGATGAGCCGACATCGAGGTGCCAAACACCGCCGTCGATATGAACTCTTGGGCGGTATCAGCCTGTTATCCCCGGAGTACCTTTTATCCGTTGAGCGATGGCCCTTCCATACAGAACCACCGGATCACTAAGACCTACTTTCGTACCTGCTCGACGTGTGGGTCTCGCAGTCAAGCGCGCTTTTGCCTTTATACTCTACGACCGATTTCCGACCGGTCTGAGCGCACCTTCGTACTCCTCCGTTACTCTTTGGGAGGAGACCGCCCCAGTCAAACTACCCACCATACACTGTCCTCGATCCGGATGACGGACCTGAGTTAGAACCTCAAAGTTGCCAGGGTGGTATTTCAAGGATGGCTCCACGCAGACTGGCGTCCACGCTTCAAAGCCTCCCACCTATCCTACACAAGCAAATTCAAAGTCCAGTGCAAAGCTATAGTAAAGGTTCACGGGGTCTTTCCGTCTAGCCGCGGATACACTGCATCTTCACAGCGATTTCAATTTCACTGAGTCTCGGGTGGAGACAGCGCCGCCATCGTTACGCCATTCGTGCAGGTCGGAACTTACCCGACAAGGAATTTCGCTACCTTAGGACCGTTATAGTTACGGCCGCCGTTTACCGGGGCTTCGATCAAGAGCTTCGCTTGCGCTAACCCCATCAATTAACCTTCCGGCACCGGGCAGGCGTCACACCCTATACGTCCACTTTCGTGTTTGCAGAGTGCTGTGTTTTTAATAAACAGTCGCAGCGGCCTGGTATCTTCGACCGGCATGGGCTTACGGAGCAAGTCCTTGACCCTCGCCGGCGCACCTTCTCCCGAAGTTACGGTGCCATTTTGCCTAGTTCCTTCACCCGAGTTCTCTCAAGCGCCTTGGTATTCTCTACCTAACCACCTGTGTCGGTTTGGGGTACGGTTCCCGATTATCTGAAGCTTAGGAGCTTTTCTTGGAAGCATGGCATCAACCACTTCGTCGCCTAAAGGCAACTCGTCATCAGCTCTCGGCCTTGAGATCCCGGATTTGCCTAAGATCTCAGCCTACCACCTTAAACTTGGACAACCAACGCCAAGCTGGCCTAGCCTTCTCCGTCCCTCCATCGCAATAACCGGAAGTACAGGAATATTAACCTGTTTTCCATCGACTACGCTTTTCAGCCTCGCCTTAGGGACCGACTAACCCTGCGTCGATTAACGTTGCGCAGGAAACCTTGGTCTTTCGGCGTGGGAGTTTTTCACTCCCATTGTCGTTACTCATGTCAGCATTCGCACTTCTGATACCTCCAGCCAGCTTCTCAACTGACCTTCACAGGCTTACAGAACGCTCCTCTACCGCATCACCTAGTGGTGATACCCGTAGCTTCGGTGCATGGTTTGAGCCCCGTTACATCTTCCGCGCAGGCCGACTCGACTAGTGAGCTATTACGCTTTCTTTAAAGGGTGGCTGCTTCTAAGCCAACCTCCTAGCTGTCTAAGCCTTCCCACATCGTTTCCCACTTAACCATGACTTTGGGACCTTAGCTGACGGTCTGGGTTGTTTCCCTTTTCACGACGGACGTTAGCACCCGCCGTGTGTCTCCCATGCTCGGCACTTGCTGGTATTCGGAGTTTGCATCGGTTTGGTAAGTCGGGATGACCCCCTAGCCGAAACAGTGCTCTACCCCCAGCAGTGATACATGAGGCGCTACCTAAATAGCTTTCGAGGAGAACCAGCTATCTCCGAGCTTGATTAGCCTTTCACTCCGATCCACAGGTCATCCGCTAACTTTTCAACGGTAGTCGGTTCGGTCCTCCAGTCAGTGTTACCTAACCTTCAACCTGCCCATGGATAGATCGCCCGGTTTCGGGTCTATACCCAGCGACTGTTCGCCCTATTAAGACTCGCTTTCGCTACGCCTCCCCTATTCGGTTAAGCTCGCCACTGAATATAAGTCGCTGACCCATTATACAAAAGGTACGCAGTCACCTAACAAGTAGGCTCCCACTGCTTGTACGCATACGGTTTCAGGTTCTATTTCACTCCCCTCTCCGGGGTTCTTTTCGCCTTTCCCTCACGGTACTGGTTCACTATCGGTCAGTCAGTAGTATTTAGCCTTGGAGGATGGTCCCCCCATATTCAGACAAAGTTTCTCGTGCTCCGTCCTACTCGATTTCATTGGAAGAAGATTTTCGTGTACGGGGCTATCACCCACTATGGCCGCACTTTCCAGAGCGTTCCACTAATCTTCAACCAACTTAAGGGCTGGTCCCCGTTCGCTCGCCACTACTAAGGGAATCTCGGTTGATTTCTATTCCTCAGGGTACTTAGATGTTTCAGTTCCCCTGGTTCGCCTCATGCACCTATGTATTCAGTGCAGGATACTCAGCTTATGCTGAGTGGGTTCCCCCATTCAGAGATCTCTGGATCACAGTCTGTTTGCCGACTCCCCAAAGCTTATCGCAGGCTACCACGTCTTTCATCGCCTCTGACTGCCAAGGCATCCACCGTATGCGCTTCTTCACTTGACCATATAACCCCAAGCAATCTGGTTATACTGTGAAGACGACATTCGCCGAAAATTCGCATGTTGCGCTTTCGCGCAGAACTCACAAATTTTACCTTAGCCTGATCACCACCAGTGAAAGTGGCCATCAGTCTATTTCTATCACATATCCGAATTTTTAAAGAACGATCTGACAAAAGTCAGAAATCAACATTTCACAGCTTCAGGCTGCAAATGTTCATTTCTAAGTTCTGAACAGCGGCGACGATGGAAGTGGTGGAGCCAAGCGGGATCGAACCGCTGACCTCCTGCGTGCAAGGCAGGCGCTCTCCCAGCTGAGCTATGGCCCCGTGTGTCGTAGCATCAAGCCGCACCATGAAATGGTAGGTCTGGGCAGATTTGAACTGCCGACCTCACCCTTATCAGGGGTGCGCTCTAACCAACTGAGCTACAGACCTATAACAGGGTCGCGTTACAGCATCGTCTTCGTACAAAGAATCAAGCAATTCGTGTGGGGGCTCATCAGCTGGCTGATGTCGTCGATTAAGGAGGTGATCCAGCCGCAGGTTCCCCTACGGCTACCTTGTTACGACTTCACCCCAGTCATGAATCACACCGTGGTAACCGTCCTCCCGAGGGTTAGACTAGCTACTTCTGGTGCAACCCACTCCCATGGTGTGACGGGCGGTGTGTACAAGGCCCGGGAACGTATTCACCGCGACATTCTGATTCGCGATTACTAGCGATTCCGACTTCACGCAGTCGAGTTGCAGACTGCGATCCGGACTACGATCGGTTTTGTGAGATTAGCTCCACCTCGCGGCTTGGCAACCCTCTGTACCGACCATTGTAGCACGTGTGTAGCCCAGGCCGTAAGGGCCATGATGACTTGACGTCATCCCCACCTTCCTCCGGTTTGTCACCGGCAGTCTCCTTAGAGTGCCCACCATAACGTGCTGGTAACTAAGGACAAGGGTTGCGCTCGTTACGGGACTTAACCCAACATCTCACGACACGAGCTGACGACAGCCATGCAGCACCTGTGTCAGAGTTCCCGAAGGCACCCATCCATCTCTGGAAAGTTCTCTGCATGTCAAGGCCTGGTAAGGTTCTTCGCGTTGCTTCGAATTAAACCACATGCTCCACCGCTTGTGCGGGCCCCCGTCAATTCATTTGAGTTTTAACCTTGCGGCCGTACTCCCCAGGCGGTCAACTTAATGCGTTAGCTGCGCCACTAAAATCTCAAGGATTCCAACGGCTAGTTGACATCGTTTACGGCGTGGACTACCAGGGTATCTAATCCTGTTTGCTCCCCACGCTTTCGCACCTCAGTGTCAGTATCAGTCCAGGTGGTCGCCTTCGCCACTGGTGTTCCTTCCTATATCTACGCATTTCACCGCTACACAGGAAATTCCACCACCCTCTACCGTACTCTAGCCTGCCAGTTTTGGATGCAGTTCCCAGGTTGAGCCCGGGGCTTTCACATCCAACTTAACAAACCACCTACGCGCGCTTTACGCCCAGTAATTCCGATTAACGCTTGCACCCTCTGTATTACCGCGGCTGCTGGCACAGAGTTAGCCGGTGCTTATTCTGTCGGTAACGTCAAAATTGCAGAGTATTAATCTACAACCCTTCCTCCCAACTTAAAGTGCTTTACAATCCGAAGACCTTCTTCACACACGCGGCATGGCTGGATCAGGCTTTCGCCCATTGTCCAATATTCCCCACTGCTGCCTCCCGTAGGAGTCTGGACCGTGTCTCAGTTCCAGTGTGACTGATCATCCTCTCAGACCAGTTACGGATCGTCGCCTTGGTGAGCCATTACCTCACCAACTAGCTAATCCGACCTAGGCTCATCTGATAGCGCAAGGCCCGAAGGTCCCCTGCTTTCTCCCGTAGGACGTATGCGGTATTAGCGTTCCTTTCGAAACGTTGTCCCCCACTACCAGGCAGATTCCTAGGCATTACTCACCCGTCCGCCGCTGAATCCGGGAGCAAGCTCCCGTCATCCGCTCGACTTGCATGTGTTAGGCCTGCCGCCAGCGTTCAATCTGAGCCATGATCAAACTCTTCAGTTCAATACTGCTTGGGTTTTTAAGAAACCCTAAACTTGGCTCAGCAATCTCAAATGACTACTATGATTACTCATGTGTCACTTGTGATGCTGATAATCTATGTGACTATCAGTCCAAACTCACAAGCACCCACACGAATTGCTTGATTCAATTTGTTAAAGAGCGTTTGGCTGAGAAGCTTTCGTCTCAACCGAGGCGCGCATTCTACGCTGTCCTCGTTGTGTGTCAAGCGTTTATTTTGAAGTTTTTTTCGATCTGGTTTCTGTCGAAACCGTGATCACTTCATGCCGCGCTTGACCCCGCTGCAAGTGCATCGCTGCGGGAGGCGAATAATACGTCATTCACAGACAGTGTCAACCACGATATCGAAAATATTTCCAAATCCCTGGATGGGGCCCAGGCAACTATTTAAGGCCGCTCTGATCTGTACCTACAGTCACCTGCAGAGCGAACCCTTCATGAACGACGAACACGAAGAAAAGACCCCGGGCCTCTCGGCCGACGAAGAGCAGGAAGCCAGCCACAACCAACCTCCCCGCGCCGCCGTGCTGCACGAGATCATTCGCACCCAGGGTGATCACGAGCTCGAGCGCACCGTGGCGGCCCTCTGGTGGTCGGCCCTGGCTGCCGGCCTGAGCATGGGATTGTCCTTCATGGCGATGGGCCTGTTCTCGGCACGCTTGCCGGACGTCGAAAGCAGCCACGTGATCGCCAGCCTCGGCTACAGCGCCGGCTTCCTGGCCGTCATCATCGCCCGTCAGCAACTCTTCACCGAGAACACCCTCACGGCCGTGCTGCCGCTGATGAGCGCCCCGACCTTCGCCAATCTCGGACGCCTGCTCAGGTTGTGGGGCGTGGTACTGGTCGGCAACCTGGCCGGCACGCTGCTGGTGGCCTGGGTCATGCTCGAACTGCCGATCTTCGACATCAAGACCGACGCGGCCTTCCTCGACATCGGGCGCAAGGTCATGGAGAACGACATCGCTCAGATGTTTGCCAAGGGCATCATCTCGGGCTGGATGATCGCCACCATGGTCTGGATGATCCCGTCCATGGAGCACGCCAAGATCTGGATCATCATACTGATCACCTACCTGATGGCCCTGGGCGACTTCACCCATATCGTGGTCGGTTCGGTCGAGGTCTCCTATCTGGTCTGGGCAGGCGAGCAAACCTGGGGCGACTTCTGGCTTCAGTTCGCGTTGCCGACTCTGGCCGGCAACATCATCGGCGGCAGCTTCATCTTTGCCTTGATCAGTCACGCCCAGGTTCGCAGCGACAGCGAACACCCTTCCCCTGATCTCGAAAAGCCTGACGCTTCCAAGTCAGAACGCCGGCGCGACGCCGACGAAGGTTCGTCACGCAAGCCATGACGTCCTGCATGGGCAGCCGCCAGCCCTGGCTGCCCATGCTGCTTTCCCCTCCCACCTCCACCGCTGATCGGCAGCGCCCGCATACCGTCGTATTTTTTCGAATAGCCCATTCCCTGCTCGCTGCGTACGGCTATCATAAGCAGGCCTGACGCAATGTCCTTTTCGTCAGGCGACGATCGTCGCCGCCGGCAGTGCTGCACCGCCACGCCATATGCCTGGCAGGCATCGTGATCGAAACGGCCCCATATCGGCCTCAAGGTCAAGTTCCTCCCTATAGAAGTGCTTCTAAAACCGTTTGCCTGCAACGTGCGCCCCGACGCGCCCAGGGATTGACCTCGATCATGATCGACAACACGACCGGTAGCGGTCTTTCTTTCGTCAAACGCATCTACTGGCCACGCATCGTGGGCAAGGTGCTCGGCCTGATCGCCGTGCTGGCGGTATTCACCACGCTGAGCCTGCCCGATTGGGTCTGGGGCCTGGTCCTGTTCAATGGGCTGGTCTGGCCGCACGTTGCCTACTGCTGGGCGTCACGCGCACGCATCCCTTACAAGGCCGAGCGACGCAACCTGCTGATCGACTCCTTGATGACCGGGTTCTGGATCGCCTGCATGCAGTTCAACCCCCTCCCCAGCCTGACCATTCTGTCGATGGTAACCATGAACAACGTGGCCGTGGGCGGCAAGCGCCTGGTGGCCCACGGCATGCTCGCGCAACTGATCGGCATGACGTTGGGCGTCGCCTGCTTCGGCCTGAACCTGCAACTCGACGTCACCCCCTACCAGGTCTATGCCTGCCTGCCGATGCTGACGTTTTACCCACTGGCGCTTGGCTGGGTGTCCTACCGCCTGGCGATCACGCTGTCCGAACACAAGCAACGCCTGGGCGTCCTGAGCCGTACGGACAGCCTGACCGGCCTGCTCAACCACGGCGCCTGGCAGAACCTGCTGAAAATAGCGTTCAATCGCTGCCAGACGAAGGGCGAGCACGCCATCATCGCGCTGATCGATGTCGACCACTTCAAGCCCATCAACGACACTTTCGGCCATGCCGTGGGCGATACCGTGTTGCGCCTGCTGAGCCAGGAACTCAAGGGCAACCTGCGCCCGACCGACCGCGCCGGCCGTTATGGCGGCGACGAGTTCTGTGTACTGCTGCGGGACGTCACAGAAGCCCAGGCCTACCAGATCATGGACCGCGTGCGGCAGCGCATCGCCAGCTACCATGATCCGCTGTTGCCTGAGCTGCGCATCAGCCTGAGCATCGGGCTGGCCAGCTTCCGTGCCGACCTGGTCAGTGCCGACGCCTGGCTGGAGAACGCCGACAAGGCGCTCTATGCCGCCAAGCACCAAGGCCGCGACCGGGTCTTCGCACGCCCGTCGCACCCGCAATTGCGCTTGGTCAACCCCGACTGACGAGCCTGATGCCCGGCGAGGCGGTCGCGCCACCACCTTTGCGGCATGACGCACGTCAATACATTGTGCGATGCCTTCGATTCGACCTGCGCTCGTGCCCCGCCGCGATGACCTGCCGACTAGACTGAGCGGCACACGGTCCGTCCTGACAAGCCGCCAGGTAAGGTATGAGCATCGACATCGCAGCCGACATCGCAATCCTTGGGCGCATCACGGCGGTGCCCGCCATCTTGCAAGTCATCCACGAGCAGACCGGCCTGCGCTTCGCGGCCGTGGCGCGGGTGACCGAAGACCGCTGGACGGCCTGCGCCGTGCTCGACCTGAACCAGGTCGGCCTCAAGCCGGGCGATGCCCTGGACGCGACCACGACGCTGTGCCACGACATCCGGGCGACCCGTCGCACCATCGTGATCGACCATGCCCGTGAAGATCCGCGTTATTGTCACCACCAGGCCCCTCGCCTGCACCATTTCGAAAGCTACATCTCGGTGCCCATCCTGCGCACCGACGGCCGTTTCTTCGGCACCCTCTGCGCGCTCGACGTACAGCCCGCCGCCCTGCAAGGCAGCGCCATCGTGCCGATGATGGAGGCCTTCGCCCGGCTGCTGTCGATCCAGATCGCCAGCGAAGAGAGCGCGCAACGCACCGAGCACGCCCTGCTCGAAGCGCGTGCCATGGCCGACGTGCGCGAGCATTTCATCGCCGTGCTGGGTCATGACCTGCGCAATCCGTTGTTCGCCATCAGTGCAGGGGCCGAGCTGTTGGCGCAACGCCTCACATCGCCACGCGACGTGACCATCGCGCGGCATATCCAGACTTGCGGCAAGCGCGCGTCACAACTGGTACGCGATGTACTGGACTTCGCTCGAGGCCGGCTGGGTGGAGGCATCCTGCTGGACGTGCGCCCCTGCCCGGACCTCGACAAGGCCATCGAGCACGTCGCCCTGGAACTGCACAGCGTGCATCCGCACCGAGACATTCGCCTGTGCCTGCAGGCCCTGCACGGCGTGCATTGCGATCGGGAGCGGGTCATGCAACTGCTCTCCAACCTGATCGCCAATGCCCTCAATCATGGTGCGAGCGATGGCCCCATCACCATACAGGCCGAGGTCGAGCGCGACATGCTGCGCCTGAGCGTCCACAACCAGGGGGAGCCGATCCCGCCTGCCATCCTGGCGCATCTGTTCCAGCCGTTCTCAAGCCCGGTCGATGGCAAGCCTCGGCAAGGCCTGGGGCTGGGGCTCTACATCGCCAACCAGATCGCCGTGGCCCATGGCGGGCGTCTCAGCGTCGTCTCGAACCAGGCCGCCGGCAC
Source organism: Pseudomonas monteilii (assembly GCA_001534745.1). NCBI lineage: Bacteria > Pseudomonadati > Pseudomonadota > Gammaproteobacteria > Pseudomonadales > Pseudomonadaceae > Pseudomonas > Pseudomonas alabamensis. The sequence goes on from CP013997.1 coordinate 3,646,365, forward strand.
AACGTTCACCTTCACCTTGCCGCTGACGCACGTGCTGCCCAAGGCCGGCGGCAACCCGCTGTCGGGTGCGACCGAACACCATCAGCGGTCGGAGCGATCGGCGCTCTGATGAACCCGCACGCTGGCCGTCATGCCGGCGCTGAGCACCCTGTCTGCCGGCACCTGCTCGAGCCGAATGCGCACCGGGATGCGCTGCGCCAGCCGTACCCAGTTGAACGTAGGTTCCACCTCGGCGAGCAACTGGCCATCTGGCGTCGTGTTGCGGTCGTTGATCCCCCGGCTGATGCTGTCGATACGACCGGCGAGCGGCTCCCCCGCGCTCATCAACCACACCTGCACCGGATCACCCACGTGTACACGCGGCAGTTTGGTTTCCTCGAAATAGGCCTGCACGTAGAACGTGGCATCGTCCACCAGCGCCATGACCGACTGCCCGGCCGTGGCGTAGTTGCCCTGCGCCAGGCGCAGGTTGGTGATGTGTCCTGCCCGGGGCGCACGCACGTCGCTGCGCGCCAGGTTGATCTTCGCCAGCTCCAGGTCCGCCTGGGCCTGGTGCAGTTCGCCACGGGCGATGGCGGCCGTGATCTGCGCGTTCTCGCGGGTTTCGGCACTGATCGCCTCGGCCCCCAACGCCACCCGGCGCGCCGCTTCGCGTTCGCGCAGGCGTGCTTGCTGCGCGCGGGTCTCGACCACGGCCTTGGCCTTGTCCACTGCCGCCTGGAAACGCTCCCGATCGATGCGCATCAACAGCTCACCGGCCTTGACCGCCTGGTTGTCCCGCACCCTGAGCTCGCTCACCCACCCCGACACATCCGGCGCGATCACGACCACGTCGGCGCGCACCCGCGCATCACGGGTCCAGGGCGTGAGCATGTAGTACTGCCACAGCTGGTAACCGGCGAACAGGGCGACGATCACCACGCACAAGGTGACCAGAACACGGGCGGTCATACGCATGACAGGCTCCTTAGCGATAGCTCGGCAGATGGACGATCAACGACAACACACAGACGAACAGCGCCGTGTCGAACAACGCTTCGTGCCAGATCCAGCGTCCCAGCACCGTGGCCTGCACCAGCAAACGCAGCACGCCGGTCACCGCCAGCGCCAGCACCACATCCAACAGGAAAGGACTCAGCAGTACCCCGCCCAACGCCCATTCACGCAACTCCATCCTCGACCTCCTGCCAACGACACCACCGGGCCCAACTGCTGCGCAACTGCAGGATCGCTCCTTCAGCCAGACGCACGGCATCGCTCGACGGTTGCCGCTGCAGCGCATCGAGCAAGTGCGCGCTGACCGCATCGAGCCGGTCTTCACGGTCGGGGGCAGGTCCCTCGGCCAAGGCGCTGCGCACTTGTTCCAGGTACTGCTGCTCGGCCCCGGCCAAAGGCGCCTGGGCGATGGCCAGGCACATGCGCAGGTGCACCAGCTCGTCACCGATGTCCAGCCCGTGCAACCCCTCGTCCCACCGACGCCGCTCGGTCTGCGGCAGTTCCTGGGCGTGACGCGCCAGTAGCATCAGGCGGTCGGCCATGCGTCCGCCGAACCAGCCATCGGCGCTGCGCAGGTCGCGTCGCGTGAGCCTGACCAGGTCGTTCTGGGTGGCCGCACGCAAACGACGACGCAGCCAGTTGGGGTGCCGCAGCACCACCAGCTTGAAGGCCAGCACGGCGGCACTCACCCCCATCAGCATGGCCAAGGCGCTGTTGAGCATGGTCTCGACGCTGAACTGCATCGTGTTGAGCGGCGCCACCAGCACGATGAAGTGCAGGCAGAAGGACGTCGCCGTCGGCCCGGTGCGTGGGTTGGCCATGCACAAGGCGCCGAGAAACAGGGGCACGCCCAGGCCCAGGCACAGCAGCGCGAAGCCGCTCCACTGCGGCAGCAGGATCTGCCCGACGACGAAGGCACTGGGGATGGCCAGGGCAATGCCGCGCAGGAAGCTCAGGCCGATCTGGGCGCCGTTCTCACGGCTGGCGAACAAGCTGCAGACCACACAGGTCAGCACCAGCCCACCGATGGCCGAGGGCCAGGCGGTGGCCAGCCAGAACGTGCACATGGTCAGGAAGGCCAGGGCACTGCGCGCGCCGAACAGCAAGGCCAGTGGCGGGTCACGGTGCGCGGCCAGGCCTTCGACGACTCCCTTGGGCGTCCTGCCCGCCTCCACATCGGCCAACGCCTGGTGAGCGGCCAGCACCTTGTCCAGCAGCAAGGCCAGACGTGCCAGGCAATAATGCTCGGTGGCACTGACCTGCTCGTCATGCGCGGCGTCCCGAATACGCTGACCGAGCAAGGACAGGTCCGGTGCCTGGGGCGCCAGCAGGTGCTCATGCACCTCGTCCAGCCACGGCGCCAGGCGTGCGGCTTCATGATCGTCGAGCTGCCGCCACTGACGACGTACCGAGCGGGCCACCCGCAGCAGCACCATCAACTGCTGACTCAGTGCTCCGATGGCCCGCTCCCGCTGGCGCCCACGGGAGCCTTCGAAACCCGCATGCTCACGCTGGGTATCGATCGCCACGATGCGCCCCAGGATTTCCAGCAACCCTTGACGGGCCTGCTCGTCGCCTGCCAGCACCGCCCTGGCCGCACGCAACCCCGCGTCCCAGGCCTGACGCGCCTGGTCGGCCAACTGCTGCTCGACCCGCATGGGCCAGAGCAATGCGCTGGTCAAGGTGGCGCAGACGATCCCCAGGCTGATCTCGGTGCAGCGTGCGACCGCCTGATCGAAGACCTGCAAGGGGTTCGAGGTGGCAGGCAAGGCGATGATCGCCGCCGTGTAGCCGGCCAGGACGAACGCATAGGCCCATGCGCTGCGCAACTGTGTGGAGGTGGCGGTGCAGATGGCCAACCAAGTGGCCAGGCTCAGCAGGAACAGCCAGGGTGTCTGCGCGAACAGCGCGATCAGCAGCACCGCCATGCAGGTGCCGGCCACGGTCCCGGCCAACCGTGCCAGGCCTTTCTGGATCACCATGCCGGACAGCGGCTGCGCGACCACGAACGCCGTCATCAAGGCCCAGGACGGCTGTTCCAGCTCCAGGCGCATCGCCAGCCACAACGCCAGGCCGCCACCGAGCACGGTCTTGAGCGCGAATTTCACGGCGGTGGCGTTGGGCGCGAACAGCGCCTGCAAGGTGATCGGCACGACGGAGAACCCTGGACGTCCATGGGGAATCATCCATAGACAGCAGCGGCGCGTAGAGGGTCGATCAGTCGCCACCTGAAATATGGCACGCAAAAAAAAGGGGCAACCGAAGTTGCCCTAAATGCCTTGCGTGCCCTTGGACCCGAGGACACCGACAGCCTGACCGTGTCGATGTACCCCGCGTGAATAGCCCGGATCGGCGACGGCCTGTCCCGTGAGCCGAAGGTGCCGTGGTAGGCACCCGTCACCGTCCGATGGGGCACAAGGTAATCGATCTTCGACACGACACCATTGATCAGGGTCAATGGTCGCGATGGGGCAGCTCTTGAAGGGCAAGGCCTCAGCCTTTGCGTGGCTTGCCCTTGGGCTTTTTCTTCTTTTTCGGCTTCGTGGCGCCCAGGGGCATGGCCTGTTCGAAGGCCTGGCGCATGTCGTCCAGGCGCTTGTCGTTGAGGTCATGGACACGTTTGGCGCGCTCGGCGCCGAAATCGATGAGGTTATCCTGGCTCATGGCATGGTCGTTCTGGCGGGACAGGTGCCCATGATGAAGCGGCGTACCGGCGCTGACCAGCCCCGGCTCAGATTTCGATGTCCACCAACAGGCCCTGCCGCGGGCTGTCGCCGGTCAGCGGCGCGACCGGTACGGTGTTGTCGGCATTGAGTTCGTCACCTGGCACGGCGCTGTAGCGCTCTTCACGCTCGCGCTCGCGACGCCCCTGCTGCTGGCGCTGCTCTTCACGCAGCAGGTAGGTCTGCTCATCAGGATCGCGCTGATTCTTCAGGTCGATGGTGCTGTCGCCCGCCCCTGGCTGAACGGCCACCACGGGCGCGATGGCCGGCGCCTGCCTGGGCGGATCGAGCTGGGACGTGACGGACACGGCGCTGAGCGGAATGATGGGTGGCAGCATGGGGACTCTCCTGTTCACCACTGTATCGGCCTGTCAGCCGTGCACTTGAGTGTGCACCGCTCGGCATGCCGACGCGAGCCCTGATCGAGGCGGGGCGATGAGCCGAGTCAACGGGGATCGTCGTCCTGCTCGTCGGACACGCTGCCGGTCTCGCTCCAGGGCCGTTTGTAGATGGTCTGCCAGACCTCGTCCAGGTGCGTCCGGAATACCTGCGGGGCCGTCTTGAACGAAGCACTGTCGTGCCGCTCGCCGCCGATCGGCTCCTCGGCGGCCGGCACGATCAGCGATTCCCCGGTGAGGGTATAGCGGGCCTCGCCTTCGCGCATGTCGAGGGTGATGTCATGGGGGTCGATGCCGCCGCCGCAGAACGCGTGGCTGGCCACGGTGGTCTCGGCGCGACCGTTGCCGTCCAGGTCGCTCACGCCACTGACGTCCCCATAGAAATCCACGTCCAGGTCGAGCCCGGCGCACGTGGTCTCCTGCTCGGTCTGCCAGCGCGGCGTGAAGCCTGCGCCCTCGTGCCGCTCGTACAGGGTCGTGCGCAGCACCACCCTGTCCACTTCCTGCTCGGTCTCAGGATCGGTGGCCTGCCCGTCCACACGGCTCAGGACCAGCAGCCCTTCGCCGTCGACGTCGCGAAAATGCACGCTCTTGATGGGCGTCTGCACGCCCAGGACTTCCAGCTGCTCGACCGGAACGGGATCGAGCACCTCGAAACGTTTCTGTTCGCAGCCTGCCAGCAGCGCGAGGCCGCTCAGGGCGAATGCAAGGGGCAACGCAGGGTAGGCAGCAAGCATGTCGGACATCACCCTTTCGATCAGCATGGCGTTCGTCGATGAAGTGGCCAGAGGCTTTGGTCTGCATCGGCTATCCGTTAAGATAGTCGGCTTTTCATCGCGGGAGTCAGGCAGTATGGCGCAGCAGTATCAACCGGGGCAACGCTGGATCAGCGACAGCGAAGCCGAGCTAGGCCTAGGCACCGTCCTGGCGCAAGACGGTCGCCTGCTGACCGTGCTCTATCCGGCCACCGGCGAGACCCGTCAGTACGCCCTGCGAAACGCACCGCTGACCCGCGTGCGCTTCTCCCCCGGCGACCAGATCACCCACTTCGAAGGCTGGAAACTGACCGTCCGCGAGGTCGAGGACCATGAAGGCCTGCTGGTCTACCACGGCCTGGACCAGCAGAACCAGCTGCGCACCTTGCCAGAGACCCAGCTGTCGAACTTCATCCAGTTCCGCCTGGCCAGCGATCGCCTGTTCGCCGGTCAGATCGACCCGCTGCCCTGGTTCTCGCTGCGCTACAACACCCTCGAGCACACCAGCCGGCAGATGCAGTCTCCGCTGTGGGGCCTGGGCGGCTACCGGGCACAGCCGATCGCCCACCAGTTGCACATCGCCCGTGAAGTGGCCGACCGGATCGCCCCGCGCGTCCTGCTGGCCGACGAAGTCGGTCTGGGCAAGACCATCGAGGCGGGCCTGGTGATCCATCGCCAACTGCTGTCGGGGCGCGCCAGCCGCGTGCTGATCCTGGTGCCGGAGAACCTTCAGCACCAGTGGCTGGTGGAAATGCGCCGACGCTTCAACCTGCAGGTGGCGCTGTTCGACGCCGAACGCTTCATCGAAAGCGACGCCAGCAACCCCTTCGAGGACACCCAGCTGGCGCTGGTGGCACTGGAATGGGTGACCGAGGACGAAAAGGCCCAGGACGCCCTGTTCGCCGCGGGCTGGGACCTGATGGTGGTCGACGAGGCCCACCACCTGGTGTGGCACGAGGACCGTGTCAGCCGTGAGTATTCTCTGGTCGAGCAACTGGCCGAAGTCACGCCTGGCGTGCTGCTGCTGACGGCGACCCCGGAGCAGCTCGGGCAGGACAGCCACTTCGCCCGCTTGCGTCTGCTGGACCCTAACCGCTTCCATGACCTGCAGGCCTTCCGCGCCGAAAGCGCGCATTACCGGCCGGTAGCCGAGGCGGTTCAGGAGCTGCTCGACGAAGGCCGCCTGTCGCCAGCGTCCCAGGCCACCATCCACGACTTCCTCGGCGCCGAGGGCGATGCCCTGCTCGAGGCCGTGAACGGCGGTGACAGCCAGGCCAGCGCACGCCTGATCCGCGAGCTGCTCGATCGCCACGGCACCGGCCGGGTGCTGTTCCGCAACACCCGTGCCGCCATCCAGGGCTTCCCCGAGCGCGAGCTGCACGCCCACCCGCTGGCGCTGCCCGAACCCTACCAGGACCACCCGGAACAGGTGGGCGATGGCCTCTACCCGGAAGCGGCCTTCCAGGCGCCGGATGCCACTGACGATGCGCGCTGGTGGCGGTTCGACCCACGGGTCGACTGGCTGGTCGACACCCTCAAGCAGCTCAAGCGCACCAAGGTGCTGGTGATCTGCGCCCATGCCGAAACCGCCATGGACCTGGAAGACGCGCTGCGCTTGCGCTCCGGTATCCCTGCCAGCGTGTTCCACGAAGGCATGAGCATTCTCGAGCGTGACCGCGCCGCCGCCTACTTCGCCGACGAAGAGTTCGGCGCCCAGGTGCTGATCTGTTCGGAAATCGGCAGCGAGGGGCGCAACTTCCAGTTCGCTCATCACCTGGTGATGTTCGACCTGCCCGCCCACCCTGACCTGCTCGAGCAGCGCATCGGTCGTCTCGACCGGATCGGCCAGAAGCAGGTGATCCAGCTGCACGTGCCTTATCTGCTCGACAGCCCGCAGGCGCGGCTGTTCCAGTGGTATCACCTGGCCCTGAATGCCTTCCTGGCCACCTGCCCGACCGGCAATGCCCTGCAGCATCAGTTCGGCGAGCGCCTGCACGCGCTGCTGCAAGGCGGCGACGACAGCGACTGGGAAGCGCTGATCGAAGAGGCCCGGGGTGAGCGTGAGCGGCTCGAAGCCGAGCTGCACAGTGGCCGTGACCGTCTGCTGGAGCTCAACTCCGGTGGCGCGGGCGAAGGCGAAGCCCTGGTCGAGGCGATCCTCGAACAGGACGACCAGTTCGCCCTGCCGATCTACATGGAAACCCTGTTCGATGCGTTCGGCATCGACAGCGAGGACCATTCCGACAACGCGCTGATCCTGCGCCCCAGCGAAAAGATGCTCGACGCCAGCTTCCCCCTGGGCGACGACGAAGGCGTGACCATCACCTACGACCGTGACCAGGCGCTGTCGCGCGAGGACATGCAGTTCCTCACCTGGGAACACCCCATGGTGCAGGGCGGCATGGACCTGGTGCTGTCCGGCTCCATGGGCAACACGGCCGTGGCGCTGATCAAGAACAAGGCACTCAAGCCCGGCACCGTCCTGCTCGAACTGCTGTACGTCAGCGAGGTGGTCGCGCCCCGCAACCTGCAACTGGGCCGTTACCTGCCTCCTGCCGCGCTGCGCTGCCTGCTCGATGCCAACGGCAACGACCTGGCGCCGCGGGTGGCCTTCGAGACGCTCAACGATCAGCTCGAAAGCGTGCCCCGGGCCAGCGCCAACAAGTTCATCCAGGCCCAGCGCGACGTGCTGTCCAAGCGCATCGCCGCCGGTGAGGAGAAGGTGCTGCCGCGTCACGAGGCGCGCGTCGCCGAAGCGCGCCGTCGCCTGGGCGACGAGGCCGACGAAGAGCTGGCACGCCTGATCGCCTTGAAGGCCGTGAACCCGAGCGTGCGTGACAGCGAGATCCAGACGCTGGGCAAGCAGCGTGACGATGGCCTGGCCATGCTGGAGAAGGCTGCACTGCGCCTGGAGGCGATTCGCATCCTGGTGGCAGGCTAGATCGCGTCGTCAGGCCTTGGCACATCCCTTTCAGGTGTCCAGGGCGTGACACGCATGATCTCGTGATGACTGTTACCGGCAGCGGGCTGCAATGGCCCGACTGTTACCAAGGGTCACTTAAAGAGGCAGGCGCCGCACCTGAAAAGTGCCAAGGCGCCTGGCTTCGCACCAAGACTGTGCGTTCAGTGCGGCCCTTGGTTTTCCTGAACCAGCACGAAGGGCGAGACGACCACGGCCCACAGCTCGGGATCTCGTTGCTGGAAGTCCAGCGCCTGCTCTACCGCCAGGGGTCCGACGGTGCCGGCCTCGCGCCAGGCGGCGAATGTTCCTTGCTGGTTTTCGGCCATGGCGGCTGCGACTTCGATGAGGTCCAGCGAAGGGTCGACCCAAATCAGGTCACCTTTGGCCCAGAAGCGCTCCAAAGCTTTCCACTCGATGGTGGCGGTCTCGCCAAGCAGTTTGGCATAGAGGGTGCTTGTTCGATCAGTCATGACTAGGTAATCCGGCAGCGGTCCATTCGTTTCGAAGCGGCGGATTGTCCCAGAAAAACCTGGTTTCAAATACGGACGAACGGCTTTGGCGCGGTTTTACGGGGCGATAGAGGGTCAGTCGAGTCGGTAATGGCGTTTTAATGTACGTTCATGTCGATCAGGCGACACCTTCGAATCAAGCCTTCAAACCGCGGCTTTTCAAGCGAACGGACCCCGCTCTACACTGTACCGGTACAGTTCCGGGACATGTTCCGGGGGAAGGTGTGGCATGGGTGATGGCATGGCCATGACACCCGTCCCGCCCGGTCTGTCGCCCTGGCCGCCAGGACCATAAGAATTACAACAGAATGAGTGGAGCACCATGATCAAGATTTCCAAGCTGTTCGCTGCAATGGTATTGGCCGGTGTCGCGAGCCATTCGATGGCCGCCGACACCATCAAGATCGGCATCGCCGGCCCCAAGACCGGCCCGGTCACGCAGTACGGCGACATGCAGTTCATCGGCGCCAAGCAGGCCATCAAGGACATCAACGCCAAGGGCGGCGTCGATGGCAAGATGCTCGAGGCCAAGGAATACGATGATGCCTGCGATCCCAAGCAGGCCGTGGCAGTCGCCAACAAGGTGGTCAACGACGGCGTCAAGTTCGTGATCGGCCACCTGTGCTCCAGCTCCACTCAACCGGCCTCGGACATCTACGAGGACGAAGGCGTGATCATGATCACCCCTGCGGCCACCAGCCCGGACATCACCTCGCGTGGCTACAAGCTGGTGTTCCGCACCATCGGTCTGGACAGCGCCCAGGGTCCGGCTGCCGGCAACTACATCGCCGACCACGTCAAGCCCAAGGTGGTCGCGGTCCTGCACGACAAGCAGCAGTACGGTGAAGGCATCGCCACCGCCGTCAAGCAGACCCTCGAAAGCAAGAACATCAAGGTGGCGGTCTTCGAAGGCCTCAACGCGGGTGACAAGGACTTCTCCTCGATCATCCAGAAGCTCAAGCAGAACAACGTCGACTTCGTCTACTACGGCGGCTACCACCCCGAGCTGGGCCTGATCCTGCGCCAAGCCAAGGAAAAAGGCCTGAACGCCAAGTTCATGGGCCCCGAGGGCGTGGGCAACGACTCGATCTCGCAGATCGCCCAGAACGCCTCCGAGGGCTTGCTGGTCACCCTGCCCAAGTCCTTCGATGCCGATCCTGAGAACCAGGCCATCGTCGAGGCGATCAAGGCTGACGGCAAGGATCCGAGCGGTCCATTCGTCTTCCCCTCCTACTCGGCCGTGGAGCTGATCGCCCAGGGCATCAAGGCGGCTGGGAACGAGGAGCCGGAAGACGTGGCGGCGGCCCTGCACAAGGGTAGCTTCAAGACCCCGACCGGTACCCTGTCGTTCGACGACAAGGGCGACCTCAAGGACTTCAAGTTCGTGGTCTACGAGTGGCACTTCGGCAAGCCCAAGACCGAAGTTTCGCCCCAGTGATCGGTATCTGATCCGCTGACCGAAAGCCCACTGTGCGAGCAGTGGGCTTTGTTTTACGAGGTTCATGGGCCCGGCGACCGCGATCCGGCGACCGGCCCACCTGAAAATCTTAAAACCGTCACCCGCGGTTCCCTGGTTATGCGCGTTCGAATCGGCTCATGCCGTCGGTCGAGGCCGAGCGTGTGCCTGTGAATGCGATCAGGTTTTTAGGAGCGTTGTAATGCCCGAGATCTACCACTTCTTCCAACAGCTGATCAATGGCCTGACCATTGGCAGCACCTATGCCTTGATAGCCATTGGCTACACGATGGTGTACGGCATCATTGGAATGATCAACTTCGCCCACGGCGAGGTGTACATGATCGGTTCCTACGTGGCCTTCATCGCCCTGGCGGGGCTGGCCATGATGGGCATCGATTCGTTGCCGATCCTGATGACCGTGGCCTTCGTCGCCACCATCTTCGTCACCAGCGCCTACGGCTACAGCATCGAACGGGTCGCCTACCGGCCGCTGCGCAACAGCAACCGGCTGATCCCGCTGATTTCCGCGATCGGCATGTCGATCTTCCTGCAGAACACCGTGCTGCTGTCGCAGGACTCCAAGGACAAGTCGATCCCCAACCTGATCCCCGGGAGCTTCTCCTTCGGCCCAGGCGGGGCCGAGGAAGTCCTGGTGTCGTACATGCAGATCCTGGTGTTCGTCGTCACCCTGGTGTCGATGGTCGGCCTGACCCTGTTCATCTCGCGCTCGCGCCTGGGTCGTGCCTGCCGTGCCTGCGCCGAAGACATCAAGATGGCCAACCTGCTGGGCATCAACACCAACAACATCATCGCCCTGACCTTCGTCATCGGTGCCGCGCTGGCGGCAGTGGCAGCCGTGCTGCTGAGCATGCAGTACGGTGTGATCAACCCCAACGCCGGCTTCCTGGTGGGCCTGAAGGCTTTCACCGCCGCGGTGCTCGGCGGCATCGGCAGCATTCCGGGCGCCATGCTCGGTGGGCTGGTGCTGGGCGTCGCCGAAGCCTTCGGTGCCGACATCTTCGGCGACCAGTACAAGGATGTGGTGGCGTTCGGGCTTCTGGTCCTGGTCCTGCTGTTCCGGCCGACTGGCATTCTGGGCCGTCCGGAGGTTGAAAAAGTATGAATCGAAATCTCAAACCGGCGTTCTTCAGCGCCCTGCTGGTCTGGGCCGTGGCCTTCCCGGTGCTCGGCCTGAAACTCAGCATCGACGGCATCAATCTCATCGTGCACAGCCAGGGGCCCTTCACCCTGACGGTGATCGCGGTCTGCTCGGTGCTGATGTTCCTGCGCGTGCTGTTCGACAAGCAGTGGAGCGCCGTGATGCGCAGCCGCTCGGACCGCAAGCTGATCTCCCCGGCCGTCAGCAACTTCCTGACTCTGCCGCGCACCCAGCGCTGGATCATCCTCGGGCTGATCGTGGTGGCGCTGGTCTGGCCGTTCTTCGGCTCGCGCGGCGCAGTGGACATCGCCACGCTGATCCTGATCTACGTGATGCTGGGCCTGGGCCTGAACATCGTGGTCGGTCTGGCGGGCCTGCTCGACCTGGGCTACGTGGGCTTCTACGCGGTCGGCGCCTACAGCTACGCGCTGCTGTCGCACTACTACGGCCTGAGCTTCTGGGTCTGCCTGCCGATCGCCGGGCTGATGGCCGCGACCTTCGGCTTCCTGTTGGGCTTCCCGGTGCTGCGCCTGCGTGGCGACTACCTGGCCATCGTCACCCTGGGCTTCGGCGAGATCATCCGGCTGTTCCTGCGCAACCTCACCGACCTCACCGGTGGCCCCAACGGCATCAGCAACATCGAGAAGCCCACGTTCTTCGGCCTGAGCTTCGAGCGCCGCGCGGCCGAGGGCATGCAGACGTTCCACGAGTTCTTCGGCTTGCCCTACAACTCGATCAACAAGGTGATCTTCCTCTACCTGGTGGCCCTGCTGCTGGCGCTGCTCGCGCTGTTCGTGATCAACCGGCTGCTGCGCATGCCGATCGGCCGCGCCTGGGAAGCCCTGCGCGAGGATGAGATCGCCTGCCGTGCGCTCGGCCTGAACCCCACCGTGATCAAGCTCTCGGCCTTCACCCTCGGGGCCAGTTTCGCCGGCTTCGCCGGCAGCTTCTTCGCGGCGCGGCAAGGCCTGGTGACGCCTGAATCGTTCACCTTCATCGAGTCGGCCATCATCCTGGCGATCGTGGTGCTCGGCGGCATGGGCTCGCAGCTGGGCGTGATCCTGGCCGCGATCGTCATGATCCTGCTGCCGGAGCTGATGCGTGAATTCAGCGAATACCGGATGCTCATGTTCGGTGCGCTGATGGTGTTGATGATGATCTGGCGTCCGCAAGGCCTGCTGCCGATGCAACGCCCCCACCTGGAGCTGCGCCGATGAGCCGTGACATTCTGCAAGTCAGCGACCTGAGCATGCGCTTCGGCGGCCTGCTGGCGGTCAACGGCGTCGGCCTGACCGTCAAGGAGCGTCAGGTCGTGGCACTGATCGGTCCCAATGGGGCCGGCAAGACCACCGTCTTCAACTGCCTGACCGGTTTCTACAAGCCCAGTGGCGGCACCATCCTGCTCGATGGCCAGCCGATCCAGGGGCTGGCCGGGCACCAGATCGCCCGCAAGGGCGTGGTGCGTACCTTCCAGAACGTGCGCCTGTTCAAGGAAATGACCGCGCTGGAGAACCTGCTGATCGCCCAGCACCGCCACCTGAACACCAACTTCCTGGCAGGCCTGTTCAAGACGCCGGCATTCCGCCGCAGCGAGCAGGAAGCCATGGAGCGGGCGCAGTACTGGCTGGAGCGGGTCAACCTGACCGAGTTCGCCAACCGCACGGCAGGCACCCTGGCCTATGGGCAGCAACGTCGCCTGGAAATCGCCCGCTGCATGATGACCCGTCCGCGGATCATCATGCTCGACGAGCCAGCGGCCGGTCTCAACCCCAAGGAAACCGAAGACCTCAAGGCCCTGATCGGCTACCTGCGCGAGGAGCATGCGGTCACGGTGCTACTGATCGAGCACGACATGAAACTGGTGATGAGCATTTCCGACCACATCGTGGTCATCAACCAGGGCACGCCCCTGGCCGACGGCACGCCCGATGCGATTCGCGGCAACCCCGAGGTGATCAAGGCCTACCTGGGGGAAGCGTGATGCTGACATTCGAGAACGTATCCACCTTCTACGGCAAGATCCAGGCGCTGCACAGCGTCAACGTGGAGATCAAGCAAGGCGAGATCGTCACCTTGATCGGTGCCAACGGCGCGGGCAAATCCACGCTGCTGATGACCTTGTGCGGATCACCTCAGGCACACGCTGGCAGCATCCGCTACCTGGGCGAAGAGCTGGTGGGCCAGCCCTCGTCGCACATCATGCGCAAGAGCATCGCGGTGGTGCCCGAAGGTCGCCGCGTGTTTTCGCGGCTGACGGTGGAGGAGAACCTGGCCATGGGCGGGTTCTTCACCGACAAGGGCGACTACCAGGCGCAGCTGGACAAGGTGCTGCACCTGTTCCCGCGCCTGAAGGAGCGCTATGCCCAGCGCGGCGGCACCATGTCCGGGGGCGAGCAGCAGATGCTGGCGATCGGCCGTGCCTTGATGAGCAAGCCGAAGCTGCTGCTGCTCGATGAACCGTCGCTGGGGCTGGCGCCGATCATCATCCAGCAGATCTTCGACATCATCGAGCAGCTGCGCCAGGATGGCGTGACGGTGTTCCTGGTGGAGCAGAACGCCAACCAGGCGCTGAAGATCGCCGACCGGGCTTATGTGCTGGAAAACGGCCATGTGGTGATGCAAGGGTCCGGGGAAGCGTTGCTGACCGATCCGAAGGTACGGGAGGCGTACCTGGGGGGGTGAGGCCTGGCCTGGGTTTCACCGTGCCTCGATGCCCGTCGTACAAGTGACGAGCATCGAGGCAAGCGCCGCTAGCTGGTCAGTTGCATGATGAATCCGGTAAAACTTCCGACATTGTATAGGCTTCAATGAGGAATAAAGTAAGCCTCGAGCATGGTTCCCCCCCACCGCCCCGTCTACTGACAGAAATGGCAGGCCCTGGCTTCGATTCGACAGCGGATTTGCAGCCTGGCTGGCGCGCAGGCCGTTCAAACTCCCCTTGAGCTGCCTCGAAAGCCTGAGTACCGTGACGGGCACTTTTGCACGGATCTCGGAGTTTTCGATGCGCCTCACCCTCCTCCTGCCGCTCGCCGCGCTGCTACCGGTATTCGCCGGCTGTCAGATGTTCTCGGAGCAGCCGAGCAATCCAAACGTGGGCACCTCCCGCCTGCAAGGCGAACTGGTCAGCAGTGATGGCCAGTTGTTGTTCAAGCCTTGTACCGAAGCGCGCCGTTTCGTGGTCAACGACGCTGCCGACCTCGGGCTGTCCCAGGATGTGAAGAACCTGCCGCAGAGCGCATCAGGCAAGGTGTTCGCCGACCTGCGCGGCACCCTGGGCGGTACCCCCACCGCCACGGGCGATGGCACCTTTGACGTGACCCGCGTCTATCGCCTGGAGGCTGCATCCGGCGCCTGTGAGGATCCGGCCTTCAAGCGCCTGACCGTACACGCCAGCGGCCAGAACCCCACCTGGGAACTCAAGGCCAGCGGCAAGGGCATGGTCCTGAACCGTGAAGGCCAGCCGCCACTGGCGCTGCCGTTCGTGGAGGAACAGATTCCGGGCGGCAGTCTCAACCTGTCGACCGAAGCCAACCATCAGCAGATCCAGGTGTGGCTGGCGCCACAACGCTGCGTCGACACCGGGAGCGGCGCGATCCGGCACCTGCATGCCGAGCTGCGCATCGATGGCCAGACCCTGCAGGGGTGCGGTTATTACGGCGGGGCGCGGGACAACTGATCACTGGTGACGTTTCTCCTGCCAGTCAGGCGGACGAAAGGCTTATAATCGGCGGTTTACGTAAAGCCACCGGCCGTTCGAGGCCGGGATACCGGACTCCGCCATGCTACGAATCACCGAACTGAAGCTGCCCCTGGACCATCCTGACGAGGCGCTGCGCGAAGCCATCCTGCAGCGCCTGGGCATCACCGACGAACAGCTGACGGGCTTCACCCTGTTCAAACGCAGCTACGATGCGCGCAAGAAGAACAGCGAGCTGCTGTTCATCTACACCATCGACCTGGAAGCGACCAACGAAGCCGAGCTGCTGCGCCGCTTCGCCGACGATCGCAACATCAGCGTGGCCCCGGACACCACCTACCGCTTCGTCGGCCATGCCAGCCAGGCACCCGAGCAGCGCCCCCTGGTGGTCGGGTTCGGCCCATGCGGCATCTTCGCCGGGCTGCTGCTGGCGCAGATGGGCCTGCGCCCGATCATCCTCGAGCGTGGCAAGGACGTGCGTCAGCGCACCAAGGACACCTGGGGCCTGTGGCGCAAGAGCGAACTCAACCCGGAGTCGAACGTGCAGTTCGGCGAGGGGGGTGCAGGCACCTTCTCCGACGGCAAGCTGTACAGCCAGATCAAGGACCCCCAGCACCATGGCCGCAAGGTCTTGGAAGAGTTCGTCAAGGCCGGTGCGCCCGAGGAAATCCTCTACATCAACAAGCCGCACATCGGCACCTTCCGCCTGACCGGCATGGTCGAGCGCATGCGCGAGGAGATCATCGCCTTGGGCGGCGAGGTGCGCTTCGAGCAGAAGGTCACCGACCTGCTGATCGACAATGACCAACTGCAGGGTGTCGTGCTGCACAGTGGCGAGCAGTTGCAGGCACGTCACGTGGTGCTGGCGCTGGGCCACAGCGCGCGCGACACCTTCCGCATGCTGCACGGCAAGGGTGTGTACATGGAAGCCAAGCCGTTCTCGGTGGGTTTCCGCATCGAGCATCCGCAGTCACTGATCGACCAGGCGCGCCTGGGCAAGTACGCGGGCCATCCGAAACTGGGCGCTGCCGACTACAAGCTGGTCTACCACGCCAGCAACGGGCGTTCGGTGTACAGCTTCTGCATGTGTCCGGGCGGCACCGTGGTCGCGGCCACCAGCGAACCGGGCCGCGTCGTGACCAACGGCATGAGCCAGTACTCGCGCAACGAGCGCAATGCCAACTCGGGCATCGTGGTCGGGATCGATCCTGAACGCGATTACCCCGGTAGCCCGCTGGCCGGTATCGAGCTGCAGGAGCGCCTGGAAGCGCACGCCTATGTGATGGGCGGCAGCAACTACCAGGCACCTGCGCAGTTGGTCGGTGACTTCGTCGCCGGTCGTCCGTCCACCGCGCTGGGCAGCGTCGAGCCGTCCTACAAGCCGGGTGTGACCCTCGGTGACCTGGCCCCTAGCCTGCCGGCCTTCGCCATCGAGGCGATCCGCGAAGCGCTGCCGGCCTTCGACCGCCAGATCAAGGGGTACAACCTGCCGGACGCGATCCTGACCGGCATCGAGACCCGCACCTCGTCGCCGCTGCGCATCACCCGTGACGACAGTTACCAGAGCCTGAACCTCAAGGGCCTGTTCCCGGCGGGTGAAGGCGCCGGTTATGCCGGTGGCATTCTGTCGGCCGGGGTCGATGGCATCCGTGTGGCCGAGGCCGTGGCGCGCGACATGCTGGGCCTCACGGCCTGAGACGTGCGCCCATGAAAACGCCCCGGGCAGCAAGGCTGGCCGGGGCGCTTGGGTAACGCAGTGATCAGTGCGAGACGCGGCTGGTGCCATCCACGGTCATGATGCGCACGCGCTCGCCAACCCGGAAGATTTCGTTCGACTGCACGGCCTGGACATAGGCGCGGGTGCTGCCGTCGTCCTCACGCACGGTGATCTCCACGCCCTGGGTACGGGTGATGCCTTCTTCAGCCGCCGAACCGGCCAGGCCGCCAGCGACCGCACCGATCACCGCGGCGACGAGGCTGCCGCGTCCACCACCGATGGCGCTGCCTGCCACACCACCGACGATGGCGCCTGCGCCACCACCGATCGGCGTCTTGGTGCCTTCGATCTTCACGGGGCGCAAGGCTTCGATGGTACCCATGCGCACCGTCTGGACGCGCCGGGCCTCATCGCGAGAGTAGGTATCGCCCGCCAGGTTCGAGGCACAGCCGCCGAGCAGCAATGAAAAGGCGGTGAAGCTCGCTACCAGCAATCCGGATCTACGCATGGGATGTTCTCCAATAATCGAGTGTCCATTAGACCCCGTGTGCGCAGTGGCTGTCACGGGGCCTGAGGTTAAATCGTTTTTCATTCAGGCCTGGCGACGGCTGTCGCACACGGTGCGGTTACCCATGGGACCACGCCTGGCGGCAATGAATCCGTCACGTTGCGCCAGTCTGGGCTATAAGGGCGGGTCTGACAGACCGGCGTCATGCTGGCGATACAGGCGGAGACGGAGCAGACGCCATCGCGGGCAAGCCCCCCACAGTACCGCGACCGCCTGTACCACTGCGGTGTAACTACGGGTGTGGGAGATTCTATGGTTTCTGCCAATTGCTAATGTGGGCCCTGGCGGGCCCAATCGCGGCACAGGGGCCGCTCCTACACCCGTAGCCCTACCGCGGTGATGCAGGCCATCGCGGTTACTGTGTGCGGGCTTGCCCGCGACGCAAGGGGTGACGAACGTCAGGGCGCGAGGCGCTCACGTTGCCATTGCCCTTCCACCGCACGGTAGTTCAGGCGGTCGTGCAGGCGGCTGGGGCGGCCTTGCCAGAACTCAACGCGATCCGGCACCAGACGGTAGCCGCCCCAATGCTCGGGGCAGTGCGGCGCCGTGTCCTTGAAGCGTGTCTGCGTGGCCTGCACCAGGCCCTCCAGTTCCTCACGACCCGAGATCACCCGACTCTGCGGCGATGCCCATGCCCCCAGGCGGCTGCCCAGGGGGCGCACCTGGTAGTAGGCGTCGGACTCTTGCGCCGTGACCTTCTCCACGCGGCCCTCGATCCGCACCTGACGCTCCAGCGCCGGCCAGAAGAAGGTGATGGCAGCGAACGGGTTGCTGCGCAGCTGCTCGCCCTTGGCACTGTCGTAGTTGCTGAAGAAGGTGAACCCTCGCGCGTCCAGCCCCTTGAGCAACAAGACCCGGCAGTGCGGCCGACCGTCGGCATCGACGGTGGCGAGGGTCATGGCATTGGCCTCGACAGGCGCCTGCTCGGTCTGCACGGCGTCGTCGAACCACTGGTGAAACAGCGCGAACGGTTCGTCCGGCGCCTGTGCTTCGGCCAGGCCATCGCGGGTGTAGTCACGCCGCATATCAGCCAGGGTCTGGGTCATGTCGAGCTTCCTTGACGATCAGTTGGTCTTGTTGGCCGCAACCTTCTTGTCCACGGCGGCCTTCTTGGCGGCAGGCTTGGCTGCGGCTTTCTTCGCCACCGGCTTGGCCTTGGCCTTGGCCACGGTTTTCTTGGCGGCTGGCTTGGCAGCGGCCTTGGCCGTCGGCTTGCTGGCCGCTGCCTTGACCACAGGCGCCTTGGCATCCTGGGTGGCGACCATGGCCGCAGGCGCGACCACCGGGGTCGCCTGCTGGTACTTGGCGAGCAGGGCGACCATGGTGTTCTGCGGCGTCAGCAGCATTTCGACGCGGCGGTTCAGGGCACGGCCTTCGGCGCTGTCGTTGGCCGCACGCGGCATTACCGACCCCATGCCCTTGAGGATCAGGCGGTCACGCTGCAGGCCGCTGAGACGGAAAATCGCCGAGACCGAAGCCGCACGCTCCAGGCTGAGCTTCTGGTTGGCCGCCGCGGCGCCCGTGCTGTCGGCATGGCCCAGGACCAGGACGGCGGTCTTCGGGTCGCTTTCCACGGCCTTGGCCACGCGGGTGATCGGACCCAGCGTGACAGGCAGCAGCATGTTCGGACGGTCCGGGTTGTAGTTGCCATCGACCGGCAGGGTCACGGCCAGCAGGTCGTCGCGACGCTCGACCTGCAGGTTGGTGCCTTTTACCGCCTCACGCAATTTCGGCTCGTAGTCGTCCAGCCAGGCCTGGGTGGCCTTCTGGTCGATCTTCGGCACCACTGGCTGAGCCTGGGCGGTCTGCTTGTCTTCACCGCCGAACGGCCACCACCAGCGGCTGCCGCTCTCGGACTTGGCATCAGCCTTGGCGACTTTTTCGGTCACCGCGTCCTTGACCTCCTGGTCAGCCACCTGGTCGGAGCCAAACGGCCACCAGTGACGGCTGGTCTGGGCAGAGCCGTCTTGAGCGTGCTGAGCGCAGCCGGTCATGGCTAGGCACAGGGCAAGTGCTAAGGTTTTTTGTGAAGACATCAGCGATACACCATGAATTGGAAGGAGTTCTGCCCAGCCGGGGAGGGGCGTTGGCGTTGAGGATAGACAAAGCCTGCGGTCAATACTTGTACAACCCGATCAAAGGCAACCGGCCAAGGCGCGAACCAGCGCCTGGGCGCGTGGGTCCATCAGGACGTACGGCCCCAAGGTAGGGGTGACGAAGCCGAACGCGACGTCGTGCTCAGGATCGGCAAAGCCGACCGAGCCGCCTGCACCGGGGTGACCGAAGGCCTTGGCGCCCAGACCGAAGGTGGCATTGGGCTGGTCGGGTTGATCGAGCATGCAGCCCAGACCGAAGCGGGTCGAGGTGAGCAGCGTCAGGTCATGCCCGCAGCTGTGCTCGCGGGTCATTTCATCCAGCAGCTCGGCTTCCAGCAGGCTGCCGTCGAGCAGACCGGCATAGAAGCCTGCCAGGGCTCGCGCCGTGCCATGCCCGTTCGCCGCCGGTTGCTGCATGCGGCGCCAGGCAGGCTTGTTGGTACTGGTCAGCATGCCCGGCGGGTTGGTGAAGGCGCGTGTGGACAATGCCTCGGGTTCGCGCAGGGTCACGTGCAGCAGGCGCTGCGCGGCGGCGTCGCCGGCATTGCCCTTGGCCCGGGCCAGGTGCGCCACACGGTCGAAGTCATCGTCATGCAGCCCGATGTGGAAGTCCAGGCCCAGGGGCCTGGCGGTGCGGGCGACGATCGAGTCGCCCGGCATGCGGCCATCCACACGGCGGATCAGCTCGCCCACCAGCCAACCATAGGTGAGGGCTGCATAGCCGTGTGCCGTGCCCGGCGTCCACCAGGGCGTCTCGGCAGCCAGCGTATCGACCATGCGCGGCCAGTCGTAGAGCGCTTCGGCCGGCAGCAGGTCGTGGATGGCCGGCACACCGGCGCGGTGGCTGAGCAGCTGGCGAACGGTGACGGACTGCTTGCCGGCCTGGGCGAATTCCGGCCAGTAGCGCGCCACCGGGGCATCCAGGGCCAGCTTGCCCTCGCCCACCAGTTGCAACACCGTCACGGCAGTGAAGGCCTTGGTGCAGGAGAACAGGTTGACCAGGGTGTCGCTGTGCCAGGCCTCGGTGCCGTCCTTGTCGGCCATACCGGCCCACAGGTCGATCACGACCTCGCCGCCGACCTGGATGCACAACGCCGCGCCGCGCGCCTGAGGATCGTCGAACAGCGCGGCGAATGCCTCGCGCACGGCTTCGAACTTCAGCTCGTAATGACCCTGGATCTGCACTTACCCGCCCCTCGTTCACCGGTGTCGCAAAGGCGTGCATTGTTTCAGTAGTTGGGCGTTTTGCATACACCACGCTCGCGAGGAAAAGACGAGCCCCTGCGCTCGCCATCCCGCGAAGTGGAGTGTCAGGCCAGGCATGCGGGCGTCAGGGCACCTGGGCGGGCGCCGCGACCTTCACCTGCTCACGCAAGGCCGTCATGGCCCGTGCATGGCTCTTGCTCACCGCCTCGACGAACCCTGACCAGGGCACATCGGTGATTGCCACCAGGCCCAGGTGACCGTTCTCGCCATCGAGCAGGCGCCCGCTCGCCGGTTGATCGAGGTACTGGAACCAGTGCGCCCCCACGATCAACGGCTGCGCCAGCGCGGCGTCGATGAACGCGGCGTAGGCCGGCCCGCGGGCTTCCTCACGGGGCACTTCCACCGGCCCGGGCCAGAACGGACCGCGGTCGCGTGAACCGAACTGGAACTCCGACACCAGCACGGGCTTGTCCAGCTCGGCCAGGCGCGCGAAGTCGTAACCGTCCTCGGGCTTGAGGGTGTAGAAGTTGAAGCTCAGCACGTCGCAGAACTCGGCGCAGGCCTGCACCGCCTCGGGCGTGCTGACCGCGAAACGCCCACCGAGCAGCAGGTGATTGGGGGCATGCCAATCCAGTGCGTCGGCGATGGTCTTGAAATAGGTCTGGGCGAACACTGCCTGGAAGTGCTGGTAGTCGCGCTCGATCTCCGGGTGCGCCGGGTCGGGCAAGGGGGCTTCGAAGCCGGGGTCTTCCATCAGCTCCCAGGCCGGCAACTGGATACCCCAGGCTTTCGACAGCCCTTCCTGGTTGCGGTACTTGTCGCGCAGCTGCTTGAGAAACGCGCGCTTGGCCGGCACGTCGGTGGTCAGGCGCAGGGTGCCGAAGGCCAGGCCATAGCGCGCCCTGGGGTCGTCGCCCGGCGCTGCCCAGGCCAGCTCGTTGTCGGCGAAGTAGCCGATCAGCCACGGGTCGTCGCGGTGATCTCGCGCCGCGATGGCCACGGCGCGTTCGGTGGCCATGGCAAAGCGCGGGTCGAACGGATCGGGCATGCGCCCCCACCAGTCCATGCCGGTGCTGATGCTGGCGTAGTCGCCGACGATCGACAAAGGCAGCGTATAGGGCACCCGTGCCGCCTGGCCGAGCGCCGGGTCGCTCCAGTTGCCCAGGGTATTGAAGCCCCAGGCCTGGAGCCGATCCAGCGTCTGGGCCTGCCAGCGTGACGCATCGACCTGCGCAGGTGGGCAGGCCGCCTCAGGCGTGGCGACCGGAGCCGCGCAGTCGGCCGTCACGGTACGCGCCAGGTTGGCGGCGTAGAAGTCGAACCAGCGCCCTTGCTTGTAGCCGCGGCCTTGCGAGGAGGCATTGCCGTCATCGTTGTTGCCTTCACCATAGAAAGCGGCCAGAGGCTCGCCCTCGCCCGGCAGCTGGCTGAACATGCGTTCCCGACCTGCCACGTACGTGCGCCCGCCGTCGCGAGCCACGGCATTGACGCCCAACGAAAAGAACGGATGACCTTCCGGCGTGACCAGGTACCAGTGTCCATCGCGCTTCTCCGTGCGGAAGAACCCGGTGGCCTCGAACGCCTGACCGCCACTGACGCCGCCGTAGGTATCCAGCGCTTGCTGGCTTCGGGCCTGCAACGCCGCCTGCACGCGCTGCCGCTCGCGCTCGGCCCCCGTCTTGAGTTGCGTATCGTTCTCGACCTTGTCTGGCCAGCGTCCACGGTTGGCCTGCCCATACCCGTCTATCAGGTTGGCATACGCCGCCTCGATGGCCTGGGCATCGTCCTGCACCGCCACCTTTTCGATCAGCAGGCTTTGCGCCACGGCCGGTCGTGGAATGCTCAAGGTGATCGACGCCACCTGCGCCAGGTCGACCCCGCCACTGCTGGCCGTGACCAGCAGGCGTTGGCCTTCCTGTATCCAGGGCATGGGGGGGCCGGCGCGCATGCCCTCGCTCAGCGGCCCATGGGCCTGCAAGGGGATCCAGACCGTCTGGGCAGGGCCGGCCGGCAGGTCGATGCGACTGGTCAGGCGCTGTCCGGCCGTGTCCTGCACCGTCACCTCGACGGTCAGGGCCCAGTCCATGCCGCTTTGCAGGCGCAGGCTCACCGCTCGCTGGGCCGACCAGTCCCAGACGCCCTCCTGGGGCGCCAGGCGCAACCAGGGGCTAGGCGCCGGATTGAAGACCACCCGCCGCAAGACTTCGCCGGCGATGGTCTGCTCGGCATTGGACTGCGGCAATCCAGCGTCGCCCGTCGTGACCGCCACTACCGACGCCGGGCGCACGAAGCTGAACAGCGTCTGCTGCGCGGCCCAGGCAGGGGAAGCCAACGCCGCGCTCAACGCGGTGGCCATCAGGTAACGGATCATGACGCAGGTTCTCCTTGAAAGCGCAAGGCCCCTGAATGGGGCCTGGGTCAGCCGGCCGTGGCGCCTGACGTCGAGGGTTCAGCCAATCTCCCGCCGGAAAGGCGGCAACGCATTGAGGATAGCCTTTCCGTAGCGCTGGGTGACCACGCGCCGGTCCAGCAAGGTGATGGTGCCGCGGTCCTGTTCGGTCCGCAGCAGTCGACCGCACGCCTGGATCAGACGCAGCGAGGCATCCGGCACGGCGATCTCCATGAACGGATTGCCGCCCCGCGCCTCGATCCACTCGGCCAGGGCCGCCTCCACCGGATCGTCCGGTACGGCGAACGGGATCTTGGCGATCACCACGTGCTCGCAATAGGCGCCAGGCAGGTCGACGCCCTCGGCGAAACTGGCCAGCCCGAACAGCACGCTGGACTGGCCGTCGTCGACCCGGGCCTTGTGCTTGTTGAGGGTTTCCTGCTTGGACAGGTTGCCCTGAATCAGCACGACCTTGCGCCAGTCGCGGTCCAGCCCGTCGAACACGTCCTGCATCTGCTTGCGCGAGGAGAACAGCACCAGCGAGCCGCGCGAGCCTTCGACCAGGTCGGGCAGGTCGCGGATGATGGCAGCGGTGTGCGCGGGCACGTCGCGCGGGTCGGCCCGCAGGTCGGGCACCCGCAGCACACCGGCATCGGCATGGTGGAACGGGCTGGGCACCACGCAGGTGACCGCATCGCGGGGCACGCCGGAACGCATGCGGAAGCGGTCGAACTTGCCCAGCGCGGTCAGCGTCGCCGAGGTCACCAGCGCGCCATGGGCCACGTTCCACAAGCTGCGGCGCAGCATGTCGGCAGCCAGGATCGGGCTGGCGTTGACCTCGATGTCGAACAAGGCACCGCCTTCGACCAAGGTCAGCCAGCGCGCCATGGGCGGGTTGTCTTCCGGGTCTTCGGCGGTGAACGCGCCCCACAGTTCCCAGTTGCCCTGGGCACGGGTCACCAGGGTGCCGAACAGCGGGTACCACTCCTCGGCCTGGTGGCTGGCGATGCCGATGTTCTTCTCGCCGTCCATGCCTTCCTTGAGCAGGTCGGCCAGACGAGTGAACAGGTCGTTCAGCTGGCCGAAACCTTTCTTCAGTTCCAGGCCCGCCTCGCGCATGGCGTCGGGCACCACCCCGCCCTCGAAGCGATAACGCGGCCGCTCGCGGCCTTCGACGTCCTCGCCAGGGCGGAAATCGGCGATCTGCTCGCACAGGGTGAACATGAACTGCTGCTGGGTGCGCAGGGCCCGCGCCAGTTCCGGCACCTGCTCGATCAGCCGGCCCAGGTCGCCCGGTAGCGGGTGCTGGGCCAGCAGCTTGGTGAGGTTCTTGGCGGTCTGCTCCAGCCAGTCGGCGGTGGAACGCAGGCGCGAATAATGGGCGAAGTGGCCGATGGCCTTGTCCGGCAGGTGATGGCCCTCGTCGAACACATAGACCGTGTCGCGCGGATCGGGCAGCACGGCACCGCCGCCCAGCGCCAGGTCGGCCAAGACCATGTCGTGGTTGGTGACGATGACGTCCACCTTGCCCATGCCTTCGCGGGCTTTGTAGAACACGCACTGCTGGAAATTCGGACAGTGTCGGCCGGTGCACTGGCCATGATCGGTGGTCAGCCGGGCCCAGGCCTGGTCGTCCACGGCCTCGGGCCAGCTGTCGCGGTCGCCATCCCAGCGGTTGCCGGCCAGGCGCTCGATCATGGTATTGAAGAGCTTCTGGCTGGCCTCGTCGACCTCGATGTGAAAGCCCTCCTCCTCGAACAGCTGCGCGGTGGCCGAATGGGCGTTGCCTTCCTGCAGCAGCAGGTCGAGCTTGGACAGGCACAGGTAGCGGCCACGGCCCTTGGCCAAGGCGAAGCTGAAGTTCAGCCCGCTGTTGCGCATCAGGTCGGGCAGGTCCTTGAAGACGATCTGCTCCTGCAGGGCCACGGTGGCGGTGGCGATCACCAGGCGCTTGCCGGCTGCCTTGGCCGCCGGAATGGCCGCCAGGCTGTAGGCGACGGTCTTGCCGGTACCGGTGCCTGCCTCGACCGCGACCACGGCCGGCTCACCGGACCGCCGCCCTTCGTCGTCGCAGGGGATGTCGCCGAGGACCTTGGCCACTTCGGCGATCATCAGCCGCTGGCCATAACGGGGACGCAGGCTCTTGGCCTCGAGGAAACGCGAATAGGCGCCCTGGATGGTGCTCTTGAGTTCGGTACTGATCATGATCTGGGCGCGCCCGGAGGGCTGTATGGATTTTCAGTGTTTCGCATGGGCCGCTATCATACCCGGCTCGCGCGTCGATTGCCCCCCGGAGATCCACATGACTGCCCTTGCCCTGCCCAACCTGCTGCACGCCGCCGCCACCGCGATCTGGCTGTGCGGGCTGGGCTACCTGTGGTGGGCGCTACGCCTGGAGCCGGTCGCGACCGTCCATCGGCCGGCGCACCTGCAGCGCTGGGGCGACCTTTTCCGACAGCGTTTCGGAGCGATCTGGCTGGTACTGGTGATTCTCTCGGCCAGCGGCGTCAGCCTGATGCACGCCAGCGGCCTGACCCTGGACACGGCGCCACGCCCGGTCCAGGTAATGATCGGGGGTGCCATCGCCAGCTTCGCCCTGTGCCTGCGCATCCGCTCACTACTAGGTCCGGAACTGGACGCAGCGCTCGCGGTGCAGGACTGGGCGACCGGCGCCTGGGTACTGGCCAGGATCCGACGAATGGTCGGGGCCTGCCTGCTCATCGGCGTGGCCGTGGCCAGCGTGGCCCTGTGGCAGCTGTCCTGGTGACCGGTCCTGCCCGGCAAGCGCCCGGGCCGATCAGTCGACCGTGCGGCGACGAGACATGGAGACGATGTGGAAGATCCCCGTCAGCAGGATCTGCAGACGGTCGAACACGCGGTGACGACGCCCACGCAGGCTGGCGTTGAACCACAGCATCTCCAGCACGTGCAGGCCCAGCAGCAGGCACCCGGCTGCGGCGATCAGCAGGTTGAAGGGCCTGGCAGCAGGCATCAGTACGTTCCACAGCACCACCCACCAGAACGCGATGGTCAGCAGCTTGCCCACGGCGGTCACGACGCCCATGTTCGCCTCCCTTGATTCGATCATCGATGCAGAGGCCGGCAGCGGCGCCCCTTGGCCCGCCCGACCTTACCGCATGCAGTAAAGCCCCGCAGCCTGTCTCCCGCCAGCCGAGCCCTGGCGACGCACTCACCTGCCCCTATGCCGGATGCCTGCAACCCCTTACTCTTGCCGCTTCAGCACGAGGACCGGCCATGCGCGACGGATTTTCCCAACGAACGCCCCAACAGGCCCTGGCGGCCCTGCTCGAGCGGGTTTCACCGCAGCGTCTGCTGCTGGTCGGCAGCCGCTTTCCAGCGCTCGACGCCTTCGTCGAGGCGCATCCACACGTACAGATCGACATCGCACCGCCCGGACCGCTGCCGAGCGCCCTGGCAGCCGCGCGCTTCGACCTGGCCGTGCTGGTCGAGTGCCTGGAACACCTGCCCAAGCGCGAGGGCCTGCAATTGCTGGGCGGCATCCGCAACCTCAACGCCAGCCGCGTGGCCGTGCTGGCGGACCTGGCCGCCTGCGGCTGGCACGCCACGGACTTCTTCGCCCTGGCCCTGTCTGAAAGCGAACGGTTTCGCCGCGAGGCGCAGGTGCTGAGCCTGTTCACCTATGACCTGCACGACTACAAGCAGGTGCCGGACTGGCTCAATGCCCGGTTCTGGGCCAACCCGGAGATGTTCGGCAAGTATTGGTGGTGACCCTGCGTACCCGCTTGCGGTCCGGGAGTCTGTCGCTGACACTGTCTTCTGCCCGCCCCTGACTCCCGAGGCCTTCCATGAATGCATCCACACCTGCCCTGCCCGCCTGCCTGCCCATCGAGGGCGGGCGATGAGCGTCGCGGTCTGCCCCTGCGGCAGTGGCAACCTGCTCGACGCCTGCTGCGGCCACCTGCACGCCGGCACCCCCGCGCCGGATGCGCAATCGTTGATGCGCTCGCGCTACAGCGCCTACGTGCTGGGCCTGGTCGACTACCTGGTGGAGACGACCCTGCCGGTGCAGCGCGATGCCCTGGATCGCGCCGGCATCGCGGCGTGGAGCGCCGAGAGCACCTGGTTGGGCCTGGAGGTGGAAGACGCCGAAGTGTTCGGCGGCCAGCCCGAGCATGCCTTCGTCACCTTCACCGCTCGCTGGCACGACGCCTCGGGCGACCACCAGCACCGTGAGCGCTCGGCCTTCGTCCAGCAGGCAGGTCGCTGGTACTTCCTCGACCCGACCGTCGGCCTCAAGGCCGGGCGCAACGACCCCTGCCCCTGCGCCAGCGGGCAGAAGTTCAAGAAGTGCTGTTCCAGTTACCTGGAGCAGTGAGATGAGCGCCCTCTTGCGTGCGCTGACACTCGGGATCGTCCTGGCGCTGCTCAGCGGCTGCGTGAGCTGGGGGGCGGATACCTGGCAAGAACCTGAACTGCACTTGTTGAAGGTGCGCAAGGTCAAGGCGGGCCTGCACCAGCAGGAATTCGTGCTGTACGTGCGCGTGGTCAACCCGAACGACAGCCGTCTGTTCATTCGTCACCTGGACTACTCGGTGCGCCTGGGCGGCCTGCTGCTGGTGGACGCCGACGAAAGCCTGTGGCGCAGCGTCGGGGCGCATGAGCAACGGACCTTCCAGATCACCGCACGGACCAACCTGTGGAAGCAGCTGCGCCCCCTGGCCCGCCTGCTCAAGCGCCACGAGCCGTTGCCGTACCAGCTGGAGGTGGACGTGGCCAGCGGATTATTCTTCTGGCACGACCTGCACTTGTCGCGCAGGGGTGAGATAATGCCCGGTGATCTCAAACCGGAGTAACCGCAATGACCCAGCAACCCCATGTTCACGGCCCTGACTGCAACCACGATCATGACCATCATCACGACCATGACCACGGCCACGTGCATGGCCCGCACTGCAACCACGCCCCGCAAGAGCCGGTGCGCAACGCGCTGAAGGACGTAGGCCGCAACGACCCGTGCCCCTGCGGCAGCGAGAAGAAATTCAAGAAGTGCCACGGGGCTTGAGTTGACTGCACGCTGCAAGCCGGACCGTCCGTTTCGGCTTGCAGCGCATAGCTCGTCCCCTTTCTCTTTCAGGAGCCTGGCCATGGCCGTCCTTCGTTTTCCTTCCTCGCGCCCACGCCTGCGTGCGGCGGCGATGCTTTGCGGCGTGCTCGGCCTGGCCGGCTGTCAGACAGTGTCCCAGCAGTCCACCTTGCCCCCGAGCGCAGGCGTACAGCCACTCAAGGGCCTAGCCCAGAACGTCTCGGTGCGGCGCAATCCCCAGGGCATGCCGTTGATCGAGAGCAGCACGTTCCACGACGCGCTGTTCAGCCTCGGCTACCTGCACGCCGTAGACCGTATCGAGCAGATGATCACCCTGCGCCTGCTGGCGCAGGGGCGGTTGGCCGAGCTGGAAGGTCCGCAGGCCCTGGACACCGACCGCTTGATGCGCGCCGCCAACCTGCGGCGCAGCGCCGACCAGCTGTACGCCGACGCCTCGCCGCGCCTGAAGCGCTTCTTCGAGGTCTATGCCCGGGGCGTCAACGCCTACCTGTTCCGCTTCCGCGACGCCCTGCCGGGCAACCTGGCCAAGGCCGGCTATCGACCCGACTACTGGAAACCCGAAGACTCGGCCTTGCTGTTCAGCCTCTACGCCTTCAGCCAGTCGGTGAACCTGCAGGAAGAGCTTGCCGGCCTGACCCTGGCGCAACGGGTCGGCGTCGATCGGCTGGCCTGGCTGTTGCCCAGCGCCGCAGACGAACCGCTGCCCGAGGCCGAGGCGGCCAAGCTCCAGGGCCTGGACCTGACCCGCGGGTTGCCAGGGCTCGGTGCGCTGAATGCCGCCAGCCAGCGGTTGGCGGCCTTCGACCTGCTGGGCAGTCCAGGCTCGGCGAGCTGGGTCCTGGGCCCGCAGCGCAGCCAGAGCGGCCGCAGCCTGCTCGCCAGCGACAGCCGTGCGGCCTGGGCGTTGTCCCCGGTGCAGATCCACACGGGCAAATACCAGGCCGCCGGCCTGACCCTGCCGGGGTTGCCGCTGATCCTGGCCGGCTTCAACGGCAAGCTGGCCTGGAGCAGCAGCGCGGTGATGGCCGACAACCAGGACCTCTACCTGGAGAAACTGCGGCGCCAGGGCAACCAGCTGACCTACCTGGCCGACGGCAAATGGCAGCCCGCACGCGGACGTACCGAAACGTTCCTGGTCCGTGGCCAGCGCCCGCAGCGCGAGGTCCTGTACGAAACGCGGCATGGCACGCTGCTCGGGCAACCGGGCAACGAGGCCCTCGGCCTGGCCTTGCAGATGCCGACGCTGCAGGGCGATCGCAGCCTGGATGCACTGTTCGACCTGACCCGCGCCAGCACCCTGGAGCGCGCGTCCGACAGCGCACGCGCCATTGGCGCCGCCGCGCTCAACCTGGTCTTCGCCGACGCCCAGCACATCGGCTGGCAGGTCACCGGCCGCTACCCGAACCGGCGTGACGGGCAGGGCCTGCTGCCCTCGCCGGGCTGGGACGGACGTTACGACTGGGATGGCTATGCCGACGCGATGCTGCATCCCTATGACCAGGACCCTGCCAGTGGCTGGATCGGCCACGCCAACCAGCGCAGCCTGGCGCGCGGCTATGGCATGCAGCTGTCCAACACCTGGGACTACCCCGAGCGCGCCGAACGCCTGGCGCAACTGATCGGCACCGGGCGTCATGATGCGCGCAGCCTGGCGGCCATGCAGAACGATCAGCTCACGCCCCTGGCCGGCAAGCTCAAGCAGATGCTCGATGCACCCGGCATGGCCTCGGCGCTGCCACAGGCCATCGACGCCCTGCCTGCGGCGCAACGCGACCTTGCCCGTCAGGCTCTGGCTCGCCTCAAGGCTTTCGACGGTCGCCTGAGCGCCCAGTCGGCGGACGCGGCCCTGTACGCGCTGTTCCTGCACCAGGTCGCCCGGCAGACGTTCCTCGACGAGCTGGGCCCGGAGTCGGGCGAGGCCTGGCAGACCTTCGTCGCCAATGCGCGGCTGTCCTACTCGGCCCAGGCCGACCATCTGCTGGGGCGTGACGACAGCCCGTTCTGGGACGACCGTTCGACCCCGCAGCACGAAGACAAACCGACCATTCTGGCGCGCAGCCTGGCGGCCGCGATGGAGGCCGGCCGGGCGCAACTGGGCAACGATCCGCGCACCTGGCAATGGGGCCGCCTGCATGCCTACCACTGGCCGATGCCGACCTGGCAGGGGTTGGGCGATGGCGTGGCGCGCCCCGCGCGTGCTGCCGGTGGCGACTTCAGCACCCTGGCGCTCACGCCCTACGCCTGGGGCCGCGATTTCGACACGCAATTGCCACCGTCGGTACGCCTGATCGTCGATTTCGGCCAGGCCGAGCCGCTACGCGTGCTGACCAGCACCGGCCCGTCCGGCCACTCGGCCAGCGCCCGCGCGAACGACGGCCTCCAGGACTGGTTCGCAGGCCGCTTCACCACCTTGCCGCTGCAGCCGCAGCACTTCACCCAGGGGTATGGCAGCCAGCGCCTGAGCCTGGTCCCCGAGCGCTAGCCGCGACCGGGTCGGGACCCTGCGCAAGCCGGTGTCCCGACCCTCTGTCCACGCGCCCGGTCATGTCGCGACCGGGCCACCCCCAATCCCCTCGAACTCCCCGGCAGGGCACGACTCCTACCTTGTAACTCCCCTGCCAGTGGCCTGCCCATGGACCTCGTCATCGCCCGCCCCGAAGGGTTGTACTGCCCGCCCGGTGATTTCTACATCGATCCCTGGCGCCCGGTGGAGCGCGCGGTCATCACCCATGGCCACGGCGACCACTCCCGACCGGGCAATACCCATTACCTGACCGCCGAACCCGGCGCGGGCGTGCTGCGCAGCCGGCTGGGCGAGGACATTCGCCTGCAGACCTTGCCCTATGGGCAACGCCTCGATCACCACGGCGTGACCCTGAGTTTCCACCCGGCCGGACACGTGCTGGGGTCGGCCCAGGTACGCCTGGAATACCAGGGTGAAGTCTGGGTGGCTTCGGGCGACTACAAGGTCGAGCCGGACGGCACCTGCACCCCGTTCGAACCGGTGCGCTGCCATACCTTCATCACCGAGTCGACCTTCGGCCTGCCCATCTACCGCTGGCCGTCGCAGGCCGAGGTGTTCGCCGAGATCAACGCCTGGTGGCGCGCCAACCGCGAACAGGGCAAGGCCAGCGTGCTGTTCAGCTACGCCTTCGGCAAGGCCCAGCGCATCCTCCATGGGCTGGACGCCGGGATCGGGCCGATCCTGGTGCACGGCGCCGTGGAGCCGCTCAACCGGGTTTACCGTGAGGCCGGTGTGGCCTTGCCACCGACGGTGTACGCCGGCGATGTACCGCGCAACGACCCGATGATGCGCGAGGCCTTGATCATGGCGCCGCCCTCGGCCTCGGGCAGCAGCTGGATGAAACGCTTCGGCGACTACAGCGACGCCTTCGCCAGCGGCTGGATGCTGCTGCGCGGCACCCGTCGGCGGCGCGGCGTGGACCGGGGCTTCGTGCTGTCCGACCATGCCGACTGGCCGGGGCTGCTGTGGGCCATTGAGCAGACTGGCGCAGAGCGGGTGATGGTCACCCACGGCTCGGTCGGCGTGCTGGTGCGTTACCTCAACGAGCTGGGGCTCGACGCACGAGCGTTCGTCACCGAATACGGCGACGAAGACGATGCCCAGGCCACCCCGGAGACCCCGACATGAAGGCCTTCGCCGAGCTTTACCTGCGCCTGGACGCCACCACCTCCAGCAACGCCAAGCTTCGTGCGTTGCAGGACTATTTTGCCGAGGCGGCGCCCCATGAAGCGGCCTGGGCCGTGTATTTCCTGGCCGGCGGCCGCCCTCGGCAACTGGTGCCCACGCGCCTGCTGCGCGAACTGACCATCGAGCTGACGGGCTTGCCTGAATGGTTGTTCGAGGAAAGCTACCAGTCGGTGGGCGACCTGGCCGAAGCCATCTCGCTGCTATTGCCGTCGTCCGAGCAGACCAGTGACGAGGACCTGGCGCACTGGGTCGAAGTGCACCTGCTGCCGCTGCGTGGTCAGGCGCCCGAGCAGATCAAGGAGCAACTGCCGGCGCTGTGGGCACGCCTGGACCGGCCCAGCCTGATGCTCTGCCTCAAGCTGATCACCGGCAGCTTCCGGGTCGGGGTGTCGAAGCTGCTGGTCACCCGCGCCCTCGCGCAACTGGCCGGGCTGGACGCCAAGCGCGTCGCCCAGCGCCTGGTGGGCTACACCGACCTGTCCCATCGGCCGACGGCGGCCAGCTACCAGAAGCTGATCGCCCCGGAGTCGGCGGACGAGCATGCCCAGCGCGGTGGACAACCCTACCCGTTCTTCCTGGCTCACGCCCTGCAAGCGCCCACCGAGCAGTTCGATGCACTGCTCGGGCCGACCGGCGACTGGCAGGCCGAATGGAAGTGGGACGGCATCCGCGCCCAGGTGGTCAAGCGTGACGGCCAGTTGTGGATCTGGTCACGCGGCGAAGAGCTGGTCACCGACCGCTTTCCGGAACTGCACAGCCTGGTCGACAGCCTGCCCGACGGCGTCGTGCTCGATGGCGAAATCCTGGTCTGGAAAGCGCCCGACGCCGGGCAGGAAGCGGCGGTCCAGCCCTTTGCCCTCCTGCAGCAGCGATTAGGGCGCAAGACCCTGGGCAAGAAACTGTTGGCCGATGCCCCGGTGGTGCTGCAAGCCTACGACCTGCTCGAATGGGAAGGCGAAGACTGGCGCACGCGCCCTCAGCACGTACGACGCGCCCAGCTCGAACACCTGGTCGAGCACCACCCCTCGGCACCGGTGCTGCTCTCGCCGCTGCTCACGGGCAAGGACTGGGCCGATCTTGCCCAGCAGCGCGAGCAGTCACGGGCCCTGGGCGTCGAAGGGCTGATGCTCAAGCAGCGTGAAGCGCTGTACGGCGTCGGGCGCACCAAGGACATGGGCCTGTGGTGGAAGTGGAAGATCGACCCGTTCAGCGTGGACGCCGTGCTGATCTACGCACAACGAGGCCATGGACGCCGCGCCAGCCTCTACAGCGACTACACCTTCGCGGTCTGGGACGGCCCGCCCGGTTCGCCGGACCGTACCCTGGTGCCTTTCGCCAAGGCCTACTCGGGGCTGACCGATGCCGAAATGCGCAAGGTCGACGCCATCGTGCGCAAGACCACCGTCGACACCTTCGGCCCGGTGCGCAGCGTGACACCAACCTTGGTGTTCGAGCTGGGGTTCGAGGGCATCGCCCTGTCCAAGCGCCACAAGAGCGGCATCGCCGTGCGCTTCCCGCGCATGCTGCGCTGGCGCCACGACAAACCGGTGGACGAGGCCGACGACCTGGCGACCCTGCAGGACCTGCTGGCCTGAGCGCGCAGGGCGGTCCATGCTGCACGATCGTCCGTCCTGTGAGTGTATGCTCCTTCCAGTGCCTCTCTCTCGTCGATCCAGGAGTCCCATGCGCCACATGATCCATGACCTGCTCGGGCCCACGCCCGGCAGCGTCCGTCAACTGCACAGCTTTCACTACGGCCCGAGCACCGGCGGCAAGGTCTACATCCAGGCCTCGCTGCACGCCGACGAACTGCCCGGCATGCTGGTGGCCTGGCACCTCAAGCATCGATTGGCCGCGCTGGAAGCCGAAGGGCAACTGCGGCACGAGATCGTCCTGGTGCCGGTCGCCAACCCGGCGGGCCTGGAGCAGGTCGTGCTCGATGCACCGCTGGGGCGCTTCGAGTTGCACAGCGGCGAAAACTTCAACCGGCACTTCGTCGACCTGTCCGACACGATCGGCGACCAGGTCGAAGGCCTGCTCGGCCAGGACCCGGAGCTGAACCAGGAGCTGATCCGCGACCACCTGCGGCGCAACCTGCTGGCCCATCCGGCCCACACCCCGTTGCAGGCCCAACGCCTGACCCTGCAGCGCCTGGCCTGCGACGCCGACCTGATCCTCGACCTGCACTGCGATTTCGAGGCAGTCGAGCACCTCTACACCACGCCCGAGGCCTGGCCACAGATCGAACCCCTGGCCGGCTATCTGGGCGCCCAGGCCAGCCTGCTGGCCACCGACTCGGGCGGTCAGTCGTTCGATGAATGTTTCAGCCTGCTGTGGTTGCAGCTGCAGCAACGGTTCGCCAGGCGTTTTCCGATCCCCACGGGCAGCGTTTCGGTGACCCTCGAGTTGCGCGGGCAGGCGGATGTCAGCCATGGGCTGGCTGAACGGGACTGCCAGGCGATCCTCGACTACCTGACATTCAGGGGCGCCCTGGCAGGCCAGGCACCGCCACCGCCCGCGCCGCCACGTCCGGCGACCCCCCTGGCGGCCGTGGAATTGCTGGTGGCGCCGCATGGCGGCCTGCTGGTGTTCCGGGCCAAGCCAGGGCAATACCTGGAGGCCGGCCAGGTGGTCGCCGAGGTCATCGATCCGCTCGACGATCGCGTCACGCCCATCCACACGCAGCAGGCAGGCCTGCTCTACGCGCGCAGCGGCCGCCGCCTGGCCACCCACGGCATGGCCATCGCCCATGTGGCAGGCGAACGTCTCTGTCGCTCAGGCTACCTGCTGGCGCCTTGAGCGAGTAAAACCAACCGGGCCTGGCGGCGGTCTGTAGAGCACACCCTCCAGAACGGTCCGCCGCATGCCGCCAGCTTCCGACCTTGCCAGTCAATGGTTCAGCGCCCAGGGCTGGAAGCCCTTTGCCTTCCAGCGCAGCGTCTGGGCCGCCGTGTCGCGAGGCGAGTCCGGGCTGTTGCACGCCAACACCGGCGCGGGCAAGACCTACGCGGTGTGGTTCGCCGCGCTGCGCGCATTCCGCGTGCCCAAGGCCCGTCAGCCGGCGCCGATCCAGGTGCTCTGGATCACCCCGATGCGAGCCCTGGCGGCGGACACGGCCAAGGCCCTGCAAGCGCCCCTGGCCGACCTGGAACTGGACTGGAGCGTCGGCGTGCGCAGCGGCGACACCGGCGCGGCCGAGCGTGCGCGTCAGGCCCGCCGCCTGCCCAGCGTGCTGATCACCACCCCGAGAGCCTGACCCTGCTGCTCACCCGCGAACATGCCGAGGAAGAGTTCAAGACCTTGCGCATGGTGGTGGTCGATGAGTGGCACGAACTGCTCGGCAGCAAACGCGGCGTGCAACTGCAGCTGGCGCTGGCTCGGCTGCGACGCTGGCGCCCTGAACTGGTGACCTGGGGGCTGTCGGCTACGCTGGGCAACCTCGAACACGCCCGAGACGTGCTGTTGCCCGAGGGCGGCGCGCTGGTCAAGGGCCGCCAGGACAAGCGCATCGAGGTCGACAGCCTGCTGCCACCGGCCCTCGAGCGCTTTCCGTGGGCCGGCCAGATGGGCCTGAAAATGCTGGCTCAGGTCCGCGACGAAATCGAGGCCAGTGCCAGCTGTCTGGTGTTCACCAACACCCGTGCACAGGCCGAACTCTGGTACCAGGCGCTGCTCGATGCACGTCCCGACTGGGCGGGCCTGATCGCGCTGCACCATTCCTCGCTGGCCCGGGCGACCCGCGACTGGGTCGAACGCAGTCTGAAGGAAGGCGCGCTGAAGGCGGTCATCTGCACGTCCAGCCTCGACCTGGGCGTGGATTTCCTGCCCGTGGAGCGGGTGCTGCAGATCGGTTCGCCCAAGGGCGTGGCGCGGCTGCTGCAACGGGCCGGACGCTCCGGTCACGCACCAGGACGGGCTTCGCGCATCACCTTGGTTCCCACCCACAGCATGGAACTGGTGGAGGCGGCCGCCGTGCGCCAGGCGCTTGCCGCAGGCCACATCGAAGCGCGGCAGTCGCCCCGGCTGTGCATGGACGTGCTGGTACAGCATCTGGTGAGCATGGCCCTGGGCAGCGGTTTCGTCCCCGACCAGCTGCTGGCCGAGGTGCGCAGCACCTGGGCGTTCAAGGACCTGCGCGACAGCCAGTGGGCCTGGGCGCTGGCCTTCGTGCGCAACGGCGGCGACTCGCTGAGCGCTTACCCCGACTATCAACGGGTGGAAGTGCACCCCGACGGTGTCTGGCGCGTGGCCAGCCAGCGCCTGGCGCGCCGGCACCGGATGGGCATCGGCACCATCGTCAGCGAGGCGCAGTTGCAGCTCAAGTTCTGGAGCAAGGGCGGCGGCGGGCGCTCGCTGGGCAGCGTAGAGGAAGGCTTCATCGCACGGTTGCGCCCTGGCGATACCCTGGTGTTCGGCGGGCGCATCCTCGAGCTGGTGCGGGTCGAGAACATGACCGCCTACGTGCGGCGCAGCACCCAGCGCAAGGCAGCGGTGGCGCGCTGGAGCGGCTCGCGACTCCCGCTGTCCAGCGAGCTGGCCGACGCCATGGTGGATCAGCTGGACACCGCCAGCCAGGGGCGCTTCACCGGACCGGAAATGCGCGCGGTGCGTCCGCTGCTGGACATCCAGGCGCAGTGGTCCGCCCTGCCCGCACGCGACACGTTGCTGGTCGAGACCCTCGACTCGCGGCAAGGCTCGCACCTGTTCGTCTACCCGTTCGCCGGGCGCATGGCGAACCTTGGCCTGGCCAACCTGATCGCCTGGCGGATCAGCCAGACCCAGCCGCTGAGCATTTCCATCGCCGTGAACGACTATGGCTTCGAACTGCTCAGCCCCAGCCACGTCGCCTGGGCCGACCTGTTGCCGACGGCGATGAAGGCAGAGGGTCTGCTGGAGGATGTCCTGCACAGCCTGAACGCCGGTGAAATGGCGCTGCGGCGCTTTCGCGAGATCGCCCGGATTTCCGGTCTGGTGTTCGGCGGCTACCCGGCCGCGCAGAAGAGCATGCGGCAGATCCAGGCCTCCAGCGGTCTGTTCTACGAAGTGTTTCGCAAGCACGATACCGACAACCTGTTGCTGGGGCAGGCCCGGGACGAAGTCCTGCGCGAGGAGCTTGAAATCGAACGGCTGCAGCGCCAACTGGTGCGTATCAACCAGTTGCGCCTGGACGTGCATGCGCTGGCGCGCCCGGGGCCCTTGGCCTTTGCCCTGATCGTCGAGGGCCTGCGCGAAACCATGACCAGCGAAAAGCTCGCCGACCGTATCGCACGCATGGTCGCCGATCTGGAAAAAGCTGCAGGAGGCCCTTGGCCGTGAGTGAGCACCACGTCATCGAACATCGCGGGGAAACGTTGTGGTTGCTGGTGGACAAGGCGCTGTATTGGCCTCGGGAGAAAACCCTGCTGATCGCTGACCTGCACCTGGGCAAGGCCGCCAGCTACCGGGCTCTGCACCAGCCGGTGCCGCGCGGCACCACAGAATTGAACCTGTCGCGCCTGGACGCCTTGCTGGCGGCATACGACTGCAAACGCCTGGTCGTGCTCGGCGACTTCCTGCATGCCAAGACCGCACGTGCCCCCGCCGTCATGGCGCGCCTGGAAGCCTGGCGCGCGCGTCATTCTGACTTGGACATCGTGCTGATTCGCGGCAACCACGACCAGCATGCCGGCGATCCGCCTGCCAGCCTGGGCATGCAGGTGGTCGACGAGCCTTGGTTGCTGGGGCCCTTCGCCCTGCGTCATGAGCCCGAGCCGCACCCGACCCATGCCGTACTGGCAGGACACGTGCATCCGGTCTACGTGTTGCGCGGGCGCGGTCGGCAACGGTTACGCCTGCCTTGCTACGTCGTAGAGGACGGGGTCAGCCTGTTGCCGGCCTTCGGGGAGTTCACAGGCGGCTGGGAGGTCAAGCCCACCGGAGCCGCCAGGGTCTACCTGACGGGCGGCGAGCGGGTCTGGGCCGTGCCGTGACTCACGCCTGTGGCGCGGGTGGCGGCTCGTCAGGCACAGTCGGCACACCTCCGGGCTCGTTATCTGGCTCGGTCGGCTGAGGGAAATCGGGATCAGGTTGTCCGGGCATGCCGCCGGCCTGCAAGGGGGAGCGCGGCTGGGCCAGCAGTGACCATGCCAACAGCCCGATCTGGTTGGGCTGCAGCACGGCCAGCTTTGCATTGATGACGGGGTCTAGTTTCATAGGGTACTCCTGGCGAGCGCCCGGCGCTCTTGATGAGCACCGGGACTGTTCACTGGTTTGGAGCCCTGATCGACAAACTAATTCCCGCGCTTCGTCGGCTCAGGTACGTGGCAGGGTGACACCACGCTGGCCCTGGTACTTGCCGCCACGGTCCTTGTACGAGACTTCGCAGGCTTCGTCCGACTCGAGGAACAGCATCTGTGCCACGCCTTCGTTGGCGTAGATCTTGGCCGGCAAGGTGGTGGTATTGGAGAATTCCAGCGTCACGTGGCCTTCCCATTCCGGCTCGAGCGGCGTCACGTTGACGATGATGCCGCAACGCGCGTAGGTGCTCTTGCCCAGGCAGATGGTCAGCACGTTGCGCGGGATGCGGAAGTACTCGACGGTGCGCGCCAGGGCGAAGGAGTTGGGCGGAATGATGCAGACGTCGCTCTTGATGTCGACGAAGCTGCCGGCGTCGAAGTTCTTCGGGTCGACGGTGGCCGAGTTGATGTTGGTGAACACCTTGAATTCATCGGCGCAGCGCACGTCGTAGCCGTAGCTCGAGACGCCAAAGGAGATGACCCGGCTGTCCTGCTCGCCGCGCACCTGGCGCTCGACGAACGGCTCGATCATGCCGTGTTCCTGCGCCATGCGGCGAATCCACTTGTCCGATTTGATGCTCATGGCCGGTGTCCTGAAAGTGCGATGTGAAAAACCTGGGCGCATCTTACCGGTCCGGGCGCCGACGGCAAAGTTTCCCGCCGCAATCCCGCGCCGTCCGTGACGTGCGGCCACCACCGATCCGAATTCGAACAAAGGGGGCATTGGCCATTGGCAGGTTGCCCAAAGTGGGGTAAGGTGACGCCACTGTGCTGCACGTGACACCGAGAATCTCTGTTTGATGCACGATTACCATCGGCCCATCGCTGAATTTTCCTGCTCTTTGCACTCAGTCCCGGCCGGGGCGTTTCCCGTGCCGAAATCAACTTTGTCCAAGGAGACAGACACATGTCCAATCGCCAATCCGGTACCGTCAAGTGGTTCAACGATGAGAAGGGCTACGGCTTCATCACTCCTCAGTCGGGTGACGACCTGTTCGTACACTTCAAGGCCATCCAGGCTGACGGCTTCAAAACCCTGAAAGAAGGCCAGGCTGTTACTTTCGTCGCTACCCGCGGCCAGAAAGGCATGCAGGCTGAAGAAGTGCAGATCGCCTAAGTCGATCTCGCTTTAGAAAAAACCCGCCAATGGCGGGTTTTTTCATGCCTGCAGAAAAGGCCCAGGCGCCGCCGACCGCGCAGGTCGACGGCGCCTGACGGGCTCAGGCGTCGGTGATGGTGATGCTCGGCATCGCAGCCGAGGCCGCCTCTTCGAGGACGATGCGGGCGCCGACCTGTCGCGCCAGCTCCTGGTAGACCAGGGCGATCTGCCCATCGGGTTCGGCGATGACCGTGGGCTGGCCGTTGTCGGCCTGCTCGCGGATCGTCATCGACAGGGGCAACGAGGCCAGCAGCTCGACGCCATAGCCGGCGGCGAGCTTTTCACCGCCCCCCTCGCCGAACAGATGCTCGGCGTGCCCACAGTTCGAGCACACGTGCACGGCCATGTTCTCGACCACACCCAGGACCGGGATGTTGACCTTGCGGAACATTTCCACGCCCTTGCGCGCATCCAGCAGGGCCAGGTCCTGGGGCGTGGTGACGATCACCGAGCCGGCGACCGGGACTTTCTGCGCCAAGGTCAACTGGATGTCGCCGGTGCCTGGCGGCATGTCGATCACCAGGTAGTCCAGGTCATCCCAGGCCGTCTGCGTGACCAGTTGCAGCAAGGCACCGGAGACCATCGGCCCTCGCCAGACCATGGGTGTGTTGTCATCGGTCAAGAAAGCCATCGACATGACGTCCACGCCGTGGGCCTTGATCGGCACGAACCACTTCTGCTCGCGCACCTGGGGCCGCGTGCCTTCGGGGATGCCGAACATGATGCCCTGGCTGGGGCCGTAGATGTCCGCATCGAGGATACCGACCCGCGCGCCCTCGCGCGCCAGGGCCAGGGCCAGGTTGGCGGCGGTGGTGGACTTGCCGACGCCGCCCTTGCCCGAGGCCACGGCGATGACGTTCTTGACATTGGCCAGGCCCGGCACCTGCGCCTGAGCCTTGTGCGGCACGATCACGCTGTCGACGGTCACCCGTGCGGTCTCGACGCCGTCCAGGCCCTCGAGCGCGGTACGCAGGACCTGCGCCCAACCGTTCACGAACAGGCCG
This sequence comes from Pseudomonas monteilii, assembly GCA_001534745.1. Taxonomy (NCBI): domain Bacteria; kingdom Pseudomonadati; phylum Pseudomonadota; class Gammaproteobacteria; order Pseudomonadales; family Pseudomonadaceae; genus Pseudomonas; species Pseudomonas alabamensis. The sequence continues at coordinate 3,686,235 of CP013997.1, forward strand.
GCGGCATAGCCGATGCGCAGGCGCACGTCGACCTGGCCACCCTGCACCTCGATGTGCTCGACGCACCCGGCCGTGACGGGGTCCTGGTTCAGGTAAGGGTCGGTGTACTGGCGAAGGACGGCTTCGACGGCGGCGCGCGTGACGGCACTCATGGGATCTCCCGTGGCGGAACTGACGTGGTGGACGAGCGCCTATGCTAACCCGTCAGCCATCGACAGTTGTGCCGATGGGGTGAAATATCTTCGCCAGCGCTTTATAGTGACCGATCATCTTCACGTCATCACGCCGTCAAACAAGTAGCCGAGCCACCATGTCCGAGCCACGCCAGATTCTCGTTACCAGCGCCCTGCCCTATGCCAATGGATCCATCCACCTTGGCCACATGCTCGAGTACATCCAGACGGACATGTGGGTTCGCTTCCAGAAACTGCGCGGCCACCAGTGCATCTACGTCTGCGCGGACGATGCGCACGGCTCGGCCATCATGCTGCGCGCCGAGAAGGAGGGCGTCACGCCCGAGCAACTGATCGCGGCAGTGCAGGCCGAGCACAGCGCCGACTTCGCCGACTTCCTGGTGAACTTCGACAATTTCCACTCGACCCACTGCGACGAGAACCGCGAGCTGTCCGCCGAGATCTACCGGCGCCTGCGCGATGCCGGGCATATCGCCAGCCGTGCGGTCACGCAGTACTTCGACCCGGAAAAAGGCATGTTCCTGGCCGACCGTTTCATCAAGGGCACCTGCCCCAAGTGCGCGGCCGAAGACCAGTACGGCGACAACTGCGAGAAGTGCGGCGCCACCTACTCGCCCACTGAATTGAAAGACCCGCGCTCGGCGATCTCGGGCGCCACGCCCGTGCTGCGCGACTCCAAGCACTTCTTCTTCAAGCTGCCGAACTTCCAGGCCATGCTGCAGGACTGGACCCGCAGCGGCACCCTGCAAGAGCCGGTGGCCAACAAGATCGCCGAATGGCTCGACGCAGGCCTGCAGGAGTGGGACATCTCCCGTGATGCGCCGTACTTCGGCTTCGAGATCCCCGACGAACCGGGCAAGTACTTCTATGTCTGGCTGGATGCGCCGATCGGCTACATGGCCAGCCTCAAGAACCTCTGCGCACGACGCCCCGAGCTGGACTTCGATGCCTTCTGGCACAAGGACTCCACGGCCGAGCTGTATCACTTCATCGGCAAGGACATCGTCAACTTCCACGCCCTGTTCTGGCCGGCCATGCTCGAAGGCGCGGGCCTGCGCAAGCCGACCGCGATCAACGTGCACGGCTACCTGACGGTCAACGGCGCGAAAATGTCGAAGTCCCGCGGCACCTTCATCAAGGCCCGCACCTACCTCGACCACCTGTCGCCGGAGTACCTGCGCTACTACTACGCGTCCAAGCTGGGCCGCGGCGTGGACGACCTGGACCTCAACCTCGACGACTTCGTGCAGAAGGTCAACTCCGACCTGGTGGGCAAGGTGGTCAACATCGCCAGCCGTTGCGCCGGCTTCATCCATAAAGGCAACCAGGGTGTCATGGTGGCGGGCGACGCCGAGCCTGCACTGACCGAGGCCTTCCTGGCCGCCGCGCCCGGTATCGCCGAGGCCTACGAGGCCCGTGACTTCGCCCGTGCCATGCGCGAGATCATGGCGCTGGCCGACCGCGCCAATGCCTGGATCGCCGACAAGGCCCCTTGGTCGCTGGCCAAGCAGGACGGCAAGCAGGACGAGGTCCAGGCCATCTGCGCCCAGGGCATCAACCTGTTCCGCAGCCTGGTGATCTTCCTCAAGCCGGTGCTGCCGCAGCTGGCGGCCGACGCCGAGGCCTTCCTGAACGTGGCGCCGCTGTGCTGGGACGACCACGCCACGCGTCTGGAGAACCACCGCCTGGAGGCCTTCAAGCCGTTGATGAGCCGGATCGAGCCGGCCAAGATCGAGGCGATCGTCACCGCCAGCCAGCAGGACCTGGCCGCTGCCAGCGCGAGCGCGCCACAGGCACCGGTGGGCAACGGCGAGCTGGCCAAGGAGCCAGTGGCCGAGCAGATCGAGTTCGATACCTTCGCCGCCGTCGACCTGCGTGTGGCCTTGATCGTCAAGGCCGAAGCCGTGGAGGGTGCCGACAAGCTGCTGCGCCTGACGCTCGACATCGGTGACGAGCAGCGCAACGTGTTTTCCGGCATCAAGTCGGCCTACCCGGACCCCGCGCAGCTGGAAGGCCGCCTGACGATGATGGTCGCCAACCTCAAGCCCCGCAAGATGCGTTTCGGCGTGTCCGAAGGCATGGTCATGGCGGCCGGCCCTGGCGGTGAAGAGATCTACCTGCTCAGCCCGGACAGCGGCGCCAAGCCCGGTCAGCGCATCAAGTGATCGTTCGCGCTCCGGCACCGCTGGAGCGCATCACCAACGAGGCCCGTCAGCCGCTGGACGGCGCCTGTGGTGTCAGGCCTCTGAACCGCAGCGCCGGGCCGACGCTGACGCCTGGAGAACACCACACGCATGAATGCCGCCAAACGCCTGGAAATCTTCCGTCGACTGCGTGAGGACAACCCCGAGCCGCGCACGGAGTTGTCCTACACGACCCCTTTCGAACTGCTGATCGCCGTCATCCTGTCCGCCCAGGCCACCGATGTCGGGGTCAACAAGGCCACGGCACGTCTGTTCCCGGTCGCCAATACGCCCGAGGCGATCCACGCGCTGGGCGTCGAGGGCTTGAGCGACTACATCAAGACCATCGGTCTGTACAACGCCAAGGCACGCAATGTCATCGAAACCTGCCGGTTGCTGATCGAGCGTCATGGCAGCCAGGTACCCGACGAGCGTGAAGCGCTCGAGGCCTTGCCGGGCGTTGGGCGCAAGACGGCCAACGTCGTGCTCAACACGGCCTTCAGGCAACTGACCATGGCGGTGGATACGCACATCTTCCGGGTGAGCAACCGCACGAACATCGCGCCAGGCAAGAACGTCCTGGAGGTCGAGCACAAGCTGTTGAAGTTCGTGCCGCGTGATTACCTGCTGGACGCCCACCACTGGTTGATCCTGCATGGCCGGTACGTCTGCCAGGCACGCAAGCCACGCTGCGGCAGCTGTCGCATCGAAGACCTGTGCGAGTACAAGGCCAAGACCTCGGACGATTGAGCCGATTTGGAAAATCATTCGTTTCGATTGAAAAAATCTTTTTTACCGGCTTCACGAATCCCGTTATAAGGTCGCCCATGGCTCTCGCTTGGAGTGACACATGGGTAGTGAAAAAGAAGACCTGGTGCTGGACGACGATTTCAGTACCAGCACCGAAGACGAGGCAGACCAGCCAGCCGTCAGCCTCAAGACCGACCTGAGCAAGCGACGCACCATCGACAACCTGCTGGAAGAGCGCAGGCTGAAACGCCAACTGGCCGAGTACGATTACGACCTCTAGGGGACGCGCCTGAGCCTGTCGGGTCGGGTCGTCAGGTCAGACCATGGCGGTTGGCAAGCTCGATGAGGTCGACCAGTGAGCGCGCATTGAGCTTGTGAAGCAGCCGTGTCTTGTAGGTGCTGACGGTCTTGTTGCTGAGGAACATGCTGTCGGCGATTTCCTTGTTGCTACGCCCCTTGGCCAGCTGTTGCAACACCATCATCTCCCGCCCGGACAGGCGTTCGACCATTTCGGTCTCCGTGCCCCCGTTGAGCACACAGCGCGCCTTGTGCAACGCCTGGTTCGGGAAATAGCTATACCCTGACAGGACCGCCTTGATGGCGCTGAGCAGCTCGGTCAGCTCCTGTTGCTTGCACACGTAGCCCGCGGCGCCTGCCTGCATGCACCGCATCGAGAAATGGCCAGGCGCCTGGGACGTCAGGACCAGCACCTTGGCATTGGGGTTGCACATGGCCAGCCGCGTGATGACTTCAAGGCCATCGAGCTTGGGAATACCAATGTCCAGGATGATGACGTCGGGACGGTGCTCTTTCGCCAACTGCAAGGCATCGACGCCATTGTCCGTCTCTGCCGCCACATCGTAACCATGCCGCTCCATCAACATGCGCACTGCCAGCCGGATGACTGGATGGTCATCTACGATCAACACTTTGTTCATGTGCTACCCAACTTTCCGTTGTTCTCGTTCTGAAGCGCCACAATAACCGAGACGGTCGTATAATTGCGTACGGCTTCTGCGCTCATTTGATAGCAAAGATAAAACTTACAGCAACTAGCGAAACTTCCTACATCCAGTACGGTTTTGATTTAGTTAGCGATCCAGACACTCGCGACTTAAGTAACACCCTATCAGACGAAGGACCGAACCTGATGTGGGCGACATCGCACTCGTTGGCAGGCAAAGACTCTTTTGAATGGCAGAAAGGGCAGTGGGTCGAAACGCGGCGTATCGGCAACTCGCCTTTCTGAAGAAGTGTTTCACCTTCCAGGCCACGCGCGGCTTGTGGTACACCCGCTGCAATGTCCTGACAGGCCGGCCGTCATGAACGAAACGAACCCCATCAGCCCGTTGACCGTGATCGCGATCTTCGCGGGCATCATCGAAGCGTCCGCCCTGGCCTCGCTGCCTTTTCTGAGCGAGCGCAGCCAGACGATCTACACCTGGTTCCTGGTGGGCTTTCCGTTTTTCCTGACGCTGTTGTTCTTCCTGACGCTCAACTTCAACTACAGGTCGCTGTACTCGCCCACGACACAGGCCTCCAGGCTCAGCGCTGCCGAGCGCTCCGAGGGTAACGTGCCACGTTCGCAGGCTCGCACCCTCGCGCACAGCTCGGGCCTCCCTATCGATGTCGATGCGCAAACGTTGGTGGTATCAGGGCCGGAAGCCAGGCGTACGGTCGAGCAGCACATGACGCAAGTGGTCAACACGACGCCACCGGTTCATTGCCACTGGATCATCTATGACAGGGAACGCAGCCTGTGCGTACGCCTGAGGGTAGAGCCGTTGTCCACCGCGCAGTCCCCTTGCGCCACGGCGACATGAGCGCAGCGCTCGAGGCAAGGCCGAGTGCGCGACGCCAGGGCGTCGCCACTCGCTTGCCGGTCCAGGACTGACCGGCAGGAGCGCCCGCCTTGCGCACCGACCCTGTGGCCGGGCACCCAGCGGGCGAGGTCGTTACAGCATCGAACGGCCTTTGTTGGCCGCGATGCGCATGCGCAGGGCGTTGAGCTTGATGAAGCCCGCCGCATCGGCCTGGTTGTAGGCACCGCCGTCCTCTTCGAACGTCGCGATGTTGGCATCGAACAGCGAGTCGTCCGACTTGCGCCCTACTACCACGATGTTGCCCTTGTACAGCTTCAGACGCACCACGCCGTTGACGCTGGTCTGGGACGCATCGATCATCTGCTGGAGCATCAGGCGCTCCGGGCTCCACCAGTAGCCGGTGTAGATCAGGCTGGCGTACTTGGGCATCAGCTCGTCCTTGAGGTGCGCCACTTCGCGGTCCAGGGTGATCGACTCGATGGCGCGGTGCGCCTTGAGCATGATGCTGCCACCTGGGGTTTCGTAGCAGCCGCGCGACTTCATGCCGACATAGCGGTTCTCGACGATGTCCAGTCGGCCGATGCCGTTGGCGCCGCCGATGCGGTTGAGTTCGGCCAGCACGGTAGCCGGGCTCATCTCGACGCCATCGATGGCAACGATGTCGCCATTGCGGTAGGTCAGCTCGAGGTAGGTCGCCTGGTCAGGCGCGTTCTCGGGCGAGACGCTCCAGCGCCACATGTCCTCTTCGTGCTCGGTCCAGGTGTCTTCCAGCACACCGCCCTCATAGGAGATGTGCAGCAGGTTGGCGTCCATCGAGTAGGGCGACTTCTTCTTGCCGTGACGCTCGATCGGAATGCCGTGCTTCTCGGCGTAGTCCATCAGCTTCTCGCGGGACAGCAGGTCCCACTCGCGCCACGGTGCGATGACCTTGACGCCGGGCTTGAGCGCGTAGGCACCCAGCTCGAAACGGACCTGATCGTTGCCCTTGCCGGTAGCACCGTGGGAAATGGCGTCGGCACCGGTTTCGTTGGCGATTTCGATCAGACGCTTGGCGATCAGCGGACGAGCGATCGAGGTACCGAGCAGGTACTCACCCTCGTAGACGGTATTGGCACGGAACATCGGGAAGACGAAGTCGCGCACGAACTCTTCGCGCAGGTCGTCGATGTAGATTTCCTTGACGCCCATTGCCTGCGCCTTGGCGCGTGCAGGCTCGACTTCCTCGCCCTGACCGAGGTCGGCGGTGAAGGTCACCACTTCGCAGTCATAGGTGTCTTGCAGCCACTTGAGAATCACCGAAGTATCGAGGCCGCCGGAATACGCCAGTACGACCTTTTTTACGTCCGCCATGCCATCACTCCACGGGGTTGTGCGAAAAGCCCACGATTCTACCGGGCTCGGCACAAAATTTACAGTGGGGCGACAGCTTGTGACGGCCAGGCGACACTACCTTGAAGGGCCAACGGGCACGCCCGGCTGCTCAGGGCTTGGCTGAGGCCGGCGCAGGCGCCGCGGCGCTCGGAGCGGGGGCCGGTGCCGTCGCAGGCGCCTGGCTGGCCGCGGGCGTCGCAGGCGTGGCGACTTCGCTGGCCGGTGCAGGCGCTTCGAGCGGTGCACCTCGCTCCAGCTGGATGCTGACACGTCGGTTGCGGGCCCGATTGGCCGCGCTGTTGTTGCGCACCAGAGGGTAGCGCTCGCCATGGAAGCGAACGGTGAGCCGCGCGTCGGTAACGCCATGGGCCTTGAAGTAGTCCGCCACGGCCAGGGCACGCCGCCGGGACAGCTCGCGATTGGTCAGGCGATCGCCACTGTTGTCGGAGTGTCCGTCGAGCTCGATGCGGTTGACGGTCGGATCGGCCTTCATGTAATCGAGCAGCACATCTAGGCGTGCCTTGGCGGAGGCGTCCAGGTCCGTGCCATCGCGGGCGGGGAAGCCGACCTGGGTCTGGCGGATCTGGTCGTAGTTCATCGGCAGCAGACGACTGGCGCACGCCTGGTAGTCCGCATAGGCCTTGGTGAAACTCACCGGCAGCACACGCACTTCCATCGCCCGACCGCCCTCCCCGGCCCGGTTGCGCACGACCGTGCTGCGTCCGTCGAGCAACCCGTTGATCAGGCGACTGGCCTGGCCCTGGGAGGAACTGAACAGCACGCCCGTGCGACCTAGGCTTACGCTGCCCAGATCGATGTCGGCACGGCCTGGCTGCCAGGGCGCCGCAGCGGCCAGCAGGGTCGCAGGTCCGGCCCCCAAGGCATTGCCGGACGAGCGCAGCTGGAACGTGGCCGCCTCCCCTGCACGGCGCACGAATTCCCCGCTGCCGAAGCCTTCCACGGGCTGGACCAGCCGGCACTCGAAGACATCGCCCTCGACCTTCCAGGCGACGTTCTCCATGCGCGTCTGGAACGTCAGCGCCATCGCCGGCAGGCTGGCAAACATACTGAACAAGGCAAGGTAACGCTGGCGCACGGCGGGCTCCACGGATGATCACGGCTCACGTCAGCGTATCGGTCGCCGCGCGGCAAACTTGATAGCCCGTGCCCGAGAAGGGCTTTTCCGGTAGCATTGCGCCTTGAGTTCGACCCGCCTGGAATCCCCAATGTCCGATCGCCTGACCCTTCTGCGTCCCGATGACTGGCATATTCACCTGCGCGATGGCGCGGTGTTGCCGCATACCGTCGGCGACGTGGCGCGCACGTTCGCCCGCGCCATCATCATGCCCAACCTGGTCCCGCCCGTGCGCACCGCTTCCGAGGCCAGCGCCTACCGTGAGCGCATCCTGGCGGCCCGACCGACCGGCAGCCGCTTCGAGCCGCTGATGGTGCTGTACCTCACCGACCGGACCACCGCGCAGGACATCGCCGAGGCCAAGGCCAGCGGCCTGGTGTACGCCGCCAAGCTGTACCCGGCAGGCGCGACCACCAATTCCGATTCCGGCGTCACGAGCATCGACAACATCTTCCCCGCACTGGAGGCGCTGGCCGAGGCCGGTCTGCCGTTGCTGGTGCATGGCGAGGTGACACGCGCGGAGATCGACGTGTTCGACCGCGAGAAGCGTTTCATCGACGAGCACCTGCGCCGTGTGGTCGAACGCTTCCCGACCCTCAAGGTGGTCTTCGAGCACATCACCACCGCCGATGCCGCGCAGTTCGTCACCGAGGCACCCGACAACGTCGGGGCGACCATCACCGCGCAGCACCTGCTGTACAACCGCAACCACATGCTGGTGGGCGGTATCCGTCCGCACTTCTACTGCCTGCCGATCCTCAAGCGCAATACGCACCAGGAGGCCTTGCTCGACGCCGCCACCAGTGGCAACCGCAAGTTCTTCCTGGGCACCGATTCGGCGCCCCATGCACGTCACGCCAAGGAGTCGGCCTGCGGCTGTGCAGGCTGCTACACCGCCTATGCGGCGATCGAGCTGTATGCCGAGGCCTTCGAAAGCCGCAACGCGCTGGACAAGCTGGAAGGCTTCGCCAGCCTGCACGGCCCGGCGTTCTACGGTCTGCCGGCCAACACCGACACCATCACCCTGGTCCGCGAGGCCTGGACCGCACCTGAGAGCCTGCCCTTCGGCGAGCAGACGGTGATACCGCTACGCGCCGGCGAAACGCTGCGCTGGCGCCTGCTGGAGGACCACGCGTGAGCGACGATCTGTACGACGAAGACCAGGACGGTCAATCGGCCAACCTGCGCCACCCCATGGCCGAACGCTTCCGCGGCTACCTGCCGGTGGTCGTGGACGTGGAGACGGGCGGCTTCAACAGCGCCACCGACGCGCTGCTGGAGATCGCCGCAGTCACCATCGGCATGGACGAGAAAGGCTTCCTGTTCCCGGAGCACACCTACTTCCACCGAGTCGAGCCATTCGCCGGCGCCAACATCGAGCAGGCGGCACTGGAGTTCACCGGCATCAAGCTCGATCACCCGTTGCGCATGGCCGTCAGCGAGGAAACCGCGCTGACCGACATCTTCCGCGGCGTGCGCAAGGCCTTGAAGGCCAACGGTTGCAAGCGCGCCATCCTGGTCGGCCACAACAGCAGCTTCGACCTGGGCTTCCTCAACGCCGCCGTGGCGCGGGGCGACCTCAAGCGCAACCCGTTCCACCCGTTCTCCAGCTTCGACACGGCCACCCTGGCCGGCCTGGCCTACGGTCAGACGGTGCTGGCGCGGGCATGCCAGAGCGCGGACATCGACTTCGATGGCCGCGAGGCTCATTCGGCCCGTTACGACACGGAAAAGACCGCCGAGCTGTTCTGCGCCATCGTCAATCGCTGGAAGGACATGGGCGGCTGGCGTCATTTCGACGACTGAATGCCTCCTGACAGCGCGAGGCCGCCCAGGCATGCACCTGGACGGCCTCGAAAACCGGCGCGCAACGCGCCGGTCGTCATCGACCGGGCCCATGGTGGCCCGGTCTGACGCTTACAGCTTGCCGGCGTTCTCGCTCAGGTATGCCGCAACGCCTTCAGGCGAGGCGGTCATGCCCTTGTCGCCCTTCTTCCAGTTGGCAGGGCAGACTTCACCGTGCTCTTCGTGGAACTGCAAGGCATCGACCAGACGCAGCAGCTCGTCCATGTTACGGCCCAGCGGCAGGTCGTTGATGATCTGCGAGCGCACCACGCCGTTCTGGTCGATCAGGAACGCGCCGCGGAAGGCCACGCCGCCTTCGGACTCGACGTCGTAGGCTTTGCAGATCTCATGGGAGATGTCGGCTGCCAGGGTGTACTTGACCTGGCCGATACCGCCCTTCTCGACCGGCGTGTTGCGCCAGGCGTTGTGAGTGAAATGGGAGTCGATGGACACGCCGATCACTTCCACGCCGCGTGCCTGAAACTCAGGCATGCGGTTGTCCAGGGCGATCAGCTCCGACGGGCAGACGAAGGTGAAGTCCAGGGGATAGAAGAACACCAGGCCGTACTTGCCCTTGATGGCCGAAGCCAGGTTGAAGCTGTCGACGATCTCGCCACTGCCCAGTACGGCGGCGACGGTGAAGTCCGGGGCGGGTTTTCCAACGAGTACGCTCATTGCTCATCTCCTGATAGGTAAACGTCATGCACGACCCGCACAGACAGGCTGCGCAGTTCGCAAGGGCGCCCATCATACATGGCATCCCAGGGCAGGCCGACCCTGACCGTTGGTCAGAAGCCTCGAACGCCCTGCTCCGGTATTTTGACAAGCATTCTCATTAGCATTACTCTCCTGACCATCCAGCCGCCACTGACGATGGGCCGACTATGTACGTGTGTCTTTGTGTAGGTGTCACCGACGGACAGATCCGCGACGCGATCTATGAAGGATGCTGCAGCTACAAGGAAGTCCGGGCCGCCACGAACGTGGGGACCCAGTGCGGCAAATGCGCGTGCCTGGCCAAGGAGGTGGTACGCGACACCCTTGCCGATCTGCAGGTCGGCCAGCAGGCGGCCTTGGCCTACCCGGTAGAATTTACCGCGGCGTGAACACACCGATTTCCAAAGAACCAGGCCCCGGCCTGGTTTTTTTATGCCTTCAATTCAAACAGTTAGTCGCCAGACGCGGTTTTGAAACATTCTTATTCTTATTGATTTTCATAGACTATTCAATTACTTAAGTTTGACACTTGCCCAGCCTCGTCGCACACTTCGCCCATTGCACTTATTGAATGGCAGGCTCCCGACATGAAAGGCGACATCAGCGTTATCCAGCACCTCAACAAAATCCTCGGAAACGAGCTGGTCGCGATCAACCAATACTTCCTGCATGCGCGCATGTATGAAGACTGGGGCCTGCATGCGATTGGCAAGCACGAGTACAAAGCCTCGATTCACGCGATGAAATACGCCGACGTCCTGATCAAGCGTATCTTGTTCCTCGAGGGCATTCCCAACGTGCAGGACCTGGGCAAGCTGCTGATCGGCGAGCATACCCGCGAGATGATCGAGTGCGACCTGCGTGTCGAACAGAAAGGCTTGTCCGACCTCAAGGCCGCCATTGCCCACTGCGAGACGGCAGGCGATTTCGGCAGCCGGGATCAGCTCGAGGACATTCTCGAGGGCAAGGAAGAACAGATCGACTGGTTGGAAACCCAACTGGGGCTGATCGACAAGATCAGCATCGAAAACTACATGCAGTCGCAGATGGGCGAAGAGTAAGCCCGCGACGGCATCGTGCTCCCGCCTGGGCAGCACCTACACATCAGCGCGCCGGTACCGGCTTGGCACGGGAGCATTCCCAGTGGCAAGCCGGTACCGGCGCGATGTGCATGAAGCCGGGTCAAGAGGCAGCCTTGCGCTGCATCATGACCGCCCTCGAGGCGCCGCCGCATGGGCGACGCGCGATGGATCAGGCCTCGGACGTCTTGGCCTTGGCGGCCGCTTCCTTGATCAAGGTCTGCAGTTCACCCTTCTCGTACATTTCCAGCAGGATGTCGCTACCGCCGACCAGCTCGCCGCCGACCCACAGTTGCGGGAACGTCGGCCAGTTGGCGTACTTGGGCAGGTTGGCGCGGATTTCAGGGTTCTGCAGGATATCGACGTAGGCGAACTTCTCGCCGCATCCCATCACTGCCTGCGACGCGCGAGCGGAGAAACCACACTGCGGCGCGTTCGGCGAGCCTTTCATGTAAAGCAGAACCGTATTGTTGGCAATCTGCTCTTTGATTGTTTCGATGATATCCATGGAGCACCTCGGCTTAACTTTCCGACACGATCGCCGGCACGGTAGCGCAGTGTAACGGAAAGCCGGGCGACTTGTCCGGTCCCCTGGCGCGCTTGCCCTCCCGTGTCGCAGCAAGAGCGAAATGATAGGCTGCGGGACGGCAGTCACCGCTTCGTTTGCGACAGGCGTTTGCCAAGCCCGCCAGAGACCGTGTACAAACGGAGCGGTCCTGAACGTCACGCGAGCCTCCGGCCGGAAACGCCTTGTGACAGCCTTGCGTCACACCCTCTTGGTTTCAGGCGACATTTAATTATAGTATTGCGCCCTTCCCATTCTCGTCGCTTGGTGCGGCATACGCCGCAGGTCACACCCGTTGTCGTTCGAAAACGCCGGAACTGGCCTGCATCCGTTGCAGATAAGGTAGTCACTCATGAACGCTAGGCACTTCCTCTCCCTGATGGATCTCACTGCTGACGAACTGCTCGGCGTGATTCGTCGCGGCATCGAGCTGAAGGCCCTGCGCCAGCGCGGCGTGGTGTTCGAACCGTTGAAGAACCGCGTCCTGGGCATGATTTTCGAAAAATCCTCCACGCGTACGCGGGTGTCGTTCGAAGCCGGCATGATCCAGCTCGGTGGCCAGGCCATCTTCCTCTCGCCTCGCGATACGCAACTGGGCCGTGGCGAGCCGATCGCCGACAGCGCCATCGTGATGTCGAGCATGCTCGATGCCGTGATGATCCGCACCTTCGCCCACGCCACGCTCACCGAATTCGCCGCCCACTCCCGGGTGCCGGTCATCAATGGGTTGTCCGACGACCTGCACCCCTGCCAGTTGCTGGCCGACATGCAGACGTTCCTCGAACATCGCGGCTCGATCCAGGGCAAGACCGTGGCCTGGATCGGCGATGGCAACAACATGTGCAACAGCTACGTGGAGGCGGCTCGCCAGTTCGACTTCCAGTTGCGCATCGCCTGCCCCGAAGGCTACGAGCCCGATCCACGCTTCCTGGCCGAGGCAGGCGATCGTGTGCAGGTCCTGCGCGACCCGCGTGAAGCCGTGCGCGATGCGCACCTGATCAGCACCGACGTCTGGACTTCCATGGGCCAGGAGGAGGAAACTGCACGGCGCCTGGCGCACTTCGCGCCTTACCAGGTCAACAAGGCACTGCTCGACCTGGCGGCACCCGATGCCCTGTTCATGCATTGCCTGCCCGCCCACCGTGGCGAGGAAATCAGCCTGGACCTGCTCGACGACCCACGTTCGGTCGCCTGGTCCCAGGCAGAAAACCGCTTGCATGCGCAGAAGGCGCTTCTCGAACTTCTGGTAGAACCGGCATACCACCACGCATGAGCCCTTCCCTACTGTTGTCGTTGCGCGATCTCGCCTGCGGCTATGGCGACCAGCGTGTCGTCCAGAACCTCAACCTGCACCTCAACGCGGGCGACATCGGTTGCCTGCTCGGGTCCTCAGGGTGCGGCAAGACCACGACCCTGCGCGCGATCGCGGGCTTCGAGCCGGTGCATGCCGGCGAGATCCGCCTGGCGGGCGAGGTCATCTCCCGGGCCGGCTTCACGCTGGCGCCCGAGAAACGCCGGATCGGCATGGTGTTCCAGGACTATGCGCTGTTTCCGCACCTGACCGTGGCGCAGAACATCGCCTTCGGCATCGCCAAGCACCCGCAACAACGCCGGGTGATCGAGGAGATGCTCGAACTGGTCAAGCTCGACGGCCTGGGCGGGCGGTATCCGCACGAGCTGTCGGGCGGGCAGCAGCAGCGTGTCGCCCTGGCACGGGCCCTGGCGCCGGAGCCGCAACTGCTCCTGCTGGACGAGCCTTTCTCCAACCTCGACGTCGAACTGCGCCGTCGCCTCAGCCATGAAGTGCGCGACATCCTGAAAAGCCGTGGCACCAGCGCCATCCTGGTGACCCACGATCAGGAGGAGGCCTTCGCGGTCAGCGATCACGTCGGCGTGTTCAAGGCCGGCTGCCTGGAGCAATGGGATACGCCCTACAACCTCTACCACGAGCCACAGACACCGTTCGTGGCCAGCTTCATCGGTCAGGGCTACTTCATCCGTGGCCAATTGACCAGCCACGAATCGGTCAGTACCGAGCTGGGCGAGCTGCGCGGCAACCGTGCCTACAGCATGGCGCCCGGCAGTGCCGTCGACGTGCTGTTGCGGCCCGACGACATCGTGCACGCGCCGAACAGCCCGTTGCGCCCGCGCATCGTCGGCAAGAGCTTCCTGGGCGCTTCGACCCTGTATCGCCTCCAGCTGGCGACCGGCAGCCAGCTCGAGGCGATCTTCCCCAGCCATGTCGATCACCAGGTCGGTGAAGACGTGGGCGTGGCCGTCGAGGCCGATCACCTGGTGGTGTTTCCGGCCCAAGGCAGTGTCGCTGCGCAGCTGCCAAATGCGCAGGCCAGCGTTCGACGCTACAGCACGTCGCACTGATCGCGACGCATGACGGCAGCGTCAGGGCTGCCGTCCCTCATCCTCGCCCGATATCGGCGAACGTGGCCTGGGTCAGCGCTGCCAGCGCGGCGGCGGTCAGCTCGACTTCCAGGCCGCGCCGCCCGGCGCTCACATGCAGGGTCGCCAGCCCCTGGGCAGACGTGTCGATGAACGTACGCAGGCGTTTCTTCTGGCCCAGCGGGCTGATCCCTCCGACCAGGTAACCCGTCGAGCGCTGGGCAGCCGTCGGGTCGGCCATCTCGCACTTCTTCACCTGCGCTGCCTGGGCCAGCCCCTTGAGGTCCAAGGTGCCCGTCACCGGCACCACGGCCACCAGCAGCTCGCCCTTCTCGGTGCAGGCCAGCAAGGTCTTGAACACCTGACGCGCCTCCAGACCGAGCTTTTCAGCCGCCTCCAGACCATAGGAAGCGGCTTTCGGATCATGTTCGTAGCTGTGTACGCGGTGGTCGACGCGGGCTTTCTTGAGCAGGGCCAGTGCGGGGGTCATGGGCAATTCCGACGAGGGACGGTCAGGGGCACTGTAGGCCAAAACCGTGGTGCGGACCAGATCAGGCACACGCCGTTCGCGCGTCCATGACGAGACGCCCTTCAAAAGACCGGTCACGAAATGGCTGACCGTTCGGTTTCGACCTTTGACATTAGTATTTCTTGTCTATATTTTTTCGTTTCTGAAGAAACCCTGCCTCATCAGGGTGCATCCCGATTCAAACGCCCAGCTTCAGTGCGGATCGAAGCGGGCCTTGCTGTCGAGCGCAGCCGCGCCTAACAACAACAAGAACGAGGTCATACATGACGAATACCGCTCCTACCCTACGGGCCCAGTGCCTGGCCGAGTTTCTCGGCACTGCCCTGCTCATCTTCTTCGGCACCGGCTGCGTGGCGGCCATGAAAGTCGCCGGCGCCGGCTTCGGACTCTGGGAAATCAGCATCGTCTGGGGCATCGGCGTGAGCATGGGCATCTACCTGACCGCGGGCATTTCCGGTGCTCACCTGAACCCGGCCGTCAGCATCGCGCTGTGGCTGTTCGCCGGCTTCGAGCGACGCAAGGTGCCTTTCTACATCCTGGCCCAGGTGCTGGGCGCCTTCTGCTCGGCGGCGCTGGTGTACACCTTGTACAGCAACCTGTTTTTCGATTTCGAACAAAGCCATGGCATGGTGCGGGGCAGCGTCGAGAGCCTCGAGCTGGCCTCGATCTTCTCCACCTATCCCAACGCCGCCCTGGGTGTCGGCCAGGCCTTCCTGGTCGAGGTGGTCATCACGGCCATCCTGATGGGGGTGATCATGGCCCTGACCGATGACAACAATGGGCTGCGCCGCGGTCCGATGGCCCCGCTGCTGATCGGCCTGCTGATCGCAGTGATCGGCAGTGCCATGGGCCCGCTGACCGGCTTTGCCATGAACCCGGCGCGGGACTTCGGCCCCAAGCTGATGACGTTCCTGGCCGGCTGGGGCGAGGTGAGCCTGACCGGCGGCCGCGACATTCCCTACTTCCTGATACCGATCGTCGCGCCGATCCTCGGTGCCTGCCTGGGGGCTGCGGCCTACCGTGGCATGATTGCGCGCCACTTGCCGAGCGTGGCCCTCGAGCCTGAGCAGGCCGATGCGGCCCGTGTGAATACCCCTGTTTCCTGAGCGACGGCTGCGAATCTTCCCCACGCCCAGCCGCCTCCCCTTTTTTGCAAGGTCACCGACATGACAGACAGCCTCGACAAACAGTACATCATCGCCCTGGACCAGGGCACGACCAGTTCGCGAGCCATCATTTTCGACCGTGACGCCAACGTGGTTTGCACTTCACAACGCGAATTCGCCCAGCACTACCCCCAGGCGGGCTGGGTCGAGCATGACCCGATGGAGATCTTCGCCACCCAGAGCGCCACCATGGTCGAAGCGCTGGCCCAGGCCAACATCAGCCATGCCCAGGTGGCGGCGCTGGGGATCACCAACCAGCGTGAAACCACCGTGGTCTGGGACCGGGAAACCGGTCGTCCGGTGTACAACGCCATCGTCTGGCAGTGCCGACGCAGCACCGGCATCTGCGAGCAGCTCAAGCTCGACGGGCACGAGGACTACATTCGCCAGACCACCGGGCTGGTCATCGACCCCTACTTCTCCGGCACCAAGCTCAAGTGGATCCTGGACAATGTCGAGGGTGTGCGCGAACGTGCCGAGCGCGGCGAGCTGATGTTCGGAACCGTCGATACCTGGCTGATCTGGAAGTTCTCCGGCGGCAAGATCCACGTCACCGACTACACCAATGCTTCGCGCACCTTGATGTTCAACATCCACACCCTGACCTGGGACGCGAAGATGCTGGACCTGCTCGGCATTCCGTCGAGTCTGCTGCCGGAAGTCCGCAGCTCCTCGGAAGTCTATGGCCATACCAAGAGCGGTATCGCCATCGCCGGTATCGCGGGTGACCAGCAGTCTGCGCTCTTCGGGCAGATGTGCGTGGAGCCTGGGCAGGCCAAGAACACCTACGGCACCGGCTGCTTCCTGTTGATGAACACCGGCAGCCAGCCGGTGAGTTCCTCCCATGGTTTGCTGACCACCATCGCCTGCGGTCCACGTGGCGAAGTGGCCTATGCACTGGAAGGCGCGGTGTTCAATGGCGGCTCGACCGTGCAGTGGCTGCGTGACGAACTGAAGATCGTCAACGACGCGCTCGACACCGAATACTTCGCCAGTAAGGTCAAGGACAGCAACGGCGTGTACCTGGTCCCGGCCTTCACCGGTCTGGGCGCGCCCTACTGGGACCCCTATGCACGTGGCGCGCTGTTCGGCCTGACCCGCGGCGTGAAGGTGGATCACATCATCCGCGCGGCCCTGGAGTCCATCGCCTACCAGACCCGTGACGTGCTCGATGCCATGCAGCAGGACTGCGGCCAGCGCCTCAGCGAGCTGCGCGTGGATGGCGGCGCGGTGGCCAACAACTTCCTCATGCAGTTCCAGGCCGACATCCTGGGCACCTGTGTCGAACGTCCGCAGATGCGCGAGACCACCGCCCTGGGCGCTGCCTACCTGGCAGGCCTGGCCTGCGGTTTCTGGAGCGGGCTGGACGAGCTGCGCGGCAAGGCCGTGATCGAACGCGAATTCACGCCACGCCTGGAAGAAGCCGAGAAAGAAAAGCTCTATGCCGGCTGGAAGAAGGCCATCGAGCGTACTCGCGACTGGGAGGCCTGATAGCGGCAAGCTGCGTTGGGTGAACCTTCTCCTTCAGGGTTCACCTGTTTCCGGGGTCGCCTCGCGGCCCCTGCCGATGCACCGGGCTGCCAACGCCCGGTGATGCGCCCCATCAGTCACGCCCTCCATCAGTCTTGCGCCACCGTCCAGCTTGCAGCCAGCGCCCCCTAGCTTGTACCGTCTGGGCTTTTGCTGGCCGCCTGAAGGAAGCCCATGAACCTGCCCCCCCGACAACAACAGATTCTCGAGCTGGTGCGCGAACGCGGCTACGTCAGCATCGAGGAAATGGCGCAGCTGTTCGTCATGACGCCGCAAACCATTCGACGCGACATCAACCAACTGGCCGAAGCCAACCTGCTGCGCCGCTACCATGGTGGCGCCGCCTACGACTCGAGCATCGAGAACACCGCCTACGCCATGCGCGCCGACCAGATGCGCGACGAGAAGCAACGGATCGCCGAAGCCGTGGCCCGACAGATTCCCGACCACGCGTCGCTGTTCATCAACATCGGCACCACCACGGAGTTCATCGCCCGTGCCCTGCTCAATCACGAACACCTGAAGGTCATCACCAACAACCTGCACGTGGCCTCGATCCTCAGCGCCAAGGACGATTTCGAGGTGCTGGTGGCAGGCGGCAAGGTACGTCGTGATGGCGGCGTGGTCGGCCAGGCAAGCGTCGACTTCATCGATCAGTTCAAGGTGGACGTCGCCGTGGTCGGGATCAGTGGCATCGACGAAGACGGCAGCCTGCTCGATTTCGACTACCAGGAAGTGCGTGTGTCGCAATCGATCATCACCAATGCCCGCCAGGTGATCCTGGCCGCCGACTCGAGCAAGTTCGGGCGCAACGCCATGGTCCGACTGGGCTCGATCAGCCTGGTGGACTGCCTGGTCACCGACCGCCCTCCGTCGCCTGCCTTGGCCGACCTGCTCAACCAGCACAAGGTCCGTCTCGAAGTGGTCTGAGCCCGGCCTGCCGTTTCGCACAGGATCTTTCGTGGGCCTGCGGGCCCATGAACACAAGCGATCATGGGTTGTCAGGCCACTGAAGGTCGATCAACAGGCCTTCCCATCGGCCGTGTGTCCGATCGTGTAAGCGCTTTGAAACCATGGCCCTCTATTCTCGGTAAGCACCACGCCTGCTCAGCCGACGCATGTTCGGAAATGTTCGAACCACCGGCCCCATCGATTTTTTCTATGGAAATCGCGCTGGTGAACCGGTCGCTATTGCGCTAGTATTTTCGCAAACGAACATTGATGTTCGCATTCGCTGCGATCCATCATCAGGAGGCTCCGCCGTGTCCCATTCCGCTTCTCCCCAGACAACGCCCGACGACTGCTACGATCTGGCCGTGATCGGCGGCGGGATCAACGGTGTAGGCATTGCCGCCGACGCCGCCGGCCGGGGCCTCAAGGTCTTCCTGTGCGAAAAGGACGATCTGGCCAGCCACACCTCGTCAGCCAGCAGCAAGCTGATCCACGGTGGCCTGCGCTACCTGGAGCACTACGAATTCCGCCTGGTCCGCGAAGCCCTGGCCGAGCGCGAAGTGCTGCTCGCCAAGGCGCCGCACATCGTCAAGCCCATGCGCTTCGTATTGCCTCACCGCCCTCACCTGCGTCCAGCCTGGATGATCCGTGCCGGTCTGTTCCTGTACGACCACCTCGGCAAGCGCAAGCGCCTGGGCGCCTCGCGCAGCCTGCGCTTCGGCGCCGACAGTGCGCTCAAGCCCAGCATCACCCGTGGTTTCGAATACGCCGACTGCTGGGTGGACGATGCCCGCCTGGTCGCCCTCAACGCCATGAGCGCACGTGAACACGGTGCCGACATCCGCACCCGTACACGCTGCCTGGGTGCCAAACGTGTAGGCAACCTGTGGCACGTCGAGATCCAGAACGCCGACGGTACCTCGCAGACCCTGCACGCACGGGCGCTGGTCAACGCCGGAGGCCCCTGGGTCTCGAGCTTCATCAAGGACGATCTGCAGCTCGATGCCCCCTATGGCATCCGCCTGATCCAGGGCAGCCACCTGATCGTGCCACGCCTGTACGACGGCGAGCATGCGCACATCCTGCAGAACGAAGACCAGCGCATCGTTTTCGCCATCCCGTACCTGGATCGCTTCACCCTGATCGGCACCACCGACCGTGAATACACCGGCGACCCGGCCAAGGTACGCATCACCGACGAAGAAACCGACTACATCCTCAAGGTGGTCAACGCCCACTTCAACCGCCAGGTCAGCCGCGACGACATTCTGCACACCTACTCCGGCGTACGTCCGCTGTGCAACGACGAGTCGGACAACCCTTCGGCGGTGACGCGCGACTACACCCTGGCGCTGTCCACCTCGGCCGGCCAGGCGCCGTTGCTGTCGGTCTTCGGCGGCAAGCTCACCACCTACCGCAAGCTGGCCGAGTCGGCGATGGCCGAACTCAAGCCGTTCTTCGCCCACATGGGCGCCAGCTGGACGGCCGATGCACCGCTGCCAGGGGGCGAACGCATGAGCGATGTGCAAAGCCTGACGGACGAGCTGCTGCGTCGCCATGGCTGGATGCCGGCCGCACTCGCCCGGCGCTGGGCGGCCACGTATGGCAGCCGTGTGTGGAACCTGCTGGAGGGCGTCACGGGCCTCGACGGGCTCGGCCAGCCGATCAGTGCCGACCTGTACACCCGGGAAGTCGATTACCTGTGCGACCACGAGTGGGCGCGGGAGGCGGACGACATCCTGTGGCGCCGCACCAAGCTCGGCCTGTCGACCACCCCCGACGAACAACAGGCCCTGCGCGCCTACCTGGCCCAGCGCAACGCAATCCCCTACGCGGCCACGCTCCACTCCCTGCCCGCCTGACAGGCGTCAGCGCTGCCCGGCTAGCGCTGGGCGGCGCGTGCATAGGCCTCATCGGCCAACGTACGCATCAGCGCACGCTCTGCACCCTCTAGTTCCTCCTTCAGGCGGTTGCTCGCCTCCAGCCACTGACCGGAGTCGGGCGTACCCGATTCGAGGGCTTCCAGACGCTCGTAGAACGGCGCGCTCAGCGCCTCGAAACGTTGCGCGTACCGCTCACGCACGAAATGCTGCCAGAACGGACGCTCGGCCAACGAAGCGGCAAGGGCCTCGGGATTTTCCGCAGCAAGCACCTCATCGGCAGCGCGCCGCAAATCACGGCTGGTGACTTGGGCGAAGTGCTCGTAGTGCATGGCATTCGGTGTCGCGGGCAGCCCTAGCACATTGCGCAGCTTGACCCGGTAATACAGCCGCACCTCGATCTCGTCGACCAGGGGCACGTGAGCGTTGTACAGGCGCTCGATGTGTCGTGTCGCGATGCCATCCAACACGTCCATCCTGAACAATGATCGCTCAAGCCCCAGCAGACGCGCTTCCACGAACTCGGCCGGACCATCGATCACCGCACGCTCCACCAGCACACTCAATTCCAGCTGCGCCATGATCAGCAGCAGACGGTCTTCGCAGGTCCGGTCGCCAGCGGCGGTTTCGAACAGGCGGGTGCGCAACGCCTGGTGTGCATGGGCGGACTCGAGCATGTGCCAGACACGGTCGCGGTAATGGTCCGGCTGCTGTTCGAAATCCTCGGTATCGGCGAAGTCCGCCAGGAAACGGAACAGATCGCCAGCGTTCTCCTGCTCGTGCAACTCCCGCCAGACCTGGACACGCCGCCCATGCTCGGCAGCTGACGGCAGCCCGATCCAGCGCTCGAGCAGGGCATCGTCGATGGCGCTGTGTCGATAGGAGGCGCTTGCTCGGGTACGCGGGGCGTCAGTGTCATGAAGCGCGTCGAGCAGTTGAACGCTCGCTGGATCCAGCGGGTTGTCATGCAGGCTCACCCGTTGCCACAGGCCGTGAAGCTCCTGGCGCAGTTGCTGGATGCGGTTTTCCCGCATGTCGACATGGGCGCGCCACGGCAAGGCCTGGACCGGAGGCAGGTGCTCCAGCCCTGTGTTGCGCAAGCGCAGATGCGTCAGGCGGCTCAGTTCGGTGAGTGTCGGCGCCTGCCCCAGCGGGTTACGGCTGAGGTCGAGCCATTGCAGGTGTTGCAGTGCCGACAACCGTCGATTGCCCTCGGGCGTCATGACGATCTCATTGTGCTGCAGGTGAAGTCGACGCAGCCGGCCAAGGTGTTCGATGCCGGCAGGGACTTGCGTCAGTCGGTTGCCCTGCAGGTCCAACTCGGTCACCTGACTGAAGCGCCGCAGAAAATCTTCGTCGATCTCGTTCAACTTCATGTTGCGCAGGGCCAGCCGCCTGACGTGCGAAAAGTCCACGGAGGTCGGCAACTGCGGCAGGTTGCCCACCCGTTCACCGTCGATCTCCAGCACATAGTCGCCGGCATAGTCGACCAGCTTGCGGCGCCAGCAACGGCGCAGTTGTGTCGCGACCCGTCTACGCCGCAGAGACACGATCAACCCGGCCTCGCTTCGCCACAAGGTCAGGGCGTGCCTCAGGCGTGCCAGGGTTTCCCTCAAATCGCCATAGTGCTGCCACAGGTCCACGTTGCGATCGAGCAGGTCGGCGATGTAGGTCTCCAGCTGAGCGTCGTCGAGCAGCGGAAAGAGCTGATGGATGCCACTGCGGATGGCTTGGCGGCTGCCGGGCAGGCGGCCGCTGAGCGGGTAGCCCAGGCGACCATCGGCCAGCCGCCTGGGCGGGCGCAGACCTGTGCCGACAGGCGCCATGCCCAGCAGGTCGGCGCAGCGCTGGCGGTCCTGCCCGGCCTGATCGGCCAGCCACTGGCGCAGCCCCGCCTCGTCGAGATCGGCCTGCGCGTCTTCGCCGGGTTCGGCCCCGCTCAGCAGACGCTTCTGAGTGGGGTCGAGGCTCAACAGCAGCGCCTGCCACAGGCTGTTCCCCGCTGCCCCCTGCCGTATGGGGTGTGCAGGCAAGGCAACGTAGCCCTCGTTGCGCCGCACGATCACCCGGACCTCGGGCGCCAGCGTGTTGCCCGTGGCCACGACCACGGGACCGTCGTAGTCGTGCTCGCGCAGTTCCACGCGAACACCGCTCGGCCAGGGCGCCGACTGCTCGAGCAACCCCAGCGCCAGGCGCTCGGTATCGGCGTTGACGGCTTGTGCGAGCTGCAGGCCGAGACAGGCACGGTCCAGGCGTGCGTCACGTGCCGCCCAGCGCGCCCGCTCGGCCAGGGACAATGGAATGCGCCCGGTGGCTTGCAGGGCCTCGACCTCGGCACTGCTCGCGTGATCGAGCAGCTCCTGCGTCTGGCGCCTGGACAGGCTTGGGAAGGCGCGTATCAAGGGGGCCTGCAAGGCCGTTGCCGGGGCCTGACGACTCATCAGCTCAGTGTCGAACGAGGCGCCTCGCAAGCTCGGCAACCGCGTGTGCAATGCCATGCGCTCATGCATGTCGTGCACCCTGGCCAGGGGGCCGGCATGCTCGACATGCAGTCGGCGCAGTTGCGCAGGGGTCAGGTCGGTCACCTGCAACAGCGCTTCGGCCTGCCAGTCGGGTGTGTCGGCGAACGGTCCGCCCAGGCGCCTGACCAGCTCGCCCGTATCGGCTACCGTCTGGATCGGTGGTTTACCATGGGTCAGGCGTACCTGGCCTTCAGCGTCGAGCACCGGGGTCAGCGCATCGACGAACGCAAACCGCGGCAGCCCATGCAAGGCCGCCCAGCCGAGGGCACTGGTGGCCGTTCCCAAGGCCAGGCACTCGGCAACCCCGAACAGATGCTCCAAGGCCCCTTGCCGGTCCCCCAGGCGCCAGTCCTGATAGCCTTCGTAGACCTGGGCAGCGATCTGTACCGCCGATACCGCGAACATGACTTCACCCAGGCCTGGTACGAACAGCGCGGCAAGGTTCAACAGATTGAGCCCGGCGTTGATCGATGCCTGCAGGCGCGCATGGCGGCTGGCCAGGTCTTCGTCGCCGGTCGGCACGGCCAGTACCCGGGCATCGTCGAGCATCTTGCGGGTGTGCAGCGTGCACAGGTAGCCGAACAGCGGTCCGTCGATGGCGAAGTGGCGCCCGTCGAGCTGCAACGGCGTGCCACGCTCGGTGGCTTCGTGCAAGCGCAACAACGTCTCGGTGAACGCCGGGCGGTCCCGCTCGCTGATGAAGCGTGCGAAGAACGTTCGGTAACGCTCGCTGCGCAGGCGCTTGCCCAGCCATTGGTAGAGCGCTTCCCAGGAGGCATGCTGGCTGACCGATGACGAAGGATCCTGGGGAATCCAGGCTGTGATCGACTGTATCGCCCCGTCCGGCACGTCGCGCTGTTCGAACGTGACCACGCCGCGGATGCACTTGCCCAACAGATACAGTTGCCGTGGCGTGGCACTGCCCGGTACCGGCGGGACGACCGGCGCCTCGGTCCAGAGCGGCAACAGCCGGTAGAAGGCATACGCCGCCAGTTTGCCTCGGAGCCTGGCCTGGCGCACGGCAACCTCCAACTGCGCCCGCATGTTGTCCTCCAGCATCCGCTCCACGGCCTTGACTGCCGCGTCGGCCGGCGCCGGGGGCCGTGCCTTGGGCGACAGCAGGCTGGTCAGCAACCGTTGGTATTGCCCGCCCAGGTCCAGTGTCCGGCAACAATGGGCGAACTCCTCGAAACCCAGCGCGAGGCGCTGGCCATCGGCATCGGCCAACCAGGCCCGGCGTTGCAGACCAGGCCTGAGTTCTTCTTCGTGGAAGTTGTGCAGCGCCGACGCCAGCAGGCTCCGTTGAGAGCGGTAGGTCTGACGGTTGACCAGCAGCTTGGGCGCTGCGCTGGGCAGCTCGATCACCTGCTCGATGTGCACCGTCATGCGGCGCACATCCGGTTCAGCGACGCCAATGGTGCGCAACGCCTGCGTCAGCAAGGGTTCGGCGAAGGCATCGATGGACGGAAGCGGCCTGAAATGGTTGCCGACCTGCACGGCCATCGCCTGCTCGCGGCGCAAGGCCCGGTGCAGGGCTCTGATCTGATCGACATCCGCGGTGGTCAGCCAGACGGGCAGGCGGTCGGCGATCAGGCGATCGATCGAGTCACGGGGTATGAAGTCATGGGGCATGGGGGTGGTCCTGTGGAGCAAAACCACAGCAAACCCGGTTGCGCGAAGCCAGGAGCCGTACCCGGCTAACACCCTGGGCCTGGACCTTGCGGGAGCACCGCGATCATCGTTCGGAATTCCGAATAGCCATTTCCGGGGAATTCGGAATGCCGTACGCTGCGCCTACACGAACTGTGTGATCACTGAACGCAACGACGCGATCTTCAACGGTTTCTGCCTCCACCTCCCCGTTGGCACGACTCATGCTCTACACTTGGCAATCGAATACAGTCGGGTCTCGTATTCGTTGAACGAAGAGTCCGCCAACGGCTCCATAAAAAAAACAACGTCGAGGAATTACTGATGCGCATCGTTCGTCATTTGCTGGGTGCCGCCATCGCCGCCACCCTGATCGCGTCCCCGGTCATGGCCGAAGAGCTCACCGGCACCCTGAAGAAGATCAAGGATTCGGGCACCATTACCCTGGGGCACCGCGACTCCTCCATTCCGTTCTCTTACCTGGCCGGCAAGCCAGAACCCGTCGGCTACTCCCACGACATCCAACTGGCCGTGGTCGAATCGCTGAAGAAGCAGCTCGATGCACCTGACCTGAAGGTGCGCTACAACCTGGTCACCTCGCAGACACGCATTCCGCTGGTACAGAACGGCACCGTCGATCTGGAATGCGGCTCCACCACCAATAACGTCGAGCGCCAACAGCAGGTCGGCTTCTCGGTCGGCATCTTCGAAGTCGGTACCCGCCTGCTGGTCAAGGTCAAGGATGGGCAGCCTTCCTACAAGGACTTCGAGGACCTGAAGGGCAAGAACGTGGTGACCACCGCCGGCACCACCTCCGAGCGTCTGCTCAAGGCCATGAATGCCGACAAGCAGATGGGCATGAACGTGATCTCCGCCAAGGACCATGGCGAGTCGTTCAACATGCTCGAAAGCGGTCGTGCGGTCGCCTTCATGATGGACGATGCCCTGCTGGCCGGCGAAATGGCCAAGGCCCGCAAGCCGTCGGACTGGGTCATCACCGGTACGCCACAGTCCTATGAAATCTATGGCTGCATGGTGCGCAAGGGTGACGATGCCTTCAAGAAGGCAGTCGACGACGCCATCGTCGGTTACTTCAAGTCGGGTGACGTCAACAAGAGCTACGAGAAGTGGTTCCAGCAGCCGATCCCGCCGAAGGGCCTGAACCTCAACTTCCCGATGAGCGAAGAGCTGAAGAAACTGATCGCCGAGCCGACCGACAAGGCTGCGGACGAGAAACAGTCCTGATCTGACCTGCGGCCTGTCGCCCCTCCCGGGCGACACGTCATCCGACAGGCCGCCCAATAAGTGTCTAACCTTTCATCCAGAGGCGCCTGCGCCTCTGGATGCTGGAAGTTGTCCGTGAAACGACCGTTCGAGGGGAAATCCCGATGAATTACAACTGGGACTGGGGCGTGTTCTTCAAGTCCACCGGCGTGGGCAGCGAGATCTATCTGGACTGGTACGTCACCGGTCTGGGCTGGACCATCGCCATCGCCATCTGTGCATGGGTCATCGCCTTGCTGCTCGGCTCGATCCTGGGCGTCATGCGCACCGTGCAAAACCGGCTGGTATCGGGAATCGCCACCGTCTACGTGGAGCTGTTCCGCAACGTGCCGCTGCTGGTGCAGCTGTTCCTCTGGTACTTCCTGGTACCGGACCTGCTGCCCGAAGGCCTGCAGGAATGGTTCAAGCAGGACCTGAATCCGACCACCTCGGCCTTGATCAGCGTGATCATCTGCCTGGGCCTGTTCACCGCCGCGCGGGTCTGCGAGCAGGTCCGTACCGGCATCCAGGCGCTGCCACGCGGCCAGGAAGCTGCTGCGCGGGCCATGGGCTTCCGGACCTCGCAGATCTACACCACCGTCCTGCTGCCCCAGGCCTACCGGATCATCATTCCGCCCCTCACCTCGGAATTTTTGAACGTGTTCAAGAACTCGTCGGTGGCCTCGCTGATCGGCCTGATGGAGCTGCTGGCGCAGACCAAGCAGACCGCCGAGTTCTCCGCCAACCTGTTCGAGGCATTCACCCTGGCCACCCTGATCTACTTCACCTTGAACATGGGCCTGATGCTGCTCATGCGCCTGATCGAGAAGAAGGTTGCGGTGCCTGGCCTGATCTCCGTGGGGGGCAAGTAAATGGAACTGGATTTCAGTGAAATCATTCCGGCCTTGCCGGCCCTGTGGGACGGCATGCTGCTGACCCTCGAGCTGATGGTCATGGGCGTGATCGGCGGTATCGTGCTGGGTACCGTGCTGGCCTTGATGCGGCTGTCCTCCAACAAGCTGATGTCGAGGGTCGCTGGCGCCTACGTCAACTACTTCCGTTCGATCCCGCTGCTGCTGGTGATCACCTGGTTCTACCTGGCGGTGCCGTTCGTGCTGCGCTGGATCACCGGCGAGGACACCCCGATCGGTGCCTTCACCTCGTGCGTGGTGGCCTTCATGATGTTCGAAGCGGCCTACTTCTGCGAGATCGTCCGGGCCGGCGTGCAGTCCATTGCCAAGGGCCAGATGGGCGCTGCCCAGGCCCTGGGCATGACCTATGGCCAGACCATGCGCCTGATCATCCTGCCCCAGGCCTTTCGCAAGATGACCCCGCTGCTGCTGCAGCAGAGCATCATCCTGTTCCAGGACACCTCGCTGGTCTACACCGTGGGCCTGGTGGACTTCCTCAACTCGGCACGCGCCAACGGCGACATCATCGGACGCTCCCACGAGTTCCTGATCTTCGCGGGTGTCGTGTACTTCATCATCAGTTTCTCCGCTTCCTGGCTGGTCAAGCGCCTGCAAAAAAGGATCACCGTATGATTTCCATCAAGAACGTCAACAAGTGGTACGGCGACTTCCAGGTGCTGACCGATTGCAGCACCGAGGTGAAGAAGGGCGAGGTCGTGGTGGTCTGCGGCCCGTCCGGTTCGGGCAAGTCCACCCTGATCAAGTGCGTCAACGCGCTGGAGCCGTTCCAGAAGGGTGACATCGTCGTCGACGGCACCTCCATCGCCGACCCGAAGACCAACCTGCCCAAGCTGCGCTCGCGGGTCGGCATGGTGTTCCAGCATTTCGAACTGTTCCCGCACCTGTCGATCACCGAGAACCTCACCATTGCCCAGCGCAAGGTGCTCGGCCGCAGCGAGGCGGAAGCCAACAAGAAAGGCCTGGCACTGCTCGATCGTGTCGGCCTGAGCGCACATGCCAAGAAGCATCCGGGGCAACTGTCCGGTGGTCAGCAGCAGCGCGTGGCGATTGCCCGCGCGCTGTCCATGGACCCGATCGTGATGCTGTTCGACGAACCCACCTCGGCCCTCGACCCGGAAATGGTCAACGAGGTGCTCGATGTGATGGTCGAACTGGCCCACGAAGGCATGACCATGATGTGCGTGACCCACGAAACGGGCTTCGCGCGCAAGGTCGCCAACCGAGTGATCTTCATGGACAAGGGCAGCATCATCGAGGACTGCCAGAAGGAAGACTTCTTCGGCAACCCAGGCGCGCGCCACGAGCGCACCCAACAATTCCTCAGCAAGATCCTGCAACACTGAGGCTGAAGGCGCCCATCGTCCGCCAGGTCGGACAATGGGCGCTGGTGACGGCGAGAGCACTGTGATGAAATGCGACCCCGCCCTGTCCTTGCCTGACCCGCCTGCCTTCGCCGTGAAATCTCGTCTGATCCGCCAACTGCTGCTGCCGCCCCTGATCGTTTTGCTGATGGTCGGCCTGGGCTGCGTGGCGTTCATGCTGAGCGAGCGCAGTGGCATCCGCAGCCTGAGCGAAAACGGCGAGCGCCAGCTCGAACTGCATGCGCGGACCGTCGAGAGCGAGATCAGCAAATACACCTACCTGCCCAGCCTGCTGGAGCTCGAAGGCAGTGTATCGACCCTGCTCGAAAGCCCGGAGGGCGAAGGCCGCCAAGCCGTCAACGAATACCTCGAAGGCCTGAACCGGCGCAGCCGCAGCAAGGCCATCTTCATCCTCGACACCAGCGGCCGCGTCCAGGCCACCAGCAACTGGCGCGACGCCGGCTCGTTCCTGGGCGAGGACCTGTCGTTTCGCGCCTACTTCCAGGACGCGATACGCGGTCGGCCGGGACGCTTCTACGGCATCGGCAGTACCACGGGCGACCCCGGCTACTACCTGGCCCATGGCCTGGAAGAGCATGGCCGGATCAAGGGCGTGGCGGTGATCAAGGTTGGCCTCGACACGCTGGAGGAGCGCTGGCAGCGGGCACGCCTGGAGGCGTTCGTCAGCGACGAGAATGGCGTGATCATCCTGTCCAGCGACCCGGCCCGTCGCCTCAAGTCGGTCTGGCCGCTGACGCCGGAGGTCAAGGAACGCCTGGCCCGCAGCCTGCAATACTACTGGTGGCCGATCAACGAACTGCAGCCCCTGGATCGCGAGGTGCTGGGCGATGGGACCGAGCTGCTGACCTTCCCGGCCCTTGATCAGACCGAAGGCGAGCACACGGAACGACGAGCCGTGACCTACCTGGCCCAGACACGGCGCCTGGCCGATACCCCCTGGCGCCTGACCCTGCTCACGCCGCTGCACGAACTCAAGCGTGAAGCGATGATCCAGGGCGTGCTGGCCGGGTTCTTCTTCGCCCTGCTGACCATCGTGCTGATCGCCTGGAACGAGCGGCGCAAGGTGCTGGCGACGCGCCTGGCGGCCCGTGAGGCGCTGGAGCAGGCCAACAGCCACCTGGAGCGACGCATCGCCGAACGCACGGCCGACCTGCGAGCCAGCAACGAGCGGCTCAAGGGGCAGATCCGCGAACGTCGCCAGGCGGAACAGACGCTGCGTCAGGCCCAGGACGAGCTGGTCCAGGCGGGCAAGCTGGCCGCCATCGGGCAGATGTCCACCAGCATCGCCCATGAGCTGAACCAGCCGCTGGC
The DNA here is from genome assembly GCA_001534745.1 of Pseudomonas monteilii. Taxonomy (NCBI): domain Bacteria; kingdom Pseudomonadati; phylum Pseudomonadota; class Gammaproteobacteria; order Pseudomonadales; family Pseudomonadaceae; genus Pseudomonas; species Pseudomonas alabamensis. The sequence continues at coordinate 3,715,410 of CP013997.1, forward strand.
CGCCCTGCGCACCCTGTCGGGCAATACCGTGCGTTTCCTGGAGCGCGGCGCCATGGACACGGCCAGCGCCAACCTGCTGACCATGAACGACCTGATCGACCGCATGGGGCGCATCACCGCCAGCCTGCGCTCGTTCGCCCGGCGCAGCGACGACAGCGGCCAGGCCGCGCTGAACAAGGCGGTCGAGGCCGTGCTGCAGGTGCTGGCGCCCCGCATCACGGCCTGCGGGCTGCGCGTGCACCAGGCCCTCGACGATCCGCGCCTGGCCATCGACCAGACGCGGCTCGAGCAGATCCTGACCAACCTCATCGGCAACGCACTGGACGCCATGGCCCACCAGCCCGCCCCCGAGCTGTGGCTGGAAGGCTCGCTCGACGAGGGCCGTTACCGGCTTCACGTGCGCGACAACGGCCACGGGATCGATGACGAGACCCGCAAGCATTTGTTCGAACCTTTCTTCACCACCAAGCCGGGCGATCACGGCCTGGGCTTGGGCCTGACGCTGTCGGCCAGCCTGGCCGCAGCCGCCAAGGGCACGCTCAGTGTCGAGCACCCCTCCCCTGGCGGCACGGCCTTCGTGCTCGTGCTGCCCTTGGCCACCCCTCAAGGAACCGGTAGCGCACCATGACCCCCGAGCCTCTTACCGTCCTGATCGTCGAGGACGATCCCCATGTATTGCTGGGCTGCCAGCAGGCCCTGGCCCTGGAGGACATCGTCAGCGAAGGCGTCGGCAGTGCCGAGCAGGCGCTCGAACGCATCGACGATAACTTCGCCGGCATCGTCGTCAGCGACATCCGCCTGCCCGGCATCGATGGCCTCGAATTGCTCAAGCAGCTCAAGGCCCGCGATCGCAGCCTGCCGGTGGTGCTGATCACCGGCCATGGCGACATCAGCATGGCGGTCGGGGCGATGCGCAGCGGTGCCTACGATTTCATGGAAAAGCCCTTTTCGCCCGAACGCCTTGTCGATGTGGTGCGGCGCGCGCTCGAACAGCGGGGCCTGTCCCGTGAGGTGAACACCCTCCGGCGCCAGTTGGCCAGCCAGGGCTCGCTGGAGGCGCGCATCATCGGCCGCTCGCCGGCCATGCAGCACTTGCGCGAGCTGATCGCCAACGTCGGCGATACGTCGGCCAACGTGCTCATCGAGGGCGAAACCGGCACCGGCAAGGAGTTGGTCGCCCGCTGTTTGCATGACTTCAGCCGCCGTCATGATCGCCCGTTCGTGGCGCTCAACTGCGGCGGGCTGCCAGAAAACCTGTTCGAAAGCGAAATCTTCGGCCACGAAGCCAACGCCTTCACCGGTGCCGGCAAGCGGCGTATCGGCAAGATCGAGCACGCCAATGGCGGCACGCTGTTTCTCGACGAAGTGGAAAGCATGCCGATCAACCTGCAGATCAAACTGCTGCGCGTGTTGCAGGAGCGGACCCTGGAGCGGCTCGGCTCGAACCAGAGCATCGCCGTGGACTGCCGGGTGATCGCGGCGACCAAGGCCGACCTGGCAGAGCTTGGCCAGCGCGGTGAGTTCCGCAGCGACCTGTACTACCGCTTGAACGTGGTGTCGCTGGAGCTGCCAGCGCTGCGCGAACGACGCGAAGACATCCTGCAGCTGTTCGAGCACTTTCTCGAGCAGGCCGCCCTGCGTTTCGATCGCCCGGTGCCGGAGATCGACGCCCAGACCCTGTCGCGGCTCATGGCGCATGACTGGCCGGGCAACGTGCGTGAACTGCGCAACGTCGCCGAACGTCATGCGCTGGGGTTACCGGCCTTCAAGAAGCCTGACGCCGGTACCGGCCAGGCCCTGGGTTTCGCCGAGGCGGTCGAGGCCTTCGAACGTCACTTGCTCAGCGATGCCCTGCAGCGCAGCGGCGGCAATCTGAGCCAGGCCAGCCAGGAGCTGGGCATGGCCAAGACCACCTTGTTCGACAAGGTCAAGAAATACGGCCTCGGCTGACCGATCACCCACGGGAACTTCCTGTCATGGACCTGTTCATCAAAGCCGCCATCGGCGCGGGCGTGGTGCTGCTGCTCGCCCTGCTGTCGAAGACGCGCAACTACTACCTCGCCGGGCTGGTGCCGCTGTTTCCCACCTTCGCCCTGATCGCCCACTACATCGTCGGCAAGGGGCGCTCGGTGGCCGACCTGAAGACCACCATCGTGTTCGGCATGTGGTCGATCCTGCCCTATTTCGTGTACCTGGCGGCGCTCTATGTGGCGATCGACCGCCTACGCCTGGAGGCGGCACTGGCCACGGCAGCGTGCGCCTGGCTGATCGCGGCCATGGTGCTGGTGGCGATCTGGGTCCGCCTGCACTGATGTCCATGGGCGGCTGAACCTGGTCGATCTGCGCCGTCCAGACCTGAGGCGCTCAGATCTATCTACCACGTTCGTCGCGTCGCGCTTCGTTTCAATCCTCGGGCCACCTTCGGCCAACCGATCGGATTGATGACATGAGCGACCATCCCATGACCGACACGACGCCCTTTCTACGCCCCACGCAGTTGCAACCGGCCCGCCCAACTTCGCACGCCGCCGCCTGGGCCCAGGCGCGCCTGGGCGAGCTTGGCGCCGCCTTCGACGACCTGATCAGGCAAGCGCCCGGCGTGCGCCAGGTGATCGGCGAGCAGATCGCCCTTCACCTGGCCCTCGATGCCCAGGCCACGGGATTGACGCCTGCGCGGGACGACACCCCTGCGTTCGTCAGCCTGGCCCACGTCTGCGTTTTCGCACGGCATCACCCCGTCTCGATACCCGACCTGTCCGACAAGGTAAGCCTTCGTCACCTGGACGGCAGCCTGCCCGGCACGGACCTGCCCCTTGCCTCACTGTTGGCCACGCTGCAGTCGATCGACCTGTACGATGCCCTGACCCACGCCTGGAATCGCTACTGGCACGGGTGCCAGCCCGGTACGCCGTCGAACCGCAAGGACCATGCTCGAGCGCTTTACCAGGAACACGTCCTGGTGTCCTTGCAGGCGGTGCAGGATCAGCTGTCCGACGATGCCGCGCTCGGCCCTCTGATCGAAGCGATCCTGACCGATCCGCACGCCGCCTCGGCCCGTCGGCCAGGGCTGATCATCGAAAGCGCTGCGGCTTGTCCTGGCGCCCTGGTGTTCAGCCTGGAGGGCCAGGAGGCCAAGCTGTCGTATCGACCGGACCGCTACCCCAGCATCGTGTCGCACACCCACGACAGCACACTCTGGCAGGTGCTGTCCGGCCAGTCGGCGACGCCCCTTCCCCTGCAGCGGCTGGACGCCATCGCCCATGGCTTCACCCTCTGGCAGGGTCTTTTGTTCGAGCGCCTGGCCGCCACGCTGGCGCAGGACCCTGGCGATGATCTGTGGCAGCACGGGCCATTGGCCCTGCAGGCCGCTGATCGGCTGGCCCAGGCGTGGCACGAAGCGGTCTTCCTGGTCCGCCCGTCAGAGGCGCATGAAGGGCCGCTCGAAGACGACACACGACCGTCCCTGTTCGACCTGGGTGGGCTGCAGCTGGATGTACCTACCTCGGAGCGGGCGGCACAGATCAGCCGCCAGCTGGAGCAGGTGTCCAGGGTCGCCGAGCACCACCCTGAGCGTCTGACGCAGTGCCAGACCGCCTTGACGGCGGCACAGGAAGCCGCGTTGCCAGGCATCGACGCGTTGTTGCGCCAGCCCCACTGGCATTCCGATGCTGCGCCGATCGAGTTCAGTGCCGCCTTGATCGAAGCGCACCGCCAGGGCCTGCTTGCCCATGCACGTTTCCAGCGGCTGCTGGGCGAACTCGATGACCAGGACCTCGCGCGCCTCGAGACGGTCGCGACGGCGACGGACCCGCAAAGCCTCGCCTGCCTCCAGGTGAGCCACCCCCTGCTGCTGCAGGCGGCTCAGCCTGAAGATCACGTGCAGGCGCAGTCGTACGTGTTGAAAGAAGCGGTCGTCATCGCCAGCACCCTTGCCGACGACGGAACACCGGCGGGACACCTATGGCTCTACTGGATCGGCGAACAGGGTGGCTTGCTGCGCTGCGCCGATCGCGCCCAACTCGAACACTGCCTGCGCGTTCACCCGGAGCATGGACAGTCATTGGCCTACGTCCCGGTCTCCGAGCCTCTATTCGATGCGCTGCTGCAAGGCGTCATTGTCCAGGCACGGGCGCAGCGTCAACGGATCCAGGACGAACACGGCCTCGATGCCGTCGCCCAGGCATTGCCCGAACTGCGCGAGGTGGTGTCCCGACAGCTTCGGGTGCCGCGGCATGCGGCGCGCGACCTTGCGCTGGACATGCTCGAGGCCCAGCAGCGCGCCTTGCGCGTTGCCGACCAGGCGCCCGACTGGCTCAAGACGCTGCCGATCGCCACGCGCTCGGCCTTGCAAGCGGTGGTCGAGGCCTACGTCGAGGCGTCCCGACGCGCCCATGCCCTGGTCGTGCGAGACCTGCCGGTGCGCGACGTGTACTGCCGCGCGTTGGTCGCGCAGCGCTTGCGCCAGGATTTTCCAGACTATGACGACAGCCCGGTGACGATCGACCTGCCCACCGGCGTCAGCTGGCAGGACGATCCCATTGCCGGCAGTGGTGCGCCGGGCGTGCCGGTGAAGCAGAAACTGGTGCCGAGCGCACAGCGCGAACAGGTTGCGCTCGATGTGCTGCTGTTGAATCACGTCGACGAAGGCACGCTGCTGCGGCTGAAGTTCTCGACGCTGGTGATCGATACGCCAGACCTGGTCTTGAAGCAGGCGCTGGAGCGAGGGCTGACGCCAGCGTACCTTCAGGCGCTCGCCAAGGACCTGGACCTGGCCCAGGCCTATGAGAACCTGATCCTGCATACCTATCGCGGCGTGGAGGAAGACACCTGCGCGGCGCGCTGGCGCCGTGCGTGCCTGACACGTCCACTGCAGCTGATGCTCAAGCTGCAGGCCTTGCTGCTGCAAAGCCGTGGTCTTCTGGATGCCGCTGGCCATGCCATCCTGGACGTGGCCTTGAACGCCCAGTCCCAGACCGACTACCAGGCCGGTGGCCATGATGTCCGGTTGCTCGCGGCAACGCTCACGGCGGGGGGCCCGGACACCGATGACAGGCCCGCCACGCTGTCCGGCGTGACCTTCATCGAAGACCAGGCCAGCGGCATCACGCTGTTGTGCCTGCCCGAGCATCCAGACCTGCCGCTCAGCCAGTACCCCGACCTGGAAAGTGCCCGCTGGGCGCTGTACAGGACCAGCCTGAGGGACAGCGACCGCACCTACCTGGCGTCGCGTGCACTGGAGGGCGATCCGAGCGCCCACCGCTCGCGTCTGCAGCAGGCGCAGGTCCACGGCTTCGACGGCATCATCGGCATCGGGGCGACCTGGCCGGCCAACCTGTCGCTCCCGGCCTTGCTGCTCGAGGCCCAGCTCGGCAAGATCCTGACCGCACACAGGACCAGCTCGCGCTCGAACCGCGACCTGTGGCTGGAGCACTTCACCCACCAGAGCGGCATGATCTTCAACTACCTCAAGATGGCCCTGAGCGTGTTGCCGTTCGTGGGCACCGCGATCGGTATCCACGATGTCGTCACGGCCGGGGCACGTGCCGCGGCCGCGTTCGTCGAGGGTGAGACGGGACGTGCCCTCGTCGAGGTCAACGATGTGCTGTTGGCGCTGATCGACGTTGCCATGGACCTGGTGACCGGCGTGGCGGTCAACACCAGCCTCGTTCGCCAGGCGACGCGCCAGCGCCAGATTCGCCAGTTGCAGACGGGGCTGGCCTCGCTCCGACGCCCCAGGCCGACCCTGGGGGCACGGCTGTCGTCGCTCGATGGCTACGTCTACGAGCGCCCGCTGTCGCTGCAAGGGACACGCCTCGGCACGGAAGGTCGCTACAAAGGGGTCTACCGCCATGCCGAGGGCGACTTCATCCTGATCGACGGTCGTCCCCTGGAGGTGATCTGGGACGCCACCGCCCATACCTGGCGGCTCAAGGGCAAGCCGGGGCACGTCTGGCAGCGCGCCGTGGCGCTCGACGAGCAGGGGCGCTGGGACACGCACTTCGCGCTGTATGGCGTGCACCTGTACGGCGGCGGCGCCGGCGGTGGCCAGGCCCTCGGACGCCTGGCGGATCAGCTCGAGCCGCATTGGCCAGCAGCGATCCGCGAGCGTCTGCCACGCTTTCTGGTCGATCGACACTACCGCCGCCAACGTATGCTGCAGACCCAATGCCAGACGGACGAGCGGCGCCTGCAGCGTTCGCTGGCACACACCAATCAGCTGTTCACGGCCTACGAAAACACACCGCTCCTGGAGAGACTGGCCCAGATCCCTTCCTTGCTCGAGGCCAGCGAGACCGACATCCGCCTGGCCGAACAGCTCTATCGCTCGTGGGACGACTATCTGAACATCAGCGCAGGCCGCAACCGGCGGGTGCCTCTGGAGCAGAAGGCTGATACCGCCCGCGTCATTTGCGACCGACTGCTCAACCAAGTGGACCTGCACAACCTGCTTAGCCAACAGACGCTCTGGGAAAGCGCCCAACTGCACCTGTACATCGATGAGCTCAAGGGGCTGTTCGCACGCGCGCCCTTGCTGCGCGAGGCACGCAAGCATGCGATCGCGCAGCTGGGGCACCGTGAACGGATGTTCAAGACCATGGAGCGGTTCGAAGCCTGGTATCCCAAGGCGACCCCGTCGCAGGTGCTGAACGAAAGCGCCACGCGGTACCGAGCGGCGCTCAATGGTGAATTCAAGGCCTGGTATCAGACCTACCACCTGATGCTGGCCTCGAAACGCTTCACCGATGCCACGGTGGTAGCGGAATTCCTGCTCGAAGGTGTAGGCGAGGTAGAAAGCGAAGTCCTGGCAGCGCGCAGCACACTGTTCGACCTTCATGACGCGTCCCTTTCCGTCGCGCAGCGGCGCACGATCCATCAGCAGACTCGGGAGACCCTCGAGCGTTGCAAACGACAGCTGCACTCCGCCTATGCCAGCATGCCGAGCCTGTTCGAGGAAGATTACCTCAAGCAACTGCAGGCCAACCTGGACACCTTGCTGGGCATGGTCGAGCGCAAGCTACGCCGATTGCCAAACTTTTCGAAGGGCCATGGCGAGGCGGCACGCAGCCCGAGGCTGTTTCTCGACACCAACGACCGCGCGTACATCGGCGATTTCCTGCCAGGCGTCAATGGCCAGCCCGAGCAGATGGTCATACGCGCCGACGATGGATCGATCCTCAGGCGCTTCATCCGGGCTCAGGGCGATCGCTGGCTGCCGGCCGCGCCTGCAGTCCGGGCCCGTGAGCTGCGTGAGGTGAGCACCATCGCCAGTGACATGCTCGCCGGTCTGGAGGCATACCGTGGAAGGATCCAGCGGTACCAGCGCCAGGGCATGCTGGCCGTCGACCTGGAGCACATGATGCGCATCAAGGCCGAAGACCTGGAGCGCTGCGCCCATGACCTGCGCCGGCTCGACCCTGCGGCAGCCGACCTGTCACGCCTGGTGGATCAGGCGCGGGCACTGCGCGAAGAAGGCCGCGTCCTGCGCGTGGCCCAGAGCAAGCGCACCCGGACGCCGGACACGGGCCACTTGACCTATCTGCTGGAGCAGCAGGAAGTGTCGATTCGGCGCGTTGGTGACCGACAGGCGCTGGGCACTCATGACTATCTGCAGGAGTACGCGATCGTCGACGAGGCCGCCGAAGGCCAGCCTGCGCTGTGGTATGCGCACTTTCACTACCGCAGGGCCGAGACGCCGTTCACCGCTTTCACCGCCGCGCACCTGAAGCGAGCGGCCGATCGCTACGTGGGCCGCGACCACCCCGAGGTCTGGCGTGGAACGATCAGCCCGCAGACCGCCAACGAACTGTTCGCTCACCTGTGACCTGGGCCGGACGGAGCCCTGCCGGCTCCGTCCGTCTGCTGCCAGGTGCATCGACAGCCGCGCCAACATGAGACACACTCAAGCGCTTACCGCTTTCCTTCAAGCGTTGCTGCGAGAGTCCTTGTGCTGGAAATCCGTCACCTGAAAACCCTTCATGCGTTGCGCGAGGCAGACAGCCTGGTCGAAGCCGCCGAGCGCCTGCACCTGACCCAGTCGGCCCTGTCCCATCAGTTCAAGGAGCTCGAAGAGCGTCTGGGTATGCAGTTGTTCGTGCGCAAGACCAAGCCCATCCGCTTCACCAGCGCCGGCTTGCGCCTGCTGCAGCTGGCCGACGCCACCCTGCCGCTGCTGCGCGGCGCCGAGCGCGACATCGCACGACTGGCGGGCGGCACGGCCGGCCGTCTGCACATGGCGATCGAATGCCACAGCTGCTTCCAGTGGCTGATGCCGACCATCGACCAGTTCCGCGATGCCTGGCCGGAGGTCGAGCTCGACCTGGCTTCGGGCTTCGCCTTCGCCCCCTTGCCGGCCCTGGCCCGTGGCGACCTGGACCTGGTGGTGACCTCCGACCCGCTGGACTTGTCCGGGATCACCTACGTGCCCTTGTTCACCTACGAAGCGATGCTGGCGGTAGCCAACCAGCACGCCCTAGCCAGCAAGCCGTACATCGTGCCTTCAGACCTGCTCGACCAGACCTTGATCACCTACCCGGTCGAGCGCGATCGGCTGGACATCTTCACCCGCTTTCTCGAACCGGCGGACATCGAACCTGCCACGATCCGCACCTCGGAGCTGACGGTGATGATGATGCAGCTGGTGGCCAGTGGCCGCGGCGTCTGCGGCATGCCGCACTGGGCCTTGCACGAATACAGCGCGCGCGGCTACGTGAAGGCCAAGCGCCTGGGCGAGAAAGGCCTGTTCGCCACCTTGTACGCGGCGGTGCGCACCGACATGCTCGACGCCCCCTACATGCGCGACTTCCTGCTGACGGCCAAGGACACCTCGTTCGCCACCCTTGATGGGGTCAGCGCGGTGCGCTGAGCAGATCGCGATACAACGGCAGGATCACATCGCGCGTCAGGGGCGCCAGCACCATATCGTGCGTCTCGTCGGCACTCACCCAGGCCAGGGCCTCGATCTCCGCCGCCGCGCGTGGTTGTTCATCGCTGTCGACACGAAACAGTTCGGCCTGCACCTGACAGCCTGGCTCATTGGCTGCCACGGCCTGGAACCTGCCCAGATGAGCAGGCGCGTCTGGATGCACGCGCAGGCCAAGCTCTTCGTGAAGCTCGCGCGCCAGCGCGGCCCGTGCCGACTCGCCTTCGTCGATCTTGCCGCCTGGCTGCATGAATGCCTGGGTGCCACGCTTGCGTACCAGCAGGGTTCGTCCTTCAGAATCGATCAGCAAAGCTGCTGCAATGCGGATGAGGGCGGGTGAGGCAACGGTCATCGGGGATGTTCCTTCCTGTCATGTCCGCTTAGTGTAAAGCGTCAAGCCCCACCCAGACGGCTGACGTCGCGCTTGCTCGCCTTGCGAGACAGTCGCAGGCGCCTAGGGAAATATCACTTGCCAGCACGGCCCCGGTCGCGCATAACCGCTCGATGACTCTTTTCACGCAGGCACCGTCGGCGCTCTCTGGCTTTCACCCTGCGGTCGTGGCCTGGTTCAACCAGCAGTTCGACCGCGTCACGGACGCCCAGGCGCGCACCTGGCCGCTGATCCAGGCGGGCCAGTCCGTGCTGCTGGCGGCGCCGACCGGGTCCGGCAAGACCTTGAGCGCCTTCCTGGCCGTGCTCGACGAACTGGTTCGCCAGGGGCTGGCGGCAGAAAACGGGCTGCCTGACCGTACCCAGGTGGTGTACGTGTCGCCGCTCAAGGCCTTGTCCAACGACATCCAGTTGAATTTGCAGCGCCCATTGGAAGGCATCGGCCAGGCACTGGAGGCACAGGGGCTGGCGGCACCCCGCATCACCACCGCCGTGCGCACGGGCGACACGCCCCAGAACGTGCGCGCGGCCATGCGCCGCAAGCCCCCGCATATCCTGGTGACCACGCCGGAATCGTTGTACGTGCTGCTGGGCTCTGCCTCCGGCCGCGCCGGCCTGGGCGACGTGCACACGGTGATCATCGATGAGATCCATGCGGTGGCCGGCAACAAGCGCGGTTGCCACCTGGCACTGACCCTGGAACGGCTCGAGGCGTTGTGCGATCGGCCCTTGCGGCGGATCGGCCTGTCGGCGACCCAGCGCCCGGTCGAGCAGGTGGCGCGTCTGCTGGTCGGCCATGCGCGCCCCTGCGCCATCGTCGACATCGGCCATGCACGGCCCCGCGACCTGGCCCTGGAGTTGCCGCCAGTGCCATTGGGCGCGGCGCTGTCCAGCGAAGATTGGGGCCTGGTCTACGACCGGCTGGCCGAGCTGGCGCGTCAGCACACCACCACGCTGGTGTTCGTCAACACACGACGCCTTGCCGAGCGCCTGGCGCGGCACCTGGGCGAACGCCTCGGCGTGATCCAGGTCGCAGCGCACCATGGCAGCCTGTCCCGAGCGCATCGGCTGGAGGTCGAACAACGCCTCAAGCGCGGTGACCTGCACGTGCTGGTGGCCACCGCCTCGCTGGAACTGGGGATCGACATCGGCGACGTCGACCTGGTCTGCCAGATCGCCTCGCCAGGCTCGATCGCGGCCTTTCTGCAACGGGTCGGACGTGCCGGGCACCAGGTCGATGGCACGTCCAAGGGGCGACTGTTCGCCACGTCGCGGGACGATCTGATCGAGTGCGTGGCCCTGCTCGACTGCGTGCGACGCGGCGAGCTGGACGTGCTGCACATCCCCCAGGCGCCGCTGGACGTGCTGGCCCAGCAGATCGTCGCCGAGGTCAGCAACCAGCCCTGGGACGAGGCCGAGCTGCTGGCCTGTGTGCGCCGCGCCGCGCCCTACGCCGCACTCGAGCAGGACGATTACCAGGCTGTGCTGCACATGCTCGCCGAGGGTCACGTCTCGCCCCAGGGCGTGCGGGGTGCCTACGTGCAGCGCGATGCCGTCAGTGGCCAGCTGCGCGGCCGTCGCGGCAGCCAGCTGGCCGCCCTCACCAGTGCCGGCACCCTGCCGGACAGCGCCGACTACGCCGTGGTCCTCGACCCCCAGGCCTTGAACATCGGCAGCGTCAACGAAGACTTCGCGGTGGAAAGCAGCGCAGGCGACATCGTCCAGCTGGGCAATGCGTCGTACCGCATCCTGAGGGTCGAGCCAGGTCGCGTACGGGTCGAAGACGCCCACGGCCTGCCGCCGACCATTCCGTTCTGGGTCGGCGAGACGCCCGGGCGCAGCACCGAGCTGTCGGCGTCCGTGGCACGTTTTCAGGCGGCGTTCGACCGGCAGCTGACGGACTGCGCGGGCGACCCGGCACAGGCTTCGACCTGGCTGCGCGAACACTACCGGCTCGACGTGGACGCCGCGGCACAGGTGTTCGACTACCTGGGACGCGCCTGGGCCCTCCTGGGTGCACTGCCCTCCCAAGACACCCTGGTGCTGGAACGCTTCCTCGACGCCGCGGGCGACTTCCAGCTGATCCTGCATGCGCCTTTCGGCAGCCGGGTCAACCGGGCGTGGGGGCTGGCCCTGCGGGCACGGCTTGCTGGTCTTTTCGACATCGATCTGCATGTGGCCGCCGGCGAGGATGCGCTGGTGTTCGCGGTGCCCGCCGCTGCGCACTTCGCGCTGAACGACCTCTGGCAGTGCCTGCCCAGTGCCACGGCCGAGTCGATCCTGGTCCAGGCGGTGCTCGACGCGCCGCTGTTCGGCGTGCGCTGGCGCTGGAATGCGGCAGTGGCCATGGCGTTGCCGCGGATGATCGCCGGCCGCAAGGTCGCGCCCCAGGTGCAGCGCCTGAAAAGCCAGGCGCTGGTCGAGGCCGTGTTTCCCGAGCTGGCCGAGGCCAGAACGCCTGGCGAGGCACGTCCGTTACCGAGCCATCCGCTGGTTCGGCAGACGCTGGACGACTGCCTGCACGAGGCCATGGACAGCACCGGCTGGCTGGCCCTGCTACAGCGCATCGAACAGGCCGAGCTGCGACTGATCGGCCTCGACCTGGCGACACCTTCGCCGCTCGCCCTGGCCAGGCTCGACGCCAGGCCCTACGCGCTGGTCGACAACGCGCCGATGGCGGAACGGCGAACTCAGGCGCTGTTGAGCCCCCGTTGGCAGGCACCGACCTCGGCCGACGCCCTGGGTCTGCTGGACCCCGAGGCCATCGAGGCCTTACGCGATCAGGCCTGGCCCTGCCCGCGCACGGCCGATGAGCTGCACGATGCACTGATGAGCCTGGGCGCGATCACCGAGCAGGAGGCGCTGGGGCCACCTGACTGGCATCCGCTTCTGGACACGCTGAGCCAGGCCGGTCGCGCCGTCTGTCTGCACACCGGCGGTCTGCGCCTGTGGTTCGCCCGCGAACGCCTGTCCATGGCCCAGGCCTTGTACCCCCAGGCCGAGGTTCGGCCGCCGCTTCTGCCCCTGCCTGGTCTCGACCGTCCTCTGACGCCTGCCAGCGCCGTGCGCGACCTGCTGCGGGCACGGCTCGGCGGCCTTGGACCGGTGACGCTGGAGCAAGTGCGCGCGCCCTTCGGGCTGTCGGTACCGGCCACCGAGCAGGCCCTGGCGCAGCTGGAAGCCGAGGGGCAGGTGCTGCAAGGCACGTTCGACCCGGATGTACAGGCGCGCCAGTGGTGCGAGCGGCACCTGCTGGGCCGTATCCACCGTGACACGATCAGACGCCTGCGGCGCGACATCGAACCGGTCAGCGTGCAGGACTACCTGCGTTTTCTGCTCGACTGGCAGCACCTGAGCGACGACACGCGACTGCGGGGCCCGCAGGCCGTCGAGGCGGCACTCGCGCGGCTCGAAGGCTTCCCCTGTGCGGCAGCGGCCTGGGAAACCGAGCTGCTGCCGATGCGGGTCGGTGCCTATGCGCCGTACAGGCTCGACCAGGCCTGCCAGGAAGGGCGCTGGGCCTGGTGTCGGCTGGCGACCCAGACCGCGGCCGGCCTGGTGCCCAGTACGCCACTGCTGCTGGTCCCGCGGTCGGCCTTGACGTACTGGCAGGGCCTTGGGCAGGCGCCGGGCCTGGATCAGCTCGGCGCTCGCGCCCAGAAAGTACACGAGGTGCTGCACGCACACGGGCCGCTGCGTTTCGACGAAGTGCTCCGGCATGCCCGGCTATTGCCGAGCGAACTGGAGACTGCGTTGCAAGCCCTGGTCGGCAGCGGCCTGGTGAACGCAGACAGTTTCATCGGCCTGCGTGCCTTGATCACCCCGAGCGCCAGGCGCACGTCCCGCCAGCGCAGCCGCGGGCTGGTACCGCTGTCGAGCAGCCTGGATCAGGCTGGCCGCTGGACGCTGCTGGGCGCAACGGACGACGACCGCCGTTCGCCAGCCCGTATCGAGCATATCGCCTGGGTGCTGTTGCGACGCTATGGCGTGGTGTGCTGGCGGCTGTTGGCACGTGAAAGCGACGCCTTGCCACCCTGGCGCGAACTGCTGCGCTGCTATCACCGACTGGAAGCCCGTGGCGAGATTCGCGGCGGACGCTTCATCGACGACCTGGCCGGCGAGCAGTTCGCCCTGCCCGAGGCGCTGACGGCCCTGCGCCAGATACGTCAGCGTGCGCTGGACGGCCGCCTGGTGGTGGTGAGCGCCAGCGACCCGCTCAACCTGCTGGGCAGCCTGCTGCCTGGCGCCAAGGTGCCGGCCGTGGGCAGCAACCGGTTGCTATATCGCGATGGGTTGCCGGTGGCGATCCGGGTGAACAATCGCTACCGCGCGCTGGTGGAGGCCGACCCTGACACGCAGCGGCGCTGGCAGGAGCGTTTGCTCAAGCCGGTGTCCTGGTTCGACTGACACCGGTTGCGGACGCCGCCAGACCGCGGCGTTCGTCCGCCTCGATGGCCGATGCAGTCAGTTGGCCGTCGACGTCGTGCTGGAGAACCCCGCAAAGCGCTTGTTGAACCCGGCCACACGGCCTTCGGCCTGGGTCTGGCGCTGCTTGCCGGTATAGACCGGGTGCGAGGCGCTGGACACGTCGAGCGCGACATAGGGATAGGTGACACCGTCGGTGTGCTGCTGAGTGCGGTCGGTGTCCACGGTCGAGCCGATGACGAAGAACACGTCGGCCGCGGTGTCGTGGAACAGGACCGGGCGGTATTCAGGGTGGATATCGGGTTTCATGGCTTCACCTCGCTAAGAATTGATACTGTATAACATACATAGCAAAAGTCATTCGCGCCAGCTCCTCTCCCTTTTATCGGTTGCGAGTTCTGGGTAAAGATCGTCAGGCCGATGCCCTTCGAACAGGTCTCCAGTCAAGCGCTGTGCTTTTCACAAAATTTTCATCGAACTCCCTCACCGTCTACGCTTCAGACAGGCAGGCGTAAACAAGACGGGTTGAGCGAACGACTATGGGTGTGTTGTGGCAATCGGAACCAACCAGGACGGACACCGATGAGGAACGTCCTGACGCGGCCTCCCCGCCCCCTGCGCCGCGTCGACGACGCCGGGTGTGGCTGTGGTCGTTCGTACTGGTGATCGGCGTGGGGCTGGTGGTCGTAGGCCTGGCCGTGCATGACGAGATCCAGACCTCGCAGCTGCAATCGCGCACGTTCAGCCGTCTGGCCTCGACCCTGACCTACACGCTGCAGCCAGGCCCCAGCGACGCCATCGTCTATCCGGGAGAGGGCCCGTTCGACAAGCGGCTGGGCTACAGCGCCCTCGGCGATTTCCTGCCGCGCCTGCTCAAGCGTGACTATTTGATCAGCCAGCAGGTGCGCTTTTCGCCAGCGCTGATGCGCTATGTCGATCACGGCCTGTTCGTGCCCTACCGAGAAAAGAGTCAGGCCGGCCTGTCCATCACCGACTGCCGCGGCGACACGCTGTACCAGTACACCTACCCCCAGCACGTGTACCCCGATTACGCGGCCATTCCGCCGGTGATGGTCAAGAGCCTGCTGTTCATCGAGAACCGTGACCTGCTGGACCCGAACGACCCGCGCAGCAACCCGGCCGTGGACTGGCCACGTTTCGCCAAGGCGGCCTATTCCCAGGTGGCCAAGTACCTGGCCTTGCCGGGACAGTCGGCGGGGGGCAGCACCTTGGCGACGCAGCTCGAGAAGTACCGCCACTCTCCCGATGGCCTGACCGCCTCGGGCATGGAGAAACTTCGACAGATGTTCTCGGCCAGCGTGCGTGCTTACCAGGACGGTCCCGACACCACCCAGGCGCGCCAGCGCATCGTGCGCGACTACCTCAACAGCGTGCCGTTGTCCGCCGTGCCGGGGCATGGCGAAGTGCATGGCATGGCCGAGGGACTGCGGGTCTGGTATGGCGCCGACTTCGAACAGGTCAACGCGACCCTGTCATCCACCGCCCAGGACGCCGACAGCCTGGCGGCCCGAGGCCTGGCACTGCGCCAGGTGCTGTCGCTGATGATCGCGCAGCGCCGGCCCTCGTACTACCTGTCCAAGGGCCGTGTGGAGCTTGCCGAACTGGCCGATGCCCATATCCGCCTGTTGGCCGGTAGCGCCATCATCGACCCACCCCTGGCCGAGGCCGCCCTGGCCAGCAAGGCCGTGTACCGCGACTGGGTCGCGCAACCGACGATACAGCCGATCGTCACCAACAAAGGCATCAGCCTGGCGCGCAACCGTCTGGCGGGCATGCTGGACCGTCCGCTGTACGACCTCGACCGCCTCGACCTGTCCGCCACCAGCACCTTGAAGGCCGATCTGCAATGGCAGGTCAGCCAGTACCTGCGTGACCTGGCCGACCCGGCCTTCGCCGAGCGGGTGGGGTTGATCGGCCATCGTCTGCTCACCGCGCGCACCACCGACCAGGTGCGCTACAGCTTCACGCTGTTCGAGCGCACCGCCGACGGCTCACGTGTGCGGGTACAGACCGACAGCACCGACCAGCCCTTCGACATCAACGAAGGCAGCAAGCTGGAACTGGGCTCCACCGCCAAGCTGCGGGTCATGACCACCTACCTGGAGATCATCGCCGAGTTGCATGATGCCCATGCCGGCAAGCCGGTCGCGGAACTGCGCACGATACCGGTGGCCGAGCTGGACCAGCTCAGCCGCTGGTCGATCGACTGGCTGATCCGCAACCAGCAGGATCAGAACCTGGCCGCCATGCTCGACGCAGCCTTGGAGCGCAAGTATTCGGCCAGCCCGGGTGAAGCCTTCTTCACCGGGGGTGGCCTGCACCGTTTCAACAACTTCCGCGCCCAGGACAACGGCCGCAACCCGACCCTCAAGGAGGCCCTGCGCGAATCGATCAACCTGCCGTTCATTCGCCTGATGCGCGATGTGGTGCGTTATGTGACCTATCAGCAACCCTACAACCGCGAGCCGCTGCTCAAGGACGACAGCGATCCGCGCCGCCAGGAATACCTCGCGCGCTTCGCCGACCGCGAAGGCACGCATTACCTGATGCGTTTCTGGAAGAAGTACCAGCGCAAGACCTCGCAGCAACGCCTGGACACGTTCCTGGATGGCATGCGCGTGACCCCGCAACGGCTCGCGGCCGTGCACCGCTACCTGTTCCCCGGGGCCCGACAGGCAACGTTCGACGCGTTCGTGCGCAATCACAGCCAGGACAATCGCGCCGCCCTGGCCAAGTTGACCGACGACCGCCTGGTGAACCTCTACGACAGCTATGGCCCTGGCAAATACGACCTGCCCGACCAGGGCTACATCGCCAAGGTGCACCCGCTGGATCTGTGGCTGCTGGGCTACCTGCTGAAGAATCCAGGCGCGACGCAGCGCGAAGCGATCAATGCCAGCCGCTTCGAGCGTCAGGAGGTCTATGGCTGGTTGTTCAAGAGCCGTCACCAGGGCGCGCGGGACAGCCGCATCCGCACCATGGTCGAGATCGAGGCGTTTCTCGACATTCATCAGCGCTGGAAGCGCGTCGGCTACCCGTTCGACCACCTGGTGCCGTCGCTGGCCACGGCCATCGGCAGTTCGGGCGACCGGCCTGCGGCGTTGTCGGAACTGATCGGGATCATCCAGAACGACGGTGTGCGCCTGCCGACGCTGCGCATCGACACCTTGCACTTCGCTGCCGGTACGCCCTATGAGACGCAACTGGTCAGCGACCCGGACCGTGGCCGGCGGATCCTGCCGGTGGAAGTGGCGCATGCCTTGCGCGACGCACTGTCCCAGGTCGTCGATGCCGGTACCGCACGGCGGGTCTCGGGCAGCTTCAAGCTGCAGGACGGCTCTGCGTTGGTGATGGGCGGCAAGACCGGCACCGGCGACAACCGCATCGAGAGCTTCGGCGCTGGCGGTCGGCTGATCGGTTCACGCTCGCTGAACCGGACCGCCACGTTCGTGTTCTTCCTGGGCGACCATCACTTCGGCACCTTGACCGCCTTCGTGCCGGGTCGTGCGGCGGAAACCTTCACCTTCACCTCGGCCTTGCCGGTGCAGGTGCTCAAGGGCATGGCACCGATCCTGATGCCGTACCTGGAGCCAGGCGAGTCGACCCAGTGCGCCGCGCCCTCCGTGGCGGCGCGCTAGCCAGGCAAGGGCCTAGTCGGCCCGTGTCGGCATGGCCGGGCGCGGGCGCAGTCGGCGATCGAGCCACAGCAAGAGCGTGCCAATGGCCAGGAAGCTGGCCAGCACTGCGCAGGCGTTGAGCATCACCCTGGGGTAACCGAGCGTCGCGACGTCGACGAAGGGGTAGGGATAGACGCCGATTTCGTGCCCGCGCCACAGCACGAAGAGGAAGTAGACCGCTGGATAGAGGCACCCGGCGGCCAGGTGCCAGGGTCGCAGCGTGCCCTTGGGCACGACACGCCACCAGTACAGGACGAACAGCACGGGCAGGATGTCGTGCAGCAGTTCGTCGGCCACCCACTGCCACCCCGTGGGCTCCCAGAGCTGGCGCAGCAGCAGGCTGTAGGTCAGCGCGACCAGCACGATGCTCGCCGCGATGCAGGTGCTGACGCCGGGTGACAGGAAGAAGCGGCGCGCAGGCCCCGGACGACCGAACGCGGCATGGCTCAACGTCGTGGCGACCAGGGTATTGGTGAGCATGGTGAAATAGCTGAACACGCTGACCAATCCGCCCATCAGGCTGGCCTGCTGCTCCCAACGTGCCAGCAGCACCAGGTACACCTGCACCACCAAGCCGAACCAGCCCAGGCAGGCGCCGAGCGTCAGCCAGGGGCGCCGGGGCATCAACGTGCCGTGCACAGCTCGACGTACAGCTGTTCGACCTTTTCCCGCGCCCAGGGCGTCTTGCGCAGGAAGGTCAGGCTCGACTTGAGGCTGGGATCGCTCTTGAAGCATCGGACGTCGATGCGCTGGGCCAGGCCCTCCCAGTGGTAATGCTCGACCAGCGTGGTCAGGATCTGTGCCAGGGTCTTGCCGTGCAAGGCGGCGTGCTGAGCGGTGCCCATGGGTGTCTCCAGTGAGTCAAAGCCGGTCACGATACACCAGTGCGCGGCGTCGCGAGAGGCGCAGGCACAGGCGCTTGGCGCAGGCAGGTCAATGCGCTGATTGTAATAATGTAACCATTTCTTACATTCCTGATGTTATATTGTAACTATTCATATCTCTCATCCAGGAATGCTCCTTCCCATGCCTGCTCTATCCCTGCGCCTTTCGCCCCTGGCCGCCGCGTTGTACCTTGCCTCGTTGTCGGTTCAGGCGCTCGAACTCGACCCCCAGGTCATCACCGCCAATCCCTTGGGCAATCGCCAGTTGGCGAGCCCCAGCACCGTGCTCGAGGGCGATGACCTGACCCAGCAGCAGCACGGCAGCCTGGGCGAAACGCTCAATCGGCAACCCGGCATCGCCTCCACCTGGTTCGGACCGGGCGCCAGCCGTCCGGTCATTCGCGGCCTGGACGGCGACCGTATCCGCCTCTTGCGCAATGGCGTGGGCGCCTTGGATGCCTCGTCACTGTCCTATGACCACGCCGTGCCGCTGGACCCGAATACCGTCGAGCGCATCGAGGTGGTGCGCGGGCCGGCGGCCTTGCTGTACGGCGGCAGCGCCATCGGGGGTGTGATCAACACCTTCGACAACCGCATCCCCGAATCGCCCATCGACGGCATCCAGGGCTCGGGCGAGTTGCGTTACGGGGGCGCCGACACGACCCGCAGCCGTGCCGGCAAGCTGGAAGCCGGGGACGGCACCTTCGCGCTGCACATCGACGCCAACAGCCGTCAGTTCGATGACCTGCGCATTCCCGGTCATGCCTACAGTGACCACGTACGCACCGACGAAGCACCTGGCGGACGGCATCGGCTGGACAATAGCGATGGGCGCCAGGACGGCGGCGCGGTGGGTGGCGCCTACCACTGGGATCATGGCTACGCCGGGCTGTCCTACAGCCGCTACGACGGCAACTATGGCTCGGTGGCCGAACCCGGCGTGCGCCTGGACATGGAACAGGATCACTATGGCTTCGCCTCGGAGATCCGCGACCTCGAAGGCCTCTTCAGCTCGGTCAAGCTCGATGCCAGCTACACCGACTACCAGCACCGCGAGATCGAAGACGGCGAGGTCAACACCACCTTCAAGAACAAAGGCTACGAAGCCCGGATCGAGGCGCGGCACCGACCGTTCGGGCCGGTAGAAGGCGTGATCGGCGCGCAGGTCGCCCGCAGCGAGTTCTCCGCGCTGGGCGAGGAAGCCTTCGTGCCGCACACCGACACCGACACGGCCGCGCTCTTTCTGCTCGAGCAATGGCACGCGACCGATCGCCTGGACCTGAGCCTCGGTGCCCGCCTGGAGCACACCCGGGTCGACCCGGATGCCCAGGGCAACGACACCTTCGCCGCACTCGACACGGCCAGCCGCTTCACCACCGGCAGCCTGTCCTCGGGTGCGGTGTACCAGCTCGACCCGGTCTGGTCGCTGGCCGCCAACCTGGCCTATACCGAACGGGCGCCGACCTTCTACGAGCTGTACGCCAACGGTGCGCACGTGGCCACCGGCGCCTACGAAATCGGCGACGCCGACCTGGGCAAGGAGCGCGCCGTGTCGGCAGACCTCGCGCTGCGCTTCGACAACGGTACCCATGTGGGCAGTGTGGGCGCCTTCTACAGCCACTTTCGCAACTACATCGGACTGATCGGCACGGGCAACCTGCGCGAGGGAGAAGACGATGAAGGCCTGCCTGAATATGCGTATGAAGGCGTGCGTGCACGCTTCTATGGGCTCGAGGCGCAGGATCGCTGGCAGTTGCTGGACAATCGCTATGGCCGCTTCGCCCTGGAGCTCTCCGGCGACTATACCCGCGCGCAGAACCTCGACACCGACGAGCCTTTGCCACGCATCGCCCCACTGCGCGTGAACAGCGGCCTGCTCTGGTCGCTGGACCGCTGGCAGGCCCGGGTCGACGTGCAGCATGCCGCCGCCCAGCACCGCACGCCGGCCAACGACACCTCGACCGACGGCTACACCACGCTCGGCGCCAGCCTCGGGTACCGGTTCGAGGTCGGTCAGAGCCAGTGGCTGGCCTTCGTGCGTGGGGAAAACCTCACCGACCAGACGGTACGCTATGCCAGTTCGATCCTGCGTGACATCGCGCCGGCTCCTGGCCGTAGCGTGGAGGTCGGCTTGCGCACCTCATTCTGACGCCCTTCCCCTGCGCCGGAATGCCTGGCAGTCCGGCGCCCCCTCCCCCGTCGATTGGCCCTTCCTTACATCCGCTGCTAGCGTCATGACAAGGAACAATTTGTTTAAATTGGTTGCCAGAAACGAAACAGGCTGTAGGCTTGCCACCCTTTCGTTTCACCCATTCCTTTCAACGCCATGCCCGGTTCAAGGGCCGATGGAGACAATCGACGATGAGCACTGCGAGTGCCAAACACGAAACACTGTGGCTACCGCGCCTGCTAGGCGTGCTGCTGCTACTGATGGGCCTGGCCCTGGTGGCGGGCGGCCTGACCCTCGTCCAGCTGGACGGGTCGCTGTATTACCTGCTGGGGGGCGCTGCACTGGCGCTCTCGGGCATCCTGCTGTTGGCCCGCCGCCGTCTCGGTCTGGGCCTGTATGGCGTGTTCCTGCTGGCCAGCACCGTCTGGGCGCTGTGGGAAGTGGGCCTGGACTGGTGGCAGCTGGTACCACGCCTGTCGCTGTGGTTCGTGTTCGGCGTGCTGCTGTTGCTGCCCTGGGCACGCCGCCCGCTGATCGGCGCCTCGGCCAAGGCCAACGTGGCCGTGCTGAGCGTGGCGGTCATCGCTTCCGGGGCTTCGGCCATCGGTAGCCAGTTCACCCACCCGGGCGAAATCCAGGGCGAGCTGGGTCGCGATACCAGCGAGATGGCCAGCGCTGCGCCGTCGATGCCCGAGGGCGACTGGCAGGCCTATGGTCGGACCGAACACGGCGACCGGTATTCGCCGCTGCGTCAGATCACGCCGCAGAACGTGTCTCGCCTGGAAGAAGCCTGGCGCATCCGCACCGGCGACATGCCGCGTGACGATGACCCCGTCGAGATCACCAACGAGAACACCCCGCTGAAGGTCAACGGCAAGCTGTATGCCTGCACCGCGCACAGCCAGGTGCTGGCGCTGGACCCGGACACCGGCAAGGAACTCTGGCGCTACGACCCGCAGCTCAAGAGCCCGGTCGGCTTCAAGGGCTTCGCCCACATGACCTGCCGTGGCGTCTCCTACTATGACGAGAACAACTACGTCAGCCGTGATGGCAGCCCGGCGCCGCAGATTTCCGCCGCGGGCCTGGAGGTCGCACGTGCCTGCCCTCGCCGCCTGTACCTGCCGACCGCCGACGCGCGCCTGATCGCGCTCAATGCCGACACCGGCAAGGTCTGCGAAGGCTTCGCCAACCAGGGCGTGGTCGACCTCAAGCAAGGCATCGGTCCGTTCACGCCGGGTGGGTACTACTCCACGTCGCCCGTCGCCATCACCCGCGACCTGGTGATCATCGGCGGCCACGTCACCGACAACGAGTCCACCAACGAACCGTCGGGTGTGATCCGCGCCTATGACGTGCACGACGGTCACCTGGTCTGGAATTGGGACAGCAACAACCCGGATGACACCCGTCCGTTGCCAGCCGGCCAGACCTACAGCCGCAACTCGGCGAACATGTGGTCCCTGGCCAGCGTCGACGAGACCCTGGGCATGGTCTACCTGCCCCTGGGCAACCAGATGCCCGACCAGTGGGGCGGCGACCGTACCCCGGGCGCCGAGCGCTTCAGCGCCGGCATCGTCGCGCTGAACCTGGCCGACGGCAAGGTCCGCTGGAACTACCAGTTCACGCACCATGACCTGTGGGACATGGACGTGGGCAGCCAGCCGACGCTGGTGCACCTGAAGACCGACGACGGCATCAAGCCGGCGATCATCGCACCGACCAAGC
This sequence comes from Pseudomonas monteilii, assembly GCA_001534745.1. Lineage (NCBI taxonomy): Bacteria > Pseudomonadati > Pseudomonadota > Gammaproteobacteria > Pseudomonadales > Pseudomonadaceae > Pseudomonas > Pseudomonas alabamensis. The sequence continues at coordinate 3,737,622 of CP013997.1, forward strand.
AGGGCAGCCTGTACGTGCTCGACCGCCGCGACGGTACGCCGATCGTGCCGATCCGCGAGATCCCCGTGCCGCAAGGCGCCGTCGAGGGTGACCACACCGCACCGACCCAGGCCCGTTCGGACCTGAACCTGCTGGGTCCGGAGCTGAACGAGCGTGCGATGTGGGGTGCCACCCCGTTCGACCAGATGCTGTGCCGGATCCAGTTCCGCCAGCTGCGCTACGAAGGCCAGTACACCCCGCCGTCCGAGCAGGGCTCGCTGGTCTACCCCGGCAACGTCGGGGTCTTCAACTGGGGCGGTGTGTCGGTCGATCCGGTGCGCCAGCTGCTGTTCACCTCGCCGAACTACATGGCGTTCGTCTCCAAGATGGTGCCGCGTGACAAGGTCGAAGCCGGGAGCCATCGCGAAAGCGAGACCAGCGGCGTGCAGCCCAACACCGGTGCCCCGTACGCGGTGATCATGCACCCGTTCCTGTCGCCGTTCGGCCTGCCGTGCCAGGCACCGGCCTGGGGCTACGTGGCCGCCGTCGACCTGTTCACCCACAAGGTGGTCTGGAAGCACAAGAACGGCACCACCCGTGACAGCACCCCGGTGCCGATCGGCCTGCCGGTCGGCGTGCCGAGCATGGGCGGCTCGATCGTCACCGCCGGCGGCGTGGCGTTCCTCAGCGGGACGCTGGACCAGTACCTGCGGGCCTATGACGTGAACAACGGCAAAGAGCTGTGGAAAGGTCGCCTGCCAGCAGGCGGTCAGGCCACCCCGATGACCTACACCGGCAAGGACGGCGCGCAGTACGTGCTGATCACCGCCGGTGGCCACGGGTCGCTGGGTACGCGCATGGGTGATTACATCATCGCCTACAAGTTGCGCTGAGGCGTTTCGAGGGCGGGCCGCACGGCCCGCTCTTGGCGCGATCGCGCGCAGTTTGCGAGTCGAGTGCACGCTTGCACCCGACTCGTCGACTGGACGGCCTCCATCGCTGGCAAGCCAGCTCCCACCTAGGGCCAGTCCAGGCTCCGATTACCGCAGTGCAGTCATGGGCCTCATCGCTGGCAAGCCAGCTCCCACCTTGGGCCAGTCCAGGCTTTGATTACCGCAGGGCAATCACTGGTCTCATCGCAGGCAAGCCAGCTCCCACCTTGGGCCAAGTCTTTTCTGGAAACGCTCGACCCGAAGCCCGATTCGCGCTCTGATCGTGCATGTCGGCACTGCCTGTGGGAGCTGGCTTGCCAGCGATGAGGCCTGCGCCGACGCCGAGGAAGGGTGCAGACCACAGGCTGACGGTCATTCACCTCCCGACGTGGCGAAACTTGAAACCCACCCCCGATCCCCCCATCTAAGCACCATAGCCATTCACGCAGGTGCCCCATGAGCGACCAGCAGGACTACCCGGATCATCCCGAAGAACACGAAGTCGAACACATCGATGCCCAGGCCGTCTCGGGACAGCACCTGGCCCTGCCAGGCCAGCAGTTGCCGGACAAGGTCTATGTGATCCCGATCCACAATCGCCCGTTCTTCCCTGCACAGGTGCTGCCGGTCATCGTCAACGAGGAGCCCTGGGCCGAAACGCTCGACCTGGTCGCCAAGACGCCGCACCACTCGCTGGCGCTGTTCTTCATGGACACGCCGCCGGAAGACCACCGCCATTTCGACACGTCGGCCCTTCCCGAGTACGGCACCTTGGTCAAGGTGCACCACGCCAGCCGCGAGAACGGCAAGCTGCAGTTCGTCGCCCAGGGCCTGACTCGTGTGCGTATCCGCACCTGGCTCAAGCACCACCGTCCGCCCTACCTGGTGGAAGTCGAATACCCACGCCAGCTGTCCGAGCCCACCGACGAGATCAAGGCCTACGGCATGGCCCTGATCAACGCGATCAAGGAGCTGCTGCCGCTCAACCCGCTCTACAGCGAAGAGCTGAAGAACTACCTCAACCGCTTCAGCCCCAACGACCCCTCCCCGCTGACCGACTTCGCCGCCGCCTTGACCTCGGCCACCGGCCTGCAGCTGCAGGAAGTGCTCGACTGCGTGCCGATGCTCAAGCGCATGGAGAAGGTCCTGCCGATGCTGCGCAAGGAGGTCGAGGTCGCGCACCTGCAGAACGAGATCTCCGCCGAGGTCAATCGCCAGATCGGCGAGCACCAGCGCCAGTTCTTCCTCAAGGAACAGCTCAAGGTCATCCAGCAGGAGCTGGGCCTGACCAAGGACGACCGCAGTGCCGACCTCGAGCAGTTCGAGCAGCGCCTCAAGGACAAGACCCTGCCGCCGCCCGCGCAGAAGCGCATCGACGAAGAGATGGGCAAGCTGGCCATTCTCGAAACCGGCTCGCCGGAGTACGCCGTCACCCGCAACTACCTGGACTGGGCCACCGCGCTGCCGTGGGGGGTGTATGGCAAGGACAAGCTCGACCTCAAGCACGCCCGCAAGGTGCTCGACCAGCACCATGCCGGCCTGAACGACATCAAGGACCGCATCCTCGAGTTCCTCGCCGTCGGTGCCTGGAAAGGCGAGATCAGCGGCTCCATCGTGCTGCTGGTCGGCCCGCCGGGCGTGGGCAAGACGAGCATCGGCAAGTCCATCGCCGAGTCCCTGGGGCGGCCGTTCTACCGGTTCAGCGTCGGCGGCATGCGCGACGAAGCCGAGATCAAGGGCCACCGGCGCACTTACATCGGCGCCCAGCCAGGCAAGCTGGTGCAGGCCCTGAAGGACGTCGAGGTGATGAACCCGGTCATCATGCTCGACGAGATCGACAAGATGGGCCAGAGCTACCAGGGCGATCCGGCCTCGGCCCTGCTCGAGACCCTCGACCCGGAGCAGAACGTCGACTTCCTCGACCACTACCTGGACCTGCGCCTGGACCTGTCCAAGGTGCTGTTCGTCTGCACCGCCAACACCCTCGACTCGATTCCCGGCCCGCTGCTCGACCGCATGGAAGTGATCCGCCTGTCCGGCTACATCACCGAAGAGAAGCTGGCCATCGCCAAGCGTCACCTGTGGCCCAAGCAGCTGGCCAAGGCCGGCGTCGCCAAGTCCAGCCTGAGCATCAGCGACAGCGCCCTGCGCCTGGTGATCGATGGCTACGCCCGTGAGGCCGGGGTGCGTCAGCTCGAGAAGCAGCTGGGCAAGCTGGTGCGCAAGGCCGTGCTCAAACTGCTGGAAGACCCCAAGGCCAAGCTCAAGATCGGCCCGAAGGACCTGGAAGCCGCGCTCGGCATCCCGGTGTTCCGCAGCGAGCAGGTCCTGGAAGGCAAAGGCGTGATCACCGGCCTGGCCTGGACCAGCATGGGCGGGGCCACCCTGCCGATCGAAGCCAATCGGGTACACACCCTCAACCGCGGCTTCAAGTTGACCGGCAAGCTGGGCGACGTGATGAAGGAGTCGGCCGAGATCGCCTACAGCTACGTCAGCTCGAACCTCACCCAGTTCGGCGGCGATCCGGCGTTCTTCGACGAGGCGTTCATCCACCTGCACGTGCCGGAAGGCGCGACGCCGAAGGACGGCCCAAGCGCCGGCATCACCATGGCCAGTGCCCTGTTGTCGCTGGCCCGTGACCAGGCGCCCAAGCGCGGCGTGGCCATGACCGGCGAGCTGACCCTGACCGGGCAGGTGCTGCCGATCGGCGGCGTGCGCGAGAAAGTCATCGCGGCCCGTCGGCAGAAGCTCTTCGAGCTGATTCTGCCGGACGCCAACCGCGGGGATTTCGAAGAGCTGCCCGACTACCTGCGCGAAGGACTGACCGTACACTTCGCCAAGCGCTACGGTGACGTTGCCAAGGTCTTGTTTGCTTGAGTGAAGCTGCAAGCTGCAAGCTGCCAGCTGCCAGCTGCCAGCTGCCAGCTGCCAGCTGCCAGCCGACACAGTTCAGCTTGAAGCTTGAAGCTTGAAGCTCCAAGTCCCCCTCAACCGATGCACGGCAAGGGCGCTTCGGCTAGAATGCCGCCCTTTTCCCGATTCCCTCTGGAACTGCCGTGAGCCAAGACCCCGACCGCCTTTTCGCCCAGCCCCTGGAGCAGGTGCCCGACTTCGTGTTCAACGAGGACGTGGTCCGGGTGTTCCCGGACATGATCAAGCGCTCCGTGCCTGGCTACCCGACCATCGTGGAAAACCTCGGGGTGGTCGCCGCACGCTTCGCCCAGCCGGGCACGGCGCTGTACGACCTGGGCGCCTCGCTCGGTGCGGTCACCCAGGCGCTGCGTCGGCACGTGCAGGCCGAAGGCTGTCGCGTGATCGCGGTGGACAATTCGGCGGCCATGGTCGAGCGCTGCCGCCAGTACCTGACCGCACAGGACTCGATGTTCCAGGAGCTGCTGCCGGTCCAGGTGGTGGAGGCCGATATCCTGGCACTGCCGTTGGAGCCTGCGTCGGTGGTGGCGATGAACTTCACCTTGCAGTTCATCGCCCCTGACCAGCGCCTGGCCCTGCTGAGCCGCATCCGTCAGGCCCTGCTGCCCGGCGGGGCGCTGATCCTGTCCGAGAAGCTGCGCTTCGAAGACGCCCAGGCCCAGGCGCTGCTCGGCGACCTGCACCTGGACTTCAAGCGCGCCAATGGCTACAGCGACCTGGAAATCGCCCAGAAACGCAGTGCCATCGAACACGTGATGAAACCGGACAGCCTCGAGATCCACCGCGAGCGCCTGCTGGCGGCGGGCTTCTCCCAGGTGGTGCCCTGGTTCCAATGCCTCAATTTCGCCTCTCTGATTGCCTTGCCATGATCGATCTCTCGCCCCTGATTCAGCGCCTTGCCCCTACGCCCCTGGCGCAGTGGGCCACCACCCTGCCCGCTCAACTCGAGACCAAGCTGCGCAAAGGCCACGGCGACCTGGCGCGCTGGCAGGCCGCCGTCGATGCCCTGCCCGCCCTGCACCCCAGCGACGTCGACCTGGTCGACGGCGTGCGCCTGGACGCGGCCTGTGACGAGGCCACACGCCAGCAGGTGCAGACCGCCCTGATGGGGCTCTCGCCGTGGCGCAAGGGGCCGTTCGATCTGTTCGGGGTGCACGTCGACACCGAGTGGCGCTCGGACTGGAAATGGTCGCGCGTGGCGCCGCACCTGGATCTGGTCGGCAAGCGCGTGCTGGACGTCGGCTGCGGCAATGGCTACTACCAGTGGCGCATGCTCGGTGCTGGCGCCGACCTGGTCGTCGGGATCGATCCCAACTGGCTGTTCTTCTGCCAGTTCCAGGCCGTCCAGCGCTATCTGCCGCAGCAGCCTGCCTGGCACCTGCCCTTCGCGCTGGAAGAGCTGCCCGCGCAGCTGGAAGGCTTCGACACCGTGTTCTCCATGGGCGTGTTCTATCACCGCCGCTCGCCCATCGAGCACCTGCTGGCGCTCAAGGACTGCCTGGTCAAAGGCGGCGAGCTGGTGCTGGAAACCTTGGTCATCGAAGGCGACGAACAGCAGATGCTGGTGCCCGAGGACCGTTATGCGCAGATGCGCAACGTCTGGTTCCTGCCCTCGGTGCCAGCGCTGGCACGCCTGATGCGCCGCGCCGGGTTCAGCGACGTGCGCTGTGTGGACGTCAGCGTCACCCAGGTCGAGGAACAGCGCAGCACGCCGTGGATGCGCTATCAGTCGCTCAGCGACTTCCTCGACCCGAACGATCCGACCCGCACCGTCGAAGGCCTGCCGGCGCCCCGCCGTGCCGTGATGGTGGCGCGCAAGTGATGCGCGCCTGGCGGCGTTAGCGCGCCGCCGCGACGATCAGGGCTTTCATTTCGGCGACCGCCGCCTTGAACCCGACGAACAGGGCATGGGCCACCAAGGCGTGGCCGATGTTAAGCTCGCTGATGCCACGGATCGCTGCCACGGCCTCGACGTTGTGATAATGCAGACCATGCCCGGCATTGACGATCAGCCCCTGCTCCACGCCCTTGGCCACGCCCTGGGCGATCCGTTCGAGTTCGGCCGCCACGTCGGTCGGGGTCTGCGCATCGGCATACCGCCCCGTGTGCAGCTCGATGGCGGGCGCGCCCACGCGACGGGCCGCTTCGATCTGCCGGGCATCGGCGTCGATGAACAACGAGACCTCGGCACCCGTACGAGCCAGGCGTTCCACGGCGGCCTGGATGCGGGCCTCCTGGCCGGCCACGTCCAGCCCGCCTTCGGTGGTCAGTTCCTGACGGGTTTCGGGCACCAGGCACACATGCGCGGGACGAATGCGCTCGGCGAAGGCGATCATCTCCTCGGTGACGCCCATTTCGAAGTTCATGCGGGTCTGCAGGACGTCCTTGAGCAGCAGCACGTCGCGATCCTGGATGTGCCGGCGGTCTTCACGCAGGTGCACGGTGATGCCGTCGGCACCCGCCTCCTCGGCGTCCAGCGCCGCCTTGACCGGGTCGGGGTAGCGCGTGCCCCGGGCCTGACGCAGGGTCGCGACATGGTCGATGTTGACGCCAAGAAGGATGCGGTTGCTGTGGTTCACGAAGGGCGCTCCTGAAAGTTGAGCCCTACAGCATACGACGTGCTCAGCGCTTGCGAAACAGTTCGCGGCTGACCAGTGGCTTGGCCCCCAGGTGCACGGCCAGGGCCTGGCGCATCAGGCGCTTGGCGGCCAGCAGGCTGCCGGACGCTTCCCAGTCGGCGTCGGCCAGGGCCAGCAGGTCGGCACCGACGAACAGGCCTGGCTGCGCCAGCTCCACACGTTCGAGGCCGGCATCGACTTGCAGCCGGTACAGCGCACCGGGCTCGATCGCCTCGCCCTGGACATCCTGATTCAACGAGAAGGCATAGCCCAGCTCGTCCAGCAGACGCCATTCGAAGGCCCGCAGCAATGGCTCCAACGCCCGCCCCTGGGCCAGCGCCTGCAACGTCAGGCCATAGTGCTCGAACAACACCGGATGCGGCACTTCGGGCGCCAGCAGGCGCACCAGCAGTTCATTGAGGTAGAGCCCGCTAAACAGGGCATCGCCGTGCAGCCAGGGCGCGTTGCCGACGCCTTCCAGCCGCCCGACGGTCTTGAGTTCGCCGCGCCCGCGCAGCTCGACCTCGAGCAGGGCGAACGGCCGCATGACGCTGCCGCTCTTGCCCCGTGCACGGCGCAGCACGCCACGCACGCAGCCTTGCGGCGTGAAGAAGTCCACCAGGGCACTGGCTTCGCGATAGGCCCGGCTGTGCAGCACGTAGGCCGGTTGTCCGACAGCTTGCTGCATCAGGCATCGTTCCTGGAGAAAGCGGCCTGCCAGGCGGCAGGCCGGTGGGTGTTACAGATCGCCGTAACCGAGCGAGCGCAGGGCGCGTTCGTCGTCGGACCAGCCGCCTTTGACCTTGACCCACAGGTTGAGCATGACCTTGGCGTCGAACAGGGTTTCCATGTCCTTGCGGGCCTCGGAGCCGATGCGCTTGATGCGCTCGCCCTTGTCGCCGATGATGATCTTCTTCTGGCCATCACGCTCGACCAGGATCAGCGCATGGATGTGCAGGACATGGCCCTGCTGCTTGAATTCCTCGATCTCGACGGTGATCTGGTACGGCAGCTCGGCACCCAGCTGGCGCATGATCTTCTCGCGCACCAGTTCGGCGGCCAGGAAGCGGCTGCTGCGGTCGGTGATCTGGTCTTCCGGGAAGAAGTGCTCGTTTTCCGGCAGGTGCTTGGCGATCAGGCCCTCGAGCGCCTCGAGGTTGTGGCCCTGCTGTGCGGAGATCGGCACGATCTCGGCCGATGGCAGCTGGGTCTGCAGCCATTGCAGGTGCGGAATCAGCTCGGCCTTCTCGTCTAGGCGGTCGGTCTTGTTGACCGCGAGGATCACCGGCCCCTCGACGTACTGGATGCGCTCGAGCACCAGTTGGTCCTCGTCGGTCCAGCGCGCACGGTCGACCACGAAGATCACCACGTCGACGTCCTTGAGGGCCGCCGAGGCGTTGCGGTTCATGTAGCGGTTCAAGGCCTTGTCGTTGGCCTTGTGCATGCCGGGGGTGTCGACGTAGATGGCCTGCACGTCGCCTTCGGTCTTGATCCCGAGCATGTTGTGCCGGGTGGTCTGCGGCTTGCGCGAGGTGATCGCCAGCTTTTGCCCGAGGATGTGGTTGAGCAAGGTCGACTTGCCCACGTTCGGACGGCCCACGATGGCCACGTAGCCGCAACGGGTCGAAGTGTTCTCAGTCATTGCCATTCTCCACGCCCAAGGCGATCAGTGCGGACGCCGCGGCGACCTGTTCAGCGATGCGCCGGCTCACGCCCTGGCCACGGCTCTTGTTGTTGAGCAACACCACTTCGCATTCGACGAGGAAGGTGCGGCAGTGGGGTTCGCCCTGGATGTCCACCACTTCATAGCGCGGCAACTCGCAGCCGCGCGATTGCAGAAACTCCTGCAAGCGGGTCTTGGGGTCCTTGTTGGTGTCGACCAGGGTCAGCCCTTCGAACTCGTCGACCAGCCAGGCCAGGATGCGCTCGCGCGCTGCCTCCATGCCGGCATCCAGGTAGATCGCACCGATCAGTGCTTCCAGCGCATCGGCCAGGATCGACTCACGGCGGAAGCCGCCGCTCTTGAGTTCACCCGAGCCCAGGCGCAGGTACTCGCCCAGGTCGAAGCCACGGGCCAATCGCGCCAGGGTCTCGCCCTTGACCAGGCGTGCACGCAGTCGCGACAGCTGGCCTTCGCGCGCCTGCGGGAAGCGCTCGAACAGCGCCTCGCCAGCCACGAAGTTGAGGATCGCATCGCCCAGGAACTCCAGGCGCTCGTTGTTGCGGCCGGCGAAGCTACGGTGCGTCAGGGCCAGCACCATCTGGTCCTGGTCCTTGAAGGTGTAGCCCAGCTTGCGCTCGAGACGACTCAGTGGCGCGCTCATGCCGCCACCTGACGGGCGGACCCGGTCTTCTTGCTCGGCGTCTCGCGAAGGAGCGCCGTCATGTTCAACACAGTGTTCAAATCAACATCCTGGAAAGACTGTTTGGCTGTGCGCCCCGTTCGGGCGTGGCCGGTGCATTCGACCGTCTTGGACACAGCCTATGCCATAAATGCATTCGGCGCCGTCTTGCGACAGCGCCGATTGGGTATTACCGGATCAGGCCGACCCGTGACAGCGTGGGCAAGTGGCTGAGCTTGGGCTCGGGCCAACTCATCCACACGGCGAAGGCTTTGCCGACGATATTGCGGTCGGGCACCATGCCGTGCAGCGGCTGCGGGATGTTGGGATCGTCCCAGAAGCGGCTGTCGTTGGAGTTGTCGCGGTTGTCGCCCATCATGAAGTAGTGGCCGGCCGGCACGGTCCATGACTGGTCCGGCAGGACACGGCTACGCCGCATTTCCTTGCGGATCAGGTGTTCCGCTGCGCCCAGCTGCTCCTTGTACCGTTGGGCGCTGCCCAGGGTCCCAGGCTCGGGGCCGACCAGTTGTTCGGCGATCGGCTGGTCGTTGACGTACAGGTGCTTGTCGGCGGTGTAACGCACCGTGTCACCTGGCACACCCACCACACGCTTGATGTAGTTGACGTTCGGATCGCTCGGGTAGCGGAAGACCATCACATCACCGCGCTGGGGATTGCCCACTTCGATGATCTTCTTGTCCAGCACCGGCAGGCGAATGCCGTAGGAGAACTTGTTCACCAGAATGAAATCGCCCACTTCCAGGGTCGGCTTCATCGACCCCGACGGGATCTGGAACGGCTCGACCAGAAACGAGCGCAGCACCAGCACGATGAACAGCACCGGGAAGAACGACTTGCCGTACTCGACCAGCAACGGCTCCTTGTCCAGTCGCTCGACCACGGCCATGTCTGGCTGGCTGACACTGGTCTGGTAGTTGGCGATGGCCTTGCGCCGACGGGGTGCCAGCAGCACCAGGTCGATCAGGGCCAACGCGCCACAGACGGCAACGGCGATGACGAGCAACAGCGGGAAATTTAGCGACATAGGACCTAGCTATCCAACCTGAGCACGGCAAGGAAGGCTTCCTGTGGAATTTCCACGTTGCCCACCTGCTTCATGCGTTTCTTACCGGCCTTCTGCTTTTCGAGCAGTTTACGCTTACGGCTCACGTCGCCACCGTAGCATTTGGCCAGAACGTTTTTCCTGAGGGCCTTGACGGTCGTCCGGGCCACGATCTGGCCGCCGATGGCAGCCTGGATCGCAACGTCGAACATCTGCCGAGGAATCAGCTCTTTCATCTTCTCGGTCAAGGCGCGCCCTTTGTAGTGCGCATTGTCCCGGTGCACGATCAGCGCCAGGGCATCGACCTTGTCGCCGTTGATCAACACGTCCAGCTTGACCAGATTGGCCGACTGGTAGCGGTCGAAATGGTAGTCCAGCGACGCATAGCCACGGCTGGTGGACTTCAGGCGATCGAAGAAGTCCAGCACCACCTCGTTCATCGGCAGGTCGTAACGCACCTGCACCTGTGCACCCAGGAACTGCATATCGCGCTGGACGCCACGCTTCTCGATGCACAGGGTAATGACGTTGCCCAGGTGTTCCTGAGGCACAAGGATGGTGGCCGAGACGATCGGCTCGCGGAAATCTTCCACCGAGGACACGTCCGGGAGCTTGGACGGGTTGTCGACGTAGATGGTTTCACCGGTCTTGAGCTTGACCTCGAAGATCACGCTCGGCGCCGTGGTGATCAGGTCCAGGTCGTACTCGCGCTCCAGGCGCTCCTGGATGATTTCCATGTGCAGCATGCCGAGGAAGCCGCAACGGAAGCCGAAGCCCAGGGCATCGGAGCTTTCCGGCAGGTACTGCAGCGACGAGTCGTTCAGGGTCAGCTTCTGCAGGGCATCGCGGAAGTCCTCGAAGTCGTCGGAACTGACCGGGAACAGGCCGGCGTAGACCTGGGGCTGGATCTTCTTGAAGCCCGACAGCATCTCGACTTCCGGCGTCGAGGACAGGGTCAGGGTGTCGCCCACCGGCGCGCCGTGAATGTCCTTGATGCTGGCGATGATGAAGCCGACTTCGCCGGCCTTCAGGTCCGGCATCTGGGTGTGCTTGGGGTTGAAGACGCCGACGCTGTCGACCAGGTGCACCTTGCCGGTGGACTTGACCAGGATCTTGTCGCCCTTCTTGACCCGGCCCTGGCGCACACGCACCAGCGAGACCACGCCCAGGTAGTTGTCGAACCAGGAGTCGATGATCAGCGCCTGCAGCGGCGCCTCGATCTCGCCTTCCGGCGCTGGAATGGTCTGCACCAGGCGCTCGAGCACCTCGTCCACGCCCATGCCGCTCTTGGCGCTGCAGGCGACCGCGTCGGTGGCGTCGATGCCGATGATCTTCTCGATCTCGTCCTTGACGCGATCGGGATCGGCCTGGGGCAGGTCCATCTTGTTCAGCACGGGCATGACTTCCAGGCCCTGCTCGATGGCGGTGTAGCAGTTGGCGACCGACTGGGCCTCGACACCCTGCCCCGCATCGACCACCAGCAAGGCGCCTTCACAGGCCGCCAGCGACCGGCTGACCTCATAGGTGAAGTCGACGTGGCCTGGGGTGTCGATGAAGTTCAGCTGGTAGGTCTTGCCGTCGCGCGCCTTGTAATGCAGCGTCACGCTGTGGGCCTTGATGGTGATCCCGCGCTCGCGCTCCAGGTCCATCGAATCAAGTACCTGGGCTTCCATCTCGCGCGCCGTCAGGCCGCCGCACAGTTGGATGAACCGGTCGGCCAGCGTCGACTTGCCATGGTCGATGTGGGCGATGATGGAGAAATTGCGGATATGACTCAAATCACTCACGGGTCAACACTCGATAAGGCTGCGAGCCGGACGCCCGCGGAAAATAGCCGGGAATTGTACTGGAAAGAGGGGGGGTCGGCTACCTGGGTGAGTGGCAAGGGGTAAGCGGCAAGCTGTGAGCTGCAAGCTGCAAGCTGCAAGCTGAACGGTGGAGCTGGGAAGACCCGCAAAGATGCAGGCATTGTCATGACTGTCCCCTGGAAAGCTCCGCCCCCCTTAAACACAAGGCCAGTGCACGGAACGAATCCCCACACTGGCCCTGCTTTTACTTGCTGCTTGCAGCTCACACCTTGCCGCTGCTCTTACTCCGCCAGCTTGAAGGTGATGAAGCTGGCGCGACCCTGACGCAGCACCCGCATCGACACGGAGCGGTTCTTCGGCAGGTCCTTGGCGATCTCGGTGAACTGCTTGGCCGAGGTGATCGCCTGGTTGTTCAGGTGGCTGATGACGTCACCTGGACGCAGACCGATCAGGGCAGCCGGGCCGTCCTGCACGTCCTTGATGACCACGCCGCCCTTGAGCTCCAGCGACTTCTTCTGTTCGGCGCTCAATTCGGCCACGGACACGCCCAGGCGATTGCTGCTGCGCTCGGCGCCCGCCTGACCACCGGTGCCGATGTCGGCATCGTCTTCGGGCAGCGCGCCGACGGTCACGTCGAGGTTCTGGCGCTTGCCGTTGCGGATGATTTCCAGCTTGGCGACGGCGCCGTCCTTCAGGCTGCCGACCAGGTGCGGCAGGTCGGCGGACATGACGATCGGCTGGCCGTTCATGCTGAGGATCACGTCGCCGACCTGCAGGCCGCTCTTGGCTGCCGGGCCGTCTTCGAGCACCTGGGCGACCAGGGCGCCTGCCGGACGCTCGAGACCGAAGGATTCGGCCAGGTCCTTGTTGACCTCCTGGATGACCACGCCCAGCCAGCCGCGGCTGACCTTGCCGTCTTTCTTGAGCTGGTTGGACACGTCCAGCGCGACGTCGATCGGGATGGCGAAGGACAGGCCCATGAAACCGCCCGAGCGGGTGAAGATCTGCGAGTTGATGCCGACCACTTCACCGTTCATGTTGAACAGCGGGCCACCGGAGTTGCCCGGGTTGATGGCCACGTCGGTCTGGATGAACGGCACGTAGGTATCGTTGGGCAGGGTACGACCCTTGGCGCTGACGATCCCCTTGGTCACCGAGTGATCGAAGCCGAACGGCGAGCCGATGGCCAGTACCCACTCACCCACCTTGAGCTTCTCGGAATCGCCCAGCTTGACGGTCGGCAGGTTCTTGCCGTCCACCTTCAGCAACGCCACGTCGGTACGCGGATCGGTGCCGACCAGCTTGGCCTGCAGCTCGCTGCGGTCGGACAGGCGTACGATGATTTCGTCGGCATCGGCGATCACGTGGTTGTTGGTCAGCACATAGCCATCGCTGGAAATGATGAAGCCCGAGCCCAGCGACTGGGCCTCGCGCTGGCGATCACCGCGCGGCGAACGTGGCTGCTGCGGCAGGCCGCGCTCGAAGAATTCGCGGAACATCGGTGGCAGGCCTTCGAGGTCAGGCATCTGCCCTTGGGCGATGCGCCGGGCAGGCAGCTTCTGCTTGGTACTGATGTTCACCACGGCAGGCGAGGCTTGCTCGACCAGGGTGGTGAAGTCAGGCAAGGCTTCCTGCGCCTGGGCGACCGCCAGTTGGCCGAGCATGAACACGGCGGCGAACATCGAGAGGTAGGATTTGAAACGAGGTAGTGACATACGGCTCCCGTCAAAACGAGCGTAGTTGGCAATGAGGCCTCTGCAACGCAGGAGAGGTCAGGCGTCGAGGAGCCTGACCTATAAAAAATCCGCGCGCTTTTTGCAAATGACAAAACGTTAATTTCGTTTCAAGCCGTGACCCGAAGGCCCCGGCTCACGGGCGCTCGGCGCGTGCCTGGGGCCGCATGGACAGTGCCACGCGCTCGGCCGTGCCCAGCGGCACCTCGCCAACCACCGTGATCATGAACGCGCCTTCGGCCGTGTTCAGCTGCCTGGAAACGGCCACGGTCGGCCCTACGGCCAGGCGCATGTCCTTGACCTGCGTATCGTCGACCTTCTCGAGGAACACGGAGAAGCGCGCCAGGCCATCGTCGTACAGCAGGCTTTCGACCTGGCTGTTGCGCTGAGGGTCACGCCGTACGCTGCTGTCGGTCAATTCGAACCCAGGCGGCAACCAGTCGGCACGCCAGGCAGGGGCTTCATCGACGCCCGCCGCCGGGACAGGCTTGACGGCGCGACAGTCTGCGCCTGGACGCAACTGGGCGTCGGTCGGCGGTGTCGTGTCCAGGCGGGTCATCTGGAAGCGTTCCAGCAACTGCCCCTTGTCATTGGTCATCAGCGAACGCAGCAGCAACCCGGTCTTGCGATCCAGGTGGTACTCGAAGCCGTAACGGTGGTTATCGCGGGGCGCCAGACTGATCACAACAGCGTCACGACCGGCCACGCGCGAGCGTCCGGTGACCGTGAGGTCGTACCAGCTCATCAGCTTGAGGGGATCGAGGGTGTGCTTGGCCTGACTGGCCGGCGTCAGGGCATCGTTGCCCAGCGCGCCACTGACGCATTGGACCTTGCCGTTGACACGGACGATTTCCTGGGGGGCGTCGTCGAGCTGCGACAGACGTTCGCTGACCTTCCCCGCCTGGACCCGACGCCAGATGTCGTGGGAAGAGAAGCTGCCGTTGCGCTCGTAAACGAAGGAACCTTGGTAACTCTGTCCTTGCTCGGCGTGGGCCAGCCTGTTCAGCCAGTCATTCGCCTCCGGCGAAGAACTGGCTGCCAGTGCAGGCGCCGCCATCAAGCCGCTGAAGACCAACGGCAACAGTGGTAGCGCGCGCATGAACGTCCTTGATCAGTGGTTTTCCATGCTGGCGGCACGGGCATAAGGCAGTGCGCCGTCATTGCCTTTCAGGGCAGAGTCCTGAGCATGCTGACGCATGTAGCCTGGCAGGCGCTTGTCCCAGTTGCCTGGATTCTGCATGACGCCATTGGTGACCGGCGCTGCGGTCTGGTCGGCACCCTCGGTGTAGCCCGCCAGCACGGCCGGACCCTGGGCCTGCGGAGCGACCACGCCCTGCTGGACAGGTTGCTGCGCAGCCAGCTGGTTGCCCGCGATGTCATCCTGGTTGTACAGACGTACACCGGCCAGGACGGCGAAGGTCACCGACGCGGCGACGGCCAGACGGCCCAGACCACGCCATGCACCACGCTTGACAGGCGCAGGCGCCTCCTCTTCAGCCAAGGCTGCGGAGACCGCCGAGGCGATGTCCAGCTTTGGCAGCAGCAGTTCTTTGTGCATCGCTGCACGTACGACCTGGTAGCGTGCCCACGTGGCACGTGCTTCGGCGTCGTTCGTGGCATTGAGCACACGACGCAGTTCCAGTTCGTCCGCTTCGTTGTCCATCACCGCGGACAGCGATTCCTGCAAAGCTTCACGACTCATGGCGGTTCCTCTCTTGGCTGTAGCCGCTGTCTCAGGTTTCATGCAACAGGGGTTGCAAGGCTTTATCGATGGCCTCCCGAGCGCGGAAAATCCTGGAACGCACGGTACCCACCGGACACTGCATGACGCTGGCAATGTCCTCGTAACTCAGACCGTCGAATTCACGCAACGTCAGGGCCGTGCGCAAATCTTCGGGCAATTGCTGGATGGTCCGATGGACGGTGCCTTCGATCTCATCCCGCAACAACGAACGCTCAGGGGACTCAAGATCCTTGAGACCGTGATCGCCGTCGTAGAATTCCGCATCCTCGGAATTCACGTCGCTGTCCGGTGGCCGCCGACCGCGGGACACCAGGTAGTTCTTCGCCGTGTTGATGGCGATGCGGTACAGCCACGTGTAGAACGCACTGTCGCCGCGGAAGTTGCCAAGCGCTCGGTACGCCTTGATAAAGGCTTCCTGAGCCACGTCCTGGGCTTCGTGGGTATCGTGCACGAACCGCACGATCAACCCGAGAATCTTGTGCTGATACTTCAGCACCAACAGATCAAACGCTCGCCTGTCGCCCCGCTGTACGCGCTCGACAAGCTGCTGATCCTCTTCCTGGGTTAGCATGAACACTCCTCAGTAGTCTTGAAGGAGCGTTGCAACGGCCATCGCTCAGGCTTGCAACCATAGACTCGGGCTTCGCGCAAAAGTTCTCCCCCTTCAAGCAAGTTTCCTGCGACCTCTGACGGCTCGCATGGAAGACGCAGCGCGCTCACGGCCTGCCACGTCGATAGTCTGGTCTTCGATACACAAGCTGCCCGGCTGGACGCTTCGCTTGTGTCGCCGCGGCAATCATGACGTGTGGGCAGCCTTCTATTGAGGGACTTCCCTTGCAGAAAGTTCCCAGAAAGATCGGCCTTCCTGACGACGCCCATGGAAATCGGGCGGGTGTGGCTGCTATAAAGGCAGCCGGTCTGGATTCACGATGGTTTCACAATGCCACCTGCGCGTGACTATTGTGCCGCGCCCCTCCCAAAGAATACTAGTGCCCTGACATGAGCCAACACCTTCAACACGATGTTCTGGTTATCGGCAGTGGTGCCGCCGGCCTTAGCCTGGCCCTGAATCTTCCCGCGCACCTGCGCATCGCGGTGCTGAGCAAGGGCGACCTGGCCAACGGTTCCACGTTCTGGGCCCAGGGTGGCGTCGCCGCCGTGCTGGACGATGCCGACACCGTGCAGTCGCATGTCGAGGACACCCTCGACGCCGGCGGCGGCCTGTGCAACGAGGCCGCCGTGCGTTTCACCGTGGAGCACAGCCGCGAAGCCATCGAATGGCTGATCGAGCAAGGGGTGCCGTTCACCCGGGACGCCGACACCGACGGTCGCGAGCGCGGTTTCCAGTTCCACCTGACCCGCGAGGGCGGGCACAGTCACCGCCGTATCATTCATGCCGCCGACGCTACCGGCGCGGCGATCTTCGCCACCCTGCTCGAACAGGCCCGCCTGCGCCCGAATATCGAGCTGCTCGAGCAGCGGGTGGCGGTCGACCTGATCACCGAGCGGCGCCTGGGCCTGGACGGCGAGCGTTGCCTGGGTGCCTACGTGCTCGACCGGGCCACGGGTGAGGTCGACACCTTCGGCGCACGCTTCACCGTGCTCGCCACCGGCGGCGCGGCCAAGGTCTACCTCTACACCAGCAACCCCGACGGTGCCTGCGGCGACGGCATCGCCATGGCCTGGCGGGCCGGCTGCCGGGTGGCGAACCTGGAATTCAACCAGTTCCACCCCACCTGCCTGTATCACCCCCAGGCCAAGAGCTTCCTGATCACCGAGGCGCTGCGGGGCGAGGGCGCGCTGCTGCGTCTGCCCGATGGCGAACGGTTCATGCCGCGTTTCGATGCCCGTGAAGAACTCGCACCCCGCGATATCGTCGCCCGTGCCATCGACCACGAAATGAAGCGCTTAGGCATCGATTGCGTGTACCTGGACATCACCCACAAGCCCGCCGCGTTCATCAAGAGCCACTTCCCCACGGTCTACGAACGCTGCCTGACCTTCGGCATCGACATCACCCGCCAGCCCATCCCCGTGGTACCGGCGGCCCACTACACCTGTGGCGGCGTGCTGGTGGACGAACGCGGCCTGACCGACGTGCCGAACCTGTATGCGATCGGCGAGACCAGTTGCACCGGCCTGCACGGCGCCAACCGCATGGCTAGCAACTCGCTGCTGGAATGCTTCGTCTATGGTCGCTCGGCCGCGCTGGACATCCAGGCGCGCCTGGACCAGGTCGAGCACCCTCGCGCCCTGCCCTGCTGGGACGCCAGCCAGGTGACCGATTCGGACGAGGACGTGATCATCGCGCACAACTGGGACGAACTGCGGCGGTTCATGTGGGACTACGTGGGGATCGTGCGCACCAGCAAGCGCTTGCAGCGCGCCGAGCATCGGGTGCGCCTGCTGCTCGACGAGATCGACGAGTTCTACAGCAACTACAAGGTCAGCCGCGACCTGATCGAGCTGCGCAACCTGGCGCAGGTGGCCGAGCTGATGATCCGGTCGGCCATGGCGCGGCGCGAATCCCGAGGGTTGCACTACACGCTGGACTACCCGGCCCTGCTGCCCGAAGCGTTCGACACTATTCTGCAGCCGCCCAACGCCGTCGACTGAAGGCCAGGCGCACCCGCAGGCGACGGTGCGCGTCCGCCGGCATCGCATCTAAGGGAATGCACTGGCTACGCCCCAGGCGTGCGCCCTGGGGCACGTAGCGCAGCACCACCAGGCGCGGCCAGGCCACGCTGTCGCGGCACAGACGCACCGGCTGCCAACCGGACGCCCGGGTGTACAGCTGCCAGCCGCCACGGTCGTGGCGCAGCCCGGTGACCGCGTCTGGATGGCTGAGCAGGATACGCCGCGGCAGGGCCCAGACCCCATGCCCCAGGCAGGCGAGCAGCGCGCCTGCGACCAGCCAGCCTGGCAACGCCGCCATCAGAAGCGTACCCAAGGCCAGGGCCTGGCCGATCAGATAGGCCACCAGCAGCCGGCGTGAGCCGTGCCAGTGGCACTCGAAGCATTCACTTGGGCTGGACACGGTCCAGGATGATGCGGACCATGCGCTGCAATTCCGGGTCCTCGGACTCGTTGCGCTCCATGAACCAGCCGAACATGTCCTGGTCCTCGCAGCTCAGCAGGCGACGGTACAGGGCGCGGTCGTCTTCGCTCAGGGTGGCATAGACCTCCTGGGTAAAGGGCACCAGCAGCACGTCCAGCTCGAGCATGCCACGTCGGCTGTGCCAGAACAGCCGGTTGAGTTCAGTTTGTTCGACCATGGGACCCTCCTCGAATGGCCGGCCAGTATACAGGCCCGCCCGGCCCGCGACACGCGGCATTGGTCGCACGCCCCTGTCAGCCCCTTCGCCATCCAGCCGGCCTGCGCACCTACCTATTTTGCCCGTGGCCCTCTATCATGACTGCAGACTTACCAACTGCGATGACCCATGGCCGACTCCGCGTTCTACTGCCCACTCAGCCACGAAGGCATTCTTGCCGTCCAAGGCTCCGATGCCGGCAAGTTCCTGCAGGGACAACTGACCTGCAACCTCACCTATCTCGACCCCGCGCATTCCAGCCTCGGCGCCCGCTGCACGCCCAAGGGCCGCATGCAGTCGAGCTTTCGCATCGTGCCGCACGACGCAGGCTTCCTGTTGGCCATGACCCAGGCACTGCTGGCGCCTCAATTGGCGGACCTGAAGAAATACGCGGTGTTCTCCAAGGCGACCCTGAGCGACGCCAGTGCCCACTGGTCACGCTATGGCGTGCAGCAGGGCGAATCGCTGCTCGCGGCGCTCGGCCTTGTGCTGCCGGACGAAGCGGGCGGGCTCTGCACGCACGATGGCCTGATCGCCATCAACGTCTCGCCGCAGCGGGCCGAGCTGTGGGTGCCCGCCGAACAGCATGACGCCGTGCTGGCACGCCTGCGTGACGCCCTGCCCGAAGCCCCCCTGGATCGCTGGTTGCTCGGGCAGGTCCGTGCCGGCCTGGGCCAGGTCATGGAGCAGACCCGCGAGCTGTTCATCCCGCAGATGATCAACCTGCAGGCCGTCGGCGGCGTGAGCTTCAAGAAAGGCTGCTACACCGGCCAGGAAATCGTCGCGCGCATGCAGTACCTGGGCAAGCTCAAGCGCCGCCAGTACCGGCTGCTGCTGGACGACGGCCAGGCGCCTGCGCCGGGCACCGGCCTGTTTTCGCCGGTGCATGGTTCCTCGGTCGGCGAGGTGGTGCTGGCTGCGCCCACGGGTGAAGGCGGTTGCGAGCTGCTGGCAGTGGTGGCGGCCGATGCCATCGAGTCCGGGCAGTTGCACCTGGGCAGCCCCGAAGGCCCGCGCCTGACCCTGGCGAGCCTGCCGTACGAACTGGATCGCGACCGGGAAATCCAGCGTTGACCTGCCTGCCCCGTCTGTCGAGCGGGGCAGCCTTCTTTTGCGGTAGCTTTTGATGAATACATTGGCTGAGACGGTCAAGGCGCAACTGGTGGTCGCCATCGAGAATGACGACCTGGTGCTGCCGACCTTGCCCGAAGTGGCACTGAGCATCCGGGAAGCTGCCGAAGACAGCGAGATCAGCGTCGCGGCGCTGAGCAAGGTCATCGGCCGTGACGCCGCGCTGGCGGCGCGCCTGATCAAGGTGGTCAACAGCCCGCTGCTGCGGGCGACCGTGGAGGTCACCGACCTGCACACGGCCATCACGCGGCTGGGCGTCAACTACAGCTGCAACCTGGCGATCGGGCTGGTCATCGAACAGATCTTCCATGCCCGCGAGCCGGCCGTGGAACAGAAGCTGCGGGCGATCTGGACCAGCAGCCTGGAAGTGGCGGGCATCAGCTACGAGCTGTGCCGCCGCTACACCCGGCTCACGCCGGACCAGGCCGCACTGGGCGGGCTGGTACATCAGATCGGCGCCCTGCCGATCCTGATCCACGCCCAGGAGCACAACGAACTGCTGTCCGACCCCGTGTGCCTGGATCACGTCATCGAGCAGATCCAACCGGCGTTGGGCGACAAGATCCTCAGCGCCTGGGAGTTTCCCGAACAGCTGGTGCGATTGCCCGGACAGATCCAGGACCTGGATCGCCAGACCGCGCGCATCGACTACATCGACATCGTGCAACTGGCCCGGCACGTGAGCCAAGGCGAGCCGGGACGTGCGCTCGACACCCTCCCCGCCTACCGCCACCTGAGCCTGCCGACCGGCACGCGACTGGAAGCGGCGGAGCTGCTGCACGCACGCGGCCTGCTGCGCTGAAGGTCAGTCGGCGAGGAAGCTGACGCGCACCTTCAGCCCTCCGTTCTCGCCGTCGTGCAAGGTGATCTGCGCCAGGTGGGCGCGGCAGATCTCGCCGACGATCGCCAGGCCCAGCCCGGTACCCTGGGGGCCACGCCGGTAGAAACGTTCGAAGACGCGTTCGCGCTCGCTCTCCGGAATGCCCGGCCCATCGTCCTCGACCTCGAGCACCGCAGGCGCCAGCACTCGAAGCACCACGTCGCCGCCTGACGGCGTATGGGCCAGGGCATTGTCCACCAGGTTGCTGAGCAGCTCGTTGAGCAAGGTCGGTTCACCCTTCAGCCAGACCGGGGCCTGCGCTTCCAGGGCCAGGGAGACGCCGCGCGCATGGGCCAGCGGCGCCATGGCCATGCCCAGTTCGCGGGTCAGCTGGCTGAGGTCCAGGCGCTGGGCACCGCCCTCGGCGATCGCCCGGGCGCCGTTCTCCACGCGTGCCAGCGAGAGCAGCTGGTTGGCCAAGTGCGTCAGGCGATCGGTGCCCTGCACCGCCGATTCCAGTGTCTGCCGCCAGGTCTCTGGATCCTGGGCACGCAGGCCCAGTTCGACCCGCGCCTTCAACACCGCCAGAGGCGTGCGCAATTCGTGGGCCGCCTCGGCGATGAACTGCGCCTGGCGCTGGAACTGGCCACGCAGCCGCTCGGTGAAGTGGTCCAGCGCGCGCACCAGCGGTTCCAGCTCGCGCTGTACCTGCACCACCGGCAAGGCCCGCAGATCGTCCGGCTGGCGCTCCTCGACCGCCGTGCGCAGACGCTCCAGCGGGCGCAAGGCCGCGCTCACCGCGAACCAGACCATCAGCAACGCCCCCAGCGCCAGCATCCCCAGGCGCAGCAAGGTATCGGCCATCAGGCTGCGGGCCATGCTGACACGTGCCTCTTCGGTCTCGGCCACGCGGATCTCGGCCATGCCGTTCATGTTCGGCTCGCTCACGGCCTTGAGCAGGCTGACCACGCGCACGTTCTCGCCCAGGTACCTGGCATTGTAGAACCGCGCCAACGCCGGGTAGTCGTCGGTGCGTGGCGTGCCGGCCGGTGGGGCGGGCAGGTGCTCGTAGCCCGAGATCAGCCGCTGGTGGATGTCCAGCACCTGGTAATAGATACGGCCGGCGCTGTCGTAGGCGAAGGTGTCCAGCGCCACGTACGGCACGTCGGCACTGAGCGTGCCGTCGCGCTGGGACAATCCGGCGGCGATGGTCCGCGCCGATGCCAGCAGCGTGCGGTCGTAGGCGGTATCGGCCGCTTCCCGCCCGTTCCAGTAGGCGCTCAGGCCGCTGGCGGTCATCAGCACCACCAGCAGCAACGCCAGGTTCCACAGCAGTCGCCCGCGCAGGCTGCCCGTGTCACGCATCGCGGTGCTCGAGCAGGTAGCCCAGGCCGCGGAAGGTGACGATGGCGACCGGCTGGCCGTCGAGCTTCTTGCGCAGGCGGTGGATGTAGATCTCGATGGCGTCGGGGCTGGCATCCTGGTCCAGGCCGAAGACCTGGGCGGCCAGTTGCTCCTTGCTCATCACCCGGCCCGGCCGGGCAATGAGCGCTTCGAGCACGCTCTGCTCGCGCGAGGTCAAGGTCAAGGTGTCCTCGCCCAGGCTGAAGCGACGGGTATCGAGGTCGTAGACCAGCGGTCCGCAGCGCTGCTGGCGCTCGCCACCCAGTACGCTGCGCCGCAGCAGCGCCTTGACCCGCGCCTCCAGTTCGCTCAGTTCGAAGGGCTTGGCCAGGTAGTCGTCGGCGCCCAGGTTGAGCCCATGGACCCGGTCCTTGACGTCGCTGCGCGCGGTGAGCATCAGCACCGGCAGGTTGCGCCCACGCCCACGCAGACGCGCCAGCACTTCGAAGCCGTCCATGCGCGGCAGGCCAACGTCCAGTACCGCCACCGCATAGTCTTCGCTGGCCAGGGCCAGGTCCGCGGCGACGCCGTCGTGCAGCACATCGACCGTCAGCCCGGTGCTCTTGAGGGCCTGGGCCACGCTTTCAGCCAGTTGCAGGTGGTCTTCGACCAGCAGCACACGCATTGTTTTCTCCCCTTGCCAATCGGTGGATGCCGCGGAGTGTACCCCTGTCAACGGGGTCGTGAAGCGCCTTGTAACAATCCTTTCAAACTGAAAGCTTGGTGAAAGGTTCATTTCCTAGGATCGCACCACGGCACAGCAAAGATGCCGACTCTGCACCTCGATCGTGCATCCAATAAGAACAAGAACTGGAGTCATCGATATGCTGCCACCGCAGCCCTCGGCGCGTGCGCCACACCGATCCTTTTCCGCTCGTCCCTCCGCCATCACCTGTGCCCTGGCCTTTGCCAGCGTCGCGCCCGTGAGTCAGGCCGCCTTTTTCGAAGACAGCAAGGCGACCCTCGAAACCCGCAACATGTACTTCAACCGCGACTTTCGCGATGGCACCAGCCGTCAGCAGTCCAAGCGCGACGAGTGGGCCCAGGGGTTCATGCTCAACGTCCAGTCCGGCTACACCGAAGGCACGGTCGGTTTCGGCGTGGACGCGCTCGGCATGCTGGGGATCAAGCTCGATTCCAGCCCGGACCGCACCGGTACCGGCCTGTTGCCGACCCATGACGACGGGCGCGCCGCGGATGAGTACTCCAAGCTGGGCCTGACCGGCAAGGTGCGCATCTCCAAGACCGAGCTCAAGGTCGGCACGCTAATCCCCGACCTGCCCACCGTGCAGCCCAACGACGGGCGTATCCTGCCGCAGACCTTCGAGGGTGCGCTGGTCAGTTCCGAGGACCTGGAGCGATTCACGCTCATCGGCGGCCGTCTGGAAAAAGCCAAGGACCGCGACAACACCAACCGTGAAGACATCGCGATCAACAACAAGAACAACCGCTTCGGGGCGACCGTGGCCGGCGAACATTTCGACCTGGCCGGCTTCGACTATGCGTTCACCGACCGCATCAGTGGCAGCTACCACTTCGCCCAGCTGGACGAGGTCTACCGTCAGCATTTCCTCGGCCTGGTGATCAACCAGCCGCTGGGGACCGGCATCCTGGGTGCCGACCTGCGCCTGTCGACCAGCGACGACCAGGGTCAGGCCCGCGCCGGTCGGATCGACAACACCACCTTCAACGGCCTGGTCAGCTATGGCCTGAACGGCCACAAGTTCAGCGGCGCCTACCAGCAGCTGTCCGGCGACAGCGCCTTCCCTTATCTCGACGGCGCCGACCCCTACCTGGTCAACTTCGTGCAGATCAACGATTTCGCCAACGCCGACGAACGCTCCTGGCAGCTGCGCTACGACTATGACCTGGGCAAGCTCGGCATTCCCGGCCTGACCTTCATGACCCGCTACCTGAGCGGTGACAACGTCAGCCGCGCCGCCGGCGGTGAAGGCCGCGAGTGGGAACGTGACACCGAACTCAAGTACGTGGTGCAGAACGGGCCGTTGAAGAACGTCGCCGTCCGCCTGCGCAACGCCAGCTTCCGCTCGAACTTCGCCCGTGACGCCGACGAGATGCGCGTGCTGGTGAGTTACAGCGTGGCCCTGTGGTAATCCGACAACAACAACGCTCACGGAGACCGACCATGACCCCAACCCTACGCCGTCTCGTCCTCGCCACTGGCTGCCTGCTGCTGGCCGGCCAGGCGCTGGCCGCCGAACCCAAGCGCCCCGAATGCATTGCCCCGGCTTCGCCGGGCGGTGGTTTCGACCTGACCTGCAAGCTGGTGCAGAGCGCGCTGGTCAACGAGAAGATCCTCAGCAAGCCCATGCGCGTGACCTACATGCCCGGTGGCGTGGGGGCGGTGGCCTACAACGCGGTGGTCGCCCAGCGTCCGGGCGACGCCGGCACCCTGGTGGCCTGGTCCAGCGGCTCGCTGCTGAACCTGGCCCAGGGCAAGTTCGGCCGTTTCGATGAAAACGCGGTGAAGTGGCTGGCGGCCGTGGGCACCAGCTACGGCGCCATCGCGGTCAAGAGCGATTCGCCCTACAAGACCCTGGACGACCTGGTCGCGGCCTTGAAGAAAGACCCGAGCAAGGTGGTGATCGGTTCGGGCGGCACCGTGGGCAGCCAGGACTGGATGCAGACCGCGCTGATCGCCAAGGCCGCCGGGATCAACCCGCGCGACCTGCGCTACGTGGCGCTCGAAGGGGGCGGTGAAATCGCCACCGCGCTGCTGGGCGGGCACATCCAGGTCGGCTCGACCGACATCTCCGACTCCATGCCGCACATCCAGAGCGGCAACATGCGCATCCTGGCCGTGTTCTCGGAAAACCGCCTGGACGAGCCCGAGATGAAGGACATCCCCACCGCCAAGGAACAGGGCTACGACATCGTCTGGCCGGTGGTGCGTGGCTTCTACCTCGGGCCGAAGGTCAGCGACGAAGACTACGCCTGGTGGAAAGCCTCCTTCGACAAGCTGCTGGCGTCGGAAGACTTCGCCA
Source organism: Pseudomonas monteilii (assembly GCA_001534745.1). NCBI lineage: Bacteria > Pseudomonadati > Pseudomonadota > Gammaproteobacteria > Pseudomonadales > Pseudomonadaceae > Pseudomonas > Pseudomonas alabamensis. The sequence continues at coordinate 3,762,446 of CP013997.1, forward strand.
AGCTGCGTGACCAGCGCGAGCTGTTCCCCTTCGCCATGACCGGCGAAGAGCTCGATGGCTACGTGAAGAAGCAGGTCGCCGACTACAAGGCGCTGGCCCAGGAATTCGGCCTGATCCAGTAACCGCCCAGGACCGGCCTGGCCTCGCCTCGGCCCGCGTGCGAACGCGGGCTCGAACGCCACGCCGTGCAGCCTCATCCTTTTCGAGGATTTCCCCATGATCCTGCAACGCCTCTTCGCCCTGGTGCTGCTGGCTGTGTGCGCCGCGCTGGCGGTGATGGCCTGGCCGTACCAGGCAGCGTTTTCCTACGAGCCGGTCGGGCCACGCGCCTACCCGCTGCTCATGCTCGGGCTGATGGGCCTGGGCCTGCTGTACCTGGCCATCCGTCCGACACCGATCGTGCACAAGGACGACGAGCCGCCCCTGGACCGCGAGACCCTGATCAAGATCGCCTGCTGCGTCGGTCTGCTGCTCGTCTTCGCCGCGACCTTCGAACCGCTGGGCTTCATCCTCAGCGCCATCCTCACCGGCCTGCCCATGGCCCGCCTCTATGGCGGTCGCTGGCTGTACAGCGCCGTGGTGGTGGTCGGCATGAGCCTGTTCCTGTACTGGCTGTTCGATCGCGTGATGGATGTACCGCTGCCCCTGGGCCTGCTCGACGTTCTGGAGAACTGACACATGGATACCTTGAGTTATCTCGGCCAGGGCTTCGGCGTCGCGCTGACCCCCTACAACCTGGTCACTGCCCTGTCCGGCACCCTCATCGGCACGGTGGTCGGCCTGCTGCCGGGCCTGGGCCCGATCAACGGCGTCGCCCTGCTCATCCCGATCGCCTTCGCCCTGGGCCTGCCGCCGGAATCGGCGCTGATCCTGCTGGCGGCGGTGTACCTGGGTTGCGAGTACGGCGGGCGCATCAGCTCGATCCTGCTCAACATCCCGGGCGAAGCCTCGACGGTGATGACCACCCTCGACGGTTACCCCATGGCCCGCAAAGGCCTGGCTGGCGTGGCCCTGTCCCTGTCGGCTTGGAGCTCGTTCATCGGTGCGTTCATCGCCACCTGCGGCATGGTGCTGTTCGCACCCTTGCTGGCCAAGTGGGCGATCGCCTTCGGACCGGCCGAGTACTTCGTGCTGATGGTGTTCGCCATCGTCGCGCTGGGCGGCATGGCCGGCGACAAGCCGCTGAAGACCTTCATCGCGGCCTTGATCGGCCTGTTCCTGTCGGCCGTGGGCATCGATGCCAACAGCGGCGTCTACCGCTTCACCGGTGACAGCGTGCACCTGGCCGACGGCATCCAGTTCGTGGTGCTGGTACTGGGCCTGTTCTCGATCAGCGAGATCCTGCTGCTGCTGGAGAAGACCCACCATGGCCACCAGGCGGTCAAGGCCACCGGGCGCATGCTGTTCAACGTCAAGGAAGCGGCCTCGGTGTTCGCGGTCAACATCCGCTGCGGCCTGCTCGGTTTCGTCATGGGCGTGCTGCCGGGCGCTGGCGCGACGCTGGCCAGTGCCGTGGCCTACATGACCGAGAAGCGCATGGCCGGTGAGAGCGGCACGTTCGGCAAGGGCGATGCCCGTGGTCTGGCCGCGCCGGAAACCGCCATCGGTGCCTCGTGCTGTGGCGCCCTGGTGCCGATGCTGACGCTCGGCGTACCGGGTTCGGGGACCACTGCCGTGATGATCGGCGCCCTGACGCTGTACAACATCACCCCTGGCCCGATGCTGTTCGAGCAGCAGCCGGACATCGTCTGGGGCCTGATCGCTTCGCTGTTCATCGCCAACATCATGCTGGTGATCCTGAACATCCCGATGATCCGCATCTTCACCCGCATCCTCGCCGTGCCGAACTGGGCCTTGGTGCCAGTGATCGCGATCATCACCGGGATCGGTGTGTACGCCGTCCATGCCACCACCTTCGACCTGTTCCTGATGGTCGGCATCGGCATCATGGGCTACATCCTGCGCAAGCTGGACTTCCCGCTGTCGCCGATCCTGCTCGGCTTCATCCTGGGTGGGCTGATGGAGCAGAACCTGCGTCGCGCGCTGTCGATCTCCAACGGCGAACTGGGCATCCTGTGGTCGAGCCCGATCAGCCTGTCGGTATGGGTGGTGACCCTGTGCATGCTGGCCCTTCCGGTGGTGCGCATCTGGCGTCGCCGTGCCCGTCAGCGTCAGGCAGCGGCCGGTGCCTGATCGCACCCTCCCGCTGTATTGGGTCACCGGCCTGGTCGGTCTGGTCGGTGGCCTGCTCGCCAGCCAGCTCGGCTGGCCATTGCCCTGGATGGTCGGCTCGTTGCTGGCGATCATCCTGGTGCGCTGCCTGACCCCCTGGCAGCTGCCGGAAATCCCCAACGGCCGCAAGTGCGGCCAGTGGATCATCGGCATCGGCATCGGCCTGCACTTCACCCCCGAAGTGATCGATCAAGTCGCCAGCCACTTTGCCCTGATCCTGTTCGGTGCGCTCCTGGTCACGGTCTCGAGCGTGGTCGGCGTCTGGTTGCTCAGGCGCGGCGGCGAAGACCCGGCCACGGCGTTCTTCGCCAGCATGCCGGGCGGCTCCGGCGAGATGGTCAACCTCGGTGCCCGTAATGGCGCGGCGCTCAGCCAGGTGGCCGCGGCGCAGAGCCTGCGGGTGCTGGCGGTGGTGCTGTGCGTGCCGGCGCTGTTCAAGTTTCTGCTGGGGGATGGCGCTCCCTTGACCCATGCCGGACAGGTCAGCTGGGGCTGGCTGGCGCTGGTCGCACCGCTCGGCCTGCTGGCGGCGTGGCTCTGGCAACGCCTGCGTCAACCCAATCCGTGGTTGTTCGGCCCCCTGCTGGTGGCGGCCAGCATCAGCCTAGCCGCTGACCTGCGCATCGGCCTGCCCGACGGCGGCAGCCAGATCGGCCAGTGGCTGATCGGCAGCGGGCTGGCCTGTCACTTCAACCGCGCGTTCTTCCGCCGGGCCCCGGCGTTTCTCGGGCGCACCTTGCTGGCCACGGCGCTGAGCATGTCGATCGCCGGTGCGGCCGCCTGGGCGCTCAGTTACCTGACGCACCTGGACGTTCGTTCGCTCACCCTGGGCATGATGCCAGGCGGGATCGCCGAGATGAGCCTGACGGCCGAGACCCTGCAGCTGTCGGTGCCGCTGGTGACGGCGATGCAGGTGATGCGGCTGCTGTTCGTGCTGTTTCTGGCCGAGCCGTTGTTTCGGCGGTGGGCCGGACGTGGGAGTGCCTGAGCGCTCCTACGGCGTCTGAACGACCCTATCGCGGGCAAGCCCGCTCCCACAGGGGGCCAATGGCCTGCAGCATCGCGGCCAGGGGTTGTTGTGGGAGCAACTGTCTTTTCTAGTCGGTATATGCCTGACCGCGTGCGGCGCCTGGCAGGGCCCTATCGCTGGCAAGCCAGCTCCCACCCAGGCCTCTGCAACCATCAATGTAGTCATGGCTGCGCAAGCAGCTTGTGGGAGCGGGCTTGCCCGCGATGGGCGGCGGCACCTCCTGACTGTAGAGAAACCGCCTGCCGACCCCGCAGCGCAGGCCCTGCCTTCTTAACCCACCGTTTCCGGCAACGACCAATCGATCGGCGTCATGCCCCGCTGCTCGAGGAAGGCGTTGGTCCGGCTGAAATGCCCACACCCGATGAACCCTCGATAAGCCGACAGCGGCGACGGGTGCACCGACTTGAGGATCAGGTGCTTGGTGCCGTCGATCAGCTTCTGCTTGCTCTGCGCATGGGCGCCCCACAGCAGGAACACCACGTGCTCGCACTGCTCGCTCACCACCTGGATGACACGGTCGGTGAAGAACTCCCAGCCTTTCTTGGCATGGGATGCGGCATTGGCACGTTCGACCGTCAAGGTGGTGTTGAGCAGCAGCACGCCCTGGTCCGCCCAGTGCTGCAGGTAACCGTGATTCGGTATCGGCAGGTTCAGGTCGCGATGCAGTTCCTTGTAGATGTTGACCAGCGAGGGTGGCGTCGACACGCCCGGCTGGACCGAGAAGCACAGCCCATGGGCCTGGCCAGGGCCGTGGTAGGGGTCCTGGCCGAGGATGACCACCTTGACCTGGTCCAGCGGCGTGGAGTTGAGCGCGTTGAAGATCAGCGGCCCGGGTGGATAGATCTGCTTGCCTGCGGCATGCTCGTGGCGCAGGAACTCACGCAACTGATGCATGTAGGGCTGGTCGAACTCGGCACGCAGCGCGGCTTTCCAGCTGGGTTCGAGCTTGATGCGATCGTCGTCGGTCATAGGTTCATCCGTTGGCAAGGTGGCGCGACGGTAGGAAAGCCATCGTGCCTTGTCAATCAGTCCGACCACGGCCAGGCGCGTTCGCTCCGACCAGCCATACTAGAGGCGGTCTTGAAGAGGGAACAGCATGTCCATTCATTGTGAAGTGCATACCGGCGCATACGGCGCACGCATCGGTATTGCGACGCTCGATGCGCCCAAGTCGCTCAACGCCCTGAACCTGGAGATGATCGAGACACTCGACGGTCACCTGCGGGCCTGGGCCGAGGATCCGAAGGTGGTCTGCGTGCTGCTGCGCGGCAACGGCCCCAAGGCCTTCTGCGCGGGGGGCGATGTGCGCAGCCTGGTCCAGGCCTGCCGTGAGCAGCCCGGCAGCGCGCCGCCCCTGGCCGCACGTTTCTTCGCCACCGAATACCGGCTCGATCATCGCCTGCACACCTACCCCAAACCCGTGCTCTGCTGGGGCCATGGGCACGTGCTGGGCGGTGGCATGGGCCTGCTGCAAGGGGCCTCCATCCGCATCGTCACGCCCAGCAGCCAACTGGCGATGCCCGAAATCAGCATCGGTCTCTACCCGGATGTCGGCGCCAGCTGGTACCTGAGCCGCCTGCCAGGCCGACTGGGCCTGTTCCTCGGGCTGACGGGCGCGCCGATCAATGCCCGCGATGCCCTGGACCTGGGCCTGGCCGATCGCTTCCTCAACGATGCGCAGCAGGACGCGTTGATCGACGAACTGCTGCAGCTCGACTGGGACGCGCATGTCGACCTGCAGCTCAACAGCCTGCTCAAGGCCGAGCAGCGGTGCGCGGTCGACGCGCTGCCCGAGGCCCAGTGGCTGCCACGCCGGGCACGGATCGATGCCCTGCTCGATGTCGCCGAGCCTGTCGCCGCCTGGCACGCCGTGTCTGCATTGCGCCACGACGCCGACCCCCTGCTCGCGGCCGCAGGCCAGCGATTGCACGACGGTTGCCCGCTGACGGCACGCCTGGTCTGGGAACAGCTCAGGCGCGCTCGCCACCAATCGCTGGCCCAGGCGCTGCGCATGGAATACACCTTGAGCCTGAACTGCTGCCGGCACCCGGAATTCAGCGAGGGGGTGCGCGCGCGCCTGCTGGACAAGGACAACACCCCGCACTGGCACTGGCCCGACATCGCCCGTGTGCCGGATGCGGTCGTGGCGGCGCACTTTCAGGAGGACCACCAGACGCCTCACCCGCTGGCCGACCTGATCTGATCAGCGCTGCCAGCCGCGGGGGCCCCACCCTCGGGGGTGCGCGCCTGGCACGCCACGCTGGTCGAATGCGCGCCGCTGCTCCTGGTAACGGCGATCGTACACACGGCGGTCACGGTCGCGGCCGTAGTCGTAGCGGTGGCGCTGCCCGATGAAGCGCCGATCCTGCACGTCGCCGCCTTGCCAATGGGGGTTCAGGCCTGGCGGCGGATACGGCACGAAACGCGGTGGGCGGGCATGCCGGTGGTACGGTCTGGGCGGCACCGCGTAATACCCAGGCGGCGTCACCACCTGATAGCGGTCGACTTGATAATACGTCGGATAGACAGGGCGGTCCGTGGTGTAGTACTGGGTACTGTAGGAACCGACATAGGGTGTACACGCCGTGGTCAACAGCCCCAACCAGGCAATCAGCAGCAGTCGTCTGTACATGGCGGCCTCCCGGACCGCTGAGGATTCCGGCCAGCGACGCTGGCCGACGCGATCGCCACACGGGGATCGACCCTGAATCAGACTAACGAACAGGCGTGCAGTGCCCTTGCTGTAATGAATTGAAACAAAGCTTTACGCCGCTCACATATTCGACTCATTTCGCCATGACCGCTCTAGAATGGCGCCACAGGCACACATCACAGGAAGATCATGCCGTCACGTTCCGTTCTGCTCTCGCAACGCTCGTTGATCTTCACGCTCTTGCTTCTGCTGGCCTGTGGCTTCCTGGCGACGTCCTTCCTGAGCTTTTTCGCTTCGCGCAGTGCGCTGCGCGATAACCTGCTGAATACCGAACTGCCACTGACCTCGGATCGCGTCTACGCCGAGATCCAGAAGGACCTGGTGCACCCCATCCTGGTCGCCGGGATGATGGCGCGCGATACCTTCCTGCGTGACTGGATCCTGGGCGGCGAGCAGGATCCCCGGCAGGTCACTCGCTATCTGGAAGAGATCGTCAGCCAGCAGGCAACGTGCACGGCCTTTTTCGTGTCTGACCGCAGCCAGCGCTACTACCAGGCCAAGGGCGTGCTGAAGCAGGTGGCGCCCACGGCCTGGCGAGACGCCTGGTACTACCGGCTCAAGGACACCAAGACGCCCTACGAGATCAACGTCGACCTGGACATGGCCAACCAGGATGCGCTCACGGTGTTCGTCAACTATCGCGTCCTCGACTACCAGCAACGCTTCATCGGTGCCGCCGGTGTCGGCCTGAGCGTCGACGCGGTGGTCGAGCTGATCGATGAGTACCAGCAACGCTACCAGCGCTCGGTGTTCTTCACCGATGCGCAAGGACGCGTGCTGCTGACCGGCTCCGAGGGCGGCCCTCATGGCCTGCGGGCCGGCCAGTCGCTGAGCCAGCAGGCACCGTGGAAAGCGCTGCTGACGGACCAGCCCATCCTCAGCGACGGCAGCCATGAGTACCGCGACGCGAGTGATCAGCGTCATTTCATGAACGTGCGCCTGATCCCTGAGCTGAACTGGTACCTGATGGTCGACAAACGTGAGGACGGCGCCCTGGACCGTATTCGCCAGTCGCTGTACCTGAACCTGGCGATCTGCGCCATGATCACCCTGGTGGTGCTGTCGCTGTTGCATGCCATGCTCAAGCGTCACCAGCACGACACCGAGGTGCTGGCCGGCCTGGACAGCCTCACCGGCCTGCCGAACCGTCGCAGCTTCGACCGCACGGCAGGCCAGGCCCTGGACGATGCCCAGCGTGAGCATGAACCTCTGGTCGCCCTGCTGATCGACCTGGACCACTTCAAGGCGCTCAACGACACCCACGGCCACCTGGCCGGCGACGAAGTGCTGCGCGAGTTCGCCCTGGTCCTGCGCAGCAGCTTGCGTCAGACCGACATCCTGTGCCGCTGGGGCGGTGAGGAGTTCATCGTGCTGTTGCGTGACGTCGAGCCGGCACGGGCCCATGAAGTGGCCGAGAAGATCCGCCGTCGCACCGAGCATCTGGCGTTTGCCTTCACCGACCACCCGCTGCGCCTGACCACCAGCATCGGCTTGAGTTACCGGCGGCCCGACGATACCCTGCACAGCCTGATCAGCCGCGCCGACGACGCGCTGTACCAGGCCAAGCAGCGTGGACGCAACCGCGTCTGTGCCGAACCCAGCGATGCCTGACGCCCCCATGACCGATACACGACGCTGCCCCGCCTGCGGGGGCCTCAACGACTGTGCCCTGGCCGACCCGGCCACCGCCACGCAGACTTGCTGGTGCTTCGACGTGAAGATCGACCCGGCCGTGCTCCAGGCCATCGCCGCCGACCTGCGCGACCGTGCCTGCCTGTGCCCGCGCTGTGCCCAGGGCCTGAACCCGGCAGCCGACCCCGCGCCCTGACGGCCTTCCCTCAACCCTCGGATCGACCATGCGTCTGGATCGTTTTCTCGGCAACCTGCCGTGCTTCAATCGCCAGCAGGTGCGCCTGTCACTGGCCCAGCGTCGTGTGCGCGTCAACGGCCACACGGTCGATGATCCACGCCATGACGTCAGCGTCTTCGACCACATCGACGTCGACGGGCAGGTGATGCAGGCCGGCGAGCCTGCCCACTACTGGATGCTGCACAAGCCGGCAGGCTGCGTCAGCGCCACCACCGACCCGGACCACCGCACGGTGATCGATCTGCTGCCGGCCGCCGTGGGCCAGGGCCTGCACATCGCCGGCCGGCTCGACTACAACACCACCGGCCTGATGATCCTGACCAACGACGGGCAGTGGTCGCGCCGCCTGACGCAACCTGCCACCAAGCAGCCGAAGGTGTACTTGGTCGAGACGCAAGAGGAGATCGCTGCGCATTATGTCGAGCAGTTTCGGCAAGGCTTCTACTTCGCCTTCGAAGACCTCACCACCCTCCCCGCCGAACTGACCGTGCTGGGCCCGCGCCTGGCCCGGCTGAGCATCGTCGAGGGGCGTTATCACCAGGTGAAACGGATGTTCGGGTACTTCGACAACAAGGTGGTGGGGCTGCACCGGGAGCGCATGGGGGGCATCGTGCTGGATGAGGGGCTGGCGCCGGGGGAGTATCGCGCCTTGACCGCCGCGGAGATCGCCCTGGTCTGAACGCAGTGGCCATGAGTTTTTTTGAGCCTCAGGCTTCTCATCGGGCCGAGGTTCTGGTAAAACGTTCAGCTCCGAAGCGAGTGCTGGTCATAACCAGGCGGCATAAGGCAGGACGCGGCGGATCGCTCGACAGGCGGGTATAGTTTAGTGGCAAAACGAAAGCTTCCCAAGCTTTAGTTGAGGGTTCGATTCCCTCTACCCGCTCCATCTCTTCTTCTCCAGAAACGTCGAACACCTCTATCGAGCATTCCAAGCCGTTAAAGACAAATGGCTTTCCCAGCTCGACTCCACGACGTTCATCGAAGTCCAAGCCAAGGCTTCAACTTCTACTGACCCCTAGCCATGCTCCAGCGAAATCAGCTGTCACGCGCCTGCGGGAGCAGCTGTCATTTTCTATTCGGTATATGCCCAACCGCATTGGCTGATGTATGGCTTACTGCGACGCAGACGGCGCTTTATAGGCCCCTATCGCTGGCAAGCCAGCTCCCACTCAGATCTCTGTAGCCTGTCGGTGTATGCATGGCTGCGCAAGCAGCCTGTGGGAGCAGCTGTCTTTTTCTACTCGATACATGCCCGACCGCATCGGCTGATGTATGGCTTACCTGCGACGTAGACGGCGCCTTGTAGGCCCCTATCGCTGGCAAGCCAGCTCCCACTCAGATCTCTATAGCCTGTTGGTGTATGCATGGCTGCGCAAGCAGCCTGTGGGAGCAGCTGTCATTTTCTATTCGGTACATGCCCGACCGCATTGGCTGATGTATGGCTTACCTGCGACGCAGACGGCGCCTTGTAGGCCCCTATCGCTGACAAGCCAGCTCCCACTCAGATCTCTGTAGCCTGTCGGTGTATGCATGGCTGCGCAAGCAGCTTGTGGGAGCGGGCTTGCCCGCGATAGCGTCTGGTCCGCCACTGCCTGCATCGAGAGCAAGCCCGCTCCCACAGAAGGTTTGCGTCCGCCTACATCGACATCGTTAACGTTCTAGAACAAAGCTGCCCGATCGTTAGCGTTTTTGAGTCCTTGTTAAAGGATTTCATCACGCAGGCCGGTTTCAAGACGCTGCCATCACCCAGCCCTTCTCCACCGACCGCGCCCGACCTGGGTAGCCCACTGGGCTGGATCTTCGTCTCGGAAGGCTCCAAACTGGGCGCTGCGCTCCTTCGAACGCTTCACCGTTTTGCTCCAGCATGCCTACGCGAACCACACGGCATGCGCCTGACCCGTACTCGACCGCTGCTGCTGGCGGTCGAACCACCGTTGCGCGAGACCATGACCCAGCCCGCCCGATCCAAGCTGTCCCGCCTGCTCTACGCGCTCCTGGCCTACACCAGCCTGGGCATCGGCCTGATCGCGATCGTCATCCCCGGGCTGCCGACCACCGAGTTCATCCTGCTCGCGGCCTGGGCGGCGACGCGCAGCTCGCCCAGGCTCAGCGCCTGGCTGGAGACGCACCGGGTGTTCGGGCCGATCCTGCACAACTGGCGCAACGGCAAGGTCATCCAGCGCCGGGCCAAGATCAGCGCCACCGTGAGCATGCTCGTCTGCGCGGTCGTGATGCTGGTCTGGCTCGACCACCGCTGGCCGGTCTTTCTGGCCATCGGTGGCATGGCGTTGGGCAACCTGTGGATCTGGTCGCGCCCCGAGCGGGTGATCGTGACGCCGCCGCCTGCATCCCCCGAGGACCGCAAGTCGCAAGAGGGTTGACCTGTGCCCTGGGCTGGCATGCACTGCGCGTCAGGCAACGATGCCTGTTCACATTCACGCCTTCATGAGGAGATCGACATGGCCCGCTTCGTACCTGGTCACCTGCACATCGAGCGTCATGCCCTGAACAAGGACGATCACAGCTACGCGCTGAGCCTGGACTACGAAGTCGCCCAGGATCCGCAGGAGGGCAAGGGCATGCAGTTCAGGCTGCACGGCACGGTCCAGAACACGGCGCTGGACGAGACGTTCTTCCTGGCCAAGGACCAGGCGTTCGACTTCGCCCGCCACGCCACCCGCATCGCACATCAGTACGGACTGCCCAGCAATGACGGCCTCGTGTCGGCGCACGCGTCCTACGATGCGATGTTCGAGGACGTCCGTGCCCAGCTGGACGTGCATTCGGGCGATCCCGTCAAGCCGGAGCATCTGGTGTAGCACGAAGACCGGGAAGGTGGCACAGGCCGGTCAGGCAGCGGCCACCCGGCCTCGACAGCGCCCGTCAGGGCCCCCGAAATTACCACCTGCACCCCCTTTGGCAGCCTGGATTGTCCGGCGGATCTGCCGCTCTGCCTGCCAGGCCAGCCAAACCCACCGATTCCTCCACATCGTCGCCAGACCCAAGGCATACTGCGCGCATCTACCCCCTCGGCTTTCCCTCCATGCGCATCCATGTCAGCTTCATCGACCGCGTCGGCATCACCCAGGAAGTCCTGGCACTGCTCGGCGCGCGCCACCTCAATCTCGATGCCGTGGAGATGGTGCCGCCCAACGTCTACATCGATGCCCCCACCCTGAGCCCGGCGGTCCTCGAAGAGTTGCACGATGCCCTGTTCGAGGTAAGCGGCGTGCAGGCCGTGGAGGTGGTCGACATCCTGCCAGGGCAGCGCCGTCACCTGCAGCTCGATGCCCTGCTGGCGGCCATGAGCGATCCGGTGCTGGCCGTCGATCGCGCCGGCCAGGTGCTGCTGGCCAACCCGGCGTTCATCGCGCTGTGCGGGCGTGAATCGGCCGGACGCTCGATCGGCGAGCTGTTCGGCGATCCGGCCTTGCACCAGGCGCTGCTCGACAACAACTTCCGCCTGCCGATGCGCGAGATGCAGCTCGACGGCCAGAGCCTGCTGCTCGATGCCACGCCGATCACCGATGCCGGCGGGCTGCTGACGCTGTATCCACCACAGCGTATGGGCGAGCGACTGTCGGCCCTGCACCATGGCCATGCCGAAGGCTTCGACGCCTTGCTTGGCGAATCGACCGCCATCCGCACCCTCAAGGCGCGCGCCCTGCGGGTCGCCGTTCTGGAAGCGCCCTTGCTGGTGCAAGGCGAAACGGGCACTGGCAAAGAGCTGGTGGCCCGCGGCTGCCATGCCGCCAGCAGTCGCCGCAACGGGCCTTTCCTGGCACTCAACTGCGCGGCGCTGCCGGAAAGCCTGGCCGAGAGCGAGCTGTTCGGCTACGCGCCTGGCGCCTTCACCGGCGCCCAACGCGGGGGCAAGCCGGGGTTGATGGAGCTGGCCAACCACGGCACGGTGTTTCTCGACGAGATCGGCGAGATGTCGCCCTACCTGCAGGCCAAGCTGCTGCGCTTTCTCAGCGACGGCACGTTTCGCCGGGTGGGGGGCGACCGCGAGATCAAGGTGGACGTGCGCATCGTCAGCGCGACCCATCGCGACCTGGAAGCCATGGTGGCCCAGGGCAGTTTCCGTGAAGACCTGTTCTATCGCCTGAACGTGCTGAACCTCCAGGTGCCGCCCCTGCGCGAGCGCGGTCAGGACATCCTGCTGCTGGCGCACATGTTCATGCAGCAGGCCTGCGCCCAGATCCAGCGCCCGGCCTGTCGCCTGGCCACGGCCACCCATGCGGCGCTGGCGGCCAATCCCTGGCCAGGCAACGTGCGCCAGTTGCAGAACGTGATCTTCCGAGCGGCGGCCATCTGTGAAGGCCCCTGGGTAGGGATCGATGACCTCGATATCGCTGGCACCTCGGTGGCCGGCAGACAGGACAGCGACGTGATCAGCCTCGAGCAGGCCGTGGAAGCCTTCGAGCGCGACTTGCTGCAAAAACTCTACGTCAGCTTTCCTTCGACGCGTCTGCTGGCGGCTCGCCTGGAGACCTCGCACACGGCAATCGCCCATCGCCTGCGCAAGTACGGTATTCGCGGCCTGGGCTGACTGGAACGATTTCGATACGGTGTATCGATAGCGTTCCAGACGCATAGAAGCAAGCATTCTAGTGTTAGATCCAGATGGTGCCAGGGTCGACCAGGACGTGCTTCTGCAGCTTTGGAATGATTTCGTTACAGTCAATACACGTGGGCCCGTGCGCGGGCGCTTGGTCCAGGCCTCCTATCGTCTCGGCGTCATGAGAAAGGAAGAAACACACCCCTTCTTTCAGGCCGGGGCTGGGTCAGGACTCGATGAACGGAGGGTTCTCTACAGGTTGGCCGCGTTATTGCTACGCAGAACGTCGAGCACTTCAAGCAGCACGACGCACTGCCCTCCTGACCCGTGGGCTTCTTTCTGACGCCGTGCGCTTCACCGAACGATCACCCCAGGTCGAGGCTAACAGCACCATGTCCCATACACTTGGCACCGCCAACGAATTCGTCAGCCGCCACATCGGCCCTGACCACGACGACGAGCAGGTCATGCTCCAGACCCTGGGCTTCGACTCGCTCGACGCGCTGACCGACGCCGTCATTCCTGCAGGCATCAAGGGCAGCAGCGTCCTGCCTGCGGGCGATGGGCAAAGCGAGGCCCATGCCCTGGCCGCACTCAAGGCCATCGCCGAGCGCAACCACCTGTTCAGGAGTTTCATCGGCCAGGGTTACCACAACTGCCATACCCCTGCGCCGATCCTGCGCAACCTGCTGGAAAACCCGGCCTGGTACACCGCCTATACCCCCTACCAGCCGGAGATTTCCCAGGGCCGCCTGGAGGCGTTGCTCAATTTCCAGACGCTGATCAGCGACCTCACCGGGCTGCCCATCGCCAACGCCTCGCTGCTCGACGAAGCCACGGCGGCGGCCGAGGCCATGACCTTCTGCAAGCGTCTGTCGAAGAACAAGGCCAGCGAGGCGTTCTTCGTCTCCTGCCATTGCCATCCACAAACCGTGGATGTGCTGCGCACCCGCGCCGCGCCGCTGGGCATCGAGATCGTGGTAGGCGACGAGCAGGCCTGGCCGGCCGAGACGTCGTTCTTCGGCGCCCTGCTGCAATACCCCGCCAGCCAAGGTGACGTGGTCGATCACCGTGCCTTGGTGGAGCGCCTGCATGGGGTCAACACCCTGGTGGTGGTCGCCGCCGACCTGCTGGCGCTGACCTTGTTGACGCCACCCGGTGAATTCGGTGCCGACGTGGCCATCGGCACGGCCCAGCGCTTCGGTGTACCCCTGGGGTTCGGCGGCCCGCATGCGGCCTACTTCGCCACCCGCGATGCGTTCAAGCGCGACATGCCAGGGCGACTGGTCGGCGTGTCGGTCGACCGCTTCGGCGCACCGGCACTGCGCCTGGCCATGCAGACCCGCGAGCAACACATCCGCCGCGAGAAGGCCACCAGCAACATCTGCACGGCGCAAGTCCTGCTGGCCAACATCGCCAGCATGTATGCGGTGTACCACGGCCCGGCCGGACTGACGCGCATCGCCCGACGCACGCACTCCCTGACCAGTATCCTCGCTGCCGGGCTGCGTCAGCTGGGCGTGAACGTGGTCACCCAGGCCTGGTTCGACACCCTGACCCTGGCCACGGGCAGCGCCACGGCGCAGTTGCATGACCGCGCCCGGTCGCAGCAGATCAACCTGCGGGTGATCGATGACCGGCACCTGGGCCTGTCGCTGGACGAAACCACCACGCCAGCCGACGTCGAGGCGCTCTGGGCCTTGTTCGCCGAGCAGCAAGCGTGTCCGAATTTCGAGGCCCTGGCCGAGGCGTCGGCCTCCCCGCTGCCAGCGCACCTGCTGCGCCAATCGGCCTTCCTGCAGCACCCGGTGTTCAATCGTCACCACAGCGAAACTGAGCTGATGCGCTACCTGCGGCGCCTGGCCGACAAGGACCTGGCCCTGGACCGCAGCATGATCCCGCTGGGCTCCTGCACCATGAAGCTCAATGCCGCCAGCGAGATGATCCCGGTCACCTGGCCGGCCTTTGCCAACGTGCACCCGTTCGTGCCTGCCGAGCAGAGCCAGGGGTACCGTCAGCTCACCGACGAGCTCGAAGCGATGCTCTGTGCCGCGACCGGCTACGACGCCGTTTCGCTGCAGCCCAACGCCGGCTCCCAAGGCGAATATGCCGGCTTGCTGGCGATCCGTGCCTACCACCGCAGCCGTGGCGAGGCGCACCGTGACGTGTGCCTGATCCCGTCTTCGGCCCATGGCACCAACCCGGCTACCGCGCACATGGCGGGCATGCGCGTGGTGGTGACCGCCTGCGACGCACGGGGCAACGTCGATCTGGCCGACTTGCGGGCCAAGGCCGAACAGCATGGCACCCACCTGGCCGCGCTGATGATCACCTACCCGTCCACCCATGGCGTGTTCGAGGAAGCGATCAAGGACATCTGCGCCATCATCCACGCCCAAGGCGGCCAGGTGTACATCGACGGTGCCAACATGAACGCGATGGTCGGGCTGTGTGCACCAGGCCAGTTCGGCGGCGACGTCTCCCACCTCAACCTGCACAAGACCTTCTGCATTCCCCACGGGGGTGGCGGGCCGGGTGTCGGGCCGATCGGCGTCAAGGCGCACCTGGCGCCGTTCCTGCCGGGTCACGCGCGCCTGGGCAATGCCGACGGCGTGGTCTGCGCCGCGCCGTTCGGCAGCGCCAGCATCCTGCCGATCACCTGGATGTACATCCGCATGATGGGCGGCAGCGGCCTGAAGCGTGCCTCTCAGGTCGCCATCCTCAACGCCAACTACATCGCCCGCCGCCTGGAAGCGCACTACCCGGTGCTGTACGCCGGCAGCAACGGCCTGGTGGCGCACGAGTGCATCCTCGACCTGCGGCCCCTGAAAGAGACCAGCGGCATCACGGTGGACGATGTCGCCAAGCGATTGATCGACTTCGGCTTCCACGCCCCGACCATGTCGTTCCCGGTGGCGGGCACCTTGATGATCGAGCCTACCGAAAGCGAATCGTTGCATGAGCTGGAGCGCTTCTGCGAAGCGATGATCCGCATCCGCGAGGAGATCCGCGCCATCGAGGCCGGCCACGCGGACCGTGAGGACAACCCCTTGAAGAACGCGCCGCACACGGCCGCTGAACTGGTTGGCGACTGGCCGCACGGCTACGGGCGCGAGCAGGCCGTGTACCCGGTCCCGAGCCTGGTGCAGGACAAGTACTGGCCGCCGGTGGGCCGGGTCGACAACGTCTTCGGCGATCGCAACCTGGTGTGCGCCTGCCCATCGGTCGAAAGCTATCAGGACGCCTGAGGAGTCAGCATGAGCGACACATTACACAAGACCCCGCTGCATGCACTGCACGTCGAGCTGGGCGCGCGCCTGGTGCCCTTCGCCGGCTACGAGATGCCGGTGCAGTATCCGCTGGGCGTGCTCAAGGAGCACCTGCACACCCGTGCGCAGGCCGGACTGTTCGACGTTTCGCACATGGGCCAGATCCTGCTGGTCGGCGAGCAGGCCGCCGCGGCCCTGGAGACCCTGGTGCCGGTGGACATCCTCGACCTGCCCCAGGGCCTGCAACGTTATGCACTGTTCACCGACTCGAACGGCGGCATTCTCGATGACCTGATGGTGGCCCGACTGGGGCCGGACCGGTTGCTGCTGGTGGTCAACGCCGCCTGCAAGGACCAGGACCTGGCACACCTGCGCCAACACCTGGAGGGACAGTGCGACATCCATGCACTGTTCGAGGAACGCGCGCTGCTGGCCCTGCAAGGGCCGGCTGCCGTGCAAGTTCTGGAAGACCTGGCGCCCGAGGTGGCCTCGATGACGTTCATGCAGGTGCGCGAAGTGCGCCTGCTGGGAGAGAACTGCATCGTCAGCCGTTCGGGCTACACCGGCGAGGACGGCTTCGAGATCTCGGTGCCCGCCCCGGCTGCCGAAGCCCTGGCCCGTCGTCTGCTGACTTACCCGCAGGTCGAGGCGATCGGCCTAGGGGCCCGCGACTCGCTGCGCCTGGAGGCTGGCCTGTGCCTGTACGGGCACGACATGAGCGTCGCTACCACGCCGCTGGAAGCAGGCCTGGGCTGGGCGATTTCCAAGGTCCGTCGCACCGAGGGCGCGCGGGCCGGCGGGTTCCCGGGCGCCGACCCTGTACTGGCGCAGTTCACCCAGGGCCTCGCACGCAAGCGGACGGGGCTGCTGGTCCAGGAACGCACGCCGGTACGCGAAGGGGCCGAGATCGTCGATGACCAGGGACGTGTCGTGGGGACGGTGTGCAGCGGCGGCTACGGCCCGACGCGTGGGGCGCCCGTGGCCATGGCCTATCTCGAGACCCAGGCAGCAAGCGAGACGCACCCGTTGTTCGCCGTCGTGCGCGGCAAGCAGGTACCGGTGATACCGAGCCCGATGCCCTTCGTGCAGACGCGTTACTACCGCGGTCGGTAACAACGACAGGGCAGCACGGCCTGTTCGTTTTCGAACCTGCCGTGCGCTTGCGCGGCAGGTCTTCGGCCCAGGTGCCACGCGGCTTTCAGGCGCTTGTGAGGCGGTCGGCCAAGGGGTGTCGCAAGGGTGTCTGAGAGGGCTTGTATTTGTCGCTGAAGTTGGCGTAGAGTCGGCTCACTGTGTTTGCGTGGGTCGCAACAGTTCGTGACCTGGGCCAGTAGCCATAACCTGCTACAACCCGTTCGTCGTCCTACTTTCCGCAACCCGGCCCAGTGCACTTTCATACCTGTATGAAAGCAACTGTCATCTCATTTAGGTTTCAAAGGAAATAAGACAATGGCTACGCGTCAGAACGGTACCGTCAAGTGGTTCAACGACGAAAAGGGTTACGGCTTCATCACTCCAGAATCCGGTGCAGACCTCTTCG
Source organism: Pseudomonas monteilii (assembly GCA_001534745.1). Taxonomy (NCBI): domain Bacteria; kingdom Pseudomonadati; phylum Pseudomonadota; class Gammaproteobacteria; order Pseudomonadales; family Pseudomonadaceae; genus Pseudomonas; species Pseudomonas alabamensis. The sequence continues at coordinate 3,779,661 of CP013997.1, forward strand.
TGCACTTCCGTGCCATCGAAGGTAATGGCTTCAAGAGCCTGAAGGAAGGCCAGAAGGTCACCTTCGAAGCCGTGCAGGGCCAGAAAGGCATGCAGGCCGACAAAGTACAAGTCGCCGAGTAATCGCGCGTCGTCGAAAGAGCCCTCGCCCTGTGCGGGGGTTTTTTTCGTCTTCTTGAAACTGCCCGCTTTGCCACAGAGTGCCTGTTCATGACCCGCCCCCTCTCGCGCCCCGCTGGGGACCTTCCGCCCGCGGGGCTTGGTGTCCGGCTGGCGGCCATGGCCTATGACGGCCTGCTGTGCATCGCGCTGCTGGTGGTGACCGCAGGCCTGTACACACTGGCGCGGATGGCCATCCTGGGGGAGGCACGTCTGCGGGCGTTGAGCGAGGCCGGCGTCCTGGATGGCGATCCATGGCTGAGGCTTGTGTTGCTGGGGGTGCTGTTCGGGTTTTTCGCCCTGTTCTGGATGCGCGGCGGACAGACCCTGGGCATGCAGGTGTGGCGGGTGCGGGTTCAAGACGAAGCCGGCGGTGCGCTCAGCCTGCGCCAGGCCGCGGTGCGCTTCGTGGTCGCGGTCGTCTCGTGGGGGTGTCTTGGGCTGGGAGTTGCCTGGGCGCTGCGTGACGGACAGCGGCGCTGCTGGCATGACCTGTGTTCAGGCAGCCGGCTGGTGCGATTGCCCAAGCGTCAGGGCTAAGGCTACTCGGGAGCGTCGATCTGCCTGCTGGAGGTCGAGAGCTTGGATTGTCTTCGAGGGCCCTATCGCGGGCAAGCCCGCTCCCACAGGACCGCGATGGCCTGCATCGCCGCGGTGAGGCTACGGGTGTAGGAGCGGCCCCTGTGCCGCGATTAGGCCTGCAAGGCACTTGGCAGAAACCATAGAATCTTCCACAGGGACCGCGATGGCCAGCATCGCCGCGGTGGGGCTATGGGTGTAGGAGCGGCCCCTGTGCCGCGATTAGGCCTGCAAGGCACTTGGCAGAAACCATAGAATCTTCCACAGGGACCGTGATGGCCAGCATCGCCGCGGTAGCGCTACGGGTGTAGGAGCGGCCCCTGTGCCGCGATAGATCCTGCAGCGCCGCACGGGTGCAGGGCTGCACGGCCCAGCAAGCGGCCATAGAGACCGCTTGCCAGGCACTGCCGCTTAGCCGGCCCGACGCAACAACCAGACCCCGGCCAGGGCGCAGATGCCGGCCGGCAACAGCACGGCCAACAGGGGCGGGAAGCCGAACACCTGGCTCGACGGGCCGAGCAGGTCCTGAGCAATGCGGAACACGAAGCCCACCAGCACGCCGGTGAACACCCGCTGCCCCAACGTCACCGAACGCAGCGGCCCGAAGATGAACGAGATCGCCATCAGCACCAGCGCTGCCGTTACCGCCGGCTGCAGGATCTTGGTCCAGAACGCCAGCCAGTAACGGGCGTTGTTCAGCCCCTGGTCGCTGAGGTAGTGGATGTAGTCCCACAGCCCCGTGATGGACAGCGACTCGGGCGCCAGGATCACGGTGTTGAGCAGCTCAGGCGTGACCGACACGTCCCAGCGCTCTTCGTCGGCCTTGACCACTTCGGTGTGATCGCCCCGGAACCAAGTCGTGCTGACCTCGTTGAGCGTCCAGTGATCGGTCGCATAGGTGGCACGGCGCGCGAAGCTGGCGCTGAGGATCTTGCGCTGGTCGTCGAAGCGATAACGCGTCACCCCCAGCAGCAACCCATTGGGCTGGACCGAGTTGATGTGCACGAACTCTTCGCCCTGGCGATGCCACATGCCGTGCTTGGAGCTTTGCGACTCGCCCGCGCCCTGGGCCAGCGAGCGACGGGCCTGGGCAGCGTTCTCGGTGGCCGGGGCCACGTACTCGCCGATCAGCAGACCGGCCAGCATCAGTACCAGCATCGGCTTCATGACCGCCCAGACGATCCGCCCGATCGACACGCCCGCGGCGCGCATGATGGTCAGTTCGCTGCTGCTGGCCAGCGTGCCCAGGCCGATCAGGCAGCCGATCAGCGCGGCCATCGGCAGCATGTCGTACAGCCGACGCGGCGCGGTCAGCAGCACGTACCAGCCGGCCTCCCACAAGGTGTAGGTATCGCTCAGGTCGCCCATCTCGTCGATGAAGGCGAACAGCGAGGCCAGGCCGAGGATGATGCCCAGCACCGCCAGGATGGCCAGCAGCACGCTGGTGCCGATGTAGCGATCCAGCTTGGTCATTGGGCCACCCCCGCACGGCGGGCGGCGCGCTTGAGCTTGAGCGGCTCCCAGTACAGCAGCGCCAGGCCGATCAGCAGGAACACCCCGTGGACCCACCACATGCCCAGGCCGATGGGCAGCTTGCCCTTCTCCAGGGCGCCACGCACGGAAATCAACATCGTCAGGTACGCCATGTACAGAAGAATCGCCGGCAGCAGCTTGAGGAAGCGGCCTTGACGTGGATTGACCCGCGACAGCGGCACGGCCATCAGGGTCACGATGAACACCAGGATCGGCAACGACAGGCGCCATTGCAGCTCGGCCCGCTCGCGCAGCCCCTCCTGGCCAAGCAGTTGCATCGTCGGAATGGCTTCACGCTCGGTGACTTCCTCGCTGACTTCCGGCTTGGGCAGCAGCACGCCATAGGTGTCGTACTGGATGGCACGGTAATCGGCCTCGCCCGGATTACCGTCGTAGCGGTAGCCGTTCTCCAGGATCAGGTAGCGATTGCCGTCAGGGCGCACCTCCTGGTGCCCCCGCTCGGCGACCAGGACCGACGGCCCCCGCTCCTTGGTCTTGTCCTGGTTCAGGCGCTTTTCGGAAATGAACACGCCACCGAGGTTGGCACGGTCATCGGACAGCTCTTCGGTGTAGGTCACCCGCGTGCCGTCGCGCAAGGTCTGGAAGCGACCCGGCACCAGGGTGTCGAATTCGGTCAGCGCGTCCTGCTGGCTGATGATCTTCTGCACCTGCGCCACGCCGACCGGCGCCAGGCTCAGGCTCAGCCAGGCCACCAGCACGGCGATCAGCGCGGCCGGAGCCAGGGTCAGGGCCAGCAGACGCTGCTGGCTCATGCCGGTGGCCGAGAGCACGGTCATCTCGCTTTCCAGGTACAACCGTCCATAGGCCAGCAGGATGCCGAGAAACAGCCCCAGTGGCAGGATCAGCTGCAGGAAGCCGGGCAGACGGAAGCCCATGATCATGAACAGCACGCCAGGATCGAGCGCGCCCTGGGCCGCCTGGGCCAAGTACTTGATGAAGCGCCCGCTCATGATGATCACCAGCAGCACGGCGCTGACGGCGCTCAAGGTCACCAGGACCTCGCGGGAAAGATAACGGAAGACGATCAAACCAGACACTCCTGGGTTGTCAGGGACGAACAGCCGGACAATGGGTACAGACAGCGGCTACCAAGGCCGGTTCGCCAGCGGCGGGCCGCCTCGTGAAGTGCGCGCATTATCCTGTGATTGACCGCGCCTGTCACTGCACGACGCGCGACCTGTCATGCCGGGGTTGTCAGCGCGCCCGCCGCAGGCTCAAACTGGCAGCTTTTCGACTGGCCTGCGTTCGCGCGGCCAGCTCCGCCGGGCAGGCTCGAACAGGCCGCCCACAGATCGAACATTCGGGGATCCTGACATGGAACTGGTTGTAAAGAGCGCAGCGGCTGCATCGGTGAAAACTGCCACCCTGGTCCTGGCGATCGGCGAAGGCCAGGTTCTGGGCCGTAGCGCCCAGGCCATCGACGCGGCCAGCGGCGGCGAACTCAGCCGCGTGCTGGCCCGTGGCGACCTGGCCGGCAAGCCGGGCCAGACCCTGCTGCTGCAAGGCCTGTCCGGGGTCAAGGCCGAGCGCGTGCTGCTGGTCGGGCATGGCAAGGAAGACGCGCTCGGCGATCGCGCCTGGCGCAAGCTGGTCACGGCCGTCGCCGGCGCCTTGAAGAACCTGGCCGGCAGCGACGCGACCCTGGCCTTCGACGACCTGCGTGTCGAGGGCCGCGAAGGCCACTATGGCAAATACCGCCTGCTGGCCGAGACGCTGCTCGACAGCGAATACGTGTTCGACCGTTTCAAGCTCACCAAGGCCGAGCCGCGTGCCCTGAAGAAGCTCGCCCTGCTGGTCGACGACGTGGCCGTGGACGAGGCCGAGCGCGCCGTGCGCCATGCCCGCGCCATTGCCGGTGGCATGGCCTACACCCGCGACCTGGGCAACCTGCCGCCGAACATCTGCCACCCCAGCTTCCTCGCCGAACAGGCCAAGGACCTGGGCAAGGCCCACAAGAAGCTCAAGGTCGACGTCCTCGACGAGAAGAAGATCAAGGACCTGGGCATGGGCGCCTTCTACGCCGTCGGCCAGGGCAGCGACCAGCCACCCCGGCTGATCGTGCTCAACTACCAGGGCGCGAAGAAGTCCGAACAGCCCTTCGTGCTGGTGGGCAAGGGCATCACCTTCGACACCGGCGGCATCAGCCTCAAGCCCGGCGCCGGCATGGACGAGATGAAGTACGACATGGGCGGCGCCGCCAGCGTCTTCGGTACCCTGCGCGCGGTCCTGGAGCTGGAGCTGCCGATCAACCTGGTGTGCCTGCTGGCCTGCGCCGAGAACATGCCCAGCGGTGGCGCCACGCGCCCTGGCGACATCGTCACCACCATGAGCGGGCAGACCGTCGAGATCCTCAACACCGACGCCGAAGGCCGCCTGGTGCTGTGCGATACCCTGACCTACGCCGAGCGCTTCAAGCCCCGCGCGGTGATCGACATCGCCACCCTGACCGGCGCCTGCATCGTGGCCCTGGGCAGCCATGTGTCGGGCCTGATGGGCAACGACGACGCGCTGGTGGAGCAGTTGCTGTCCGCCGGCAAGCGCGCCGACGACCGTGCCTGGCAGCTGCCGCTGTTCGACGAGTACCAGGAACAGCTGGACAGTCCGTTCGCCGACATCGCCAACATCGGCGGCCCCAAGGCCGGCTCCATCACGGCGGGCTGCTTCCTGTCGCGCTTCGCCAAGACCTACGCCTGGGCGCACCTGGACATCGCCGGGACCGCCTGGATCAGCGGCGGCAAGGACAAGGGCGCCAGCGGCCGTCCCGTGCCCCTGCTGACCCAGTACCTGCTCGACCGCATCGAGGCCTGAGGCCGAAGGCCGACACCCTCACACGGTGTCGGCCCGCCGTGTTCCCATGAGCCAAGTCGACTTCTACATCCTGCCCACCCACGCCCTGCCGGCGCGGCTGGAATTCGCCTGCAAGCTCTGCGAAAAGGCCTGGCGGCTCGGCCACCCGGTGTACCTGCACTGCCAGGATGCCGAGCAGCGTGACGCGCTCGACCAGCAGCTCTGGCAGTTCAAGGGCGAGGCCTTCGTGCCCCATGACCGGGTCGAGGAAAACGCCGAGGGGCCGGTGGTGCTGGGCATCGGTGCCGACGTCGGAGCGCGCGGTGGCCTGCTGATCAACCTGGGCGCCGAGGTGCCGGCCTTCGTCGGCCAGTTCGAGCGCATCGCCGAGATCGTCGTCGAGGAGCCGGGCAGTCGCCAGGCGGCGCGAGAACGGTTCCGTTTCTACCGTGAACAGGGCTATGCTCTGCACAACCACCGCCTACAACGACTCTGACGCCGATGGACAAGCCTGCGCACCTGCCCCGCTCCACGCACCTGCTGGACGACCTGGAATCGATTCGCCAGTTGCTCGGCGAGCATGACCTCCAGCCGCCCCTGCTGACCGAGACCGTCGAGCAGGTCACGCCTGCGCCCCTTGCCGTGACCGTCGAACCTGTCGTCACCGACCTCGTCCCGGTCGGTGCCACGCCGCCTGCCGACACGGCCCAGGCCCGTCGCCAGGACACCCTGCTGCACCTGGACGCCGACCTGCGCGCCGCCGCCCAGCAGATCATGCAGGACGTGATCAACGACTTCACCCCGCACATCGAAACCGAAATCAAGCGCCGCCTCGATGCGCGCCTGGAGCGCCTGCTCAAGCGGTCGGAGTGAGCCGCAAGCCGCAAGCCGCAAGCCGCAAGCCGCAAGCCGCAAGCCGCAAGCCAGAGCATCAGCGCCGCCCCCACGCCCAGTCAACACCTGACGCACCGCACCACCGTCAGCTTGCAGCTTGCAGCTCACAGCTTATAGCTCACACCTCCGTGCCCACCGCCTGTGGCCTGCCCCACCCCCCTCCGCTATACTGCCCGGCTTTTCCCGGACAAATGCCATAGGGTCCCGCCGCGCATGGATAAGACCTACCAGCCGCACGCCATCGAAACTTCCTGGTACAACACTTGGGAGTCGGAAAACTACTTCGCCCCACAAGGTGCGGGCGAGCCCTACACCATCATGATCCCGCCGCCGAACGTGACCGGCAGCCTGCACATGGGCCACGGCTTCAACAACGCGATCATGGACGCCCTGATCCGTTTCCGCCGCATGCAAGGCCGTGACACGCTGTGGCAGCCCGGCACCGACCATGCCGGTATCGCGACCCAGATGCTGGTCGAGCGCCAGCTCGAGGCCAAGGGCCAGAATCGCCATGACCTGGGGCGCGAGCAGTTCCTGGAGAAGGTCTGGGAATGGAAGGGCCAGTCCGGTGGCAACATCAGCCGTCAGATCCGTCGCCTGGGCTCGTCCGTCGACTGGAGCCGTGAGCGCTTCACCATGGACGACGGCCTGTCCGAAGCGGTCAAGGAAGCCTTCGTGCGCCTGCACGAGGACGGCCTGATCTACCGCGGCAAGCGCCTGGTCAACTGGGACACCAAGCTGCACACCGCCATCTCCGACCTCGAAGTGGAAAACCACGACGAGAAAGGCCACCTGTGGAACCTGCGCTACCCGTTGGCCGACGGTGCCACCACGGCCGAAGGCAAGGACCATCTGGTGGTCGCCACCACGCGTCCGGAAACCCTGCTGGGCGACGCCGCCGTCGCGGTCAACCCCAACGACGAGCGCTACCAGGCCCTGATCGGCCAGTTCGTCGAGCTGCCGCTGGTCGGTCGCCGCATCCCGATCATCGCCGACGACTACTGCGACCCTGAATTCGGGACCGGCTGCGTCAAGATCACCCCGGCCCACGACTTCAACGACTACGAAGTCGGCAAACGCCATGCCCTGCCGTTGCTGAACATCTTCGACAAGAACGCCACGGTGCTGGCCAGTGCCCAGGCGTTCAACCTCGACGGCTCGCTCAACGAGGCGTTCGACACCACCCTGCCCGCCCAGTACGCCGGCCTGGACCGCTTCGCCGCGCGCAAGCAGATCGTCGCCGACCTGGACGCCGCCGGCCTGCTGGTCGGCATCGACGACCACGCGCTGAAGGTGCCCAAGGGCGACCGTTCCGGCACCGTCATCGAGCCGTGGCTGACCGACCAGTGGTACGTGTCGACCAAGCCGCTGGCCGAACCGGCCATCGCTGCCGTCGAGGACGGGCGCATTCAGTTCGTGCCCAAGCAGTACGAGAACATGTACTTCTCCTGGATGCGTGACATCCAGGACTGGTGCATCAGCCGCCAGCTGTGGTGGGGCCATCGCATCCCGGCCTGGTACGACGAGGCCGGCCAGGTCTACGTCGGCCGCAGCGAGCAGGAGGTCCGCGCGCGCCACGGCCTGGGCGACGACGTCGCGCTGCGCCAGGACGACGACGTGCTCGACACCTGGTTCAGCTCCGGGCTGTGGACCTTCTCGACGCTCGGCTGGCCCGAGCAGACCGAGTTCCTGAAGAAATTCCACTCCACCGACGTGCTGGTGACCGGCTTCGACATCATCTTCTTCTGGGTCGCGCGCATGATCATGCTGACCCTGCACCTGGTGAAGAACGAGGATGGCACGCCGCAGGTGCCGTTCAAGACCGTGTACGTCCACGGCCTGGTGCGCGATGGCCAGGGCCAGAAGATGTCCAAGTCCAAGGGCAACGTCCTGGACCCGCTGGACATCGTCGACGGCATCACCCTCGACGCCCTGCTCGAGAAGCGCACCAGCGGCCTGATGCAGCCCAAGCTGGCCGACAAGATCGCCAAGCAGACCAAGGCCGAGTTCCCCGAGGGCATCGCCAGCTACGGCACCGACGCCCTGCGCTTCACCTTCTGCTCGCTGGCCTCGACCGGGCGTGACATCAAGTTCGACATGGGCCGCGTCGAGGGCTACCGCAACTTCTGCAACAAGATCTGGAACGCCGCCCGCTACGTGCTGGACAAGGGCGAGGACTGCGGCCAGAACGGCGAGCCGGTCGAGCTGTCCCTGGCCGACCGCTGGATCATCTCGCAGCTGCAGCGCACCGAAGCCGAAGTCACGCGCCAGCTCGAGCAGTTCCGCTTCGACCTGGCCAGCCAGGCGCTCTACGAGTTCATCTGGAACCAGTACTGCGACTGGTACCTGGAGCTGTCCAAGCCTGTGTTGTGGGACGAGAACGCCCCGGTCGAGCGCGCCCGCGGCACCCGTCGCACCCTGGTGCGGGTCCTGGAAGTGGCGCTGCGCCTGGCGCACCCGTTCATGCCGTTCATCACCGAAGAGATCTGGCAGCGCATCGCGCCGCTGGCCGGTGTGCAGGGCAAGACACTGATGCTGCAACCGTGGCCGGTGGCCAACGAGAGCCGTATCGACAGCGCCGCCGAAGGCGACATCGAGTGGCTCAAGGAACTGATGGTCGGCCTGCGCAACATCCGCGCCGAGATGAACATCGGCCCGGGCAAGCCACTGCCGCTGTTCCTGAAGAACGCCAGTGCCGACGACCAGCGCCGCCTGCAGGAGAACGAGGCGCTGCTGAAGAAGCTGGCCAAGGTCGAATCCTTCACGGTGCTGGGCGAGCAGGACGAAGCGCCGCTGTCGGCCACGGCCCTGGTCGGCGACCTGCAGGTGCTGGTGCCGATGGCCGGGCTGATCGACAAGGATGCCGAACTGGCTCGCCTGAACAAGGAGATCCAGCGTCTGCAAGGCGAAGTCCAGCGCGTCGGCGGCAAGCTGTCCAACGCCGCCTTCGTCGACAAGGCGCCGCCGACGGTGATCGACAAGGAGCGCGCCAAGCTGGCGGAAGCCGAGCAGGCGCTGGCGAACTTCACCGAACAGCACGCCCGGATCGCTGCGTTGTAAGGTGACGACACGCAACACGATCTGACTGGAGGGGCTGCCTGGCAGCCCCTTCGTCGTATCCGCTCCGCCTCCGGCAAGCCATGCTTCTTCAGGACCCTCCCTTGACCCAGAAACCGACCCTCCACCCGCGCAACCGCCACACCGGGCGATACGACTTTCCCAGCCTCATCGAGGTGCACCCGGACCTGGCCCGCTTCACCCTGGTCAATCCGTACGGCAACCCGAGCATCGACTTCGCCAACCCCGAGGCGGTGCGGGTCTTCAACCGTGCGCTGCTCAAGGCGCACTACGGCATCCAGCACTGGGACATTCCGGCGGACTACCTCTGCCCGCCGATTCCCGGTCGCGCCGACTACGTACACGTGCTGGCCGACCTGCTCGCCGAGGACAACGGCGGTGACATTCCACGCGGCGCACAAGTGCGTGCCCTGGACGTCGGGGTCGGTGCCAACTGCATCTATCCGTTGCTCGGCAACGCCGACTACCGCTGGCGCTTCATCGGCTCGGACATCGATCCGGTCGCACTGGCCGCCGCCGCGACCATCGTCCAGGCCAACGGGCTGGGCAAGTTCATCGAGTTGCGCCAGCAAGCCGAGCGCCGTCACATCCTGCAGGGGCTGCTCAAGCCCGAGGAGCGCCTGGACCTGACCCTGTGCAATCCACCGTTCCACGCGTCACGGGAAGAAGCGACACGGGGCAGTCAGCGCAAGTGGAAGAACCTTGGCAAGCAGGACCCCAAGCGTACCCTGCCCGTCCTGAATTTCGGCGGACAGAACAACGAGCTGTGGTGCGAGGGGGGCGAGATCCGCTTCGTCACCCAGCTGATCGGCGAAAGCGTGTCCGTGGGCCAGCAGGTGCTGTGGTTCTCCAGCCTGGTGTCCAAGGCCAGCAACCTGCCCGGCATCGAGGCGGCGCTGAACAAGGCCGGCGCGGTGGCACGGCGGGTGATCGAGATGGGCCAGGGGCAGAAGCAGAGTCGCGTGGTCGCCTGGAGCTTTTACGACGAGGCTGGACGCCGTGCCTGGCAGGCGCGCCGCTCCGGCAAATCCCAGGCATGAAAAAGCCGCGCCGGGGTCACCCCGGGCGCGGCTTTCAGTCACGCGTCGACAATTACTTGTTGACGGCGTCGGTCAGGCCTTTGGCCGGCACGAACTTGACGACTTTCTTGGCAGCGATTTCGATGGCAGCGCCAGTCGAAGGGTTGCGGCCGGTACGGGCAGGACGCTCGGAAACTTTCAGCTTGCCGATGCCAGGCAGGGTGATCTCGGCGCCGTTTTCCAGCTGATCAGCGACGATCTGGCCCAGTTGCTCCAGAGCGTTGCGCGCGGTGTTCTTCGGCGCATCGATCGCTTCGGCGATGTCGGCAATCAGTTGGTCTTTGGTCAATGCCATGGTGGTGTTCCTTCCCTATCAATTCAGAGGTTATGCAACGTTCTACATGGGTCATCGAGCCAGGCCCCTCAGGCCCCGGCGTACCGCGTCGTTCGCGTATGTAGATACGCAAACCCGCGTTTGGTTCGACCTCATGCGAGCACGCTGCCAGCAATGCGCTACCCGAAGGACGCACGACCGGCCAAAGCTACCACAGCAGCGGACAAATATCCGCAGACGCAGCGCTTTTGTGCAGGTTTTTCGGGGGTTTGCGGGCAAAAAATGCGCAATTCGTACAAAAAACGAACAACTGCCCAGCGACCGACCATCGTCCTGCCGAGAGCGGCGCGGGGTGCGGTAAACTGGGCCCTTTGCCGCGCTCAACCCAGTCGAGATTTCCATGCCCATTCGTCACTGCATCGTCCACCTGATCGACAAGAAGCCCGACGGCAGTCCGGCCGTGCTGCATGCACGCGATTCGGAGCTGACCGGGTCCGACGCCATCGAACACCTGCTGGCCGACCTGAACGACAGCTACAACGCCAAGCAAGGCAAGGCGTGGGGGCTGTTCCACGGCGAGTCCGGCGCCTACCCCTTCAGCGGCTGGCTGAAACAGTACCTAGAGGGGCAGCAGGACTTCACCGCCTTCAGCAAACAGGCGGTCGAACACCTGCAGGCGCTCATGGAGGAATCCAACCTCTCCACCGGCGGCCATGTACTGTTCGCCCACTACCAGCAGGGCATGACCGAGTATCTGGCCATCGCGTTGCTGCACCACAGCGACGGGGTGGCGGTCAGCGACACGCTCGACGTGACGCCTTCCCGTCACCTGGACCTGGGGCAACTGCACCTGGCGGCGCGCATCAACCTGTCCGAGTGGCAGAACAATCCTCAGTCCAAGCAGTACATCTCCTTCATCAAGGGGCGTAACGGCAAGAAGGTCTCGGAGTACTTCCGCGACTTCATCGGCTGCCAGGAAGGCGTCGACGGCCCTGGTGAAACCCGCACCCTGCTCAAGGCCTTCAGCGACTTCGTCGAGCAGGAAGACCTGCCCGAGGAGGCCGCGCGGGAGAAGACCCAGACCCTGGTGGACTACGCGACCAGCCAGACCAAGCGGGGCGAGCCGGTGACCCTGGAAGAGCTGTCCAGCCTGATCGACGAGGACCGGCCGAAGGCGTTCTTCGAACATATTCGCAATCAAGACTACGGGCTCTCGCCGGAGATCCCGGCGGACAAGCGCACGCTGAACCAGTTCAAGCGCTTCACCGGACGCGCCGAAGGACTGTCGATCAGCTTCGAGTCGCACCTGCTGGGCTCGAAGATCGAATACGACGAAGAGGCCGGAACCCTGGTGATCAAAGGCCTGCCGACTCAGTTGGTCGACCAGCTGAAGCGGCGCAAGGACTGATACCGGCAGGTGTGACCTGGGTGGATGCAGGCCTGGGTGGCGCACAGCGTCCTGGCCTATGGGGGGCGAGCTTGCCTGCAACCGGTGACGGGCCGGACGCCATCGCGGGCAAGCCCGCTCCCACAGGTCCCTGACCCAGGCACGTATTAGCTTGATGGATTAGGTGATCGCAAAGCCGATTTACCAGGCTGGCGCAATTCTTATGTGGGAGCGGGCTTGCCCGCGATGCAGGCGGTGACGGACCGGAGGCTATCGCGGGCAGGACGCCCTTTCACGCGCAGCACGATGGCCGTTCAGCCAGCCTGCTCGATTTCACCCGTATACGAACGCACCAGCGCTTCCTTGGCCGACTTGCGCAGCTTCTTCACCAGCCGCTCCTGGCGCAAGGCTTCGGACTTGTCCGGCCAGCGTTCGACATACACCAGCGCCTGGGCCGGGCTGGTCTTGAAGTAGCGTGCCCCCTGCCCCTTGCAATGGGCCAGGAAGCGCCGCTGCGGATCGTCGCTGATGCCGCAGTAGAGCGAGCCATTGGCCGCCCTTACCAGATAGACGTACCACGGCTTGCTCACCGCGATCGTCTGGGCGGCCGGGTCGATCAGACCGGCATCCATCGCTGACGTGGCCACGTGACGGGCTTTCGCACTTACCTGCGGCATTGCCTTACACCCGCTCGCTGGTGACCTGCACATGCAACGCCCGCCCCGCCTTCAGGCCGAACAGCACAGCACCGAGCCCCAGCGCAGCGAACACCCAGCCCAGCACGCTCCAGCCACCGGTCAGGTCATGCAGGACACCGACCGCGAACGGCCCTATGGATGCCAGCGTATAGCCCACGCCCTGTGCCATGCTCGACAGGTTGGCCGCCACGTGCGCGTCTTTGGAGCGCAGCACGATCAAGGTCAGGGCCAGGGCGAAGGTCCCGCCCTGCCCCAGCCCCAGCAGAATGGCCCAGCCCCACAGCCCTGAGAGCGGCGCATACAGGCAGCCGAACAACCCGAGCAAGGTGGTCGACATCGCCAGCACGATGATCAACCGCTGGTCCTTGCTGCGCGAGGCGAGCCATGGCAGGCCCAGGGAACTGACCAGCTGCGTCACCACCGACCCGGACAGCACCAGCCCGGCCTCGGTCGGCGTCAGGCCACGCCCGATGAGGATCGAGGGCAACCAACCGAAGACGATGTAGGCCAGCGACGACTGCATGCCCATGTACAGCGTCACCTGCCAGGCCAGAGGATCGCGCCACAGGCCGCGCACGCGATACACCGCGCGGTGCGTGCCATGGCCCTGACGCGCCTGGGGTGCCCATATCAGCATCGCCAGCAACGCCGGAATGGCCCAGCAGCCCAGGCCGATTTCCCAACTGTCGCCGAAATGCTGGCTGATGGGCACCGTGGCACCGGCTGCCAGCGCCGCACCCAGGCACAAGGCCATGGTGTAGACGCCGGTCATGGTGCCCGCCTGCTGGGGGAAATCGCGCTTGACGATGCCAGGCAACAACACGCCGATGACACCGATGCTAGCACCGGCCAGCAGGCTGCCGACGAACACGCCGGCCACCCCCAGGCTGCTGCGCAGCAGGATGCCACCTGCCAGCACCAGCAAGATGCCCAGCACCACGCGCTCGGCACCGAACCGGCGGGCCAGCACCGGCGCCAAAGGCGCGAACAGCCCCAGGCACAGGACCGGCAAGGTCGTCAGCAGCCCGGCCTGGGACGCATTGAGCCCCAGGCTGTCGGACACCTGACCGAGCATGGGCGCCAGGCTCGACAACGCCGGGCGCAGGTTCAGGGCCACCAGCACCAGGCCCAGCAGCAGAAGCCAGGGCCTCATGGCGGGCACAGGCGCAGCCTGGGCTTGATCGTCTTCGGCGTCGATCAGCAAGGTGTCGACCTGGGGCGGCGTGGTGGGGTTCGGGTCTTTCATGGTCATCGAGGCTCACGGTTCTGTCGAGGCAGGCCTGGTCGGCGGCCTGAAAAGCGCCGGGGCCGCATAGCGGCCCCGGCGTCAGGGATCACGGTTCGACCCGCGATCAGTCCAGCGCGTTCAGCAAGGCCTGGTTCTGCTCGGGGGTACCGATGGTGATGCGCAGGTACTGGGCGATGCGCGCCTGCTTGAAGTGCCGCACGATCACCCCTTGGCCACGCAGGTGCGCTGCCAGCTGCGCGGCATCCTGATGCGAATGACGCGCGAAGATGAAGTTCGCCGCCGACGGCAATACCTCGAACCCGCGCGCCACCAAGGCCTCCACCAGCGCTTCGCGGCTCTCGATCACCTGGCGGCAGGTCTTCTCGAAGTACGCCCGATCCTCGAACGCCGCCGCCGCCCCGACGATCGCCAGGCGATCGAGCGGATAGGAGTTGAAGCTGTTCTTGATCCGCTCCAGCGCCTCGATCAGGTCCGGGTGCCCCACGGCCAGGCCGACCCGCAGACCAGCCAGCGAGCGCGACTTGGACAGGGTCTGGGTCACCAGCAGGTTGTCATAGCGGTCGATCAGGCTGATCGCGGTCTGACCGCCAAAATCGATGTAGGCCTCGTCCACCACCACCACCGAGTCGCGGTTGTGCTGCAGCAGCTGCTCGATCGCCTCCAGCGGCAACAACACCCCGGTCGGCGCATTGGGATTGGGGAAGATGATGCCGGCATTGGCGGTGCGGTAATCTTCGATGCGGATGCGGAACTGCTCGTCCAGCGCCACCGGCTCGAAGGGAATGCCATACAGCCCGCAGTAGACCGGGTAGAAGCTGTAGCTGATGTCCGGGAACAGCAACGGCCCTTCATGCTGGAACAGCCCGTGGAAGATGTGCGCCAGCACTTCGTCCGAACCGTTGCCGAGAAACACCTGGTTCGAGGCGATACCGTAGTGCTCGGCCACCGCCTGCTTGAGCACATCGCTGTTCGGATCGGGGTACAGGCGCAAGCCATCGCCCAACTCGCCGCGCATCGCCTCCAGGGCCTTCGGCGAAGGGCCATAGGGGTTCTCGTTGGTGTTGAGCTTGACCAGCCGTGCCAGCTTGGGCTGTTCGCCCGGTACGTACGGCACCAGGTCCTTGACGAACGGGCTCCAGAATCGACTCATGCTCACTCCCCCTGCCGCGCGTCGCGGATACGGTATTCGGCGCTGCGAGCGTGGGCCGTCAGCGATTCACCACGAGCCAGCACCGAAGCGGTCTTGCCCAGCTCGGAGGCACCGGCCTCGGAGCAGAAGATGATCGACGAACGCTTCTGGAAGTCGTACACGCCGAGCGGCGACGAGAAGCGCGCGGTGCCCGAGGTGGGCAGGACATGGTTCGGGCCGGCGCAGTAGTCGCCCAGCGCCTCGCTGGTGTGGCGCCCCATGAAGATCGCCCCGGCATGGCGGATCTGCGGCAGCCAGGCCTGCGGGTCGGCGACCGACAGTTCGAGGTGTTCCGGCGCGATCCGGTTGGCCACCTCGATGGCCTGCTGCATGTCGCGCACCTGGATCAGGGCGCCGCGGCCGTTGATCGACTTCTCGGCGATCTCGGCGCGTTCCAGGGTCGGCAGCAACCTCTCGATGCTGGCGGCGACCTGGTCGAGGAAGGCGGCGTCCGGGCTGACCAGGATGGCTTGCGCGTCCTCGTCATGCTCGGCCTGGGAGAACAGGTCCATGGCGATCCAGTCCGGATCGGTCTGCCCGTCGCAGACCACCAGGATCTCCGACGGCCCGGCGATCATATCGATGCCCACCTGGCCGAACACGTGGCGCTTGGCGGTGGCGACGTAGATGTTGCCGGGGCCGACGATCTTGTCCACCGGCGGCACGCTCTCGGTGCCATAGGCCAGCGCCGCGATGGCCTGGGCGCCACCGAGGGTGAAGACCCGATCGACCCCGGCGATGCACGCCGCTGCCAGCACCAGTTCGTTGATCTCGCCACGCGGCGTCGGCACCACCATGACCACCTCGGCCACGCCGGCGACCTTGGCCGGCAAGGCGTTCATCAGCACCGAGGACGGATAGGACGCCTTGCCACCCGGCACGTACAGCCCGGCGCGGTCCAGCGGGGTGACCTTCTGCCCCAGCACGGTGCCGTCGGCCTCGGTGTACTGCCAGGAGTCCTGCTTCTGCCGTTCGTGGTAGACCCGCACGCGCTCGGCGGCGGTCTCGAGGGCCTGGCGCTGGGCCGGCGTGATCCGCGTCAGGGCCAGTTCGAGCCGCGCACGGTCGAGGATCAGGTCGTCGATGGTCGTGGCCTGGACGCCGTCGAAGCGCTGGGTGAACTCCACCAGCGCCGCATCACCGCGCTCGCGCACGGCCTTGATGATGTCCAGCACACGCTGATTGACCGCATCGTCGGACACGCTCTCCCAGCTCAGCAGATGATCCAGATGTCGGGCGAACTCCGGATCAGCGGCATTGAGACGAGCAATTGCAGTGGGCAGAGTCATGACGAGGGCCTCGATGATTGGCGAATGCTCAGGCGCCCAGGGCTACCGATCGATCCGCGCGGGCACCCGAGAAAAAGGCTGTGGACGCGGAAGGACGGGCGCGACGGTGGACGTCGCGCGCGGGAGTCAGCCGCGGTGTCGTGCCTGCACGGCGTGACGCAGGGTGTCGATCAGGCTTTGGATGCGCGCATGCTGCATCTTCATCGACGCCTTGTTCACCACCAGGCGCGAACTGACGTGGGCGATCAGTTCCTGAGGTTCCAGGCCGTTGGCCCGCAAGGTATTGCCGGTGTCGACCACGTCGATGATCTTGTCGGCCAGGCCGATCAGCGGGGCCAGCTCCATCGAGCCGTACAGCTTGATGATGTCGACCTGCCGGCCTTGCTCGGCGTAGTAGCGCTTGGCGACATTGACGAACTTGGTGGCCACGCGCAGGCGCCCAGCAGGTTCGATCGCGCCGACGGCGCCTGCGGTCATCAGCTTGCACTGAGCGATCTGCAGATCGAGCGGCTCGTACAGGCCCTGGCCGCCGTACTCCATCAGCACGTCCTTGCCGGCCACGCCGAGGTCGGCCGCGCCATGCTCGACATAGGTCGGCACGTCGGTGGCCCGCACGATGAGCAAGCGGACGTCATCCTGGGTGGTCGGGATGATCAGCTTGCGGCTCTTGTCAGGGTTCTCGGTGGGGACGATGCCGGCATCGGCCAGCAGCGGCAGGGTGTCATCGAGAATACGGCCCTTGGATAGCGCAATGGTCAACATGGAACGTGAATCCTTCAGCAGTTCTGACCGGTCGGGCCTGGCCCGACCGGAGGGGTGACGGCTGGCGCACGCCGCCCGGGCTCAGCCCGGAACGCGACGGATCTTGGCGCCCAGCATCTGCAGTTTTTCCTCGATGCACTCGTAGCCACGGTCGATGTGGTAGATGCGGTCGATCAGCGTATCGCCCTCGGCGACCAGGGCCGACAGCACCAGGCTGGCCGACGCACGCAGGTCGGTGGCCATGACGGGTGCGCCCTTGAGCGTGTCGACGCCGGTGACGATGGCGGTGTTGCCCTCGACCTGGATCTGCGCGCCCATGCGGTGCATCTCGTACACGTGCATGAAGCGGTTCTCGAAGATCGTCTCGATCACCGCACCGGTGCCTTCGGCCACGGCGTTGAGCGAGATGAACTGCGCCTGCATGTCGGTGGGGAACGCCGGGTAAGGTGCGGTGCGCAGGTTGACGGCCTTGGCCTTGCGCCCGTGCATGTCCAGGGCGATCCAGTCCGCGCCGGTGGTCACGTCGGCACCGGCTTCCCGGAGCTTCTCCAGCACGGCTTCGAGGATGGTCGGATCAGTGTCCTTGACCTTGACGCGCCCGCCGGTGATGGCGGCAGCGACCAGGTAGGTGCCGGTCTCGATGCGGTCGGGCATGACGCGGTAGTTGGCCGAGTGCAGGCGCTCCACACCGTCGATGGTGATGGTGTCGGTGCCGGCGCCCTGGACGTTGCCGCCCATGGCGTTGATGAAGTTGGCCAGGTCGACCACCTCCGGCTCGCGGGCAGCGTTCTGCAGCACGCTGCGGCCCTTGGCCAGGGCAGCGGCCATCATGATGTTCTCGGTACCGGTCACGCTGACGGTGTCGAAGAAGAAGTGCGCGCCACGCAGGCCGCCCTCAGGCGCCTCGGCCTTGATGTAGCCGCCTTCCACTTCGATCTTCGCGCCCATGGCCTCCAGACCACGGATGTGCAGGTCGACCGGACGCGAACCGATCGCGCAGCCACCGGGCAGTGCGACTTCGGCCTTGCCGAAACGGGCGACCATCGGGCCGAGGACCAGGATCGAGGCGCGCATGGTCTTGACCAGCTCGTACGGGGCGACCAGGGTCTTGATGGTGCGCGGGTCGATCTCGACCGCGAGCTTCTCGTCGATCACAGGCTCGATGCCCATGCGCCCGAACAGCTCGATCATGGTGGTGATGTCGTGCAGGTGCGGCAGGTTGCCGACCGTGACCGGGCCATCGGCCAGCAGGGTCGCGGCCAGGATCGGCAGGGCGGCGTTCTTCGCCCCGGAAATGCGGATCTCGCCGTCGAGACGCGCGCCGCCAGTGATAATCAGTTTGTCCATTGGAATCTCGCCGCCAAGTTGGCTCAGGTGCGCTCAGCCCAGGCTGCGCTGCTGAAGAATTTCATGGTTACCGCGTGGATGCTGCCGTCGGCGATCCAGGGATTCAGGTGGGCGTAGATCGCCTGCTGACGCTTGACCGGGCTTTGGCCAGCCAATTCGTCGCTGATCACGTTCAGCTGGAAGTTGCAGCCCTCGCCCTCGACTTCGACCCGGGCGCCCGGCAGTTTTTCTTCAAGGAACTTCTTAACGTCTACGGCGTGCATGCTCAACCTCAATCGGCGCTCTGTGCGCGCGGGGTCGGTCATCATACAAAAAAGCCCCTCGCCTGCGAAGCCCATGAACGAGCACGCTGACCGAGGGGCATCGATGACGGACGCGTTTCAGCGCGTCAGCACATCGTCCAGATCGTAGACATCGGCGATTTCCCGCATGTCCGCCGGCATGTCGCGCAGCTCGCAGGTCTTGCCGGCCGCCTGCGCGTCACGCATGAACGCCAGCAGCAACGACAGGCCGACACTGCTGGAGCGCTGGACGGCAGAGCAGTCCAGCACCAGGCGAGGCTCACGGCAGGCCGCGATCAGTGCCTTGCCCTGCTTGCGCAGCGACGGGCCGCTGCGGTAGTCCAGGATGCCCCCCAGGCACAGGGTGTCCGGCTGTGGCATGCCGATGCTGGCATCACTCATTGCACCGCCTTCTCGGGAGAGCTGTCGGCCGTCTGCTTGGCCTTGGCCACTTCGCCCGCCCAGCCGTCGATGGTCTTGTCCAGGTCATTGCCGTTGCGCTGCATGGCGTCGGCGAACTGGTCACGGAACAGCTTGCCGATGTTGATGCCGTTGACGATGACGTTACGCACCTTCCACTCGTTGCCGAGCTTCTCCAGGGTGTAGGACACCGGGTACACCGCGCCGTTGTTGCCACGGACCTTCATGCCGACGCTGGTGCGCTTGCCGTCCTCGGCCTTGGCCGGATCGAGCGTGATGCCCTGGTTGTCGTAGTCGAGCAGCGCATTGCCGTAGAACTGCAGCAGGCTGCGCTTGAAGTTTTCCTGGAAACGCTGCATCTGCGCCGGGGTCGCCTTGCGCGAATACTTGACGGTCATGATGCTCTTGGAAATGCCGTCGGCGTCGACCACCGGACCCAGGATGCGGTTGAGCGACTGATAGAAGGCTTCGCGATCGTTGCGGTAGCTGTCGCGGTTGTTCTTCAGGTCGGTCAGCAGCGCATCGGTGGTGCCCTGGATCACTTCGTGGGCCGATTGCCCAGGCGCAGCGTTGGCCAGCATCGGGAGGGCCGCCAGCAACACCAGCAGGCCACGTCGCAGGATCGAAATCATGAAAACTCCTTATTTAGCTTCTTTGCCAACGGAATTGAGCAGGAACTTGCCGATCAGGTCTTCCAGCACCAGTGACGACTGGGTGTCGTGAATGGTTCCGCCTTCCTTGAGCACGTCCTCTTCGCCACCAACGCTGATGCCGATGTACTTCTCGCCGAGCAGCCCGGCGGTGAGGATCGAGGCGGTGGAGTCGGTCGGCAGGTTGTCGACGTCGCTGTCCAGTTGCAGGGTGACCCGCCCCATGTAGCTGTCGCGGTCCAGGTCGATCGCCGTGACCTTGCCGATGGTCACCCCGGCCATGGTGACCTTGGCGCGCACGGTGAGGCCGGCGATGTTGTCGAAGTAGGCATAGACCTTGTAGGTCTCGGTGGTCGGGCTTGCCGACAGGCCGCTGACACGCAGCGCCAGCAGCAGCAGGGCCAGGATCCCAGCCAGAAGGAACAGGCCGACACCGATTTCCAGGGTGCGGTTTTGCATCAGAAATCTCCAAACATCAAGGCGGTCAGAATGAAGTCCAGGCCCAGGACTGCCAAGGAGGCATAGACCACGGTTCTGGTGGTGGCGCGACTGATCCCTTCCGAGGTCGGCTCGCAGTCGTAGCCCTGGAACACGGCGATCCAGGTGACGACGAAGGCGAACACCACGCTCTTGACCAGGCCGTTGAGGACATCGTCGGTGAAGGAAACGCTGTTCTGCATGTTGGACCAGAAGGAACCCTCATAGACTCCCAGCCAATCCACGGCGACCCAGGAGCCGCCCCAGATCCCGACCACACTGAAGATCAGCGCCAGCAGCGGCAGGGAAATGAAGCCGGCCCACAGGCGTGGCGCGACGATGTACTTGAGCGGGTCGACGCCGATCATCTCCAGGCTCGAGAGCTGCTCGGTGGATTTCATGTTGCCGATCTCGGCGGTCAGCGCCGAACCGGCGCGCCCGGCGAACAGCAAGGCGGTGACCACCGGCCCCAGCTCGCGCAGCAGGGTCAGGGCGATCATCTGCCCCACCGCCTGCTCGGACCCGTACTTGGTCAGGATGCTGTAGCCCTGCAGCGACAGCACCATGCCGATGAACACACCGGACACGGCAATGATCGCCAGCGACAGGACGCCGACCGAATACAGCTGCCTGACCAGCAGCTGGAAACCGCCGCCGATGCCGCCGCGCCCGACCAGGGCATGCATCAGGAACAGGCAGGACCGGCCCAGCACGGCGACGATGTCGATGGCTGCGCGGCCGAACAGGCGGACGCGCTCAAGCAAGGATCTTCTGCGCATCAACGCGCTCCCAACAAATCGGCGCGGTAATCGGGCGCGGGGAAATGGAATGGCACGGGGCCGTCCGGGTCGCCTTTCATGAACTGGCGGATGCGCGGATTGTCCGACCCCATCAGCTCTTCGGGCGTACCCTGGCCCAGTACCTGACCGTCGCCGACCACGTAGATGTAGTCGGCGATGCTGGCGGTCTCGGCCAGGTCGTGGGAGACCACGATGCTGGTGATCCCCAAGGCGTCGTTGAGCAGGCGGATCAGCCGCACCAGCACGCCCATGGCGATCGGGTCCTGACCTACGAAGGGTTCGTCGTACATCAGGATCTGCGGGTCCAGGGCGATCGCCCGGGCCAGGGCCACGCGGCGCTTCATCCCGCCCGACAGCTCATCGGGCATCAGCTCGATGGCGCCGCGCAGGCCGACGGCCTGCAGCTTCATCAGCACGATGTCGCGAATCATCTCTTCGGGAAGATCGGTATGCACCCGCAGCGGGAAGGCGACGTTCTCGAACACATCCAGATCGGTGAACAGCGCGCCGCTTTGGAACAGCACGCCCATCTGCTTGCGCGCATCGAACAGGTCGGCACGCGACAGCGTCGGCAGGTTCTGGCCATTGACCCAGACCTCGCCACCGGCCGGACGCAGCTGCGCGCCCATCAGCCGTAAGAGGGTCGTCTTGCCGCATCCGGAGGGACCCATGATGCCCGTGACCTTGCCACGCGGGATGCGGATGTCCACATCCTTGAAAATACTGCGCGAACCGCGCTTGAAGGAGACGCCCTTCAACTCGACCGCGTAGTCGCTGTGCACACTCATCTAGACTCCTTGCGATGCGACTTTCGTCAGTTGGACGCCCACCTTCACGGTGAAGGCACACCCCTCGGGCCGTCCAGACAGCGGCGGACTATACCATCGGGCATGAACCCGGCCAAAGACGCGGACGCCTGGGACAGGGGTTTGCACACCAGGGTGCGCAGGGCAACGCAATCACAGGGTGAGGCTTTCGCCCATACCCGGTATAATCGACAGTTCCAAATCAGATATGCCTCAATCGACATGAGCCCAACCCGTGAGCTGATCCTTTCCGCCCAACGCACCCTGCAGTTGGAGCGCGATGCCATCGACGATCTGCTGGCCCGTATCGACGACACGTTCGTGCAGGCCTGCCAGCTGATCCTGGGCAGTCGCGGCCGGGTCGTGGTGCTCGGCATGGGCAAATCCGGCCATGTCGGCAACAAGATCGCCGCGACCCTGGCCAGCACCGGCACGCCGGCGTTCTTCGTCCATCCGGCCGAAGCCAGCCATGGCGACATGGGCATGATCACCCGGGACGACGTGATCCTGGCCCTGTCGAATTCCGGGACCACCTCGGAAATCGTCACGCTGCTGCCGCTGATCAAGCGCCTGGGCATCCGCATGATCGCCCTCACCGGCAATCCGGACTCGACCCTGGCGCGGGCGGCCAACGTCAACCTCGACGTGAGCGTGGCCCAGGAAGCCTGCCCGCTGAACCTGGCACCCACCTCGTCCACCACCAGCGCGCTGGCCCTGGGCGATGCCCTGGCCATCGCCCTGCTCGAGGCCCGTGGCTTCACCGCCGAGGATTTCGCCTTCTCGCACCCCGGCGGTGCCCTGGGCCGCCGCCTGCTGCTCAAGGTCGAGGACATCATGCACGCCGGCGATGCCCTGCCCCGCGTACCACGCGCCACCTCGCTGAAGGATGCCCTGCTGGAGATGTCGCGCAAGGGCCTGGGCATGACCGTGGTGGTGGATGACGACGGGCGCCTGGCCGGCATCTTCACCGACGGCGACCTGCGGCGCAGCCTGGACCGCGACCTCGACATGCGCCATGCGCGCATCGACGACGTCATGACGGTCCACGGCAAGACCGTGCGCGCCGACATGCTCGCCGCCGAAGCCTTGAAGATCATGGAGGATTTCAAGATCAACGCCCTGGCCGTGGTGGACGCCACCGACCGTCCGATCGGCGCGCTCAACATGCACGATCTGCTGCGCGCCGGGGTGCTCTGATGCACACGTCCACCGAGCAATGTGGCGGGCGTACCTGTCACACGTCTATGCTGCACGTCCGGGATGACCTGGACCGTGTCATCGCCAACCTTCTGTAGAGCTTCGTATGTTCAGCAAGAAAGCCCGCAACATCGCCATGCTGGTCGCGATCGCCGCCGTGCTGGGCGCGATCGGCTACTGGAACGTGAGCCCCGAGAGCTTCCTGGAAAAGCCGGTAGCCCAAGTGGACGAGAGCGCCATCGACTACTACGCGATCAATGCGCACAGCGTCCAGTACCTGCCGGACGGCAAGATGCAGTACGACATGACCGCCGACGAGGTCGAGCACATGAAGGCCAGCGAGGTGACCCTGCTGACCCGACCGAACCTGCAGATGTACCGCGGTACCACGTATCCCTGGCACGTCACCAGCGAGCGCGCCGAGGTCAATCCGGACGGCACCGAGGTCGAGCTGATCGACAAGGTGCGCGTCGCCCGTACCGACGAACGCAAGCGCGATACCATCATCACCACCACGCGCATGACCGTATTCCCGCAGAAGCAATATGCGCAGACCGAGCAAGCCGTTAGAATCGACGGCGCCGGTGGCACGACTACGGGCACAGGCATGAAAGCCTATTTGAAAGACGGCAGGATGGACCTGCTGTCCAACGTAAGAGGACAGTATGAGGCTCGTTAAAACCCTCCCCTTTTTGCTCAGCCTGAGCGCGGCACTGGGAAGCGCGAGCGCCTGGGCCCTGCCGACCGACCGTGACCAGCCCATCCGCATCCAGGCCGACGACGCCCACCTCGACGACAAGCAGGGTGTGGCGACCTATACCGGCGATGTGGTGATCACCCAGGGTTCCATGGTCATCAAGGGCAACAAGGTCACCATCACGCGGGCCAGCTCCGGCGACATCGACGTGGTCACCTCGGTCGGCAACCTGGCCTACTTCGAGCAGCGCCAGAGTGCAGCCAAGCCCGACAAGATGCAGGGCTGGGCGGTCACCATCCAGTACCAGGCGCTCAAGGACACGATCGTTCTGACCGATCGCGCCAAGGTCACCAACGAAGGCAACAGCACCGAAGGCGAGAAGATCGTCTACAACACCAAGACCCAGGTCGCGACCGCCGGTCGGGGTGGCAACGTGACGTCGCCCCGCCAGCGCATCGACATGGTGATCCAGCCGAAGAAGAAGGCCGAGTAAATGGCAACCCTCAAAGCCCAGCATCTGGCCAAGAGCTACAAGGGCCGTCAAGTGGTGCGCGACGTCAGCCTGTCGATCGAGAGCGGGCAGATCGTCGGCCTGCTCGGCCCCAACGGCGCCGGCAAGACCACTTGCTTCTACATGATCGTCGGCCTGGTACAGGCCGACCAGGGCCGCGTCCTCATCGACACCCTGGATGTCAGCCATCAGCCCATGCACGGTCGCGCACGCGCCGGCATCGGCTACCTGCCGCAGGAAGCCTCGATCTTCCGCAAGCTGTCGGTGGCCGACAACATCATGGCGATCCTCGAGACCCGCAAGGAGCTGGACACGGAAGGCCGTCGCAAGGAACTCGAGGGGCTGCTCCAGGAGTTCCACATCACCCACATCCGCGACAACCTCGGCATGAGCCTGTCCGGGGGTGAGCGCCGCCGTGTCGAGATCGCCCGCGCCCTGGCCACCGCGCCCAAGTTCATCCTGCTGGACGAACCCTTCGCCGGTGTCGACCCGATCTCGGTGGGTGACATCAAGCAGATCATCCACCACCTCAAGGCCAAGGGCATCGGCGTGCTGATCACCGACCACAACGTCCGTGAGACGCTGGACATCTGCGAGACGGCCTACATCGTCAACGATGGCCAGCTGATCGCCGAGGGCGATGCCCAGACCATCCTGTCGAACGACCTGGTCAAGGAAGTCTACCTGGGGCACGAGTTCCGCCTGTGATGCTGCCCCGGAGGGTCCATGCCCTCCCGGGTGATGCAGGCACGAGCGGTGGCGCGCCAACGTGCCATGGCACGCCACGCCTTTACACGTCAAGCCTAGGCAAACGCGGCAAATTCAGGCATATGACCTCTTCGTGAGCAGCGCTCTGGCGCTCTGGCATATGTGTAGTGGATGGCGCAGGCGCGCCGGCGAACAAGGTATTAAGCCCCAGCCATGAAAGCATCGCTCGTCCTAAAAATGGGCCAGCAACTGACGATGACCCCGCAGTTGCAACAGGCCATTCGTCTGCTCCAGCTTTCCACCCTGGACCTCCAGCAAGAGATCCAGGAGGCGCTGGAATCGAACCCGATGCTCGAACGTCAGGAAGACGGCGAGGATTTCGACAACAGCGACCCGATGGCCGACAACGCCGAGAGCAAGCCGGTCGCCGAAATCCAGGACACCAGCCACCAGGACAGCGCCTTGAGCGCCGACAACCTGGAAGAAGGCGACTGGAACGAACGCATCCCCAGTGAACTGCCCGTCGACACGGCCTGGGAGGACATCTACCAGACCAGCGCCAGCAGCCTGCCGGCAGGCGATGACGACGAGTGGGACTTCACCACGCGTACATCGGTCGGCGAAAGCCTGCAGAGCCATCTGCTCTGGCAGTTGAACCTGGCGCCGATGTCCGACACCGACCGCCTGATCGCCGTCACCCTGATCGACTCGATCAACGACCGTGGCTACCTGGAGGAAACCCTCGAGGAGATCTGCGCCTCGTTCGACCCCGAGCTGGACATCGAGCTCGACGAAGTCGAGGCCGTGCTGCACCGCATCCAGCAGTTCGAACCGGCCGGCATCGGCGCACGGACCCTGGGCGAATGCCTGCTCCTGCAACTGCGCCAGCTACCGGTCAGCACGCCCTGGATGGGCGAAGCGCAGCGCCTGGTCACCGACTACATCGACCTGCTCGGCGCGCGCGACTACAGCCAGTTGATGCGCCGGATGAAGCTCAAGGAAGACGAGCTTCGCCAGGTCATCGAGCTGGTGCAGAGCCTCAATCCGCGCCCTGGTCTGCAGATCGAGTCGAGCGAGCCCGAGTACGTGGTACCGGATGTGATCGTGCGCAAGCACCATGACCGCTGGCTGGTCGAGCTCAACCAGGAGGCGGTGCCCCGGCTGCGCGTCAACGCCCAGTACGCCGGCTTCGTGCGCCGCGCCGACACCAGCGCCGACAACACCTTCATGCGCAACCAGCTGCAGGAAGCGCGCTGGTTCATCAAGAGCCTGCAGAGTCGCAACGAGACGCTGATGAAGGTGGCCACGCAGATCGTCGAGCACCAGCGTGGGTTCCTCGACCACGGTGACGAGGCGATGAAGCCGCTGGTACTGCACGACATCGCCGAGGCCGTCGGCATGCACGAGTCGACCATCTCGCGCGTCACGACCCAGAAGTACATGCACACGCCCCGTGGCATCTACGAATTGAAATACTTTTTCTCCAGCCACGTCAGCACGGCCGAAGGCGGGGAATGCTCGTCCACGGCCATCCGCGCGATCATCAAGAAACTGGTGGCGGCGGAAAATCAGAAAAAGCCATTGAGCGATAGCAAGATCGCTGGTTTACTGGAGGCACAAGGCATCCAGGTCGCACGTCGAACGGTCGCCAAGTACCGTGAGTCGCTCGGCATCGCACCGTCGAGCGAACGCAAGCGACTGATGTAGCCTGGATGTGCCACAGCGTTCCGGTGGCAGGTGCAACACCTGCCGCTTTATGCACGGGCAACACAAGGAGAAGCTGTATGCAAGTCAACATCAGTGGACACCATGTCGAAGTCACTCAGCCGCTTCGCGACTACCTCGACCAGAAGCTCAAGCGTCTGGAGGGTCATTTCGACAAGATCACCAACGTGCAGGTCATCATGAAGGTCGAAAAGCTTCAGCAGAAAGTCGAAGCGACCTTGCAGATTCCTGGCGGTGAAGTGGTCGCCAATGCCGAGCACGAAGACATGTATGCAGCCATCGACGCCCTGGCCGACAAGCTCGACCGCCAACTGAAAAAACACAAGGAAAAACAGCAGAGTCTGCTGCAAGGCGCCGCAGCTCGCTGATCCCCACTTCATGATCCGACTCGAAACCATCCTGACCCCCGGCCGTTCCCAGGTGAACGCGCCGGGCGGCAGCAAGAAACGCGTCCTCCAGAACATCGCCACCCTGATCGCCCACGAGGTATCGGAACTGCACGAGGACGACGTCTTCACAAAGCTGGTCGCTCGCGAGAAGCTGGGCTCCACCGGCTTTGGCAACGGCATCGCCATTCCCCACTGCCGCCTGCCAGGCTGCAACACGCCGGTCAGCGCCCTGGTCAAGCTGGAACACCCCATCGACTACGATGCCATCGACGGCGCCCCGGTGGACCTGCTGTTCGTGCTGCTGGTGCCGGAAGCGGCGACCGATGCGCATCTGGAACTGTTGCGCCAGATCGCCAGCATGCTGGATCGCCAGGAGATCCGTGAGCGCCTGCGCAGCGCGCAAAGCAGCGAAGCCCTTTACCACATGGTTCTGGACATACAGAAAGAGGCTTGAGCATGCGCCTGATCGTCGTCAGTGGCCGGTCTGGTTCCGGCAAGAGTACGGCCCTGAACGTTCTGGAAGACAACGGCTTCTACTGCATCGACAACCTGCCAGCGGCCCTGCTGCCGCAGCTGGCGGAAAATGCCCTGCTCAACACGGACATGCTGCAACCCAAGGTGGCCGTGTCCATCGACGCCCGCAACCTGCCCACCCACCTGCTCCAGTTTCCCGAGCTGCTCGAGAGCACGCGCGCCCGGCACATCCAGTGCGACGTGCTGTACCTCGATGCCGACGAAGACGTCCTGCTCAAGCGTTTTTCCGAGACACGCCGCCGCCATCCGCTGACCAATGCCAACCGCTCGCTGGCCGAGGCGATTCGCGTCGAGACCGAACTGCTGGGGCCGATCGCCGACCTGGCCGACCTCAAGATCGACACCACCCGCCTCAACCTGTACCAGTTGCGCGACTCCATCACCCTGCGCCTGCTCGACAAGCCCGAGCCTGGCACGGCGTTCCTGGTGGAGTCGTTCGGGTTCAAGCGCGGCATGCCGGTTGACGCCGACGTGGTGTTCGATGTGCGCTGCCTGCCCAACCCCTACTGGAAGCCGGAATTGCGCGACCATTCAGGGCTGGAGCAGCCCGTGATCGATTACCTGGCCGCTCAGCCGGATGTCGAGGACATGTTCCAGGACATCTCAGGCTACCTGGTCAAGTGGCTGCCCCGCTTCGCCGCCAGCAACCGCGCGTACGTGACCATTGCCATCGGCTGCACGGGCGGTCACCATCGCTCGGTCTACCTGACCGAACGGCTCGGGCGACTGCTCCAGCAAACCCTGAAAAACGTCCAGGTTCGCCACCGCGACCTCTAGCCACAGGATCCACCCTACGATGCCCGCCCGCGAAATCACCATCATCAACAAGTTGGGCCTGCACGCTCGCGCGGCCGCCAAGTTCGTCGGCGTGGCCGGTCGTTTTCCGTGTCAGGTCAGGATCGGGCGTGCGGCGGACGCATTGGTGGACGGCAAGAGCATCATGGCCGTGATGATGCTGGCCGCGGGCAAAGGCACCCAGGTCCACCTGTCGACCGAAGGCGATCAGGCGCAGGAAGCCATGGACGCCGTGGTGGCGTTGATCGAGAACCGATTCGACGAAGGCGAGTAATGGCCATCCCGTGACATCCGGTCCGGGCGCGTCCCGCTGGAGTGCGCTCGAGGGAGGTAGAACACCCCCCTCAAGGCTGTAACGCGCGGGTCGTCAGAAACCCAGCCAAGCGATCCCACGCACCATCAGGAGCGCGGTGCCGGCCAGCAGCAGCGCGGTACCCAGCACGAACCTGAACTGCCGCAGACTACCGGTCGACATCGCTCCGAGGCGCATGATCAATGGCTCACTTCACGGCTTCAGCGTAACGGCGTTCCACTTCGGCCCAGTCGACCACGTTGTAGAAGGCGCCGATGTACTCAGGACGACGGTTCTGGTACTTGAGGTAGTACGCATGCTCCCAGACGTCCAGCCCCAGGATCGGCGTGTTGCCGTGCATCAGCGGGCTGTCCTGGTTGCCGCTGCTTTCGACCACCAGCTTCTTCTCGGGGGTGACGCTCAGCCAGGCCCAGCCACTGCCGAAGCGGCTCAGCGCTGCCTTGGTGAACGCTTCCTTGAACGCTTCGAAACCGCCCAACTGCGCGTCGATGGCCTTGGCCACCTCGCCCTGGGGCTGGCCACCGCCTTGCGGCGACATCACGGTCCAGAACAGGGTGTGGTTGGCGTGACCGCCACCTTGGTTGATCACCGGCCCCTGCAGCTTCTCAGGCAGTTGCTTGACCGAAGCGACCAGCTTCTCGACCGGCCATTCGGCGTATTCGGTCCCGTCGATGGCAGCGTTTAGGTTGTTGATGTAGGTCTGGTGGTGCTTGGTGTAGTGGATCTCCATGGTCTGCGCATCGATGTGCGGTTCCAGGGCATCGTAGGCGTAGGCCAGGTTAGGCAAGCTATGGGACATGACAATGGATTCCATGTGATGGGGTTATAAAGTCCGACAACAGGTGTTCAGGTGAGTGCGCTCGTTCATCGCCTGCGGCGGACGAGCAGACGGTCGGTACGTCGCGGTACCGACCGCGCTCGCCGCCGACCTTCAGCGCCATACGGCAGACGTGGTGCAGTGACGCACGGGACGCTCGCCGGTCAGAGACCGCCTGCCGTGAGCTTTTCAGGGTCGAGCAAGGCCTCGAGCTGCTCACGGGACAGATCGGTGTGCTCGAGGGCCACGTCGATGATCGGCCGGCCCTGCTTGTAGGCGGTCTTGGCGATCTCGGCGGCCTTCAGGTAGCCGATGATCGGGTTCAGCGCCGTCACCAGAATCGGATTGCGTGACAGCGCTTCCTTGAGCTTGTCTTCGTTGACCTTGAAGCTGGCGATGGCCTTGTCGGCCAACAGACGGCTGGCATTGGCCAGCAAGGTGATGCTCTCCAGCAGGTTGCGCGCGATCACCGGCAGCATCACGTTCAGCTCGAAGTTGCCCGACTGCCCGGCCACGGCGATGGTCGCGTCATTGCCGATCACCTGGGCCGCGACCATGGCCGTCGCTTCCGGAATCACGGGGTTGACCTTGCCAGGCATGATCGACGAGCCCGGCTGCAGGGCTTCCAGTTCGATCTCGCCCAGGCCGGCCAGAGGGCCGGAGTTCATCCAGCGCAGGTCGTTGGCGATCTTCATCAGCGCGACGGCAGTGGTCTTGAGCTGTCCGGACACGGCCACGGCGGTGTCCTGCGAGCCGATCAAGGCGAACAGGTTCTCGCCAGGGGCAAAGTTCACCTGGGTCAGGTCGCTGAGCTGACGGGCAAAACCTGCACTGAACCGCGGGTGCGCATTGATACCCGTGCCGACGGCCGTGCCGCCCTGGGCCAGGGCCTGAAGGCTGGGCAAGGAGGCCTCCAGGTGCGCCACCGCGCCCTGAATCTGCGCCGACCAGCCTCCGAGCACCTGGCTCATGCGCACCGGCATGGCGTCCATGAGGTGGGTGCGGCCCGTCTTGACGTGGGCATGCACCTGGGCGGCCTTGGCATCGAGGGTCTCGATCAGATGGCGCAGCGCAGGCAGCAGTTGCTCATGCAGGCCCAGCGCGGCGCTGACGTGCAAGGTGGTGGGAATGATGTCGTTGCTGCTCTGGCCGCAGTTGACGTGGTCGTTGGCGTTGACGGGCTCGCCCAGAAGCCGCGTCGCCAGGGTGGCGATGACTTCGTTGGCGTTCATGTTCGAGCTGGTGCCCGAGCCGGTCTGGAAGACATCCACCGGGAAATGCTGGAGGAAGTCACCCGCCAGCAGTTGCTCCACGGCCCCGACGATGGCCTGGCCCTGCCCTGCGCTGATCTGCTCCAGCTCGACGTTGGTCCTGGCGGCCGCCGACTTGGCCAGCAGCAGGGCACGGATGAACTGGGCCGGCATGCGCTGGCCACTGATCGGGAAGTTATCGACCGCGCGCTGGGTCTGGGCACCGTACAGGGCCTGCGCAGGCACCTGCAGTTCGCCCATGCTGTCGCGTTCGATACGGGTATCACTCATCGTCATGTCCTTGCATCAGTTCATCGGAGGAAATCGATGGCAGCAGCACGCAGGTGGCCAGCTGCGTGGCATAAGGCTGCCAGCGGTCGTTGTGTTCGCGTCGATCGAGGGTGCGCAGCTGCAGCAGCGGCCGCCAGGCCTGGTCCAGGCAGATGCAGCGCCAGTGCCACGGCAGCATGCGGTCACAGGCCGTGTCGAGCAGCAGGCGGAATGAGGTCAGGGCGACCGTCCAGGCCGACGTGTCGGTGCAGCACACCAGGTAGCGTCCTTCGGCCAGGTAATGGTCGATCACACGTGGCTCGTCGGGTTCGAGTGCGCATCGGATACGGCGACTGAGCCAGCGCCAGTTTTCCAGGTAGGGCAATTCGTGGAGGGCGGTTTTCATGAACATCATCGCCAGTGCTTGGATAATGATATTCATTATTAAGTGATAAATGGAATCACTTCAAGTGAAAAGCCGTGCATGAGGCCGCGCTGTCTTCGTCTGCATTGCAGACTTGCCGCGAGGCAGGCGGGGTCTGATCGAGCGCTATCGCTGGCAAGCCAGCTCCCATAGGCCCCGATTCCACACAGATGTCGGCGTAATGATTACTCTCCTGTGGGAGTCCACCCGCCGCCTTGGCGCCGCGCTGTCGCGCAGAGAACATGTCGATAACTGGCAGGATCCGAAGCTTCATTGCTAATCGATTTTAGGGCCGCTTTGCGGCCCATCGCGGCACAGGGGCCGCTCCTACACCCGTAGCCCCACCGCGGGGTTGCAGGCTATCGCGGTCACCTGTGGGAGCGGCCCCTGTGCCGCGATTGGGCCCGCAGGGCCCACAAAATTCTAAAAATATTTCCTTTGAAATCAACAAGCTATTTTTTGTTCTATAGGAGCGGGCTTGCCCGCGATGGGCGGCGCAAGCCGCCTCTGGAAGGCGATTCGAATCGAGTGGCGAACGCCAGGGTAATCAGCCTCTGCAGCCTGCCCGTCGCAGGCTGCAGCAAGCCGATCGTCACTCGCGTGACAGACCCGGCGCCTTAGCTGCCCGCCACGGTCATGCGCTCGATCAGCACCGAGCCGGTGTGGATGTTGCTGCGGGTTTCGACGTCGCTGCCAATGGCGACGATCTTGTCGAACATGTCCTTCATGTTGCCGGCGATGGTCACTTCCTGCACGGCGAACTGGATCTCGCCATTCTCCACCCAATAGCCTGCCGCGCCACGGGAATAGTCGCCCGTCACCATGTTCAGGCCATGCCCCATCAGCTCGGTGACCAACAGGCCCCGGCCCATCTGCCGGATCAGCGCGGCCTGGTCCTGATCGCCATGGGTCACGAAGAGGTTGTGCACGCCTCCCGAGTTGGCGGTGCTCGGCAGCCCCAGCTTGCGCCCCGAATAGGTCCCCAGCACGTAGGACACCAATTCACCGTTCTCCACGAACGGCTTGGCATAAGTGGCCAGGCCGTCGCCATCGAAGGCCGCACTGGCCAGGGCGCGTGGCAGGTGAGGACGCTCGTCCAGGGTCAACCAGCTGGGGAACAGGCGCTGCCCCAAGGCCCCTTCGAGGAAGGACGACTTGCGGTACAGGTTGCCCCCCGAAATCGCCGACAGGAAACTGCCGAACAGGCCACCGGCCAGCTCGGCCGAGAACAGTACCGGCACTTCGCACGTGGGCACCGGGCGCGCACCCAATCGACTGGCGGCACGTTGCGCGGCGCGCTGGCCGATGCTGCGCGGGTCGGCCAGCAGGTTGCCCTGGCGATTCACGTCGTACCAGTAGTCACGCTGCATCTGGCCATCGCTTTCGGCGATCATCACGCAGCTCAGGCTGTGGCGCGTCGAGGCGTAGCCACCGACGAAGCCATGGCTGTTGCCATAGACACGGCAGCCCTGGTGCGTGTTGAGGCTGGTGCCGTCGGCGTTACTGATGCGCGCATCGGCCTCGAACGCGGCGTCCTCGCATGCCAGGGCCAGTTCGATGGCGCGCTCGGGCGAGACGTCCCAGGCGTGGTAGAGGTCGAGGTCCGGCAGGTCGCGCGCCATCAGCGCCGCGTCCGCCAACCCCGAGCACTCGTCCTCGGAGGTGTGCTTGGCAATCGCCAGGGCAGCCGCGACGGTTTCACGGATGGCCTCGGCCCCGCTGGCCGAGGTGCTGGCCGAGCCTTTTCGCTGGCCGACGTAGAGCGTAATGCCGAACCCCTGGTCGCGGTTGAATTCCACCGTCTCGACCTCGCGCTGGCGGACCGTGGTGGACAGGCCCTGTTCCAGCGAGACGGCCACCTCGCAGGCGCTGGCGCCCTGGCGTCGGGCTTCGTCGATGATCTGCTCGACTTGTTCCTGCAAGGCCGGCAGGTCCTGCGGGCCTATGCTCTGGACTGCGCTCATGGTTGTCTCCAACTGATTCTGTGTTCGGCGGAGGTCTTCGTCCGAGCGGACCGGACAAGCTGCCTCCGACTGGTTATCATGGCGGCGTTTTTCAGCGGACGGCCCCCATGGTTGATTCATACGACGACGCCTTCGACGGCGAAAAAAGCAAGACCCAGATCAAGCGCGAGCTGCATGCGCTGGTCGAACTCGGCGAGCGCCTCACCACGCTCAAGGCCGACACCCTGGCACGCCTGCCTTTGACCGATGCGCTGCGCAAGGCACTGGCCGAAGCCAGCAAGCACACCGCGCACATCGCCCGTAAACGACACATGTCGTTCGTCGGCAAGCTGATGCGCGACCAGGACATCGAGGCCATCACTTCGGTGATCGACCAGCTCGACAGCTCGACGCGCGAGTACAACGAACGTTTCCACGGCCTGGAGCGCTGGCGTGACCGATTGGTCGACGGCAACGACGAGGACCTGGAGCGTTTCGTCAACGAGTACCCGGACACCGATCGCCAGCACCTGCGCTCGCTGATCCGCCACGCGCAGCACGAGAAGGCTCGCAACAAGCCGCCGGCAGCGGCGCGCAAGGTCTTCAAGTACATTCGCGACCTCGACGAGACCCAGCGCGGCCTGCGCTGATCGACGCGGCACGCCTGGCCACCCGTGCCTCGGCACGGGCAGGTCCGGACGTGAAACGGCGCTTCACGCGCCGGTGCCCCCCACGGTGATCGCATCGAGCTTGAGCGTCGGCTGGCCGACACCCACCGGTACCGATTGCCCATCCTTGCCGCAGGTGCCCACGCCACTGTCGAGCGCCAGATCGTTGCCGACCATCGAGACCCGGCTCATCGCCTCGGGCCCGTTGCCGATCAGTGTCGCGCCCTTGACCGGCGCGGTGATCTTGCCGTCCTCGATCAGGTAGGCCTCGCTGGTGGAGAAGACGAACTTGCCGCTGGTGATGTCCACCTGACCACCGCCCAGGTTGGCGCAGTACAGCCCGCGTTTCACCGATGCGATGATTTCCTGCGGGTCGCTGTCGCCAGCACGCATGTAGGTGTTGGTCATGCGTGGCATCGGCAGGTGCGCATAGGATTCGCGACGACCGTTGCCGGTGACCGCCATGCCCATCAACCGGGCGTTGAGCTTGTCCTGCATGTAGCCTTTGAGAATGCCGTTCTCGATCAGCGTGGTGCACTCGGTCGGCGTGCCCTCGTCGTCCACGCTGAGCGAACCGCGCCGGTCCCGCAAGGTACCGTCGTCGACGATGGTGCACAGGCTGGACGCCACCTTCTGACCGATCTTGCCGCTGTAGGCCGAGCTGCCCTTGCGGTTGAAGTCACCTTCCAGGCCATGCCCGACTGCCTCGTGCAACAGCACGCCGGACCAGCCCGAGCCGAGCACCACCGGCAACGTGCCGGCCGGTGCCGGTACCGCCTCGAGGTTGACCAGGGCCTGGCGCAGGGCCTCGCGGGCATAGCCCATCACGCGTTCTTCGGTGAAGTAGCGGTAGTCGGTACGGCCACCCCCACCCTGCCCGCCCCGTTCACGACGACCATTCTGCTCGACGATCACGCTGACGTTGAAACGCACCAGCGGGCGCACGTCCGCCGCCAGGCTGCCGTCGGCCGCGGCCACCAGGATGCGCTCCCAGACCCCGGCCATGCTGACGCTGACCTGCTGGATCCGAGGGTCCAGCGCACGGGTCGCCGCATCGACGCGCTTGAGCAGCTCGACCTTTTCGGCGCGGCTGAGCACGTCCAGCGGATTGTCCGGCGTATACAGCGCGGCCACTTCCTGGCTACGGAAGGCCTGGACCCGGCCGTTCTGGCCGGCGCGGGAGATCGAGCGCGCGGCACGGGCCGCGGACGTCAGGGCTTCGAGGTTGATGGCATTGCTGTAGGCGAAACCGGTCTTCTCGCCAGACTGGGCACGTACGCCGACCCCTTGGTCGAGGTTGAAACTGCCTTCCTTGACGATGCCGTCTTCCAGGGCCCAGGTTTCCGATATCTGCCCCTGGAAATACAGGTCCGCAGCATCGATGCCAGGGCTGGCCAACTCGCCCAGCACGGCCTGAAGGCTGTCCAGGGTCAGACCGCCCGGGGTCAGCAGCTGCTCGCTGACGGTGGTTAACATCTGGCTCATAATCACTCCGAAATAGGCGCGGGCCGCCAGGCGTCCCGCGAGAAAAAGCGTCGGTGCGCCAGCACCGGCATGCGCGCCCGGATGGACGCCTGTTCTTGGCTGTCGCGCGTGGCGATCAGCACGGCTTCGCCCTGGGCCTGTTGCGCGATCACGCGCCCCCAGGCATCGACGATCGCCGCATGGCCGAAGGTCTCCCTCGGCCCTGGATGCGTGCCGCCCTGGGCCGCCGCCAGCAGGTAGCACTGGGTCTCGATGGCCCGTGCCCGGATCAGCACCTCCCAGTGCGCGGTGCCGGTCACCGCGGTGAAGGCCGACGGCGCGCTGATCAGCTCGGCCCCGGCGGCGCGCAGGGCGCTGTACAGCTCCGGGAAGCGCAGGTCGTAGCACACGCTCAGGCCCAGGCGCCCGACCGGGGTATCGGCCACCACCACTTCCTGGCCATGGGCGTAGTCGTCCGACTCACGGTAGCGGCCTCGCTGATCGGCCACGTCGACGTCGAACAGGTGCAGCTTGTCGTACCGTGCCACGACTTCCCCCTGTGCGTCGACCAGCAACGAACAGGCGCGCGGCTTGGCATCGGGACGATCGAGCGGAGGCAACGGCACGGTGCCGGCCACGATCCATAACGTGAGGTCGCGGGCGGCGCGTTTCAACCAGGGCAGGATCGGCCCTTCTCCCACGGCCTCCGCCCGCCCCAGGCCGGCGGCATCGCGGCAGCCCAGGGTGGCGAAGTTTTCCGGCAGTACCGCCAGCCGCGCGCCGTCTGCGGCGGCCTGTTCGAGCAGGGCTCGCGCCCGTGCCAGGTTGGCGTGTACGTCCGCCTGGCTGACCATCTGAATCACCGCTGCCTTCATCAACGCTCCTTGCGTGGTTTCTGAAACGGCTTCACAAAGGTGATTCTAGGCGCTTTCAAGGGACCGACGACGTGATAATTCACGCTGGCGAAGCGCGAGACCTTGTCGCCGATCAGCTGGTCGACCAGGAACAGGGCACCACCGACCACGGGGGCGCCCACCAGGATCGCGGCCAAGGGCAGGTTGTCGGTGACCGGCAGGCTCACACGCAGGTTGGCGACGACGCGCTCGCGGGCCAGGTCCAGCGTGCCCTCGAGGTCGAGATTGCTCGAGGGGCTGGTGACGGTGATGGGTTCACGCGTCACGTAGACGCCTTCGCTGGCCATCAACAGGCCTTTGACCCGGTCGTAGGCCAGGCCTTTGCCCAGCAGGTCGGAGAAGTCCAGGCGCAGACGCCGTCCGATGGCGTTGAAGTTGAGCAGGCCGAAGACCCGCAGGGCCTGCGCACCGCCTTCGATCTCCACGAACTGGCCGTCGCGCAGCGAGGCGTCGAGGCTGCCGGAGAACCGCTTCAGGGCGATCCAGGCCGGCGAGCCCGGCCAGCGGCCGTCGGCATCCACGCGGAACGAGCGACTGGTCACGGTCGGCGCGAACCCCCAAGCCTTCAGCACCGCGCCCAGATCGCGCCCATGCAGGCGGCCCTTGAACGCACTGGTCGTGGCGCCAGGGGTGCCTTCCCACGCGGCGTCCCCTTCGACACGCAAGCCCTTGAGGTCCAGGTCGATGGCGTTCACGTTCACGCCCTTGGCCGTCGGTCGCAGCTGCATGGACCAGCGTCCGTAGAATTCATCACCGCGGTAGAGCCTGTCGATGCTCACGTCGAGCCTCGGTGCCTGGCGTGGATCAAAGCTGGCCAGCGGGTCGGGCACGTTCTCGGCGCGGTCCTGGGCCTCGTCGCCGGCGGGAAGGCGCAAGGTGCGCAGGCGCACCACCATCGGCGCCTGTCTGGCATCCGGCAACTGGGCATCGCCGATCACCTCACGGCTGTCCAGGCGCAGGTCCCAGCTGCGCGGCAGCCGCGCCAGGCGAACCACCGCCTGGTTGAGGTCGAAGCCGAAGGCCGTCAGGCGACCGATGCTCAGGTGCACCGACTGCAGCCATTGCTGCAGGCCGCTGGTGCTCGAACCGCCAGAGCCGGTACCCGTGCCGGACGAGGCCAAGGTACCCGAGCGCTCCAGGGCTTTCTGCCAGGCTTGTATGTCCAGCGTGTCCAGGCGCCCTGCGACGCGCAGGCCTGACGCCACCGGCAGCAAGGCCTCGGCGCCGCCCAGTCGCAGCTCGCCGCGACCCTCCAGCAAATGCTCGGCAGGCGCCGCGTAGGCCAGCGTGGCCAAGTCGGCGTAGCGTGCGTCGATCCGCCGCTCGGCGCCGTCCAGGCTCATGCCGAAGGTGCCGTCGCGCGCCGTGCTGGCCGCCTTGCCGAACGGCGCTGGCAGGTCGATGGTCACCCCCTTGAGGTTCGAGTTCACCGCCAGCTGGTTGCGCGCGCCCAGATCGAGGCGCAGGCGATAGGGGATCTCGCCCGACACCGGTAGCGCTTGCTTGAACTGCAGCCAGTCGGTCAGCGCGTTCAGGGCCACCTGCCCTTGTGCATCGATGCGGGTCTGCAAGCGACCCGGTGCGCCTTCGGCCGTGATCGTGGCGGTGACGGGTCGGTCGAAGGCGCGCAGGCGAATACCGCTGCCGCTCAGGCCCTTGTCCAGGTCGAAGGTGAAGTCCCCGCCCAGACGACTCAGTTCCAGCCGTGGCGACGCCACCGTCAGCCGCGCGTCGGTGGTCTGGAAGTCGACCTTGACCTTGGGCAGTTGCTCGCCCCCCAGCGGGATGCCAAGCCGTACACGCCCCTTCAACGGCCCCTGGCCTTCCCAGCCGGCGAAGGTCTCGCCGGTGCCGATGGGTGCTTCCTGGAGGATCTTCAACCCATCGCTCAGGCTGCCGTCGAACGTGCCGTCCAGGTTCAGGTAACTGTGCTGTTCACCTTCGACCGGTGGAATGTCGACGCTCACATCGCTGACCCGGGTGTCGAGCAGCTTTCCGCGACGCGCCTTGACCCGCACGTGGGTGTTCTCGATGAACACCTGGCCGTCCACCTGTTGCACCTGAGGCCAGCCTGGCTGGAAGTCCAGGGTCGCATCGTGCACCTTGAAGAACAGGCTGATGCTGCGTGAATGGGCGGGTGCGGCATGGCTGAGCGCGCCCTGGTACTGGAAATAGCCTTCGTCGACGGCGCCCTTGACGATGGCGCTGCGCAACCACTTGTCCAGCGCCGGGCTGAGTACCTCGGGCAGGTACTTGGCGGTGTAGCGGCCATCGCCATCGGTGAGGCCGACACGCAGGTCCATGTAGTCTTCGCGGTGATCGTCCAGGTGCAGGCGGATCAAGAAGTCCGCGGCGATGTGGCCTTCGTCACCCAGGACCTTGATGTACGGCGCTGCCAGGGTGAAGCGCTGCGCATCGAGTTGCCAGGTCAGGCGCGCGTTGGCCTTCGTGTAGTGCCACGGTTTGGCGAAGATCGGGTCCAGGTGCAGCATGAAGTCGTCGCTGTCGAGTCGCAGCTCGCCCTGCCCCAGGTCGCCCTGCACGCTACCGCTGACGTTGCCCGCCGCTGGAGCGCCATGATAGGCATCGAAGCCGACCTGCTCGAGGTTGGCGGCGAAGCTCAGGCGCTGGTTGCCCTCGGCCTTGGGTCGAACCTGCAGCTTCACGTTGCGCAGGGTGCCGGTCACCTGCAAGGCGTCGACCGCCGTCCTGGCGGCCTCCGGCAACGGCGCCAGGGCATCGATCAGGGGCGTGAGCGGCGTCAGGGGCAGCGTATCGGCGTCGATCAGCCAGGTCTCGTCGGCCGGTTGCGGGCCGGTCTGCTGACGCACCAGCAGCCGCGACGACAACGACGTCTGACCCATGGTCGCGCTCAAGGCGTCGACCGTCAGCCGCAACCCCTCGTCACGGCGATCGACCCAGGCCGAGACCGCCATGTCCTGCACCGTCACCGGCGCCTGCCGCGCATGGGCGCCTTTCAGGCGCGGCGCCGCCAGCTCCACCGTCGCCCCTTGCAGGCGGCCTTGGCGCCAGTCGACCCAGGCCTGCCCCCCGGCCTGCAACGTGTCAGCCCGCCAGTCGCCCAGCAGGCGGCTCGGCAACCAGCGTGCCCAGTCGGCTTGCGGTAATTGCATATAGGCCTCGAACGACCCGTCCAGCCAGGCGTCCGGGTCGACCTGGGCACGCAGGCTCAGGCTCAGCGGATGACCATCGGGCAGGTTGGCCTGCACGTCCAGGCGCTGGTTCGGCGCGCCGGCCTGGAGGCCGACGTTGACGTAGGACAGGGTCATCGGGTCGTGCTGCCAGGGGCGTAGCACCAGCTGACTGTCGAGCACGTCGACCCGGCCCAGCTGGCGCAGGCGCTGCAGCATCTGCCCCGGGTCGCTGGGCGCGTCTTCCTGGGACGGCAGGCCGTCAGCCGACCAGCGTCCGTTCGCATCCTCGCTCAGCCCCAGGTGCACGCCTTGCAGTTGAAGCCGTGACAGGCGCGGCTCGCGCGCCAGCAGGCTGGCCCAGAGCCCTGGCACCACGCGGGCCTGGTCCAGGTGCAGGGCCTGTTCACCCTCGCCCACCTGCACGTCGCGCAGCGTCAGCACGGGTGCCAGGCCTTGCCACTGCCCCTCCAGCGCGCCGATGCGCACCGGTACGCCCAGGGCTTGGCGCGCCTTGGTTTCGACCACATTGCGGTATTCGGCGACCAGAGGGATCAAGGCGCGGCCCAGGCTCGCGTAGACGGCGACCAGCACGATGAGAAGTGCGCACAGGGCCAGGGCCCAGCGGGTCAGCGCAGCGAAAGGACGCATCAGACGCTCCATGGCCAGGACATAGCAAGGCAGGCCCACGGAGTCGATACCGCCCGAGTCGTCCGGGTGCCTTCCGCGTACCGAGCGATCATGCCCGGTTTACAGAGGGGGAAGGCGACGCCAGGACGTCTCAGAGCAGCACCACGTCGTATTGCTCCTGCGAATACATGGACTCGACCTGAAAGCGAATGGTTCGGCCAATGAACGCTTCGAGTTCGGCGACATTGCCCGATTCCTCGTCCAGCAGACGATCGACCACCTTCTGGTTGGCCAGCACCCGGTATCCCTCGGCCTGGTAGGCCCGGGCCTCGCGCAGGATCTCGCGGAAGATTTCGTAGCACACGGTCTCCGGCGTCTTCAGCTTGCCGCGCCCGGCGCAGGCCAGGCAGGGTTCGCAGAGCACCTGTTCGAGGCTCTCGCGGGTACGCTTGCGGGTCATCTGCACCAGGCCCAGCTCGGTGATGCCGATGATGTTGGTCTTGGCGTGGTCGCGCTCGAGCTGCTTTTCCAGTGTGCGCAGCACCTGGCGCTGGTGATCCTCGGTCTCCATGTCGATGAAGTCGATGATGATGATCCCGCCGATGTTGCGCAGCCGCAGTTGCCGGGCGATGGCCGTGGCGGCCTCCAGGTTGGTCTTGAAGATGGTCTCTTCGAGGTTGCGGTGACCGACGAAGGCACCCGTGTTGACGTCGATGGTGGTCATCGCCTCGGCCGGGTCCACCACCAGGTAGCCACCGGACTTGAGCGGCACCTTGCGCTCCAGGGCCCGCTGGATCTCGTCCTCGACGCCGTAGAGGTCGAAGATCGGCCGCTCGCCGGGGTAGTGCTCCAGGCGGTTGGCGATTTCCGGCATCAGCTCTTCGACGAACTGAGTGGTCTTCTGGAACGTCTCGCGCGAATCGATGCGGATCTTCTCGATCTTGGCGTTGACCAGGTCGCGCAGGGTACGCAGGGCCAAGCCCAGGTCCTCGTAGATTTCGGTCGGCGCGCCGCAGGTCTTGATCTGCTGGCCGATCTGCTCCCAGAGGCGTCGCAGGTAGCGGATGTCCTGGAGGATGTCTTCGGCACGCGCCCCTTCGGCGGCCGTGCGCAAGATGAAGCCGCCAGCGTTCTTCATGTCCTCACGGGCCATACAGTCGGTGACCACCTGCTTGAGGCGGTCGCGCTCGGCCTCGTCCTCGATCTTCAGCGAGATGCCGACGTGGCTGCTGCGCGGCATGTACACCAGGTAGCGCGAAGGGATGGACAGCTGCGTGGTCAGCCGTGCGCCCTTGCTGCCGATCGGGTCCTTGGTGACTTGCACCACCAGGGCCTGCCCTTCGTGCACCAGCGCGCTGATGGTCTCGACGGCCGAGCCTTCGCGCAGGGAAATCTCCGAGGCATGGATGAAGGCCGCCCGCTCCAGCCCGATGTCGACGAACGCGGCCTGCATGCCGGGCAGGACCCGCACCACCTTGCCCTTGTAGATGTTGCCGACGATGCCACGCCGCTGGGTGCGCTCGACATGCACCTCCTGCAGGACACCGTTCTCCACGACCGCCACGCGTGATTCCATCGGGGTGATGTTGATGAGGATCTCTTCGCTCATGGCCGCTTCTCGTCAGAATTCTTGTAAGGATGTCTCGCGCCACGGGGTCAGGCTGTCAGAGGCGGACCGTCTCCTCGGCAGCGCCCGGCTGGGCCTGCCAGCAGGCTATGCCAAATCGCTCCAGCAGCGCGGCGGTTTCGGCCAGTGGCAAACCGACCACTGCCGAGTAGCTGCCGTGCAGGGCGGTGACGAACACCGCCCCCAAGCCCTGCACAGCATACCCGCCCGCCTTGTCCAGCGGCTCGCCGGTGGCCCAGTAGCGCTGCGCCTCGGCCACGTCGATGCCGCGGAACGTCACCTCGCTCGCGACGCACAGGCTCTCACACCGCGCGCCGTTCGTCACCGCGACGGCGGTCATGACCTGATGGCGACGGCCTGACAGGGCTGCGAGCATGGCCAGGGCGTGCTCGCGGTTCTCCGGCTTGCCGAGGATCTGGCCATCGAGCACCACGGCGGTGTCCGACCCCAGGACCACGCCTGGCTCGGTGAGACAGGCCCGTCCGGCCTCGGCCTTGGCCCGTGCCAGGCGCTCGACGTAGGCCGCGGCGGCTTCGCCAGGGTGCACCGCTTCGTCGATCGGCGCACTGACCACCGTGAGCGGCACGCCGATCTGCGCCAGCAATTCGCGGCGACGGGGGGAAGCGGAAGCCAGGTACAGCGTGTTCATGCGGACGTCTCCCGGTCGGTTCGGCGTGGCGCTCAGTTGACGCCCAGGCGCTTGCGCACGTCGCGCAAGGCGAAGCTCAGCCAGGGCCAGAGCAAGGCGCTGATGACGGCGGACCAGACCAGGGCGAGTGTCGGCAGACGGTTGCCGGTCAGGGCGCTGAGCCAGAGCTGGATCAGTTGCGCGATGCCGAAGATCACCAGGATCACCAGGCTCTGCTGCCACAACGGGAACATGCGCAGGCGCTGCTGCAAGGACAGCACCAGGAAGGTGATCAGCGTCAGGATCAGCGCGTTTTGCCCCAACAGGGTGCCGTACAGCACATCCTCGGCCAGTCCCAGCACGAACGCCGTGGTCATGCCCACCCGGTGCGGCACCGCCAGGGCCCAGAAGGCCACCAGCATGGCCAGCCACATGGGTCGGAAGACTTCCATGAACTGCGGCATGGGAGAGACGCTGAGCAGCAGGCCGACCGCGAAGGTCAGCCAGATCACCCAGCCATTCTTGCTGCGAACGCTTGCCATCAGTGCCCCCGTGGCGGTGCGGACGTGGCCGGGGCCACGGATGGGGACGACGCGGGTGCCGCGCCGCCGGTCGGTGCCGCCGGGGCGGTGGTGCCCGGCGCAGTGCCTGGCGCCTGCCCCGTGCCGGAGGCTGGCGCGGCGTTGGCCGGCGCCGAAGTGCCCGAGGCCGCAGGCGCCTGCTTGCGATCGGCTTCTTCCTGGGCCATGGCGGCGTCGGTAGCGCGCTGCTCGGGCGTGCGGCTGTCGGTGAACACCAGCAGCATGTAGCGGCTGCGGTTGAGCGCGGCGGTCGGAATGGCACGCACGATGGCGAA
This sequence comes from Pseudomonas monteilii, assembly GCA_001534745.1. NCBI lineage: Bacteria > Pseudomonadati > Pseudomonadota > Gammaproteobacteria > Pseudomonadales > Pseudomonadaceae > Pseudomonas > Pseudomonas alabamensis. Next base: position 3,822,931 of record CP013997.1, read on the forward strand.
CGGTTGCCCCGAGTCGTGGATCACCTCGTTGACGGTGGCCACCGGGTAACCGGCCGGGAAACGCTGGCCCATGCCGGAACTCACCAGCAGGTCGCCTTCCTTGACGTCGGCGGTGTCGGCGACGTGGCGCAGCTCCAGACGCTCCGGGTTGCCGGTGCCGCTGGCGATGGCGCGCAGGCCGTTGCGGTTGATCTGCACCGGAATGCTGTGGGTGGAGTCGGTCAGCAGCAGGACGCGCGAGGTGTAGGGCATCAGCTCGACCACCTGCCCCATCAGGCCACGGGCATCGAGCACCGGCTGGCCGAGGAACACGCCGTCACGCTCGCCCTTGTTGATCAGGATGCGGTGGGTGAACGGGTTCGGGTCCACGCCGATCAGCTCGGCGACCTCGACCTTCTCGTTGACCAGCGCCGAGGAATTGAGCAGCTCGCGCAGGCGCACGTTCTGCTCGGTCAGGGCCGCCAGCTTCTGCAGGCGCCCCTGCAGCAGCAAGGCCTCGGTCTTGAGCTTCTCGTTCTCGGCGATCAGTTCGGTGCGGCTGCCGAACTGGCCGGCCACACCTTGCCACACACGCTGCGGCAGGTCGGTCAGCCAGTACGATTCCATCAGCACCAGCCCCATCTGGCTGCGCACGGGTTTGAGCACGGCGAAGCGCGCATCGACCACCATCAGGGCGATCGACAGCACCACCAGCACGAGTAGACGAACGCCCAGCGAGGGGCCCTTGGAGAAAAGCGGTTTAATGGGCCGTTCCTCGTGGACGACGGTTCAGGGGTGGAGAGGCCACGCTGCGTGGCCCAGCCTGTGGATCACTGCATCGGCGCCTTTCGGGCGGGCCGTGCAGCGCCTACAGGTAGCATCGCTGGGGACAGCTGTAAACCGGGGCGTGTCGCCCACGGTCTTGGCCTCACTCGCTGGAGAGCAGGTCCATGGCGTGCTTGTCCATCATTTCCAGCGCACGACCGCCGCCACGGGCGACGCAGGTCAGCGGGTCTTCGGCGACGATGACCGGCAGGCCGGTTTCCTGGGCCAGCAGCTTGTCCAGGTCGCGCAGCAGTGCGCCACCGCCGGTCAGCACCAGGCCGCGCTCGGCGATGTCGGAGGCCAGTTCCGGCGGCGACTGTTCCAGCGCGCTCTTCACGGCCTGGACGATGGTCGCCAGGGACTCCTGGAGGGCTTCGAGCACTTCGTTGGAATTGAGCGTGAAGGCACGCGGCACGCCTTCGGCCAGGTTACGGCCGCGCACGTCGACTTCGCGGACTTCGCCACCGGGGTAGGCGGTGCCGATTTCCTGCTTGATGCGCTCGGCGGTGGACTCGCCGATCAGGCTGCCGTAGTTGCGGCGCACGTAGGTGACGATGGCTTCGTCGAAGCGGTCGCCGCCGACCCGGACCGACTCGGCGTAGACCACGCCGTTCAGGGAAATCAGCGCGATCTCGGTGGTACCGCCGCCGATGTCGACGACCATGGAGCCCCGGGCTTCCTCGACCGGCAGACCGGCACCGATGGCCGCGGCCATCGGTTCTTCGATCAGGAACACCTCACGGGCACCGGCGCCCAGGGCCGATTCGCGAATGGCGCGGCGCTCGACCTGGGTGGACTTGCAGGGGACGCAGATCAGCACGCGCGGGCTGGGCTGCAGGAAGCTGTTTTCGTGCACTTTGTTGATGAAGTACTGCAGCATTTTTTCGCAAACGCTGAAGTCGGCGATCACGCCGTCCTTCATCGGACGAATGGCCGCGATGTTGCCGGGGGTCCGGCCGAGCATGCGCTTGGCTTCGGTACCGACGGCGACGACGCTTTTCTGGTTGCCATGGGTCCGGATGGCAACGACCGAGGGCTCATTCAGAACGATACCGCGCTCACGCACGTAGATAAGGGTGTTGGCAGTCCCCAGATCGATGGACAGATCGCTGGAAAACATGCCACGCAGTTTCTTGAACATGGGAAAGTGACCCTAGGCAAAGCGTGGGTAAAAAGTGCGGCAAACTCTAACAATGGCGGGGATTTTGGGCAAGGCGCCAATATGTTAAATTGGCAGTTTTTCCGAGCATGCCAGCAGATGATCGCGGCCATTGGACCGCAATGTTGCCAACATGTTCCTCACCGTCGCTTCCGTTTCCCCTGGAGATCCCCATGGCGCTTCAACGCTCCGACGTGGAGAAGATCGCCCACCTGGCCCGCCTGGGCCTGGATGAGCGCGAGCTGCCACGCACCACCGACGCCTTGAACAGTATTCTCGGGCTGGTCGACCAGATGCAGGCCGTCGACACCGACGGCATCGAACCCCTGGCCCACCCGCTCGAGGCCAGCCAGCGCCTGCGCGCCGACCAGGTCACCGAACGCAACCAGCGCGACGCCTACCAGGCCATCGCGCCCGCGACCGAAAACGGTCTGTACCTGGTTCCGAAAGTCATCGAGTAAGGGATAGCACCTGCCATGCATCAATTGACCCTGGCCGAGATCGCCCGCGGACTCGCCGACAAGTCGTTTTCCTCCGAAGAGCTGACCGGCGCCCTGCTGGCGCGCATCCGGTCGCTCGACCCTTCGATCAACAGCTTCATCAGCGTGACCGACGAGCTGGCGCTCGAGCAGGCACGGGCCGCCGACGCGCGCCGTGCGGCAGGCGAGTCCGGCACGCTGCTCGGCGCACCGATCGGCCACAAGGACCTGTTCTGCACCACCGGCGTGCGCACCAGCTGCGGCTCGCGCATGCTCGACTCGTTCAAGGCGCCCTACGACGCCACCGTGGTCGAGCGCCTCGCCCAGGCGGGCATGGTGACGCTGGGCAAGACCAACATGGACGAGTTCGCCATGGGCTCGGCCAACGAATCGAGCCACTATGGCCCGGTGAAGAACCCCTGGAACCTCGAGCACGTCCCGGGCGGCTCGTCCGGGGGGTCCGCCGCCGCCGTGGCCGCGCGCCTGCTGCCGGCCACCACCGGCACCGACACCGGCGGCTCGATCCGCCAGCCGGCGGCACTAACCAACCTCACCGGCCTCAAGCCGACCTATGGCCGCGTCTCGCGCTGGGGCATGATCGCCTATGCCTCGAGCCTCGATCAGGGCGGGCCGATGGCCCGCACCGCCGAAGACTGCGCGCTGCTGCTGCAAGGCATGGCCGGCTTCGACCACAAGGACTCCACCAGCATCGACGAGCCGGTGCCGGACTACAGCGCCAGCCTCAACGCCTCGCTGCAGGGCCTGCGCATCGGCCTGCCCAAGGAGTACTTCGGTGCTGGCCTCGACCCGCGCATCGCCGACCTGGTCCAGGCCAGCGTCCAGGCGTTGGAGAAGCTCGGCGCCGTGGTGCGCGAGATCAGCCTGCCGAACATGCAGCATGCCATTCCCGCCTACTACGTGATCGCCCCGGCCGAAGCCTCGTCCAACCTGTCGCGCTTCGACGGCGTGCGCTTCGGCCACCGCTGCGAGAACCCCAAGGACCTCACCGACCTGTACAAGCGTTCGCGCGGTGAAGGCTTCGGCGCCGAGGTCCAGCGTCGCATCATGGTCGGCGCCTACGCGCTGTCGGCTGGCTACTACGACGCCTACTACCTCAAGGCGCAGAAGATCCGCCGCCTGATCAAGAACGACTTCATGACCGCCTTCGAAGGCGTCGACCTGATCCTCGGCCCGACCACGCCGAACCTGGCCTGGAAACTCGGCGCCAAGGGCGACGACCCGGTCGCGGCGTACCTCGAGGACGTCTACACCATCACCGCCAACCTGGCGGGCCTGCCCGGCCTGTCGATGCCGGCCGGCTTCGTCGACGGCCTGCCGGTCGGCGTGCAGCTGCTGGCGCCGTATTTCCAGGAAGGCCGCCTGCTCAATGTGGCGCACCGCTACCAGCAGGTCACCGACTGGCACACCCGCGTCCCTACCGGCTTCTGAGGAATTCACACATGCAATGGGAAGTTGTGATCGGGCTGGAGATTCATACCCAGCTCGCCACCCAGTCGAAGATCTTCTCCGGCAGCGCCACCACCTTCGGCTCCGAGCCCAACACCCAGGCCAGCCTGGTTGACCTGGGCATGCCGGGGGTCCTGCCGGTGCTGAACGAGGAAGCGGTACGCATGGCGTGCATGTTCGGCCTGGCGATCGATGCCGAGATCGGCCAGCGCAACGTGTTCGCGCGCAAGAACTACTTCTACCCCGACCTGCCCAAGGGCTACCAGATCAGCCAGATGGACCTGCCGATCGTCGGCAAGGGCCACCTGGACATCGCCCTGGAGGACGGCACCGTCAAGCGCGTCGGCATCACCCGCGCGCACCTGGAGGAAGATGCCGGCAAGAGCCTGCACGAAGACTTCAACGGCGCCACCGGCATCGACCTGAACCGCGCCGGCACCCCGCTGCTGGAGATCGTCTCCGAGCCCGACATGCGCAGCGCCAAGGAAGCGGTGGCCTACGTCAAGGCCATTCACGCCCTGGTGCGCTACCTGGGCATCTGCGACGGCAACATGGCCGAAGGTTCGCTGCGCTGCGACTGCAACGTGTCGATCCGGCCCAAGGGCCAGGTCGAGTTCGGCACCCGCTGCGAGATCAAGAACGTCAACTCGTTCCGCTTCATCGAGCGCGCCATCAACAGCGAGATCCAGCGGCAGATCGACCTGATCGAGGACGGCGGCAAGGTGGTGCAGGAAACTCGCCTGTACGATCCGAACAAGGACGAGACCCGCTCGATGCGCAGCAAGGAGGAAGCCAACGACTACCGTTACTTCCCCGACCCGGACCTGCTGCCGGTGGTGATCGAGGACGCGTTCCTCGAGGCTACCCGCGCCAGTCTGCCCGAACTGCCTCAACAGAAGGTCGAGCGCTTCCAGGCGCAGTACGGCTTGTCGGCCTACGACGCCAACGTGCTGGCCTCGAGCCGCGAGCAGGCCGACTACTTCGAGCAGGTCGTGCAGATCGGCGGCGACGCCAAGCTGGCGGCCAACTGGGTCATGGTCGAGCTGGGCAGCCTGCTCAACAAGCTCGGCGTGGAGATCGACCAGGCACCGGTCAGCGCCGCCCAGCTCGGCGGCATGCTGCTGCGCCTTCGCGACAACACCATCAGCGGCAAGATCGCCAAGATCGTGTTCGAAGCGATGGCCGCCGGGGAAGGCGACGCCGACGCCATCATCGAGGCCCGCGGCCTGAAGCAGGTCACCGACAGCGGCGCCATCGAGCAGATGCTCGACGCGGTGCTGGCGGCCAACGCCGATCAGGTCGAACAGTACCGCGCCGCCGACGAGGCCAAGCGCGGCAAGATGTTCGGCTTCTTCGTCGGCCAGGCGATGAAGGCGTCCAAGGGCAAGGCCAACCCCCAGCAGGTCAACGAACTGCTCAAGGCCAAGCTCGAAGGGTGAGGCCACGCCAGGCTGGCAGGTCGGCGCCGACAGGGGCCAGCCTGCCAGCCTGAACAGGGTATCTGCCCTTCTCCACCCGGTGTGCGCCGCCCTAGGTGGACTGACCGGCGATTGGACGCGTCGACTCAGCGTCCAGCCTCGCCGGCAGGCCTCCACAGGATCGGCGCCATGCTCGAGCTTCATCGAGCAGCCTGGAGCATGCTCAAGGAGCCTTATCATGCAACGTCCACTGTACGCGCTGGCGCTGACGGCCGTGCTGGCCGGATGCGCCAGCCATGACGTCGACCCCCGTGGTTACGACCAGACCGGCAAGGCCTCGTGGTACGGTGCCCGCCATCAAGGCAAGCGTACCGCCAGCGGAGAGCCCTTCAACGCCCGCGGCCTGAGCGCCGCCCATCGCAGCCTGGCGTTCGGCAGTCGGGTGCGCGTCACCAACCTGAGCAACCAGCGCAGCGTGGTGGTGCGCATTAACGACCGGGGGCCGCACCAGCGAGGCCGACTGATCGACCTGTCGCGCGCCGCCGCGGCACAGATCGGCATGCTGCGCAGCGGCACGGCTCGGGTTAGAGTGCAAGGCTTGCGCGACTGAGCAGAGGAGCAGCAGACCATTCACAACCTGGCCAACCTTCCCACCTTCAGCCTGCTGCAACTGGGCTTCGGTCTGGTGTTCCTGGTGCTGGGCGCCGAACTGCTGGTGCGCGCCGCCGTGCGCCTGGCCTTGCGCCTGCATGTGCGTCCCCTGGTGATCGGCTTGAGCCTGGTGGCCTTCGGCAGCACCGCCCCGCAACTGACCGTCAGCCTGCAGGCCGCCTACCAGGGCGCGCCGGACGTGGCGGTGGGCAGCGTGATCGGCAGCAACATCTTCAACGTGCTGGTGGTGCTCGGCCTGGCGGCGCTGATCATTCCGCTGCGGGTCTCGCGGCAACTGGTACGCCTGGACCTGCCACTGATGATCGCGGCCAGCGTACTGGTGGCCCTGCTGGCCCTGGACCGCGAGCTGGGACGGCTGGACGGCGTGCTGCTGTTGCTGGGCCTGCTGGCCTACCTGGGCATGCTCTGGCACCAGTCGCGTCATTACGCCCGCATCTACCCCGCCCCTGCCGCCGCCAGTCCGCACCGGGCCCGGTTCTGGACACTGACCTGCGGGCAGATCCTGCTGGGCCTGGTGCTGCTCAGCGTGGCAGGTCACTTTCTGCTGGAGGCGGCCGTGGAAGTCGCCACCGACCTGGGCTTGTCCGAGCGGGTCATCGGCCTGACCGTGGTCGCGGTGTGTACGTCGTTGCCCGAACTGGCGGCCGCGTCGATCGCCGCGCTGCGTGGCGAGCGTGACATCGCGGTCGGTACGGTGATCGGCAGCAACCTGTTCAACCTGCTGGCCGTGCTGGGGCTGACGGCCGTCACGGCGCCCCAGCCGCTGTCGATCTCGCCCAATGCCCTGGACTTCGACCTGCCGGTGATGTGCGGCGTCGCGTTGCTGAGCCTGCCGGTGTTCTATTCGGGGTACCGCATCACGCGGGTGGAGGGGCTGGTGTTGCTGTGCCTGTACCTGGCGTATGGGCTGCACGTGGTCAGCTTCACCACCGGGATGCCCCTGGCGGGCCGGGTGGAGCAACTGATGCTGCATTATGTGCTGCCGGTGCTGGCGGTGGGGTTGGCGGTGACGACGGTGCGGGCGTGGCGTAGACAGCATTGAGGTGGGGCGTGGGAGCTGGCATGCCGGGCTTAGGGCGGGTTGCGGTCAAGGCGCTTCACACGCATGACGCGGTGAGTGCAGGTTGGCCTGACACACGGCGTGGCTGATTTCATGGGCCCTGCGGGCCCAATCGCGGCACAGGGGCCGCTCCTACAGATGACCGCGATGACCTGCTTCGCCGCGGTGTCACTACGGGTGTAGGAGCGGCCCCTGTGCCGCGATGGGCCGCAAAGCGGCCCTAAAATCGATCAGCAATAAAGCCCCGGACCCTGCCAGCTATCGTCATATTCTCTGCGCGACAGCGCGACAACGCGGCGCCAAGGCGGCGGGCGGGCTCCCACAGGAACCGCGATGACCTGCATCGCCGCGGTGTCACTACGGGTGTGAGCGGCCCCTGCCGGGGCGCCGGACCGGCCGCGATTGGGCCCGCCAGGGCCCACAAAACCCGTCACCGCGTAAAGCACAGGACAACGCAGAACGCTACCTGCCCTCCGTCAGCCCTGCTGGCGTTTCTTCAGGCGGAACGCCACCCACAGCACCGCGATCCAGGCCGGAATCAACAGCACGGAGATCCGGATCGGCGGCGTCAGGTACATCACCACCAGGATCAGCACGATGAACGCCAGGCACAGGTAATTGGTCACCGGCGCCCCCCAGCTGCGATAGAACGGCACCTTGCCGGAGGCCACGCTGGCCTTGCGGAACTTCAGGTGGGTGATGCTGATGCTGGCCCAGTTGATCACCAGCGCCGACACCGCCAGCGCCATCAGCAGACCGAACGCCTCACCCGGCATGAGGTAGTTGATCACCACGCACAGGCCGGTCGCCAGCGCCGAGACGCCCAAGGCCACCAGCGGTACGCCCCGACGGTTCACGGTGGTCAGCACACGGGGCGCGTCACCCTGGCTGGCCAGGCCGAACAGCATGCGGCTGTTGCAGTAGACGCAGCTGTTGTAGACCGACAGCGCCGCCGTCAGCACCACGACGTTCAGTACCGTGGCCACCAGGTTGCTGTCCAGCGCATGGAAGATCATCACGAACGGACTGCCGCCCTGCACGACCTTCTGCCACGGGTACAATGCCAGCAGCACGGCCAGTGCGCCGATGTAGAAGATCAGGATGCGGTAGACCACCTGATTGGTGGCCTTGGGGATGCTACGCCGCGGATCGTCCGCCTCGGCAGCGGTGATACCGACCAGCTCCAGCCCGCCGAACGAGAACATGATCACCGCCAGGGCCATGACCAGTCCGGTCACACCATGGGGGAAGAAGCCACCGTACTGCCACAGGTTGGCGACCGCCGCGTCCGGGCCGCCGTTGCCGCTGGCGAGCAGCCAGGCCCCGAAACCGATCATGCCGACGATGGCCACAACCTTGACCAGGGCGAACCAGAACTCCAGCTCACCATAGACCTTCACCTGGCTCAGGTTGAGCAGGTTGATCACCACGAAGAAGATCGCCGCGGTCGCCCAGGTCGGGAATTCAGGCCACCAGTACTGCACATAGATGCCCACGGCGGTCAGTTCGGCCATGCCCACCAGCACGTACACGACCCAGTAGTTCCACCCCGAGACGAAGCCTGCGAATTCGCTCCAGTAACGGTGGGCGAAGTGGCTGAAGCTGCCGGCCACCGGCTCTTCGACGACCATCTCGCCCAGTTGGCGCATGATGAAGAACGCCATGAGACCGGCGATCGCGTAGCCGAGCAGCACCGACGGCCCGGCCAGCTGGATGGTCTGGGCGATCCCCAGGAACAGCCCGGTGCCGATGGCGCCCCCCAGGGCGATCAGCTGGATATGACGGTTTTTCAGCCCGCGTTGCAACGGCTCGGGCGTGCGCTGGTCTTGCATGCAGTGTCCTCAGGTCAGGGGGCAGTGTTGTTGGTATTGTCGGCGCGATGACGCTAGATCCACCCGCCCCACTGGAGGATGAACAGGCCGATGTTGGTGGTCACGGCCGCCAGCAGGGTGGTGATCACGATGATCGAGGCCGCCAGCTCATGGTTGCCCCCGGACGCGCGCGCCATGACGTAGCTGGCCGCCGCCGTCGGGCTGCCGATGTAGAGAAACAGGATGCCCAGCTCGGCCCCGCGGAATCCGCACAGCCAGGCCCCCAGGGTGCCGATCAGTGGCAGGCCGACCATCTTCAGCAGACTGACGTCGACGGCCAGGCGACCACTGGCACGCAGCGCGGGCAGGGACAGGGTACCGCCGATGCAGATCAGCGCCAGGGGCAAGGTCATCTGGGCCAGGTAGTCGCCGCTGGTCAGCAGCCAGTTGGGCAGGCCGACCTGGCCGTAGGCCATGGGCACCGCGACCAGCACCGAGAGAATCAACGGGTTCTTGAAGATCCCCTTGCAGATGCTCCAGGGGTCTGACTTCAGCAGAGGGCTGTAGACCGCCAGCACGATCACCGACAGCGTGTTGTAGAGCACGATGACCAGCCCGGCCAGCACGGCGCCGAGCGAGATCCCGTAGTCGCCGTACAGGCTGGCGGCCAGGGCCAGGCCGATGACGCCGTTGTTGCCGCGGAAGGCGCCCTGGACGTAGATGCCGCGATCGATCAGCGGGCAGCGCCAGATCGCGACCAGCCAGCAGATCAGAAAGCCGGCCAGGGTGATCCCGGTGAAGTAGACCAGGACCCCGGGCTTCACTGCCGCCGACAGGTCGGCGTGGTAGATGCCGAGAAACAGCAGCGCTGGCATGCAGACGTTGAACACCAGGCCGGATGCAACCTGGCTGAAACCGTCGTCGATCACGCGCAGGCGCTTGAGCAGCACGCCCATGAACAGCATGGCGAACACGGGCGCCGTGATGTTCAGTATCTGGATGAGCAGGGCAAGCATGGGACGGTTCCGAGGGTAAGCGACAAGCCGCCAATCATACGTCAGGCGTACGGCGTTGCGCCCGTCATGACCGGAATAAAGGGAAGATTCCTGCGGCAAATCGGCCTTTCGACCGACGGAACGGTGCGGGCCACCCTTTCACGACCTGGTCACACGCACGCCGAACCGACCCCGCGTACAGCGCAGCGACACAGGCTCAGCGCCGTACCGGTCGCTTCTGCAACTTGCGCTGGAGGGTACGACGGTGCATGCCCAGGGCACGCGCCGTGGCCGAAATGTTGCCATCGTGCTCGGTCAGCACGCGCTGGATGTGCTCCCACTGCAAGCGGTCGACCGACATCGGGTTTTCCGGCACCAGCGAGTCCAGGTCGGCGTGGGTGGACAGCAGCGCCGCCAGCACGTCGTCGGCATCGGCCGGCTTGCACAGGTAGTTGCAGGCGCCGCGCTTGATCGCCTCGACCGCCGTGGCGATGCTCGAATAGCCGGTCAGGATCAGCACACGCATCTCCGGGTCCAGTTCCAGCAGCTTGGGCAGCAACACCAAGCCCGAATCGCCTTCCATCTTCAGGTCGAGCGTGGCGTATTCGGGCAGGTCCTTCTTGGCCAGCGCCAGACCTTCTTCGGCCGAGCCGGCCGTACTGACACGGAAGCCTCGGCGGCTCATGGCGCGGGCCATGACGCGGGTGAAGGTGGCATCGTCATCCACCAGCAGCAGGTGCGGCAGCTCTTCGACTTCCACCTGGTTTTCTTCGCTCATCAACGTTCTCCTCGGGTGCCGTACGGCAGACGCAATTCGGTCAGGGTGCCACCCTGCTCATGACTATAGAGTTTCACCGAGCCGCCCGCACGCGTCACGCTGGCCTTGCTCAGGAACAGGCCCAGGCCGAAACCCTTGCCCTTGGTGGTGATGAACGGCTTGCCGATGGCTTCGGCAATCGCCGGCGGCACGCCGGGGCCGTGGTCACGGATGGTGATGACGATGTCGTGCGCATCCCAGTCCAGGCTCACGTCCAGGTTGTCCGGGCAGGCATCGGCGGCATTGTTCAACAGGTTCAGCAGCGCCTGGGTCAGGTCGGGCGGCGGCGTCAGGCGCGGCGCTTCGCCCTCGCGCAGGCGATGGAAGCGGTAACTGGTTTCCGGACGCATCAGGTGCCAGCGATCGAGCGACTCGCGCATCCAGTCGGTCACCGACTGCTCGTCGACGGCCATGCGGCGGTTGGCCTCGGCGGCCCGTACCAGGTGCTGCAGGGTCTCCTTGCACAGCTTGACCTGGTCCTGCAGCACACCGAGGTCTTCGAGCAGCTGCGGGTCGGTGTGGTCCTGGCGCATCTCGTTGAGCAGCACGCTCATGGTCGCCAGGGGCGTGCCCAGTTCGTGGGCCGCACCGGCGGCCTGGGTGGCCACGGCCAGCAACTGCTCGTCGCGCAGGCTGTCCTCGCGACGCTCGCTGCGCAATTGCTCCTGGCGGCGCAGCTCCTCGGCCATGCGCGCGGCGAACAGCGTGATCACCGCGGCGGCCAGGGCGATGCTCAGCCACATCCCGTAGACCTGCATGGTGTCGCGGGCCAGCGGCAGGTGCTCGAGCGGATAGAACTGCACCAGCAGCAGGCTGTAGGCCACCAGCGCGATGCCCGAGAGCACCAGCGAATAGATCCACGGCAAGGTCACCGCGGCGATGGCCAGCGGCACCAGGTAGTAGGACACGAACGGGTTGGTCGAACCGCCCGAGTAGTACAGCAGCACGCTGTGGATCAGCAGGTCGCAGGCCAGCTGCAGGGCGTACTCCAGCTCGGTGACCGGCAACGACAGGCGCAGGCGCAGAGCGGTGAAGGCGCACAGCAGCGACGACAGCGCCAGGGTGATGCTCAGCGACAGCCACGGCAGTGGCATCAGCTCGGTCCAGTAGGCCACGGCCACCGAACCGGCCTGGGCCGCCAGCACCAGGATGCGGATGAGGGTCAGACGCCAGAGGTTCTGACGATTGGCGGACAACGGGTGTGCAGCGGCGAGCATGAGCTCTCCTGATGAGTGCTCCAGAAAAATCGGCTGGAGTATACCGAAGCGGCGCGGAGCACGGCGGCGATGCGGCAAAGCGCCACACTTTGTGACAGTGTCGGCCCGGGTGTCGCTGAACCGAGCACACGCTGGCCGGTCTTATCGGCCATGCGTGCAACGATACCCTGTTCACGCCCCATTCGAGGAGTTTCACATGCACCTGTCCCGTCGCGGCACCGCCTTGATCCTGTCGTGTGGCCTGCTGGCCAGCCTGCCTGCCCTGGCCGAGGACGCGCCCCGCTACAACCAGATTTCCCTGCGCGCCGAGGTCAGCAAGGACGTACCACGCGACCTGATGGTCGTCACCCTGTACAGCGAAGCCCAGGACACCGACCCTGGCAAGCTGGCCAAGGGCATCACCGAGACCCTGAACAAGGCCCTGCAGCAGGCGCGCCAGGTCAAGGACGTGAAGGTCAGCCAGGGCAGCCGCAACAGCTACCCGGTCTATGACGACAAGGGCCAGAAGATCACTGGCTGGCGCGAACGTGGCGAGCTGCGTCTGGAAAGCGCCGACTTCCCGGCCCTGTCCAAGCTGACCGGTGAACTGCTGCAGGACCTGAAGATGGGCGGCATGGACTTCTCCATCGCACCGGCCACGCGCAAGGGCAATGAGGACCAACTGCTCAAGGATGCGGTCGCCGCCTTCAAGGCCCGCGCCCAGATGGCCACCGAAGCGCTGGGCGGTACCGGCTACAAGATCGTCAACATGAACCTGAACAGCAGCGGGTATCCGCAACCCTATCTGCGCAGCGCACCGATGGCCATGAAAGCCATGGCAGCCGATTCGACCGCCACCCCCGACGTGGAGGCGGGCACCAGCGAAGTGAACATGACGGCCGAAGGGACCATCGAAGTGCAGGTACCCTGACGCTTCAGCACAGAAGGAAGCGCAACCGACCCAAGAGGGCGTTATTTCTTCTGAAAAACAGGAGATTTCTCTATTCATATAGGAAATCTCCTATTGCCTTTTTTATTTCGAAATAACTTTAAAAGGCTGCGTTCTGCAGCAAATCGGTTATCAACAGGCGGCAACTTTCATGAATGCGACATTCACTTGCATTCAAGTTCCCAACTGTCCCCTTCTGCGCGTTCCGCCGGTTGCGTTCTCGATGACCCTTGTCCAAGTATGGAAAAACCGGTGCTTGAACCGGTCCTCCCGACTATGACAAGAACGAGGCCTTCATGCTCAAACACGCCGTCATCCCGCTTCTGGTCGGCGCCAGCCTGCTCGCTGGTGCTTCCTCGGTGCAGGCTGCTACCAACCTGGTGTTCTGCTCCGAGGGCAGCCCTGCCGGGTTCGACCCCGGGCAATACACCACCGGAACCGACTTCGATGCCTCGGCCGAGCCCCTGTTCAACCGCCTGACCCATTTCGAGCGCGGCGGCACCGCCGTGATTCCGGGCCTGGCGACCCGCTGGGAGGTCTCGGACGATGGCCTGGTGTACACCTTCCACCTGCGCGAAGGCGTGAAGTTCCACACCACCGACTACTTCACCCCGACCCGTGACTTCGACGCCGACGACGTGCTGTTCACCTTCAACCGCATGCTCGACAAGCAGCATCCGTTCCGCAAGGCCTACCCCACCGAGTTCCCCTACTTCACCGACATGGGGATGGACAAGAACATCGCCAAGCTCGAGAAGCTCGATGCCCATACGGTCCGCTTCACCCTCGCCCAGGTCGATGCCGCCTTCATCCAGAACCTGGCCATGAGCTTCGCCTCGATCCAGTCCGCCGAATACGCGCAACGCCTGCTCGACGAAGGCCGGCCGGCCGACATCAACCAGAAGCCGATCGGCACCGGCCCGTTCGTGTTCAGCCGTTACCAGAAGGATTCGACCATCCGCTACAAGGGCAACACGCAGTACTGGAAGCCCGAGGACGTGAAGCTGGACAACCTGATCTTCGCCATCACCACCGATGCCTCGGTGCGCATGCAGAAGCTGAAGAAGGGCGAGTGCCAGGTCACTTTGTTCCCGCGGCCTGCCGACATCGAGCCGCTCAAGGCCGACAAGAGCCTGCAGATGCCGCACCAGGCAGGCTTCAACCTGGGCTACATCGCCTACAACGTGATGGACAAGGTCAAGGGCAGCAACGAACCCAATCCCCTGGCCAAGCTGGAAGTCCGCCAGGCGCTGGACATGGCCGTGGACAAGCAGAAGATCATCGAGTCGGTCTACCAGGGTGCCGGCCAGTCGGCGGTCAATGCCATGCCACCGACCCAGTGGTCCTATGACGACAGCATCAAGGGGACGCCGTACGACCCCGAGAAAGCCAAGGCCCTGCTCAAGGAGGCCGGCATCAAGGAAGGGACCGAAATCACCCTGTGGGCCATGCCGGTGCAGCGCCCGTACAACCCCAATGCCAGACTGATGGCCGAAATGCTTCAGTCCGACTGGGCCAAGATCGGGATCAAGGCCAAGATCGTCAGTTACGAATGGGGTGAGTACATCAAGCGCTCCAAGGGCGGAGAACAAGGCGCCATGCTGATCGGCTGGAGCGGCGACAACGGTGACCCGGACAACTGGTTGGGTACCCTGTACGGCTGCGATGCGATCAACGGCAACAACTTCTCGAAGTGGTGCTACAAGCCCTACGACGACCTGATCAAGCAAGCCAAGGCTACCTCCGACCAGGCCAAGCGTGTCGAGCTGTACCAGAAAGCCCAGCACATCCTCAAAGAACAGGTACCGATCACGCCGATCGCCCACTCCACGGTGTATCAGCCCATGAGCGCCAAGGTAGAGGGCTTCAAGATCAGCCCCTTCAGCCTCAACTCCTTCTACGGGGTCGGCATCCGCAAGTGACGCATGGCGGGGCCTGACCGCACCTGGCAGGCCCCATCAAGGCAACGTCCCAACACAGCTTGGGAAATTTCCCTGACAGAAAAGGCAACGGACTCTACCTCCGCCTTCCTGACGTCCCTAACGTCAGGAACGGCCCTCTGCTGCCGCGCGTTGGCCAGCCCGCTGCTCCGAACCGACAAGGAGGACCTTCACCATGCACCTTCGCCCCCTCGCAGGCTGCCTGCTCGGCCTGACCCTGCTGATCCATGCGTCGACCAGCCAGGCTCGCACGCTGGTGTTCTGTTCCGAAGGCAGCCCTGCCGGTTTCGACACCGCGCAGCACACGACGGCCACCGACAATGACGCGGCCCAACCGATCTACAACCGCCTGGTGGAGTTCGAGCGCGGCGGCACTGCGGTCGAGCCCGCGCTGGCCCGACGCTGGGAGGTGTCGCCCGACGGCCTGCGCTACACCTTCCACCTGCGCGACGACGTGCACTGGCACACGACGCCCTACTTCACGCCCAGCCGACCGTTCGACGCCGACGACGTGCTGTTCACCTTCGAGCGCATGCGGGACAGACAGCACCCCTTCCGCCAGGCCTACCCCACGGAATTTCCGTATTTCGTCAGCATGGGCCTGGACCGCAACATCGCCCGCGTCGAGAAGACCGGCCCGCACACGGTGGTGTTCACTCTGGCCCAAGTCGATGCGGCCTTCCTGCAGAACCTGGCCATGAGCTTCGCCTCGATCCTGTCGGCCGAATACGCCGACCAGTTGCTGCGCACGGGCCGCCCCAGCGACCTCAACCACAAGCCGATCGGCACGGGGCCATTCGTCTTCCAGCGCTACCAGAAGGATGCGCAGGTTCGCTACGTGGCCAACCCCCGCTACTGGAAAGCCGGGCAAGGCAATGTCGACAAGCTGGTGTTCTCGATCAACGTCGACCCGGCGGTGCGGCTGCAGAAACTCAAGCGCAACGAGTGCCAGGTCACGCTCAACCCACGCCCGGCGGACCTACCGTCGCTCGAGCAGGCCCCAGGGGTGACGGTGATGACGGCGCCAGGCTTCAACCTCGGTTTTCTGGCCTACAACACCCAGCGTGCGCCGTTCGACCAGGTGCAGGTACGCCAGGCCCTGGACATGGCCGTCAACAAGCAGGCGATCATCGACGCCGTGTTCCAGGAGGCAGGCCAGGTGGCGGTCAATGCCATGCCGCCGACCCAGTGGTCCTACGACGCCAGCCTCCAGGATGCACCCTACGACCCGGACCGGGCCAAGGTGCTGCTCGAACAGGCCGGGATCACACCGGACCGCGAATTCACCCTGTGGGCCATGCCCGTGCAGCGCCCCTACAACCCCAACGCCCGGCTGATGGCCGAAATGCTCCAGGCCGACTGGGCCAAGGTCGGGCTCAAAGTACGCATCGTCAGCTACGAATGGGGCGAGTACGTCAAACGGCTGAAGAACGGCGAGCACGACATCGCGCTGATCGGCTGGACGGGTGACAACGGCGATCCGGACAACTGGCTGGGCACGCTCTTCGGCTGCGCGGCCGTCGGCGGCAACAACTATGCCCGCTGGTGCGATGCCGAGTACGACGCGCTGATCACCCAGGCGCGCAGCGTCACCGAGCGGACGCAACGCACGCCGCTCTACCAGCAGGCCCAACGGCTGCTCAAGCAGCACGTGCCGATCACGCCCATCGCCCATTCCACGGTTCATCAACCCCTCAGTACCCGGGTCAAGGGGTTCAAGGTCAGCCCGTTCGGGCGCAACGATTTCTTCGCCGTCGACCTCGAGTAAAGCCTTTTTCGTCAAGGGGGCCACAGGGCCTCCACGGGGAAGGTGCGTCCTGGGGAGGGCGCCGTCGACGGCATGGCTTCACCGCAGCACACCCGGCCTGCATGGGCCGGACATAACGAGAACCACCAAGGAGCTTCGAACATGAGACATTCCCTACCCGTCGTGGCGACGCTTTGCCTGGGCGTCTGCCTCGGCCAGGCCCAGGCGAACGACAGCGCCGTCTTCCCCCTCGAGCGCAAGGCCGACAGCGCGCAAGCGGGCGCCGAAGGCTTTTTCGAGGGCCAGCACCTGTCCGGCACCACACGCAACTGGTACGCCCGTGAGCATTCGACGCGCGGTGCGCTATGGCGCTACACGGCAGGCGATGGCAGCCGCCGGGAGACCCACTCGCGCACCAACTGGGTCCAGGGCACCGTGCTGGACTACGGCTCGGGCTTCACGCAGGGCACCGTCGGGATCGCGGTCGAGGCGGCGCTGTACAACGCCGTGGCGCTGGAGCGCGGACGCGCCAAGGTCACCGGCCCCAACAACCGCACGCTGACGCACCGCGACGGCGAGGTAGTGGACCAATGGAGCAAGGCGGGTCTTGCCAACGTCAAGGCACGGATTTCCAACACCACGCTGACTGCCGGGCGACAGGCGATCGACACGCCGGTGCTGGCCACGATCGGCAACCGTGCCCTGCCGTCGAGCTTCCAGGGGGTCAGCCTCAACAGCAGCGAGTTCGAGCAGTTGTCCTTCGAGCTGGGCACCTTCGACCGGGTCTCGCCGCGTACCGAGCAAGGCCTGCGCGGTTTCCGCAGCGAATACGCCGCGATCGGCGTCGAAACCGATCGGGTCAGCCTGTTTGGCGTCAACTACCGCCCCACTGCCGCGCTGAGCACCAGCCTGTTCGCCGCCAAGGTCGAGGACTTCTGGAACCAGTACTACTTCGACGCCAGCCATGCGCTCACCGATGGCGACGACTGGAGTCTGGTCACCACCTTGAAGTATTACAAGACGGTCGACGAAGGGCGCCGCGTCCTGGGGCCGATCGACAATGACACCTACAGCCTGGACTTCTCGCTGGCCTACCAGGCGCATACCTTCGGCCTGGCCTGGCAGCAGGTGCTGGGCGACGAATACTTCGACTACCTGAACGAAACCAACGGCATCTACCTGGCCAACTCGCTGTTCTCCGACTACAACGGGCCGAACGAGAAGTCGCTGCAGTTCTCCTATGTCCTGGACCTGGCTCCGTACGGCGTGCCCGGGCTCAAGCTCAATGCCTATACCGCACGCGGCTGGGGCATCGACGGCACGCATTACAAGGGCACCGGCTACGATGTCAGGGGCATGGACGGCGAGCACCACACCGAGTGGAGCGTGGGCGCTACCTATGCCGTGCAATCGGGCGCACTGAAGAACACCACGGTGCGTGCCACCTACACCGCCCACCGCGCCAGCCGAGGCCAGGCCGATGGCAGCCTCGACGAGTTCCGTCTGGTCACGACGGTGCCGTTCGACATCCTGTGAGCACGGGCCGTCGCGCGACGTTTGCCGCGTGACGGCCATGCCCCATCCTTCACCGCAGGAGGTTTCATGAATGCATGCATGCGCCGGATCGTTCTGGCGACCGTAGCCCTGGGCATGGCCGGCAGCCTGGCCGCCAAGCCCTTGGTGGTCTGCACCGAGGCCAGCCCGGAAGGGTTCGACATGGTCCAGTACACGACGGCGGTCACTGCCGACGCCGTGGCGGAGACACTCTTCGATCGTCTGGTCAGGTTCGCGCCCGGCACCACCGAGATCGAGCCCGCACTCGCCGAGCGCTGGGACATCAGCCCCGATGGGCTCACCTATACGTTCCATCTGCGCCGTGGCGTGGCCTTCCACCGGACCGACTACTTCAGCCCGACCCGCGAACTCGAGGCCGACGATGTGCTGTGGAGTTTCAGGCGCCAGCTCGACCCCGCTCATCCCTGGCATGACAAGACCAGCGTCGGCTATCCCTATTTCGAAAGCATGGCGCTGCGTGACCTGATCCGCTCGGTGGAGAAGACCGATGCCCATACGGTGGTGTTCACCCTGAACCGGCCCGATGCGCCCTTCCTGCGCAACCTGGCCATGGCCTTCGCCTCGATCTACTCGGCCGAATACGCCGACCAGCTGCTGGCCGCTGGTCAGACCCAGGCGCTCAATAGCAAGCCGATCGGCACCGGGCCGTTCATCTTCCAGCGCTACAACAAGGACGCCCAGGTCCGCTACAAGCCCAACCCCGCGTACTTCCGGGGCAAGCCACCGGCCGACGCGCTGATCTTCGCCATCACCCCGGACAACAACGTGCGCCTGCAAAAGCTGCGTGCCAACGAATGCCAGATCGCGCTGCACCCCAAGCCGGACGACGTCCCGGCGATCAAGGCCGACCCCTTGCTCAAGGTCGCCGAGAACGACGCGCTGGTCACCGGCTACATCGCCCTCAACACCCAGCATCGCTACCTGAACGACGTGCGCGTACGCCGCGCGTTGAACCTGGCCTTCGACCGCCAACGCCACGTCGCGCAACTGTTCGGCCAGGGCAACGCCCAGGTGGCGGTCAACCCCTACCCCGCCAGCATGCTGGGCTACAACACCGACAACCGCAGCCCGGCCTACGATCCGGCCGCCGCCCGGGCCCTGCTCGCACAGGCTGGGGTGCCGGAAGGTACGACCTTCACGCTGTTCACCCGCAACGGCGGTGGTCCGACCAACCCCAATCCCCGGTTGTCCGCCGAAATGCTCCAGGCCGATCTGGCCAAAGTCGGGTTGAAGCTCGACATCCGGGTGATGGAGTGGGCCGAGATGCTGCGTCGTGCCAAGCGCGGCGAGGCCGACCTGGTGGCCACGGGCTGGGCCAGCGACAACGGGGATCCGGACAATTTCCTCAGCCCGCTGCTCAGCTGCGACGCGGCCGCGTCCGGGGAGAACTACGCACGCTGGTGCGACA
This sequence comes from Pseudomonas monteilii, assembly GCA_001534745.1. Classification (NCBI taxonomy): domain Bacteria; kingdom Pseudomonadati; phylum Pseudomonadota; class Gammaproteobacteria; order Pseudomonadales; family Pseudomonadaceae; genus Pseudomonas; species Pseudomonas alabamensis. Next base: position 3,842,428 of record CP013997.1, read on the forward strand.
GCCGATTCCAGGCGCTGATCAGCCGCGCGCGTCAGGTAAGCAACGAACAGGAGCGGGCGACACTCTATAGCCAGGCCCTGGCGGTGTACGATGCGCAACAGCCGTGGCTGGCGGTGGCGCACCCCCGGGTATTCGTCGCCATGCGCGCCAACGTGCAGGGCTATCAGGTCAACCCGCTGACCAGCAACAACTTCGCCACTACCCTGGTGGAGTAGAACAATCACGACCGTCGGCTCACGAAGCCGACGGCACCGCCTGACCGCTGATGAGGTGACGTGCGACCATGTTGAGTTTTATTGCCCGACGCATCGGGCTGCTGATTCCGACCTTCTTCGGCATCACGCTGCTGACCTTCGCCCTCATACGGCTGATTCCGGGCGACCCGGTGGAAGTGATGATGGGCGAGCGCCGGGTCGACCCGCAGATGCATGCCGAAGCCATGCAGCGCCTGGGCCTGGACAAGCCCCTGCCCGTCCAGTACCTGGACTACATCGGCAAGCTGGCCCACGGCGACCTGGGTGAGTCGCTGCGTACCCGCGAGAGCGTCTGGAGCGAGTTCACCACGCTGTTCCCGGCCACCCTGGAGCTGGCCCTGGCGGCCCTGCTGTTCGCGGCCGTGGTGGGGATCCTGGCCGGGGTGATCGCCGCGCTCAAGCGCGGTTCGCTGCTCGACCACGGGGTGATGGGCATCTCGCTGGCCGGGTACTCCATGCCGATCTTCTGGTGGGGCCTGATCCTGATCATGTTCTTCTCGGTCAGCCTGGGCTGGACCCCAGTGTCCGGGCGCATCGACCTGCTCTACGACATCGAGCCCAAGACCGGGCTGATGCTGATCGACACCCTGCTCAGCGACGAGGAAGGCGCGTTCAAGGACGCCGTGATGCACCTAATCCTGCCGGCGATCGTGCTGGGCACCATCCCCTTGGCGGTCATCGCCCGCATGACCCGCTCGTCGATGCTCGAGGTGCTGCGCGAGGACTACATCCGTACCGCACGCGCCAAGGGCCTGTCGCCCGCGCGCGTGGTGTTCATCCACGGCCTGCGCAACGCGCTGATTCCAGTGCTGACGGTGCTCGGCCTGCAAGTCGGCGCCTTGCTCGCCGGGGCCGTGCTGACCGAGACGATCTTCTCCTGGCCGGGTATCGGCAAGTGGCTGATCGAGGCCATCGGCGCACGTGACTACCCCGTGGTACAGAACGGCATTCTGCTCATCGCCTGCCTGGTGATCCTGGTCAACTTCGTGGTGGACATCCTCTACGGGCTGGCCAACCCCCGCATCCGTCATCAGCGCTGAGGCCCGATCATGGTGAATCCTGTCGTGAACGACGCAACATCGACTTCCCCGAACGGCAGCCTCGACCAGAGCCTGCTCTACCCTTCTCCGCTCAAGGAGTTCTGGCACGCCTTCTCGCGCAACAAGGGCGCGGTGATGGGCCTGGCCTTCGTCTGCCTGATCGTCTTCTGTGCGCTGTTCGCCCCTTGGGTCGCCCCCCATGACCCGAGCGAGCAGTACCGTGAAGCGCTGCTCACCCCACCGGCCTGGCTCGAAGGTGGCAGCCTGCAGTACTTGCTGGGCACCGACGAACTGGGCCGCGACCTGCTGTCGCGGCTGATCCATGGTGCGCGCCTGTCGCTGCTGATCGGCCTGTCCTCGGTGGTGCTGTCGCTGATCCCTGGCATCTTCATGGGCTTGCTGGCCGGCTTTTTCCCACGCCTGCTCGGCCCCTCGATCATGCGCATGATGGACGTGATGCTGGCACTGCCGTCGCTGCTGCTGGCGGTCGCCGTGGTGGCCATTCTCGGCCCTGGCCTGATCAACACGGTGATCGCCATCGCCATCGTCTCGCTGCCGTCCTACGTGCGGCTGACCCGCGCCGCGGTGATGGGCGAGCTCAACCGCGACTACGTCACCGCCGCACGCCTGGCCGGCGCCAGCCTGCCACGGCTGATGTTCGTGACCGTGCTGCCCAACTGCATGGCGCCGCTGATCGTCCAGGCCACGCTGAGCTTTTCCTCGGCGATCCTCGACGCCGCGGCCCTGGGTTTCCTCGGCCTTGGTGTGCAACCCCCCACGCCGGAATGGGGCACCATGCTGGCTTCGGCCCGTGACTACATCGAGCGCGCCTGGTGGGTGGTGAGCCTGCCGGGCCTGACCATCCTGCTCAGCGTGCTGGCGATCAACCTGATGGGCGATGGGCTGCGTGACGCCCTCGACCCCAAACTCAAGAACGCCGCCTGAGGACCACGCCATGTCACTTCTACAGATCAACAACCTGGCGGTGCGATTCGGCGACGCCAACGCCACGCCTGTGGTCGACGGCCTCGACCTGAGCGTGTCGGCCGGTGAAATCCTGGCCATCGTCGGTGAGTCCGGCTCTGGCAAGTCGGTGACCATGATGGCCCTGATGGGGCTGATCGAGGCGCCCGGGCGCGTCACCGCCGACACCCTGCGCTTCGACGGCACCGACATGCTCGGCCTGAGCGCCCGACAGCGGCGCAAGATCATCGGCAAGGACATCGCCATGGTCTTCCAGGACCCGATGACCGCGCTCAACCCCAGCTACACCGTGGGCTTCCAGATCGAGGAGGTGTTGCGCCAGCACCTGGGCCTCAAGGGCCGGGCGGCCCGTCAGCGGGCCCTGGAGCTGCTGCAGAAGGTGGAAATCCCCGCCCCCGAAAGCCGCCTCGACGCCTACCCGCACCAGCTGTCCGGCGGCATGAGCCAACGGGTGGCCATCGCCATGGCCATCGCGGGCGAACCGCGCCTGCTGATCGCCGACGAGCCGACCACGGCGCTCGACGTGACCATCCAGGCGCAGATCATGGAGCTGCTGGTGAACCTGCAGAAGGCCCAGGACATGGCGCTGATCCTCATCACCCACGACCTGGCCGTGGTCGCCGAGACGGCCAAGCGGGTGTGCGTGATGTACGCCGGCCAAGCGGTCGAGGTCGGCCAGGTGCCGGAGCTGTTCGACGTCCCGGCCCACCCCTACACCGAAGCGCTGCTGGCGGCGATTCCCGAGCACAGCCTCGGTGCCGAACGCCTGGCCACCTTGCCGGGCATCGTGCCCGGACGCTACGACCGACCCAGCGGCTGCCTGCTGTCACCGCGCTGCCCCTACGTGCGCGACAACTGCCGCCAGCAGCGGCCGGCCCTCGACCCCAAGGCGCAGAGCCTGGCGCGCTGCTTCTACCCGCTCAACCAGGAGGTGGCGTGATGACCGTGGTCCTGACTGCGCGTGACCTGACGCGCCATTACGAAGTGTCCCGCGGCCTCTTCAAGGGGTCGGCGCACGTGCGTGCGCTCAACGGGGTGTCGTTCGAACTGGAAGCCGGCAAGACCCTGGCGGTGGTCGGCGAGTCCGGCTGCGGCAAGTCGACCCTGGCCCGCGCCCTGACGCTGATCGAAGAACCCACCTCCGGCTCGTTGCGCATCGACGGCCTGGAGGTCAAGGGTGCTGACAAGGCCGAACGCAAGCAACTGCGCCGCGACGTGCAGATGGTGTTCCAGAGCCCCTACGCCTCGCTCAACCCTCGGCAGAAGATCGGCGACCAGTTGGCCGAACCGCTGCTGATCAACACGTCGTTGAGCAAGGCCGAACGCCGCGAGCGTGTACAGCGGATGATGGAGCAGGTCGGCCTGCGTCCCGAGCATTACCAGCGCTACCCGCACATGTTCTCCGGCGGCCAGCGCCAGCGGATCGCCCTGGCCCGGGCAATGATGCTGCAACCCAAGGTCCTGGTGGCCGACGAACCGACCTCGGCGCTGGACGTGTCCATCCAGGCGCAGGTGCTGAACCTGTTCATGGACTTGCAGCGCGAGTACCACACCGCCTACGTGTTCATCTCGCACAACCTGGCGGTGGTGCGCCACGTGGCCGATGACGTGCTGGTGATGTACCTGGGTGCCCCGGTCGAGATGGGCGACAAGCAGCGCATCTACGAACGACCGCTGCACCCCTACACCCAGGCGCTGCTGTCGGCCACGCCCTCGATCCATCCGGATCCGGCCAAACCGAAGATCCGCATCGCCGGCGAGCTGCCCAACCCGCTGAACCCACCGTCCGGGTGCACTTTCCATAAACGCTGCCCCTACGCCACGCAGCGCTGCGTTGCCGAGGTACCGGCGTTGCGCACGGTGGATCAGCGGCAGGTGGCTTGTCACTATGCCGAGCAGTTCCTTTAGTCACGCCTCAACGCACGCAAACAAAAACGCCGTCATCTGAGATGACGGCGTTTTCGTTCATGCCCCTGAATCAGATCAGTGCATGAAGATCGCGATCAGGATGATCACTGGGATCGGCACGCCGAGGAACCACAACAGAAGTGAGCGCATAATCGTTTCTCCTTGTTCGATGAACGGATAGGGTCAGTTAGCGGATCGTTGCATTGGTCACGGTGCGACGGTCATCGGTCTCGATCCAACGAGCCGAGTCACGCTGACGACCACCGAACAGCGCAGCGATGCTGGCGAAGAAGGCGCCGCACAGCATGGCGATGAAGGTCCACAGGGCAGTCCAGGCAGCGGTCTTGGCAGCGGCGTCGGCAGCTTCCTGAGCGGTGCGCTTGGCGTCTTCGGCGGCTTGACGAGCCTGAGCGTAGACCTGGTCGACGCGGGCTTCGGCTTCGGCCTGGGTCAGGCGGGTGCGCTGGGCGACCATCTGGGCCAGGTAGGCGCGGTCGTCGACGTTCAGGGTGCCATCACCGGCCAGGGCCTTGGTGAAGATACGGTTGGCGACGCCGTTGGCGGCATCTTCGCTCACGCCGCTTGGACCTTCGCTGCGGAACAGGCTGTCGACGAAGTAACCCATCGGGTTGCTGCCACGGCCATCGTTGTCGGCAGCAGCGCCAACGGCAGCACTGGCGCCGGAAGCGACCCCACCTACGACCGAGGCGCCGGCTTGGGCACCTGCGCCGATGACGTTACCGGCAGCGCTGATGATCAGCATGGCGGCGACCAGCGTGGAAACGGCCCACGACAGGAAACCATGTGCGGTATCACGGAAATACACTTCATCGCCGTGCAGGTTGGCCCACTTCACACGCAGACGCCCGGCGACATAGCCACCCAGGCCCGACGACAGGATTTGCGTGATCAACAACCAGACGATCGTGGAGATACCCAGGGCTTTCGCGCTGGCGCCCTCATTGGCCCACGGCGACATGGCGGCAAAGCCAAGGCCCGTGCCCAGGATGACAAGGATCAACGACAGCGAGGCCGCAGCAGCCGCACCAGCGAAGATGGCTGCCCAGGACACGCCCGAGCGGTTGCCGTCGGAGACGGCAGATGGGTAATCGGCAGAAGTGATCATAGTGAGTGGCGCCTTTTTTAGTGAGCAACAAATCCGTTCGCAAAGGGGTCTGTGCACGGGGCATGCCAACTGTGTCAAAACATTAAATCCAGGGATTTCAATGCGTTAGAGAAAGAGGGTCGAAACGGCATCATGCAAAATGCCGGATGTCTTGGGGAGGGGTACGGTTTTCTGCAAGACGGCCCGGGAAAGGCGCTTTGAGAAGAAGGAGAAGCAGTGACGTCTGTGGCGGGGCGGGCTAGTGGGCTGGAAGCGCTGGCGTAGAGCGGGTGTGGCTGCATCACGCGCAAGCCAGCCCCTATAGAACAAAAATAGCTTGTCGATTTAAAAGGAAATAATTTTTAGGGTTTTGTGGGCCCTGCGGGCCCAATCGCGGCACTGGGGCCGCTCCCACAGGTGACCGCGATAGCCTGCAACCCCGCGGTGGGGCTACGGGTGTAGGAGCGGCCCCTGTGCCGCGATGGGCCGCAAAGCGGCCCTAAATCGATCAGCAATAAAGCTCCGGATCCTGCCAGCTATCGCCATGTTCTCTGCGCGACAGCGCGGCGCCAAGGCGGCGGGCGGACTCCCACAGGTGGGGGTGTCATGAGCGTTCAGCTTGAAGGCCAATCGCGGTCGCGACCGGCCACCGCGATCGTCACGATAGCCGGCGATCACTCAATGGTGCTCGCGCGTTGCGCGGAAGTTGACGTCTGGCCAGCGCTCTTCCATCAGCGACAGGTTCACCCGGGTCGGTGCCAGGTAGGTCAGGTGACCGCCGCCGTCGATGGCCAGGTTCTCCATGGCCTTGACCTTGAAGTCCTCGAGCATCTTCTTGTCATTGCAGGTGATCCAGCGGGCCGACCAGACGGTGATCGGCTCGTAGGCGCACTCGACCTTGTACTCTTCCTTCAGGCGGCTGGCGACCACATCGAACTGCAGCACGCCGACGGCGCCCAGGATGATGTCGTTGCTGCGCTCGGGGAAGAACACCTGGGTCGCGCCTTCTTCGGCCAGCTGCTGCAAGCCCTGGCGCAGCTGCTTGGACTTGAGCGGGTCCTTCAGGCGCACCCGGCGGAACAGCTCCGGCGCGAAGTGCGGGATACCGGTGAAGCCCAGTGCTTCGCCTTCGCTGAAGGTGTCACCGATCTGGATGGTGCCGTGGTTGTGCAGGCCGATGATGTCGCCGGCGTAGGCTTCCTCGAGCTGTTCGCGCTCGGACGAGAAGAAGGTCAACGCATCGCCGATGCGCAGGTCCTTGTTCAGCCGCACGTGGCGCATCTTCATGCCCTTCTCGTACTTGCCCGAGCAGATGCGCATGAAGGCGATACGGTCGCGGTGCTTGGGGTCCATGTTCGCCTGGATCTTGAACACGAAGCCGGTGAACTTCTCTTCGGTTGGCTCGACGGTCCGCTCGTTGGCCACACGGCCCAACGGGCGCGGCGCCCAGTCCACCACCGCGTCGAGTACATGGTCCACACCGAAGTTGCCCAATGCCGTGCCGAAGAACACCGGCGTCAGCTGGCCATTGATGAACTCGTCCTGGTTGAACTCATGGCAGGCGCCCTGGACCAGCTCCAGCTGCTCGACGAAGCTGTCGTACTGATCGCCCAGGTGCGCGCGCGCTTCGTCGGAGTCGAGCTTCTCGATGATCTTGGTTTCGGTGCGTTCGTGACCGTGACCTGGGGTGTAGACGATGATGTAGTCGCCGGTCAGGTGATAGACGCCCTTGAAATCCCGGTAACAACCGATCGGCCAGGTGATCGGCGCGGCCTTGATCTTCAGCACCGCCTCGATCTCGTCGAGCAGTTCGATCGGGTCGCGGATGTCGCGGTCGAGCTTGTTGATGAAGCTGACGATCGGCGTGTCGCGCAGGCGGCAGACGTCCATCAGGGCGATGGTCCGTGGCTCGACGCCCTTACCACCGTCCAGCACCATCAGGGCCGAGTCGACAGCGGTCAGGGTGCGGTAGGTGTCTTCCGAGAAGTCTTCGTGACCGGGCGTGTCGAGCAGGTTGATCATCTGCTCGCGGTAGGGGAACTGCATCACCGAGGTGGTGATGGAGATGCCCCGCTGCTTTTCCATTTCCATCCAGTCGGAGGTGGCGTGGCGGTCGGACTTGCGCGACTTCACGGTACCGGCGACGGCAATGGCCTTGCCCATCAGCAAGAGCTTCTCGGTGATGGTGGTCTTACCGGCGTCGGGGTGGGAAATAATGGCGAAAGTGCGGCGCTTCGCGACTTCGGCGGCCTGTTGGGTCATGGGAAATCGCCTGACTGGGTCTTCGAAAAAGGGGCGGTATGATACCCGATCTCGCGGCCAGACCAAAGCCATGCTCGTCAATACCCCTCGCCGTACGTCTCTCCCCCTGCACCTGCCAGAAAACCCTGCAAAGGCAGTGTTTTCACTGGCTTGAAGCGACAAAGAGACTTGTTTTTCCTGCCGATCTTCGAAGTGAGTAGTGGATTAACGCTAGCCAAATGCCCGCTGACGTGTAAACCTTTGCCCTCTTCGGAGACGTCCACTCCCCTGCCGCTCACGGCGTGCCAGGGCTGGCAGTACCTGCTTCACAAGCCTGACGAGGCTTGGCTCATGGCGTGATCCGCCGCCGCTCGCTGGCGCCACGCTGCTACTCGCGAACCCACGACCCGCCGCCCACCGTGGCCGGCCTGCAGGGCAGTGCGTTCGCCGATCTGACAAAGGAGTCCACCTGTGGCTAGACGCTACGGAAAGGGGCTGATGGGATGGGCCGCCGTGCTCGTCATCCTGGCCCTGCTGATCCACTGGATCGGCATCGATACGATCACCCGCTACCGGGACGATCTGGGTTTCTACCTGCAAGCGCATCTTGTGCTGGTGCTGGCCTCGATGGCCGCGGCGTTGGTGGTGGGGATCCCCGCCGGCATTGCCTTGAGTCGACCGCACAGGGTCGACAAGGCCGAGCGCTTCATGCAGTTCTTCAACGTAGGCAACACCATCCCTCCCCTGGCCGTTCTGGCCATTGCCCTCAGCGTGCTGGGCATCGGCGCCGGCCCTGCGATCTTCGCCCTGTTCCTCGCCTCGCTGCTGCCGATCGTGCGCAACACCTTCGAAGGCCTGAAGAACGTCCCCGCCTCGCTCAAGGAAGCCGCCACCGGCATCGGCATGACCCCGCGCCAGCAACTCTGGCAAGTCGAGATGCCCAATGCCATGCCCATCATCGTCGGTGGCGTACGGGTGGCCCTGGCGCTGAATGTCGGCACCGCGCCGCTGTCGTTCCTGATCGGTGCCAACAGCCTGGGCAGCCTGATCTTCCCCGGCATCGCCCTGAACAATCAGCCTCAACTGCTGCTCGGCGCCGCCTGCACCGCGCTGCTGGCGCTGTTGCTCGATGTGCTGGTGAGCGCCTCCAGCAAACGCTGGCTGGAACGCGGCCTGGCCCACTAAACGAGGATTGTCATGAAACGATTGATCGCCATTACCCTGGGCGCGGCCTTGCTGTGGGCAAACGTTGCCCAGGCCGCACAGAAACCGCTGATCCGCATCGGCGCCCGCGTGTTCACCGAGCAGACCATCCTGGCTGAAATCACCGCGCAGTACCTGCGCGCCAACGGCTTCGACGTGCGCATCACCTCGGGTCTGGGCAGCAACATCGCACGCCAGGCCCAGGAAACCGGGCAGCTCGACATGCTGTGGGAATACACCGGCGTGTCGCTGGTCTCCTACAACCACATCGACGAGCGCATGCCCAACCCCGAGGCTACCTATGCCAAGGTCAAGCAGCTCGATGCGCAGAAGGGCCTGACCTGGCTGGCACCGTCGAAATTCAGCAACACCTACGCCTTGGGCCTGCCGCAGAACGTGGCCCAGGCGTATCCGCAGATCGACAGCATCAGCGACCTGACCCGCGTGCTGCGCGACGAGTCCGAGCGCCACCACCTGGTCGCCCTGGACACCGAGTTCGCCAACCGCCCCGACGGCCTGGTCGGTCTGCGCGAGCTCTACGACATGCCGCTGGACCGGCGCAACATCCGCCAGATGGACACAGGGCTGGTCTACACCGCGATGCGCAACAACCAAGTCTTCGCGGGGCTGGTCTACACCACCGACGGCCGTCTGAACGCGTTCCACCTCAAGCTGCTCGAAGACGACCGGCACTACTTCCCCGACTACACTGCCGCCCCGGTGCTGCGCACCGAAGTGCTCAAGGCCCATCCGCAACTGGCGACGCTGCTCGAGCCCCTGGCCGCCGCGCTCGACGACCAGACCATGCGCACGCTCAACGCGAGCATCGACGTCGAGCACCAGAGCCCGAGCCGCGTGGCAGCGGCCTTCCTGCGTGAACATGCCTTCGGCGAGGTGAAGCCATGAGTCTGCTCGATACCTTCAGCCACCTCGATTGGGCCTTGGTGCTGCAGCTGACCTTGCAGCACCTGACCCTGGTCGGTGTCGCGGTGGGCCTGGCGATTCTCTTCGGCGTGCCGCTGGGCATCCTGATGACGCGCTTCCCGGCCGTGGCCGGCCCGGTACAGGCCTGTGCCACCGTGCTGCTGACCATCCCTTCCATCGCCCTGTTCGGCCTGCTGCTGCCGTTCTATTCCAAGTTCGGTCAGGGCCTGGGCCCGCTGCCAGCGATCACTGCGGTGTTCCTCTACTCGCTGCTGCCGATCCTGCGCAACACCTACCTGGCCCTGACCAGCGTCGAGCCAGGCATCCGTGAAGCGGCGCGGGGCATCGGCATGACTTTCGGCCAGCGCCTGCGCATGGTCGAGCTGCCCATCGCCGTACCGGTGATCCTGGCCGGCGTGCGCACCGCCGTGGTGATGAACATCGGCGTGATGACCATCGCCGCGACCATCGGTGCCGGCGGCCTGGGCGTGCTCATCCTCACCTCCATCAGCCGCAGCGACATGTCGATGCTGCTCGTGGGCGCCGTGCTGGTCAGCCTGCTGGCCATCGTCGCCGACCTGCTCCTGCAAACCTTGCAACGTGCCCTGACTCCAGAAGGACTGCGCTCATGATCGAACTGAAGAACCTCAGCAAGACCTTCACCGCCAACGGCAAGCAGATCAAGGCCGTCGATTCGGTCAGCCTGACCGTCAACGAAGGCGAGATCTGCGTGTTCCTGGGGCCTTCGGGCTGTGGCAAGAGCACCACGCTGAAAATGATCAACCGCCTGATCACCCCCACCTCGGGCCAGGTGTTCATCAATGGCGAAGACACCACGGGCCTGGACGAGGTGACCCTGCGTCGGCACATCGGCTACGTGATCCAGCAGATCGGCCTGTTCCCCAACATGACCATCGAAGAGAACATCACCGTGGTGCCGCGCCTGCTGGGCTGGGACAAGCAGCGCTGCCATGACCGTGCCCGCGAGCTGATGAGCATGATCAAGCTCGAACCCAAGCAGTACCTGCAGCGCTACCCGCGTGAACTGTCCGGCGGCCAGCAGCAGCGCATCGGCGTGATCCGCGCGCTGGCGGCCGACGCCCCGGTGCTGCTGATGGACGAGCCCTTCGGCGCGGTCGACCCGATCAACCGGGAAATGATCCAGAACGAGTTCTTCGAGATGCAGCGGGCCTTGAACAAGACCGTGATCATGGTCAGCCACGACATCGACGAGGCCATCAAGCTGGGCGACAAGATCGCCATCTTCCGGGCGGGCAAGCTGTTGCAGCTCGATCATCCCGACACCCTGCTCGCGCACCCGGCCGACGAGTTCGTGAGCAGCTTCGTCGGCCAGGACAGTACCCTCAAGCGCCTGCTGCTGGTCAAGGCCGAGGACGCCGCCGACAATGCCCCGTCGGTCAGCCCCGAGACACCGGTGGCCGAGGCGCTGGAACTGCTCGACGAGCACGACCGTCGCTACGTGGTGGTGACCGATGCCGCCAACAAGGCCTTGGGCTACGTGCGTCGCCGCGACATGCATCGCCAGCAAGGCAGCTGCGCCGACTTCCTGCGTCCGTTCAACGCCACGGCCTCCCACGAAGAGCACCTGCGCATCCTGTTGTCGCGCATGTACGAGTTCAACCGCGCCTGGCTGCCGGTGCTTGATGCCGAGCAGGTGTTCCTGGGCGAGGTCACCCAGGAGTCCATCGCGGCCTACCTGAGTTCGGGGCGTTCGCGGGGCGCGAAGACCAGCATCGTGTCACCGGCCGACGCTGTTTCCTGAGTCGGTAACAAAAAATTTATGGCCGATCGTCTGCGCGTTGGCGCAGGCCATCGTGGCCATAAATATGGACACCTGGGAGGCGATCGCGGCTGAGCCTGGGCGGCCAAGGTGGGCCTCGCCAGTGCGGGGCCATCCGCACGGCGGGCAAAACCGGCCCCCTCACAGCGCTTGCGCGGCAGTGCCTCCCGGGCCCCGTCTCGCCTGCCCTTCCACAATAGTTGACGGCTGCCGCGCCTCTTGAATTCGTCGTCGTTCGAATCCGCCCGGCGCCCGGCGTACAGGCCCGATCCGCCTGTTGATTCGACGGTCTTCACGCCCTACAGTGCGCGCCGAACGTCCATGCTGGAAACGATCCATCCGGCCCGATCGACAGGTCGCGCCAACCAACATGGGGATACGGAGGGCGTTCGCCTGCACCCACTCATTCATTCCGTTTGCCCATGGAGTCCCTGAGCATGTCGATCCAAGTCGAAGACTATTTCGCGCGTGACACCTTCCAGAAGATGAAGGCGTTCGCCGACACGCAGGAAACCCCGTTCGTCCTCATCGATACGCAGATGATCAGCCAGGCCTACGACGACCTGCGCGCCGGTTTCGAATTCGCCAAGGTCTACTACGCGGTCAAGGCCAACCCGGCCGTGGAAATCATCGACCTGCTCAAGGACAAGGGCTCGAACTTCGACATCGCCTCGATCTACGAGCTGGACAAGGTGATGAACCAGGGCGTGAGTGCCGATCGCATCAGCTACGGCAACACCATCAAGAAGTCCAAGGACATTCGTTACTTCTACGAAAAAGGCGTGCGCCTCTACGCGACCGACTCGGAAGCCGACCTGCGCAACATCGCCAAGGCCGCACCGGGCTCGAAGGTCTACGTGCGCATCCTGACCGAAGGCTCGACCACCGCCGACTGGCCTTTGTCGCGCAAGTTCGGCTGCCAGACCGACATGGCCATGGACCTGCTGATCCTCGCCCGCGACCTGGGCCTGGTGCCTTACGGCATCTCGTTCCACGTCGGTTCCCAGCAGCGCGACATCAGCGTCTGGGACGCGGCCATCGCCAAGGTCAAGGTGATCTTCGAGCGCCTGAAGGAAGAAGACGGGATCGAGCTGAAGCTGATCAACATGGGCGGCGGCTTCCCGGCCAACTACATCACCCGCACCAACAGCCTGGAAACCTATGCCGAAGAGATCATCCGCTTCCTCAAGGAAGACTTCGGTGACGACCTGCCGGAAATCATCCTCGAGCCGGGCCGCTCGCTGATCGCCAACGCCGGCATCCTGGTCAGTGAAGTGGTGCTGGTGGCGCGCAAGTCGCGCACCGCGGTCGAGCGCTGGGTGTACACCGACGTGGGCAAGTTCTCGGGCCTGATCGAAACCATGGACGAGTCGATCAAGTTCCCGATCTGGACCGAGAAGAAGGGCGAGATGGAAGAAGTGGTGATCGCCGGGCCGACCTGCGACAGCGCCGACATCATGTACGAGCACTACAAGTACGGCCTGCCGCTGAACCTGGCGATCGGCGACCGCCTGTACTGGCTGTCCACCGGGGCCTACACCACCAGCTACAGCGCCGTCGAATTCAACGGCTTCCCGCCGCTGAAAGCCTTCTACCTGTAAGGTGATGGCAGCGGGCCACGGGGCAATCCCGTGGCCCGTCCTCAGGCGTCCATTCTGCGGACGCTCAACGTCGAAACTCTCTCAACTGGGTGAAGCTGTCGAACGCCTGAACCCCGACGTGCTCGATGCCCAGGGACAGGAACAGCTTGTTCGCCGCGCCAGCCTCGACGTAACGGTTCTCCCAGGCTTTCCGATCTCGCACGCCCAGCGGCACGCTGCCAACCGCTGCGATGGTGATGCCGTCCTGGACACCGGTCGCCGGTACGCCGAATGGATCTCCATGGGCCCAAAGTCGCCAGAGCACGGGGTGACGCGCCGTCAGGTCGTAGCCGACCCATTGCTTGCTCAGCTCCCACGCCTCGTAGTGGGCATCACCGTCGGTGAATTCGACCGCGCGTACCCGGTACCCGGGACGATCCCCCTCGTAGTAGCCGAACCAGAAACGCTGAGGCTGCTCGACGGCACTGAAGGGGCAGACGCTCAGCCAGCGGTGCGTACGTTGGTAGACGGAGTTGGCGGTGATTTCGAAGGAATCGAGCACGCCCTCGTACCCGGGGGTACGGGAAGTCACACTGGCGATGAAAGAACGCTCTTGGATATATCGCATGGTCTGGTCCTGTGAAAGTGGAGCGATGAGGCTGCCATGCCCTCCCCACTCGACGCAGACCGCAGCCTTTCCCCGCTCGCCTGCCCGTCGAATCCTGGCTCCAAGCACGAACCCCATCACATTCGAAGGCGCGAACCGTTCGCATTCGTCGCATAATGCACGCCGACGGCATTCGCAGGGCAAGACAAGGTGACAGGTGTGTTCAAGAAGACGATGTTCCAGATGCACTGGCTGTTCGGCATCACGGCAGGCCTGGTGCTGGCGGTGATGGGGATCACCGGCGCGATCTGGTCCTTTCAGGATGAGTTGCTGCGCCTGTTCAATCCCGAGGTCCGGACCGTCGAGGCGCGTCCGGGTGGCGTGTTGCCGCCTGCCGAGTTGATCCGTCGGGTAGAGGCCGCGCAGCAGGACAAGGTCTCGATGCTCTGGGTCGACCTGCGCCGGCCAGATGCCGCACGTGTCTTCTTCACGCCAGCGCCGGGCGAACGACGCGGCGAGCTGCGCTATGCCGACCCCTACACCGGCGAGCTAAAGGGAGACGTGACCGGCCAAGGCTTCTTCGACCTGATGCTGCGCCTGCACCGCTTCCTGGCCATGGGTGCGACCGGTCGACAGATCACGGGGGCCTGCACGCTGATGCTGGTGTTCTTCTGCCTGTCGGGGCTGTACCTGCGTTGGCCCCGGCACGCCTTGAGCTGGCGCACCTGGCTGCTGGTCGACGGCGCCAAGCGTGGCCGTGCCTTCCAGTGGGACTTGCATGCCGTGGCCGGTACCTGGTGCCTGCTGTTCTACCTGCTGTTCGCCCTCACCGGGCTGTTCTGGTCCTACGAGTGGTACCGGCAAGGCCTGAACCGGCTGTTCGCCGATGCGCCTGCGGCAGGTGCGCCCGGCCATGCACGGGGGGCACGGGGCCAGCCTCCGGCGTCCGATGACGCCACCCAGGCGCCCCGTGCATCGACCAACCCTGACGCGCTCTGGCAGACCCTGCGCGACGCGGCCGGGCCGGGGCTTGCCGCCTACAACCTGCGCCTGCCGATGGCCGCCGGTCAGCCGGCCATGGTCTTCTACCTGCTCGACCAGGCGCCCCACGAGCGCGCGTTCAACACCCTGACGCTCGACCCGGCGACCGGCGCCATCCGTCAGCACGACCGCTTCGACGCCAAGTCCACCAAGGCGCAGCTGCTGGCCAGCGTCTATGCCCTGCACGTCGGCAGCTACTTTGGCCTGCCAGGGCGGATCCTCGTCACCCTCGCCAGCCTGACCATGCCGCTGTTCTTCGTCACCGGCTGGCTGTTGTACCTCGACCGTCGGCGCAAGCAGCGCCAGGCACGGGCGGCACGTGGGCAGGTGCAGCCTGGCGCGCCGGGCGAAGACAGCTGGTTGATCGGCTATGCCAGCCAGAGCGGCTTCGCCGAACAGCTCGCCTGGCAGAGCGCTGGACACTTGCAGGCTGCCGGCCTGTCGGTGCAGGTACGCCCATTGCGCACGGTGGACGAGCAGACGCTGCGTGAGACGCGCCGCGCCCTGTTCGTGCTCAGCACCTTCGGCGATGGCGAGCCGCCCGACAGCGCCCGTCTGTTCGAGCGCCAAGTCCTGGGCCAGGCTTGGTCGCTCGCGCACCTGAACTACGCCGTGCTCGCCCTGGGCGACCGGCAATACCCCGCGTTCTGCGGTTTCGCCAGACGGGTCCAGGCCTGGCTCGACACCTGTGGCGCCCACCAGACGTTCGCTGCCGTGGAAGTGGACAACGCTGACCCCCTCGCGCTCGGTCATTGGCAGCAGGCGCTGGCCAACCTGACCGGCGTGCAGACGATCAACGCCTGGAAGCCGCCGTCCTACGGCCATTGGGTGCTTCGCGAACGCCAGCGGCTCAACCCGGGCAGCCAGGGTGCTCCCGTGTTCCGCCTGGCATTGAGGGCCGATACGCCCACGATCTGGGAGGCCGGTGATCTGGTGGAGGTCATGCCGCGCAATGGCAGCGAGGCCATCCAGGCCTTCGTGACGAAACTGGGGTTGCAGGCCGATACACCCGTGCAGCGTCACGGCGTGTTCATGCGTCTGGACGTGGCACTGGCCGGCGTTCAGCTACCGACCGGGCGCGAGCACCTGATCGGTCTGCACGCCCAGGCGGTGCTGGACGCGCTGGCACCGATCGGGCCGCGTGACTACTCGATCGCCTCGATCGCCAGCGACGGCCTGCTGGAGCTGATCGTGCGCCAGACACGGGATGCGCACGGCGTGCTGGGGCTGGGCTCCGGCTGGCTGACCGAGCACCTGGCCGAGGGGGGCGTGGCCGCCCTGCGGGTGCGGCGCAACAGCGGCTTCCACCTGCCCGACACGCCGGCTCCGATGATCCTGATCGGCAACGGTACGGGCCTGGCGGGCCTGCGCAGCCTGCTCAAGGCACGCATCGTCGCCGGGGAGTCGCGCAACTGGCTGCTGTTCGGTGAGCGTCAGCGCGATCACGACTTGCATTGCGCGCACGAACTCCAGCAATGGCTGCAGCAGGGCGATCTGGCCCATCTGGACCTGGCCTTTTCCCGTGACCAGGCTGAAAAGTACTACGTGCAGGATGCGTTACGGGCGCAGGCCGATCGTCTGCGTGCCTGGGTGGACGACGGGGCTTACCTGTACCTGTGCGGCAGCCAGCGAGGCATGGCTTCGGGCGTGGACGCCGTGTTGAACGAGGTGCTGGGGCATGCCCAGGTGCAGGCGTTGATCGAGGAAGGCCGTTACCGGCGCGACGTCTACTGACGCCTGCCGCGCAGGACCGGGCCTATGGCCCGTTTCTGCGCAGATGCCCAAGCGCTGTCAGCGCAGCACGAAAGCGTCAGCGTCGAGGTCGGCCGGGAAACGCGCACGGTAGGTGGCCAGGTCGGCCGCGCTCAGGGTGGCCTTGAACACGCCGTTGGCGTCGCCTGCGTTGAGCAAGGGGTCGCCATGGAAGTCCAGCACCTGGCTGTCCCCCGCGTAGTCCAGCCCCTTGCCGTCGCTACCGACCCGGTTCACCGCGGCGACATAACAGAGGTTCTCGATGCCCCGCGCGGGCAGCAGGCGATTCCAGTGCTGGCGCCGTGCAGCCGGCCAGTTGGCGGTGTACAGCAGCAGGTCGGTGTCGCGGGCATCCCGACTCCACACCGGAAAGCGCAGGTCGTAGCAGATCAACGGGCGGATGCGCCAGCCCTTGAGCTCGAACTGCACCTGACGCTCGCCCGGCGTGTAGTGTTCGTGCTCACCGGCCATGCGGAACAGGTGGCGTTTGTCGTAGTGCAGCACCTCGCCATCGGGGCGCGCCCACAACAGTCGGTTACGGTGGCTGCCATCCTCGGCCCGGACGATCACGCTGCCCGTGACCACCGCGCCCACGGCCGCCGCCTGTGCCTTGAGCCAGGCGTGGGTCGGGCCCAGCTCGGGTTCGGCCAGGGCCTCGGACTGCATGGTGAAGCCGGTGGTGAACATCTCCGGCAGGATGACCAGATCGACCGTACCGACCTGGGCCAGCAGCGTCTCGAGGTGGGCCTTGTTGGCCTGGGGGTCGTGCCAGGCCAGGTGCGTCTGGACCAGGGCCAGGTGCAGGTCAGGCAATGCATTCAGATCGCGCATAGTCGTTCCGCTGCCTGGCGCAGCGTCTCCTCACGTTTGGCGAAGCACAATCGCACCAGGCGCTGCCCGGCGATCGGTCGCTGGTAGAACACCGAGATGGGGATGGTCGCCACGCCGTGCTCCCGCGTCAGCCACAACGCCATGTCGGTGTCGTCGAGGTCCGGGCGGATGGCGCTGTAGTCGACCAGCTGGAAGTAGGTGCCCTGGACGGGCGTGAAGGTGAACCGTGACGATGCCAGCAGGCCACAGAGCAGGTCGCGCTTGGCCTGATAGAACGCCGGCAGGCGTTCCACGTGGCCTGGGTCCTGCGCCATGAAGTCGGCCAGGGCATGCTGCAACGGGGTGACACCACAGAAGTTGACGTACTGGTGCACCTTGCGCAGTTCGGCCGACAGCCGCGCAGGCGCCACCACATAACCGGTCTTCCATCCCGTCACGTGATAGGTCTTGCCGAACGAACTGACCACGAAGGCACGCGACCTCAGGGCCGCATGCGCCAGCACGCTGGCATGCCGCACCCCGTCGTAGACCAGGTGTTCGTAGACTTCATCGCTGAGCAGCAGGATGTCGCGCCCCTCGATGAGGGCTGCCAACTGGTCGAGGTCTTCTGCCGTGAGCAGTGCTCCGCTGGGGTTATGCGGCGAGTTGATCACGATCATGCGCGTGCGGGGGCTGAGGGCATCGCTCAGGCGTTGCCAGTCGATGCGAAAATCGCCACCGTCCAGGGCCACATGGACGCACTGCCCACCGGCCAGACGCACCGCCGGGTCATAGCTGTCGTAGCACGGGTCGAAGACGATCACCTCATCGCCTGGACGGACCACGGCGTGAATGGCGCAGAAGATGGCCTCGGTCGCCCCGGGCGTGATGGTCACGTCCTGCTCGGGGTCCACGAGGGCGCCGTACAGCGACGCGATCTTGCGCGCCACCTGCTCGCGCAAGGCCGGCAGTCCGGCCATGGGCGCGTATTGATTGTGCCCGGCGAGCACATGCCGCCCCACGGCTTCCAGCAGGCCCTGGGGCCCGTCGAAATCCGGGAACCCCTGGGAGAGGTTCAACGCGCCCGTCTCGGCCGCCAGCTGCGACATGGTGGTGAAGATGGTCATGCCGACGTTCGGCAACTTGCTGTCGATCATGGGGCGCTCCGTGGGGTCCGATGGGGCGACGGCTGCAGGCGACGAGCTTGCAGCTTGCCGCTGCCCTTACCGCTTGTCCTTGCGCTTTTTCTCCGCCTTCTTGTGGTGAGACATCAGGCGGCGCTTCTTGTTGACCTGGCGATCGGTCAGGGTGTTCTTGTTGCCCTCGTAGGGGTTGTCACCGCCCTTGTACTCGATGCGGATCGGCGTACCGACCAGGCGCAGCACGCGACGGTAGGTGTTTTCCAGGTAGCGCGAATAGGAGCGAGGCACCTTCTCGACCTGGTTGCCGTGGATCACGATGATCGGCGGGTTGGCGCCGCCCAGGTGGGCATAGCGCAGCTTGATGCGGCGACCGTTGACCAGCGGCGGCTGGTGCTCGCTGACGGCGTCCTCGAGGATCTGGGTCAGGCGGCTGGTGGGCCAGCGGGTCACTGCCGACTTGAACGACGCCTGGACCGACTTGTACAGATGGCCAACGCCGGTGCCGTGCAGCGCCGAGATGAAGTGGATGTCGGCGAAGTCGACGAAGAACAGCCGGCGTTCCAGCTCGGTCTTCACGTAGTCGCGCTCGCCTGGCGCCATACCGTCCCACTTGTTCAAGGCGATGACGATGGCACGACCGGCCTCCAGCGCGAAGCCCAGCAGGTTCAGGTCATGGTCCACCACGCCTTCGCGGGCGTCCATGACGAAGATCACCACGTTGGCGTCCTTGATCGCCTGCAGCGTCTTGACCACCGAGAACTTCTCGACTTCCTCGTGGATCTTGCCGCGCTTGCGCACCCCGGCGGTGTCGATCAGCGTGTACTTCTCGTCGTCACGCTCGAACGGGATGTAGATGCTGTCACGGGTGGTGCCAGGCTGGTCGTAGACCACCACGCGCTCTTCGCCGAGCATGCGGTTGACCAGGGTCGACTTGCCGACGTTGGGCCGGCCGATGATGGCGATCTTGATGCCATCCTTCTCGCTCGGCCCTGGAATGCGCGCAGCCTCCTCGCCTTCGGCGACGTCCTGGTCGAGCGCTTCGTCTTCCTTGTCACGGGGCAGGTGGCCCAGCACCGATTCCATCAGCGCATTGATGCCACGGCCCTGGGAGCCGGCCACCGGGATGGCGTTGCCCATGCCCATCGGCGCGAACTCGGCGCGGGCCGTGTCCGGGTCGATGTTGTCGATCTTGTTGGCCACCAGGATCGCCTGCTTGTTCCGCTTGCGCAGGTGCTCGGCGATCATCTGGTCGGCGGCGGTCATGCCGGCACGGGCGTCGACCAGGAACAGGACGTAATCGGCCTCTTCGATGGCCATCAGGGACTGCTCGGCCATCTTCTCGTCCATGCCGACCTCGTCACCGGTGATACCCCCGGTGTCGATCAGGATGAACGTGCGGCCTTGCCACTGCGCCTCGCCGTACTGGCGGTCGCGGGTCAGGCCCGACAAGTCGCCGACGATGGCGTCGCGGGTCTTGGTCAGGCGGTTGAACATCGTGGATTTGCCGACGTTCGGCCGACCCACCAGGGCGATAACGGGAACCATGAGGCTCTCCAAATACGTGAATTCTTGAAAATGCAAAGGCCGCTGCAAGGCAGCGGCCGAAGTTCATGCGGTACACGAAGTACCCGCTCGAGGCCGGCAAGGCCTCAAGCATAGCGTCAGCGGAGGGTCAGCGCTTCGAGCTTGCCACCGTTGCCGAACACATAGAGTGTGTCGCCGACGACCAGGGGGCGGGCACGCAGGCCATCCCGGTCGACGCGCTCGCGGCCGACGAAGCGACCGTCGACCTGGCTGAGCAGGTGCAGGTAGCCTTCGAAGTCACCGACGGCGACGTAGCTGGAGAACACCTCCGGTGCCGACAGCTGACGACGCGCCAGCGATTCGTTGCTCCACAGGGCACTGGCCGAACGTTCGTCGATGCCTTCGACGGTGCCCGAAGCCTGGCTGACGTAGACGTTACCGAACCCTTGGGCGACACCGACGTAGCTCGACGCATCGCGCTGCCACAACGAGCGACCGGTTTCCAGGTCCAGGCCCGCGACGCGGCCCTGGTAGGTGCTGACGTAGATCACGCCGCCGGACAGCAGTAGCCCGCCGTCGATGTCGACCACGCGCTCCAGCTCCGAACGGCCCTGCGGCACGGCGACCCGCGCTTCCCAGACCGGCACGCCGTTCTGGGTGTCCAGGGCGATCACCTTGCCGGTCGACAAGCCGGCCACCGCCAGGCGGTTGGTGACGATCGGCGCACCGGTACCGCGCAGGGTCAGCACCGCCGGGGTACTTTCGTAGATCCAGCGGCGATCGCCGGTGGCGGCGTCCAGGCCGATCACACGATCGTCCTGGGTCTGCACCACCACCACGTCACCGTTGTTCGCCGGAGGTGCCAGCACTTCGCTGGTCACCCGCGAGCGCCAGCGCTCTTCACCGGTGTCGGCATCCAGGGCGATCACTTCGCCCTTGAGGGTGCCGAGCATGACCAGGCCATAGCCGACGCCGACGGCGCCAGACACGGGCAGGTCCAGGTCCTGTTTCCAGATCACGTCGCCGTTGCTGCGGTTCATGGCCATGACCACGCCGTGGACGTCCGACGCGTAGATGCGGTCGTTTTCGACGGCCGGCACCAGCGTGTTGTAGGTCTCGCCCTGGCCGTCACCGATGGAGCGGCTCCACAGCTTGGTGAGGTGGACCTCTTCGGTGAACTGGGTCAGCTCGGCCGGTGGCAGTTCCTTCTTGCTGTTGCTGCTGCAACCCGCTGCCAGAACGGCAAGGGCCAGCACTGCTGCTTGTTTCCAACCGATCACGTCAGGCGTCCCCTTTGGCCAGGTCATCCAGCTTCAGTTGCAGGCCACCGACCGCGGCGTCATCCGACAGCGCAGCCTTGGCTTTTTCGTAGGCCCCATGGGCATCGTCGGCACGACCCAGCTGTACCAGCAGGTCGCCCTTGAGTTCTTCACGGCTGGCCAGGAAGGCCTTGTCGGCATCGCCGTCCAGCAGCTTCAGGCCTTCTTCGGCCTTGTTCTGGGCCGCCAGCACGCGGGCCAGACGCTGGCGCGAGATCTCGCCGAGCGTTTCGTTGGCCGGCTTGTCCATCACGCCCTTGAGCTCGGCGGCGGCATCGTCCAGCTTGCCGTCGTCGACCGCCACGCGGGCCACGAACAGGCTGCCGTACTGAGCGTAGGCGGTACCGCCATACTCGCTCTTGAGCTTGCTGGAAAGCTCGGCGACCTTGGTCGTGTCTGGCTGGCCGTTGGGCGTCGTCGACGTTTCCAACAGGGCCTGGTACAGGATCGACGCGCCCTGGGACTGGTTGGCCTGGTACTTGTGCCAGGCCTGCCAGCCCACCACCACGGCGGCGGCCAGCAGCGCGCCGGTCAGCAGCGGCTTGCCGTTACGGTTCCACCAGTCCTTGGCCTCGGCCATCTGGTCATCATCGGTACTCGACACCCCAATACTCCTTCTAAGCAATTCGGCTGTTCGACCGCTTCACGCCTGGGCGAGAGCGGCATCCAGATGCCCGGCCAGGGCATCCCAGGCAATGTTCTGTTGTTCACCCTGGCCACGCAGCGGCTTGAAGCCCACCTGCCGAGCAGCCAGCTCGTCGTCGCCCATGATCAGCGCATACAGCGCGCCGCTCTTGTCGGCCTTCTTGAATTGGCTCTTGAAGCTGCCGCCCCCGGCGTTGACCTGCAGGCGCAGCCCCGGCAGGCGATCGCGCAGCCCTTCGCTCAGGCGCAAGGCCGCCAGCTCCGCCTGCTCGCCGAAGGCGCACAGGTAGACGTCGACCTGACGGCTGATCGATTCCGGTACCTGGCCCAGGGTCTCGAGCAGCAGGATCAGACGCTCGATGCCCATGGCGAAGCCGACGCCCGTGGTCGGCTTCCCGCCCATCTGTTCGACCAGTCCATCGTAGCGGCCACCGGCACAGACCGTGCCCTGGGCACCGAGCTTGTCGGTCACCCACTCGAACACCGTCTTGCTGTAGTAGTCCAGACCGCGCACCAGTTTGGTGTTGAGACGGAACGGAATGCCCGCGGCGTCCAGACGTGCCTTCAGGCCCTCGAAATGCAGGCGCGATTCCTCGTCGAGATGATCCTCGAGCTTGGGCGCATCGACCAGCACGGCCTGGGTGCCGGCATCCTTGCTGTCGAGGATGCGCAGCGGATTGCTCTTGAGACGGCGCTGGCTGTCCTCGTCGAGCTGGTCCAGGCGTGCGGACAGGAACTCCACCAGCGCATCGCGATAGCGGGCACGTGCCTCGCTGGTGCCCAGGCTGTTGAGCTCCAGGGTGACCGCGTCACGGATGCCCAGCTGGCCCCACAGGCGCCAGGTGAGCATGATCAGCTCGGCGTCGATGTCCGGCCCGTCGAGGTTGAACACCTCGACCCCGATCTGGTGGAACTGCCGGTAGCGGCCTTTCTGCGGACGCTCGTGGCGGAACATCTGGCCGATGTACCAGAGTTTCTGCACCTGGCCATTGCCGGTGATGCCATGCTCGAGCACGGCACGCACGCAGGCCGCGGTGCCTTCGGGACGCAGCGTCAGCGAATCGCCGTTGCGGTCCTCGAAGGTGTACATCTCTTTTTCGACGATGTCGGTCACTTCACCGATCGAGCGCTTGAACAGCTCGGTGAACTCGACGATCGGCGTGCGGATCTGGCTGTAGCCATACGTATCCAGCAGGCCGGCCACGGTGCCTTCGAAGTAACGCCACAGCGGCGACTGCTCGGGCAGGATGTCGTTCATGCCACGAATGGCTTGCAGCGATTTGCTCACGGAAGATCCTTACGCATCTGTCGGTCAGCCTCGGGCGATCAATGCCGCGTCGGCCTCGGCCTTTTCGGCCGCTTTCTGGCGGATGAGCTTTTCCAGCTCGTCCACCAAGTTGTCATTGGTGAGTTTCTGCGACGGCTTGCCGTCGATGTAGATCAGGTTGGGCGTGCCGCCGGTCAGCCCTACATGGGCTTCCTTGGCTTCACCCGGACCGTTGACCACACAACCGATCACGGCCACGTCCAGCGGCACCAGCAGGTCTTCGAGGCGGCCTTCCAGGTCGTTCATGGTCTTGACCACGTCGAAGTTCTGCCGCGAGCAGCTCGGGCAGGCGATGAAGTTGATGCCGCGCGAGCGCAGCCGCAACGACTTGAGGATGTCGTAGCCAACCTTGACCTCTTCCACCGGGTCGGCGGCCAACGAGATCCGGATGGTATCGCCGATGCCTTCGGCCAGCAGCATACCGAGACCGACCGCCGATTTCACCGTCCCTGAACGCAGGCCACCGGCTTCGGTAATGCCCAGGTGCAGGGGCTGGACGATCTGGCGGGCCAGCTGGCGGTAGGCGTCGACGGCCATGAACACGTCGGAGGCCTTGACGCTGACCTTGAAGTCCTGGAAATCCAGCCGGTCCAGGTGCTCGACATGGCGCAGGGCCGACTCGACCAGGGCGGCGGGCGTGGGCTCGCCGTACTTCTTCTGCAGGTCCTTTTCGAGCGAGCCGGCGTTGACGCCGATGCGGATCGGGATACCCCGGTCGCGGGCGGCGTCGACCACCGCGCGGACGCGGTCTTCACGGCCGATGTTGCCGGGGTTGATGCGCAGGCAGTCGACGCCCAGCTCGGCCACGCGCAAGGCGATGCGGTAGTCGAAATGAATGTCGGCGACCAGGGGCACCGAAACCCGCTGCTTGATGCGGCCGAACGCCTCGGCGGCGTCCATGTCCGGCACCGAGACCCGCACGATGTCGACACCGGCATCGACCAGACGGGTGATCTGCGCGACGGTGGCGTCGACATCGTTGGTGTCGGTGTTGGTCATGCTCTGCACCGCAATGGGCGCATCGCCGCCCACGGGCACCTTGCCTACCCAGATCTTCCGGGATTCGCGGCGCTTGATCGGAGATTCACCGTGCATGGATTACTGTCCCAACTTGAGGCGGGCGGTCTGGCCGCTGGTGAACGGTGCGGTATCGACCGCCTGGCCGTTATAGGAAACCTGGGCGCCGCGCGCGTAGCCCAGGCGCACCGCGAGCGGTGGCTTGCCGGACAGCTCGAGGCGATCGCCCTTGCGCTTGACGCCGCTGGACAGCACCTTGCCGGTGGCATCGGTGACCTGGGTCCAGCAGTCGGCGGAAAAATCGATGGCCAACTGGCCCTGGCCGGCCACTGGCGCGGCGGCAGGCGCCGGGGCCGTCGTCGGGGCTGGCTGGGTCGTCGTCGCTGGCGGCGTCACGGCGGACACGGCCGGTGCGGTGCTGGCGGTCGCCGGCGCGCTCGAGGCCGTCACCGGCGCAGTGCCCTGGGACGGCGCAGGCGCATCGGCCACGGCGTCATTGCTTGCCTGCGGCAGGGCCAGGGGGGCCGACTCGGGCTGCTCGCCCGCGGCGACGGCCTGGTCTTCAGGCTCGTCCAACGGATGGATCTGGGTCGTGCCGTCGGCACTTTCGACCTCGACGTGCTCCATGGCCAGGTTGCCCGCGTCCTTGCGCGGACCACCCTGGTCCTGCCACCAGGCGAACCCGCCGCCCACGACGGCCAGCAACAGCAGCAGGCTGACGCCGCGCAGGATGTTGTGGGACAGGCGCATGGGTTCTTCGATACGGCCCAGCGAATGCACGTCGCTGCCCTTGGCGTGGGTGCCGGTGTGCTGATCGAAGGCATCGACCAGGGGCGCCTGGTCCAGGTCGAGCAGTTTCGCATAGGCGCGGATGTAGCCGCGTGCGAAGGTGTGTCCGGGCAGCCGATCGAAGGCGCCCGTTTCGAGATGGTTCAGCGAACTGACGGTCAGGTTGAGCTTGCTGGCCACTTCAGCCTGGGTCCAGCCACGGCTTTCGCGGGCCTGACGCAAGCGCTCACCGGGATGCTGGCCAGTCGCTGCTGCTAGTTCGGGATGCGCGGCTTTCATCATTGCTCCGACAGGTAGTGCTGATAGTCCGGCGTGCCGGGGTAAAGTCCATTCAGGGCGCGGTCCGAGGCGGTCGCCTGCCTGCCGGCGTCTGTCTCGCGCGACAGCCGCCGTTCCAGCGCCTGACTGCGTGGACCGGGTTCGGCCACCTGCTTGAAACGCTCATGGTAGTCACGCGCCTGCTCCAGGTCGCCTTCATCGAGCGACAGCTCGGCCAGCGCCAGCAAGGCACGTGGCTGATGGGGATCGAGCGTGACGGCCTTGCGCAGGTAGGCCTGGGCCTCGTCGCGACGACCGAGCTTCAGGGCCGTCATGCCCAGGTTGCCGTACACCTGCGGACGCTCAGGATACAGCGTATCGCTGGCCGCTTGGCGAAACATCTGCTCGGCCTGGGCAAATTCTCCACGAGCATAAAGGAAACTGCCGAAGTTGTTGCAGATTCGTGCGTCATGGGGGCGCGTGGCGAGGGCGGTACGAAAATGCGTCCTGGCGGTTTCGTCATCTTCTTCGGCCTGCGCCACCAGTGCCAGGGCCGCATGGGCGTCGGCATCCCGGGGGTCGAG
Organism: Pseudomonas monteilii; assembly: GCA_001534745.1. Taxonomy (NCBI): domain Bacteria; kingdom Pseudomonadati; phylum Pseudomonadota; class Gammaproteobacteria; order Pseudomonadales; family Pseudomonadaceae; genus Pseudomonas; species Pseudomonas alabamensis. The sequence continues at coordinate 3,868,283 of CP013997.1, forward strand.
CGCCAGCGCGCGCATCAGGGGAACCTTGGCTTGCTGCACCCGCCCCTGGTGTAGGTAGCCCAGGCCCAGCTGTACGGAAGCCCGCCCCGCCTGCGCCCTGCCCTCGCGACTGGCGAGCGGATCGACCGCGCCGCTGGTGACGCAACCGGCCAGCAGCGAGAGCGACAGCATCGACAGCGCGGCGCGCAGGGTCATCGGCGCGGTTCCGTCAGTTGCCTGCGGCGCCGTCGTTCATCTCGGCGTCAGCGTTGAGCTGGCGCACGGCGATGTAACGCTCGCTGCGTCGAGTGCGGTCCATGACCTGGCCGACGAGCTGCCCGCAGGCGGCATCGATGTCCTCGCCACGGGTGGTCCGGGTGGTAACGTTGAAGCCACCATGGTGCAGCAGGTCCTGGAAGCGCCGGATCGCGTTGTTGCTGGGGCGCTCGTAGCCCGAGTGCGGGAACGGGTTGAACGGGATCAGGTTGATCTTGCACGGCACGTCGCGCAGCAGCTCGATCATTTCGGCCGCGTGCTGCGGCTGGTCGTTGACGTCCTTGAGCAGCGTGTACTCGATGGTCAGCACGCGCTTGCCACCCAGGGTGGCCATGTAGCCCAGGCACGAGTCCAGCAGCATCTTGAGCGGGTACTTGCGGTTGATCGGCACCAGCTGGTTGCGCAGCTCATCGTTCGGCGCGTGCAGCGACAGCGCCAGGGAAACGTCGATGTGCTTGGCCAGCTCGTCGATCATCGGCACCACGCCGGAGGTCGACAGGGTGACGCGACGCTTGGAAATGCCATAGCCCAGATCGTCCATCATGATCTTCATGGCGGCGATGACATTGTCGAAGTTCAGCAGGGGCTCGCCCATGCCCATCATGACCACGTTGGTGATGGCGCGGTCGATCTTGGCCGGGACGGTCCCGAAGGATTTGTTCGCGACCCACACCTGACCGATGACTTCGGCGGCGGTGAGGTTGCTGTTGAAGCCTTGCTTGCCGGTGGAGCAGAAACTGCAGTCCAGGGCACAGCCGGCCTGGGACGACACGCACAGGGTGCCACGGTCGTCGGTAGGGATGTAGACGGTCTCGACGCAGCTGCCAGAGGCAACGCGGACCACCCACTTGCGCGTTCCGTCGGCGGAGATGTCTTCACTGACCACTTCCGGCGCGCGAATCTCGGCAACGCCCTTGAGCTTTTCGCGCAAGGCCTTGCCGACGTTGGTCATGGCGTCGAAATCATCGACGCCAAAGTGGTGAATCCATTTCATCACCTGCCCGGCACGGAAGCGCTTCTCCCCGATCGAGTCGAAGAACTGTTCCATTTCCGGCTGGGTCAGCCCCAGCAGGTTGATCTTTTCAGCAGATGTCGTCATGGATTCACCCTCACTCGTCAGCCTTCGCTTAGCGAGTGGTTACCTCGGTAGCAGCGAAGAAGTAAGCGATTTCGCGAGCGGCAGCGGCTTCGGAGTCCGAACCGTGCACGGCGTTGGCGTCGATCGACTCGGCGAAGTCGGCGCGGATGGTGCCGGCAGCGGCTTCTTTCGGGTTGGTGGCGCCCATCAGCTCACGGTTGCGCGCGATGGCGTTCTCGCCTTCCAGCACCTGAACCACGACAGGACCGGAGGTCATGAAGGCAACCAGGTCACCGAAGAAGCCGCGCTCTTTGTGCTCGGCGTAGAAGCCTTCGGCTTCGGCCTTGGACAGCTGCTTGATCTTGGAAGCGACGATGCGCAGGCCGGCTTCTTCGAAGCGCGAGGTGATCTTGCCGATCACGTTCTTGGCAACGGCGTCAGGCTTGATGATGGAGAAAGTACGTTGAACAGCCATGGAAAACTCCGGAATTTGAGTGTTGCGAAAAATTGAACCCGCGGATTATACGCGGGTTCCAGGGGATTGCCTAACCTGCCGAAGCGACTCAGTCGGCTTCTTCGATCCACGCCGCCTGGATGGCTTCGAGCACCTTTTCACCGGCGCGCTTGGGATCGTCGGAAAACTCCGGCAGCTCCTGCACCCATTTGTGCAGCTGGACGAAATTCACATAGCGAGGATCGACGTCCGGCTTGCTTTCGGCAAGCTGGATGGCGATCTCAAGTACGTCAACCCATTTCAGACTCATGCAGACGGCCCTCAGTGCGGCGCTTCAGCGGCGTGGTTGAGCGAGTACTTGGGGATCTCGATGGTCAGGTCCTCATCGGCCACCACCACCTGGCAACCCAGGCGCGACTGCGCTTCCAGGCCCCAGGCCTTGTCCAGCATGTCTTCCTCGAGCTCGTCGGCCTCTTCGAGCGAATCGAAGCCCTGGCGCACGATGCAATGGCAGGTGGTGCAGGCCTTGACGCCGCCGCAGGCGCTTTCCATCTCGATGTGATGGTCATGGGCCAGTTCCAGGATGTTGGTCCCGGCTGGCACGTCCACGGTCAGCCCTTCGGGGCAGAATTTCTCATGCGGCAGGAATGTCACCAGCGGCATCGGTTACTCCTCGATCTCATTCAGGTTGCGCCCGGCCAATGCGGCTTTGACCGTCGAATCCAGGCGACGGGCGGCAAACGCGTCGGTCACCTGCGACAGACGCTTGGTCTGTTGCTCGATGGCGGGGCCATCGGTGCCGGTCAGCAAATCACGTAGGTCCTGCATCTGCATCTGGATCGCCAGACGCTCTTCTTCGTCGAGCAGGCGCTCGCCATCGGCCTGCAGGGCACCGTCGACCGCTTCGAGCAGCCGCTCGGCATCGACCTGGTGCTCGCGCAGCTGGCGCGCCTGCTTGTCGCTGCCGGCATGCTCGAAGGAGTCCTTGAGCATGCGGGCGATTTCGCCGTCGGTCAGGCCGTAGGATGGCTTGACCTGAATGCTGGCCTCCACGCCGGAACCCACCTCGCGCGCCGCGACGCCGAGCAGGCCGTCGGCATCGACCTGGAAGGTCACGCGGATCTTCGCAGCGCCCGCCACCATCGCCGGAATGCCACGCAGTTCGAAGCGCGCCAGGGAGCGGCAGTCGCTGACCAGCTCGCGTTCGCCCTGCAGCACATGGATCATCATGGCCGACTGGCCATCCTTGTAGGTGGTGAACTCCTGCGCGCGCACCACCGGAATCGTGGTGTTGCGCGGAATGATCTTTTCCATCAGGCCGCCCATGGTCTCCAGACCGAGCGACAGCGGGATCACGTCGAGCAGCAGCAGGTCGCCGCCTTCGCGGCGATTGCCGGCCAGCGTGTCGGCCTGGACGGCGGCACCGACGGCCACGACCTGATCGGGATCGATGGACGTCAGGGGCGTACGCCCGAACAGCGCACCGACCGCCTCGCGCACTCGAGGCACGCGGGTCGAACCGCCGACCATCACCACCTCGGCGACCTCCTCCAGCTCCACGCCACTGTCGCGCACGGCGCGACGGCAGGCCTTGAGGCTACGGGCGATCAGCGGCTCGATCATCGCGTCGAAGGCGGTGCGGGTCAGCTGAGCGGTCCAGGCGCCATGGCGCACCTCGACCGACTCGGCGTCGGTCAGGGCTTCCTTGGCGGCGCAGGCGGTCTGCATCAGCTGGCGCTGGGTCGAGGGGTCGAGGTCGTTGTCCAGCCCGGCCTGGTCGATGATCCAGGTGGCGATGGCATGGTCGAAATCGTCGCCGCCCAACGCGGTGTCACCGCCAGTGGCCAGCACCTCGAAGACCCCGGCGGTCAGGCGCAGGATCGAGATGTCGAAGGTCCCGCCACCCAGGTCGTAGATGGCGACCACGCCTTCGGCGTTCTGGTCCAGGCCGTAGGCCACGGCGGCTGCCGTCGGTTCGTTGAGCAACCGCAGCACTTCCAGGCCGGCCAGACGCGCGGCGTCCTTGGTGGCCTGGCGCTGGGCGTCGTCGAAGTAGGCCGGAACGGTGATCACCGCCCCGACCAGTTCGCCGCCCAAGGTCTCTTCGGCGCGTTGACGCAGCGACTTGAGAATGTCGGCCGACACCTCGACCGGGCTTTTCGGGCCCTGCACGGTGTCGATGAACGGCATGTGCGACTCGCCATCGACGAAGCGGTAGGGCAATTGCTCGCCCAGCTGCCGCACGTCGGCGCGGCCACGCCCCATCAGGCGCTTGACCGACAGGATCGTGTTGAGCGGGTCGAGGGCGGCGGCGGCGCGAGCGCCCTGGCCGACCTGGGTGCCTTCGGCCGAATAGCGCACGGCCGAAGGCAGGATGACCTGACCGTCGGCGTCGGGCAGCGGCTCGCTGCGGCCGCTGCGTACGGCGGCGACCAGGGAATTGGTGGTGCCCAGGTCGATACCCACCGCCAGGCGCCGCTGGTGCGGCTGGGGGGTCTGACCGGGTTCGGCGATCTGCAGTAGGGCCATGCTTATCTGAATACCTTAGGCGTCGTCACGGTCGACACCGGGTTAATCGTCGAGGCGCTCTTCGAGTTGGCGCACTTCTTGGGCGAGCTTGTCGAGGAACTGCATGCGGCGCATCAGGCGTTCGGCCTGTTCACGCTGTGCTGCATCGTCCCAGCAGGCGGCGAAGGCCTCGTCGAGCGCGCTCTGCGCAGCCTTGACGCGGCGCTTGAAGACCGCGACACCGTCGAGGTCGGCCTCGTCGTGCAGCTCCTCGAGCTCTTCACGCCACTGCATCTGCTGCATCAGGAAGTCCGGGTCGTGGACCGTCACTTCCTGAGGCACCTCTTGCCCATCAAGGGCCAGCAGGTAGCGGGCGCGCCGCGGGGCGCTGCGCAGGGTCTGGTAGGCTTCGTTGAGCGCGGCGGAGCGCTCGAGCGCGAGGCGCTGCTCACGTTCGGACGCATCGGCGAAGCGATCCGGGTGGACCTCGCGGGCCAGTTCACGGTAGCGAACGGCCAGCGCATCGAGGTCCAGGCGGAATGCCGGCTGGAGGTCGAACAGGGCGAAATGGCAAGGAGTACCCACGGCAGCCTCAGACGTTGAAGCTTTCGCCGCAGCCACACTCACCGCGCACGTTGGGGTTGTTGAACCTGAAGCCTTCGTTCAACCCTTCCTTGACGAAGTCCAGCTCGGTGCCGTCGAGGTAGACCAGGCTCTTGGGGTCGATGATGACCTTCACGCCGTGGTTCTCGAAGACCTGGTCTTCATCGGCCAGTTCGTCGACGAACTCCAGCACGTAGGCCAGGCCCGAGCAGCCGGTGGTGCGCACGCCCAGACGAATGCCTTCGCCCTTGCCGCGACCCTGGAGGGAACGCCGCACATGGTTGGCGGCGGCTTCTGTCATGCTGATAGCCATCGAGACTCCTTACCTTGCGACAGGCGAGTTAAAGCAAACCTTTCTTCTGCTTGTAGTCGCGTACGGCCGCCTTGATGGCGTCCTCGGCGAGCACGGAGCAGTGGATCTTCACCGGCGGCAGGGCCAGTTCTTCGGCCAGCTGGGTGTTCTTGATGGTTTCGGCTTCGTCGAGGGTCTTGCCCTTCATCCACTCGGTGGCCAGCGAGCTGGAGGCGATGGCCGAACCGCAACCGTAGGTCTTGAACTTGGCATCTTCGATGACGCCCTGCTCGTTGACCTTGATCTGCAGGCGCATCACGTCGCCGCACGCCGGAGCGCCGACCATGCCGGTACCGACATCGGGATCCTCGGCGTTCATCTTGCCGACGTTGCGCGGATTTTCGTAGTGGTCGATGACCTTTTCGCTATATGCCATGGTGCAATTCCTTCCTCATCTGGGAGCCGCTCTTGCCGGCGACTGCTTGGCGGCTGCTTAGTGGGCGGCCCATTCGATCTTGGAGATGTCGACGCCGTCCTTGTACATGTCCCACAGCGGCGACAGTTCACGCAGCTTGCTGACCGCTTCGCAGACCTTGCGGGCGGCATGGTCGACGTCTTCTTCGGTGGTGAAACGGCCGAAGGAGAAACGGATGGAGCTGTGCGCCAGCTCGTCGTTGCGACCCAGTGCACGCAGCACGTAGGACGGCTCGAGCGACGCGGAGGTGCAGGCCGAGCCGGACGAGACGGCGATGTCCTTGAGCGACATCAGCAGCGACTCGCCTTCGACGTAGTTGAAGCTCAGGTTCAGGTTGTGCGGTACGCGGGCGGTGCTGCTGCCGTTGATGTACAGCTCTTCGAGGTCGGAGACCTGGCTGAAGAAGCGGTCGCTCAGGGCCTTGATGCGCACGTTCTCGGCGGCCATTTCCTGCTTGGCGATGGCGAAGGCTTCACCCATGCCAACGATCTGGTGGGTCGGCAGGGTGCCGGAACGCATACCGCGCTCGTGGCCGCCACCGTGAATCCCCGCTTCCAGACGCACGCGCGGCTTGCGGCTGACGTACAGCGCGCCGATGCCCTTGGGCCCGTAGACCTTGTGCGCGGAGAACGACATCAGGTCGACCTTGAGCTTCTGCAGGTCGATCTCGACCTTGCCGGCCGACTGCGCGGCATCGACGTGGAACAGCACGCCACGCGAGCGGGTCAGTTCGCCGATCGCGGCGATGTCGGTGATGGAGCCGACTTCGTTGTTCACGTGCATGATCGACACCAGGATGGTGTCATCGCGCAGGGCCGCCTCGACCATGGCCGGGGTGACGATGCCGTCTTCGCCAGGCTCGAGGTAGGTGACTTCGAAGCCTTCACGCTCCAGCTGGCGAGCGGTGTCGAGGATCGCCTTGTGCTCGACCTTCGAGGTGATGATGTGCTTGCCCTTGGTGGCGTAGAAATGCGCCACGCCCTTGAGGGCCAGGTTGTCCGACTCGGTGGCGCCACTGGTCCAGACGATCTCGCGCGGGTCGGCGTTGATCAGTTCGGCCACTTGGCGGCGAGCGTGTTCGACGGCCTCTTCGGCCTTCCAGCCGAACAGGTGCGAGCGCGACGCCGGGTTACCGAAGTTTCCGTCGAGCGTCAGGCATTCGACCATTTTCTGGGCGACGCGTGGATCGACTGGCGTGGTCGCGGAGTAATCGAGGTAGATCGGCAACTTCATTTCGTATCTCCTATCAGGCGGTCGCGCCGCTCGTCGAAACGGTCATTCGACGGCGGACGTCTCAATCTTGTCCAGGTGGGCGGAACGGCCCGCGACACGGCGCAGGTCCTGGCGGTGGGCAACTTCCTGGACTTCTCGGCGGATGACCAGATCGGCCAGGCTGATACCACTGAGGAACGTGTGGATCTGCTCGCTGAGGTCACACCACAGGTGGTGCGTCAGGCAGGTATCGCCACCATGGCAATCGCCCAGCCCCTGGCAACGGGTAGCGTCGACCGACTCGTTGACCGCGTCGATGACTTGCGAGACCTGGATGGTGTCCATGCCTCGGGACAGCTGGTAGCCGCCGCCGGGGCCTCGTACGCTGGAAACCAGGCTGTTGCGACGCAACTTGGCGAACAACTGTTCCAGGTAGGAAAGGGAAATGCCCTGGCGTTCGGAGATGTCGGCCAACGATACCGGTCCATGCGTGGCATGCAATGCCAGATCGAGCATGGCAGTCACCGCGTATCGGCCTTTGGTAGTCAATCGCATGGCTATCGGGTACCACGGGAGTTACAGGATAGTGGACGGGATTATGCAATTTCCGAGCATTCAAGTCAACTATAAAACCTACTGCTTTAGTCGGAATTAACCCCGAAAGACGGCCCGCATCATAGCAGGTACGGCGCATGAGCACACGCGCCGTACCTGCCCGCTGTCAATGTGGCGGGGTGTCGCCCTGCACGTCCTGCTTGACCTCGGCGAAGTCCTCGTCCCGCAGGGCGGGCATGTCCTTGGCGCAGTAGCTGCTGTCGAGCTTGCTCAGCTCGCCGCAGACCTCTTCCAGACGACCATCGACTGCCTGCAGGTGATCGAGCAGAAGCCCGATGGCCCGGGCCACCGGGTCGGGCATGTCGCCACTCACGCCATAGGCATCGAACCCGATCTTCGCCGCCATGGCCTTGCGCTTGGCCTCGACCTCGCCGTCCTCGGCCTTGACGATGATGCGCCCCGGAATGCCGACGGCGGTGGCCCCGGCAGGCACTTCCTTGGTGACCACGGCATTGGAGCCGATCTTGGCGCCCGCGCCGACGGTGAACGGGCCGAGCACCTTGGCCCCTGCGCCGACCACCACGCCATCTTCCAGGGTCGGGTGACGCTTGCCCTTGTTCCAGCTGGTGCCACCCAGGGTCACCCCCTGGTAGAGCGTCACGTCGTCACCGATCTCGGCCGTCTCGCCGATCACGATGCCCATGCCATGATCGATGAAGAAACGCCGCCCGACCTTGGCCCCCGGGTGAATCTCGATCCCCGTCAACCAACGGCCGAAGTTGGAGACCAGCCGCGCCAGCCATTTGAAATCACGGATCCACAGCGCGTGCCCCAGCCGGTGCAGCCAGATGGCATGCATGCCCGGATAGCAGGTCATCACCTCGAAGGCATTGCGCGCCGCTGGGTCGCGGTGGAACACGCTCTGGATATCTTCACGCAGACGCTCGAACATCTATCGGTCCTTCCGTTTGTGCGGCTCGCCCCGGGCCACTTTCTGGGTCTCGGTGAGAATGCCGCGCAGGATGCTCACTTCGGTACGCTCGACCGCACTGCGCCCGTACAGACGCCGCAGGCGCGGCATCAGTTGACGAGGCTTTTCCGGGTCGAGAAAGCCGATGTCCACCAACGCCTGCTCGAGGTGCTGATAGAACAATTCCATTTCGTCCATGGTCGCCAGCTCCGACGGGGTGGCCGCCGGCTTCGACGATGAAGCGCCCTGCCCGCCACTGGCCAGCCAGGCGGTACGCACCTCATAGGCCAGCACCTGCACCGAAGCGGCCAGGTTCAGCGAGCTGAAGTCAGGGTTGGACGGGATGTGCACGTGGAAATGACAACGCTGCAGCTCATCGTTGGTCAGCCCGGCATGCTCGCGCCCGAACACCAGGGCGATCTCCTCGCCGAGGGCTGCATGCTCGATCACTGCACGACCGCATTCGCGCGGATCGATCAGCGGCCAGGGCAGACGCCTGTCGCGGGCACTGGTGCCCAGCACCAGGCGGGTGCCGACCAGCGCTTCTTCGAGGCTGTCGACCACGACGGCGTCGGTCAGCACGTCATCGGCCCCCGAGGCCCGGGCGGAGGCCTCGGGCGACGGGAATTGCTGCGGCTGGACCAGCACCAGGCGCGACAGACCCATGTTCTTCATGGCACGCGCAGCGCCGCCGATGTTGCCGGGGTGGCTGGTATTGACCAGGACGACACGAATGTTTTGCAGCACGGTAATGCGCTCGCGGAGGCAGTGGGCGGAGGCAGAATCTTACAGAAGGCACCTCGCCAGCGCCACGAAAGCGAACGTCACGCTTCAGCGCGCGAACTTTTCTGCTAGAATGTGCGGCTTTCTTTAACACTCCAGGTGACCCACCCATGCAGCCTATGCTGAATATCGCGCTGCGCGCCGCTCGCAGCGCCAGTGAACTGATCTTCCGCTCCATCGAACGCCTGGATACCATCAAGGTCGACGAGAAGAACGCCAAGGACTACGTTTCGGAAGTCGATCGCGCCGCCGAGCAGAGCATCGTCAACAGCCTGCGCAAAGCGTATCCGAACCACTCCATCCAGGGCGAGGAGACAGGTCTGCATGCCGGCACCGGCGAGGAAGGCAAGGATTACCTGTGGATCATCGATCCACTGGACGGCACGACCAACTTCCTGCGTGGTATCCCGCACTTCGCCGTCAGCATCGCCTGCAAATACCGGGGTCGCCTCGAGCACGCCGTGATCGTCGATCCGGTTCGCCAGGAAGAGTTCACCGCCAGCCGCGGCCGTGGCGCCCAGCTTAACGGCCGTCGCCTGCGCGTCAGCTCGCGCAGCAGCCTCGAAGGCGCCCTGCTCGGCACCGGCTTCCCGTTCCGTGACGACCAGCTCGGCGATCTGGACAACTACCTGGGCATGTTCCGCGCCCTCACCGGCCAGACCGCCGGCATCCGCCGCGCAGGCGCCGCGAGCCTGGACCTGGCCTACGTCGCGGCCGGTCGCTTCGATGCGTTCTGGGAGTCGGGCCTGTCCGAGTGGGACATGGCCGCAGGCGTGCTGCTGATCCAGGAAGCAGGCGGCCTGGTCAGCGACTTCAATGGCGGCCACGACTTCCTCGACAAGGGCCACATCGTCGCTGGCAACGTCAAGTGCTTCAAGGCCGTGCTGACGGCGATCCAGCCGCACCTGCCGGCGCACATGAAGCGCTGATCCGTCACGCCGCGCCGAAAAAAGGCGACCCCTGGAGGGTCGCCTTTTTCATGCCTACTTGACCACTTTCAGGCTCGGCGGCCCGCTGGGACGAGGAGGCTGACCGCCGTCGTCCGGCGAGTCGTCACCCGGCAGCTCATCGAAGCCTGCCTCGGCATCCTCCTCATCCATCAGCGCAGGCTCCAGCTCGAAGACCATGCCCTGGCCGTTCTCACGGGCGTAGATACCCAGGATAGCGGGCACCGGCACGTACAGCGTGTGCGCGACACCACTGAAACGCCCTTCGAAGCTCACGGCTTCGTTGTCCATGTGCAGGTTGCGCACGGCACTGGGCGAGATGTTCAGGACGATCTGGCCGTCACTGGCGAAACCTTGGGGGACCTGGACAGCCGGGTAGTCGGCGTTGACCAGCATGTGAGGTGTGCAATCGTTGTCGACGATCCACTCGTAGAGCGAGCGCACCAGGTAAGGGCGACTGGAGTTCATCAACGGCTCCTTAAGCATTGCGCATTGCGCGTTCGGCAGCGGACAGGCTCGCCTGGAAAGGCTCGCGAGCGAACTGTCGCTCCATGTAATCGGCCAGCGGCTTGGCCTGCCGTGGCAACTCGATGTTCATCAGTGGCAGACGCCACAGTATCGGCAGTAGACAGCAGTCGGCCAGACTTTGCTCCTCGCTCATGAAACAGGCGAACCTAGCGAACACCGGCGCCACGCCGACCAGGCTCTCGCGAAGGGCCTGGCGGGCCACGGCGCGCTGGGCATCGGGCAAGCGCTCGTCGAGGATGACATCGGCCTGCGTGCACCAGTCGCGCTGGACGCGGTGCATCAGCAGGCGCGTGTTACCACGTGCCAGGGGATAGACCGGCAGCAGCAAGGGATGAGGATAACGCTCCTCGAGGTACTCCATCAGCACGCTGGACTCGTAGAGCGCCAGGTCACGGTCGACCAGCATCGGCACGCTGCCGTAGGGATTGATCTCGGTCAGATGTGCCGGCAGGCGACCCGCCTCGACCTCGACGACTTCGACGGTGACGGCCTTTTCCGCGAGCACCAGGCGCACGCGGTGAGAGTAGTGGTCAGCGGGGTCGGAATAACAGGCCAACCCGTTGGGCGCACCCATGGTGCTCCTCCTCGCAAACAAAGGGATAGGATGACAAAGACGAACGCGCCTGTGAGACCTTCGTGTCGACACGAAAGCGCTCGAAGGCGCGTCTATGGTGCAAGGACTCGACGCGCTCAGGGCACGTCCTTCCAGTATTCTCGCTTGAGCAGGTAGGCCAGCGCCATGAACACCGCGAGGTACAACAGCACGTAGACGCCGAGACGTCGGTGCTCGAGCCGGGAGGGATCGGCCGAATAGGCCATGAAACCCACCAGGTTCCTGATCTTCTCGTCGAATTGACGGGGCGTCAGGGTACCCGAATTCGGCACCAGGGTCAGCTGGTCGCAGGTCTTGCCGGACGATGCCGCGGCACTGCCAGGCGCACAGCCCAGCACCTGCCGCCCCTGCAGCCCTGCCAGCACGTTGGGCATGCCCACGCCCGGCAGTACACGATTGTTCGTTCCCAAGGGGCGTGATGGGTCTTCGTAGAAGCTGCGCAGGTAGGTGTACAGCCAGTCCTCCCCTCGCACCCGGGCGATCAGGGTCAGGTCCGGTGGCGCTGCGCCGAACCAGGCCTTGCCGTCTTCGGGGCGCAGGCTGCTGGTCATGTGATCGCCAATCTTGGCGCCTGTGAACACCAGGTTCTCCAGCATCATGGCATGGGGAATGCCCAGGTCGTCGGCCACCCGCTCGTAACGCTGAAACTGCATGCCATGGCAGCCCATGCAGTGATTGACGAAGGTCCGCGCACCGTCCTGCAAGGCGGCTTTGTCGCTCAGGTCGATGCGCGCCTCATCCAGCCCAGCCGCGGCCGCCCAGACGCCGTTCGACCAGAGCAGCCATGCCAACGCCATCAACAGGGCCTTCATCGGCGCGTGACTCGCGCAGGAACGGGCAAGGTCCGCTCGCGACGGGTATAGAACGGCATCAACAGGAAGTAGGCGAAGTAGATCACGGCGCAGCCCCGTGCCAGCCAGGTACCCCACAGGCTCGGCGCCTGCAGGCCCAGCACGCCCAGGGTCACGAAGGCCACGCAGAACAGGCCCAGGAAAACCCGGCTGGCCCAGCCCTTGTAGCGCATCGAACGCACCGGGCTGCGGTCGAGCCACGGCAGCGTGAACAGCAAGGCGATCGCCCCTGCCATCGCCAGAACGCCGAACAGCTTGTCCGGCACCGCGCGCAAGATCGCGTAGAACGGCGTGAAGTACCAGACCGGCGCGATGTGCTCGGGCGTTTTCAGGGTGTTGGCCTGCTCGAAGTTGGCGCGCTCCAGGAAATACCCGTTCATGTCCGGGAAGAAGAACACCACCGCGCAGAACACGAACAGGAAGACGCCGATACCGAACAGGTCCTTGACGGTGTAGTACGGGTGGAAGGCCACGCCATCGAGCGGTACGCCGTTCGGCCCCAGGTGCTGCTTGATGTCGATACCGTCCGGGTTGTTCGAACCCACCTCGTGCAGCGCCATGATGTGCAGCACCACCAGCCCGAGCAGAAGCAGGGGCAACGCGATCACGTGCAGGGCGAAGAAACGGTTCAACGTGATACCGGAAATCAGGTAGTCACCGCGCACCCATTGCGCCAGGTCCTCGCCGATCACGGGGATGGCACCGAACAGCGAGATGATCACCTGCGCGCCCCAGTAGGACATCTGCCCCCAGGGCAGCAGATAGCCCATGAACGCCTCGGCCATCAGCGCCAGGTAGAGCAGCATGCCGAACACCCACACCAGCTCGCGCGGCTTCTGGTAGGAGCCATAGAGCAGGCCACGGAACATGTGCAGGTAGATGACGATGAAGAACGCCGAGGCACCGGTCGAATGCAGGTAGCGCAGCAGTGCGCCATATTCCACGTCGCGCATGATCGACTCGACCGAGGCGAAGGCGCCCTCGGCGGTGGGGGTGTAGCTCATGGTCAGCCAGAGCCCGGTGACCAGCTGATTGATCAGCACCACCAGCGCCAACGAGCCGAACAGGTAGAACACGTTGAGGTTCTTGGGCACGTAGTAGCGACTGAGGTGCCCCCGCCACAACCGGGTCAACGGGAAGCGCGCATCGATCCACTGCACGAGCTTGTTCATCATGCGCCCTCCTGATCGACACCGATCACGATCACATCCTCGGATTCATAGGCATGGGGTGGTATAGGCAGGTTGAGCGGTGCAGGCTGTGCCTTGTAGACACGCCCGGCCAGGTCATAGCGTGAACCATGGCAGGGGCAGAAATACCCGCCCACCCAGTCAGGCCCCAGGTCGTCGGGCGCCACTTCGGGACGGAAGGACGGCGAACACCCCAGGTGCGTGCACAAGCCGATGACCACGAAGATGTCCGGCCGGATCGCGCGCGTACGCGGGTCCACATAAGCCGGCTGGTTCGAGGCGAGGGAACGGGGATCGGCCAGTTCAGGCACCAGCGTGTCGAGGGCGGCCAGCATCGGCTTGCCACGCCGCAGGACGAACACCGGCTGACCCCGCCACTCGACCACCATCTGCTGACCCGGCTCGATCTTCGCGACGTTGATCCTGACCGGCGCCCCGGCGGCCTTGGCCTTGGCGCTCGGGAACCAGGCCTTCACCAAAGGCACCGCAGCACCCACCGCCCCCGCCGCACCGACCACAGACGTGGCCGTCACCAGAAAGCGGCGCCGCCCTGTATTGACGCCGTCGTTGCTCATCTCACCTCTCCACCGCCATGAATCGCCGTTCGCCACCGAACGGGACGGCAGACAAAAACTGGCCGAATGGTAAGAACCCAGGCGAGGGATGACAAGGTAAATAGCGTTGGCGGCCCATGGCGGGCGGTACGACGCGATCTTGTACATACGCCGGAAACAAAAAACCCGACTCCATTGGAGTCGGGTTTTTTGGACTGCCGAAGCGCGATTAACGCTTGGAGTACTGAGGACGCTTACGTGCTTTACGCAGGCCCACTTTCTTACGCTCGACTTCACGGGCGTCGCGGGTCACGAAGCCAGCACGACGCAGCGCGCCACGCAGGGATTCGTCGTATTCCATCAGTGCACGGGTGATACCGTGACGGATAGCACCGGCCTGACCGCTGACACCACCACCGATGACGGTGACGTAGATGTCGAACTTCTCGACGGTCTCGGTCAGCTCCAGCGGCTGGCGAACAACCATGCGAGCGGTTTCGCGGCCGAAGAAGGTGTCCAGAGGACGGTTGTTGATGGAGATGTTACCGGTGCCCGGACGCAGGAAAACGCGAGCGGTTGCGGTCTTGCGACGGCCAGTGCCGTAATTTTGAGTCGCCGACATAATGAACTATTCCGTTAAATCTTCAGTTCTTGGGGCTGCTGAGCAGTATGAGGGTGGTTAGCGCCCGCATAGACCTTCAGCTTACGGTACATGTCGCGACCCAGCGGGTTCTTAGGCAGCATGCCTTTGACCGCGGTCTCGATCACGCGCTCAGGGGCCTTGGCGATCAGCTTCTCGAAGCTGATTTCCTTGATGCCGCCCGGGAAACCGGAGTGGGAGTAGTACATTTTGTCCGAAGACTTGGCACCAGTGACACGTACCTGCTCGGCGTTGATGACGACGATGTAGTCGCCGGTGTCAACGTGAGGGGTGTACTCTGCCTTGTGCTTGCCGCGCAGGCGCAGTGCGATTTCGGTAGCCAGACGACCCAGGGTCTGACCAGCGGCGTCGACCACGAACCAGTCGCGCTTTACTGTTTCTGGTTTAGCAGTAAAAGTTTTCATTCTTTATAGCCTCAAGGGCCGCCCAGCGAAAATAAGACGGCGGATCTTACTGGATAGTGCTTCGCTTGACAAGACAAGCGCGCAGCCGCATAGGGACGCTATCGGGGGCTCGGGTCAGCGCGTCCAATATTCGGCAGGGTTCCTTCGTGGGTGGTGCATCACTCCCACCGCACTGAGAGGGTGAGGATTATCCAGATTACGGAGAAGATTTCAACCTGCTTTGACGAGTAAACGCGCGTTTCGTGACGCTGGTAGCAGACATGACCTCAGGGCGAGCGTGGATACTGGACACTGATGCCGAAAGGTAAGACGATCCAGCCAACGAAAGTCCTCTTGTCTCTATAAGAATAATCACCATGATGTTCGACCCACCTTCGGCGTCGTTGCGGCGCGTCAACATTCTGGCCATCGACACGGCCTTCGCTTCGGCCCTGATGCAGGCCAAGGACTTCTTCCACCTCGCCTGCCTGCGCTTCGGCCGGCAAATGGGCGTCGGCCCGCAGCCGATGTTCGACATCCACCTGGTGAGCCCGGACGGGCAGCCCGTGAACAGCTTCAGCTCCGTGCAGATCCCGGTGGACGGTGGCCTGGAAGACGCCGACCTCATCCTGCTGCCGCCTTTCGCGGAAAGCTTCGACACGCTGTCCGTGCGCTACCCCCAGGTGCCTGCCTGG
Source organism: Pseudomonas monteilii (assembly GCA_001534745.1). Lineage (NCBI taxonomy): Bacteria > Pseudomonadati > Pseudomonadota > Gammaproteobacteria > Pseudomonadales > Pseudomonadaceae > Pseudomonas > Pseudomonas alabamensis. The sequence continues at coordinate 3,883,890 of CP013997.1, forward strand.
CTGCGCGAGCAGCATGCGCGGGGCGCGGTCCTGTGCGGTGAGTCGAGCGGGGTGTTCTGGCTGGCCGAAGCCGGCCTGCTCGACCACAAGGAGGCCACCACCTACTGGCGCTTCTTCGACAGCTTCGCCGCACGCTTCCCCAAGGTGAACCTCAACCGCGACAAGCACCTGACCGACGCCGACAACCTGTATTGCGCCGGCGGCACCACCTCGGCGTGCGACCTGTACATCTACCTGATCGAGCGGTTCTGCGGCGCGAGCGTGGCCCGGACCGTGGCTCGCGACATCCTCTACGAGGTGCAGCGCAGCTACACCCCGGGGCGCATCGGCTTCGGCGGCCAGAAGCTGCACCAGGACCTGTTGATCCTGCAGATCCAGCACTGGCTGGAGGAGCACTTCGCCGACAAGTTCCGCTTCGAGGACGTGGCCCGCAACCACGGCATGAGCATCCGCAATTTCATGCGCCGCTTCCAGAGCGCGACGGGCGACAAGCCTCTGCACTACCTCCAGCGGCTGCGCATCGAAACGGCCAAGGGACTGCTCTCGAGTACACGCAAGAGCATCAAGACCATCAGTTACGAGGTGGGATATGACGATGCGAGCTTCTTCGCCCGCCTCTTCCGCCAGCACACGCAACTGTCACCCAACCAGTACCGTCAGTTGCGGGCGTCGGGCACGGAAAGCAGCAGACCGCAGGCGGTGGTGGAGGTGGAGTAGCGGCGAGCGGCAGTGGATGAGGGGTATTCATCCGCAGCCACGCCATGGTGAGGGCATCCATCACAGTACTCTGTGGGAGCAACTGTCTTTTTCTACTTGCTGCATGCCCGATCCCATGGGCTGATGCGTAGGCTTACCCGCGACGCAGGCGGCGCCTGACAGAGCCCTATCGCTGGCAAGCCAGCTCCCACCCAGACCTCTGCAGCCGTCAGTGCAGGCAGGGCTGCGCAAGCAGCTTGTGGGAGCAACTGTCTTTTTCTACCTGTTACATGCCGGACTGCATGGACTAATGTGTGGGCCCTGCGGGCCCAATCGCGGCACTGGGGCCGCTCCTACACCCGTAGATTCACCGCAGGGGTACAGGCGATCACGGACCTGTGGGAGCGGGCTTGCCCGCGATAGCATCCGGTCCGTCACCGCCTGCATCGCGGGCAAGCCCGCTCCCACACAGGACTGTGCCGGTCTGTCAGATCCGCGAAACGCCCTCAGGCGTCTTCTCGCTCGAGGGCGATCGGCCTAGTCCCCTGCACTCAGGGCTTGTGCGCCCGCGACAGGAACTCGTGGGACTGCATCTCCAGCAGTCGGCTCAGGGTCCGCTGGAACTCGAAGCTCAGACGCCCACCGGTGTACAGGTCCTTGAGCTCCACTTCGGCCGAGATGATCAGCTTGACGTTACGGTCGTAGAATTCGTCGACCATGTTGATGAAGCGCCGCGCGATGTCATCGGTGGTCACGCCCATCTGCTCCACGTTGCTGAGCAGCACGGCGTGGAAGATCTTGCCCAGTTCGATGTAGTCGTTCTGGCTGCGCGGGCCGTCGCACAGGGCGCGGAAGTCGAACCAGGCCACGTCGTCGCAGGTGCGCAGCGCATGGATCTCGCGGTTCTCGATCACCAGCACGTCGTTCTCGACCGCCTGGGTGCACTCGGGCGTTAGCGCCTTGAAGCTCTGGCGCAGGCTTTCATGCGCGGCCTCGTTGAGCGGGTAATGGAACAGCTCGGCCTGTTCCAGGTGCCGCAGCCGATAGTCCACGCCGCTGTCGACGTTCACCACCTCGGTGTTCTGCTTGATCATCGCGATCGCGGGCAGGAAGCGCGCGCGCTGCAGGCCATCCTTGTACAAGCCGTCGGGCACGATGTTGGAGGTCGCCACCAAGGTCACGCCGTTCTTGAACAGCTCCTCCATCAGGGTGCCGAGGATCATGGCATCGGTGATGTCGGAGACGAAGAATTCGTCGAAGCAGATGACGCGCGCTTCCTGGGAGAAGCGCTTGGCGATGATCGTCAGCGGGTTCTTCTCGCCCTTGAGCGTTTTCATCTCTTCATGGACGCGCTTCATGAAGCGGTGAAAGTGCGTGCGCATCTTCTGCTTGAACGGCAGGGCTTCGAAGAAGGTGTCGACCAGGTAGGTCTTGCCACGTCCCACGCCACCCCAGAAGTACAGACCCTTGACGGGCGCCTGCTCCTTGCGGCCGAACAGCTTGCCGAACAGGCCAGGCTTGTCGTGCTCGGCGGCCAGCAGATCGTCGTACAGCCGCTGCAGGTGGCGCACTGCTGTTTCCTGCGCCGCGTCGTGGAAGAAGTCAGGGCGTTTCAGATCGGCTTGATAGCGTTCTAGAGGCGTCATAAGTGGTCAGCAAGGCAACAAAAGCGGGCCGTCACTGTAGCGACGGCCCTGGGTAATGGCAATCGGACTTGCGTCAGATTGTCTCAGTCGTGAACCGGCTGCAGCGCCGCACGCAGCCCTTCGATGGCGCGGTCGCGCGCAGCGGCGTCGGCGAACGCCGGGCTGTCGGCGACCTGCTCGTCGTCGAGCCAGACACTGAAGCCCGTCGCCTCGGCGCGCAGGTCGAGCTCGCCGCCCTGTTGCAAGCGCTTGCTCACGGCCCCAGCGGCCTTGCCGTCGGCGAAACGGCGCGACAGCAACAGTTGCTCGCCATCGGCAGCCAACAGGCGGAAGCGGAAGCTGCCATCGTCGTCACGGAAGCTGACGAAACGTGCAGCCTTGGCAGCCTTCTTCTTGGCCCCGCTGGTCACTTGAGCGCTGGCACAGAACGAGCGCAGGCCGACGGCTTCACGCAACTGCTCGAGGAACGGCGATGCGGTACGGCGTGCTTTCTGCGCGCCGGCCAGGAGGATGTCTTCCAGGTCCGCCGGACGCTCGATCAGCTGGTGATAGCGCTCGCGTGCCTCGCCCAGCTGGCTGTCCAGCAGCTGGAACAGACGCTGCTTGGCCTCGCCCCACCCCAACCCTTCCAGAAGCGCCTGACGGAATTCGCCGCTCTGGGCAGGGGTGGAGAACGCCTGGTAGAGGGTGAACAGGTGCGACTGGTCAGGGTCCTTCGGTTCGCCTGGCGCGCGCGAGTCGGTGACGATGCGCGAGATGGCGTCCTTCATGTCCTTGGCGCTGCTGAACAACGGGATGGTGTTGTCGTAGCTCTTGGACATCTTGCGCCCGTCGAGCCCTGGCAGCGTGGCCACGCTCTCTTCGATCAAAGCTTCGGGCATGACGAAGAATTCCTTGCCCTGGCCGAACAGGTGGTTGAAGCGCTGACCGATGTCGCGGGCCATTTCCACATGCTGGATCTGGTCGCGCCCGACCGGGACCTTGTGCGCGTTGAACATCAGGATGTCGGCGGCCATCAGCACCGGGTAGCTGTACAGCCCCATGCTCACGCCGGCATCCGGGTCTTCGCCGTTTTCCAGGTTCTTGTCCACCGACGCCTTGTAGGCATGGGCGCGGTTGAGCAGGCCCTTGGCGCTGACGCAGGTCAGCAGCCAGGTCAGCTCGGGGATTTCCGGAATGTCGGACTGCCGGTAGAACGTCACCTTGTCCGGGTCCAGGCCACCGGCCAGCCAGGTCGCGGCGATTTCCAGGCGCGAACGTTGGATGCGCAACGGGTCGTCGCACTTGATCAACGCATGGTAGTCGGCGAGGAAGTAGAACGAGTCGGCACCAGGCTGCTGGCTGGCGAGGATCGCCGGGCGAATGGCGCCGGCATAGTTGCCCAGGTGCGGCGTGCCGGTGGTGGTGATACCGGTGAGAATCCGTGTCGTCATGGGTTATCGCTTGATCAGGCTTGCTCAGTTCGAAAGACGCGGCAGCAGCAGATCCTTCAGATCGGTCAGCTTGCCATGAAAGAAGTGTCCGCATTCTGCCACTTTCAGCAGTTCATGGGGGCGCGTCAGTGCGTCGGACCATTCGTACACGAGAGACGGCGCCACCACTTCATCGGCGTCCGGTTGCACCACGGTCAGCGCGCCGCGCTCCGGCAGCGGGAAGTCCGGGCCGAGCCGCATCACGGCCGGCGCGATCATGAACAGGTGCTGCACCGGCGTTTCACGTGCTTCGAGCCGGCCGACCAGGCTGGCCGCGACGAAGCCGCCGAACGAGAAGCCCAGCACGACCAGGGGCAGGCCGGGGTGACGCTCGCCGATCCAGGCGGCGACGGCCTCGGCGTCGGCCACTTCGCCAGCGCCCATGTCATGGCTGCCAGCGCTCTGGCCGACGCCCCGGTAGTTGAAGCGCAGCGTCGCGTAGCCGGCGTCGCGCGCGGTGCGCTGCAGGGTGGAGACCACCTTGTTGAGCATGGTGCCGCCCTGGACCGGGTTGGGGTGGCAGATCAGCGCGACGCCACGTGCGTCGGCGACGTCCAGGTGCAGCGCTTCCAGCGGGCCGCAGGGGCCGTCGATGAACAGCGGGGTTTCGCGGATGAGCAAGGCACTACTCCGTGACCTCAGGAAAGGTCGACTCGTCTAGCTTGGGAATTCTGTTCTGGCATATTGGCGATCGCTCGCGGTATACAGCGCAGGTCTGAGCCGGTAACGTAAAGCAAAGCCGTTTAGAGAGGAAGGACTCGTGGAACACTCGCTTCTAGTTTGGTTGCTGCCCACCCTGGCCCTCGTGGTCGGCGTCGTGGTCGGTTTCGCCCTCGCCCGCCTGCTGCCCAAAGCGGTGCCGAGCAGTACCCAGCGCCAGCTGGACGATATCCAGCAGCGCTTCGACACGTACCAGAACGAAGTGGTCACCCACTTCAACAGCACTGCGACCCTGGTATCGCGCCTGACCCAGAGCTACCAGGACGTCCAGAATCACCTGGCCGACGGCGCCAACCGCCTGGCCCTGGACGAACTGACCCGTCAGCGTCTGCTGGCGTCGTTGCACGCCGAAGCCGCGCAGCCGCACCGCGACCGCCTGACTCCGCCGAAGGACACCGAGGCGCCTCGCGACTATGCGACCAAGGCGCCGGATGCGCCGGGGATGCTCGATGAGAGCTACGGGTTGAAGCGCTGAGTGGCGCATGCTGCATGAGGGCCTCGCAAGAGGCCTTTTTTGTGGCCGTCGTTGGACGTTTTTCGATCGTGAGGGCGCTCACGTCATTCCCTTGAGGCGCTTGAACTGACCTCTCGCGGGCAAGCCCGCTCCCACAGGTGGATGAGTGCGGTGATGATCTGACAGGCCGAGGTGCAACATGATTAAGCATGGCTACAAACGTGGGCCTAGATTTGAATGTTTCGTTGAACAGGACAAGACCCACGAGCAAATTATTGAGCGCGCAACTCGCTCTGGTGGCGGAGATCTATTCTAATGAGCAAGCCTGGGCGAAGCATCTTGAACATAGAAACAATGCACTCCGGCAGGGCCTGCCTAAATTTAACCTCACATATAGAATGGGAAGATTTTCCGCTTTATGCACTAAGGCTTCTTGAGCCACTGAAGGGTTATATTATTAACAAGTCAGACGCTGTCGATATCAGAGTCTGGGACGTCGCTATCGAGCAAGAAATTTTTCGTCTTACTTTCGATGATTTTCCAGTCATGGTATCACTCGAAGCATCAACACCAGCCGGCGATCTGCTACTTGCCAAACTCAAAATAAAACTAGGAAATCTGGATCTCTAGGGATCTCAAGGCACATTCAAACCAAGCTATTGCCCCTTGCAAGCACTGTCCGGCCTGAAAGATCATGCAAAAACCCAGGGCAGGCCACTCCCCGCCCAAGCGACAGATTTTGGATGAGTATCTTGATTGCATCTCATCAAGCCTGCTCACGCCTGATCAACAAGAGCCTCAAATCGCGTCGGACAAAAGCTCATTTTACCAATCCGCATTACACGGCATCTGCGTCACTGTGCCGACTGTCATCTTGATCAACCTCAACACATCTTAAAATACTGTTTCCTTCGCACGATCCCAAGCACTCACCACAAAAATCACTATGAACTCGTCCGCGAAACTCACCAAGCCACTTTGAGTCACGCATTGATTTCAAATACCACGTTACTTATTCATTACTCAACGCTCTGCCAACCTACATCATCTGCGAAGTCCATGGCTATTGACACAGGCGCAACGCCTGCTCCACATCCGCCAGCAGGTCATCCACCTCCTCTAACCCGACCGACAGCCGCACCAACCCCTCGGAGATGCCGTGCTGCAGACGCTCCTGCGGACTGTACGCGCTGTGGGTCATGCTGGCCGGGTGCTGAGCCAAGGATTCCGCATCCCCCAGGCTCACCGCGCGACTGAACAGCTGCAACGCATTCATGAAGCGCCGCCCCGCAGCCACGCCGCCCCTGAGTTCGAAGGCGATCATGCCACCCGGCAGACGCATCTGCCGTTGCGCCAGGGCATGCTGCGCGAAGCTCTCCAGCCCGGGATAGCGCACCTGCTCGACCTGAGGCGCCTGTTCGAGCCGTCGCGCCACGGCCAGGGCATTGCTGCAGTGACGATCCATGCGCAGTGCCAAGGTCTTGATGCCGCGCATCAGCAGCGAGGCATCGTGGGGCGACATCACGGCACCGGTCATGTCCTTGAGCCCCTCCAGACGGATCCGTCCCACCAGCGCCGCGCTGCCGATCACCAGGCCAGCGGTGATGTCGCCATGGCCACTCAGGTACTTGGTCGCCGAGTGCACCACCAGATCGGCCCCCAGCGTCAGTGGACGTTGCAGGTAAGGCGTGCAGTAGGTGTTGTCCACCACCACCAGCACGTCATGACGACGCGCCACGTCCACCACGCGGGCGATGTCCACCAGACGCATGGTCGGGTTGGCCGGCGTCTCGAAGAAGATCATTCGCGTACGGGGCGTGATGGCGGCCGCCAACGCCACGGGATCGTCGAGGTCGACATGCCGGACCTTGACGCCGAACTGGCCGATGCCATGGTGCACGAACGCGAACGTGCAGCCATACACGGTCAGGCCGACGATCAGCTCGTCGCCTGGACGCAGCAGGGTCCACAGGGTCGAGGTGATCGCGCCCATGCCCGACGCCAGGGCCAAGGCTGCCTCGCCCTCTTCCAGCGACGCCATGCGCTGTTCCAGCACGGCCAGGGTCGGGTTGGAGATGCGGCTGTAGAAGTGCCCGTCGGCCTCGCCCGCGAAGCAGGCCGCGCCGTGTTCGACGGTGGGAAAGGCATAGGTCGAGGTCTGGTAGACCGGAGGTATTAAGGCGCCTTGATGGGCCTGGGGATCGTAGCCATGGTGGATGGCCCGTGTGGAAAAACCGTAGCGGTCGTCAGCATCGCCCATGACCTAATACCTCCAGTGGTTTGGCATAAGCTTATGCCACTGGTGCGACCTGCGCGCTCGGACATGACTGAAGGCGGTGCGAAGAGCCCTGTGGTGGCAAGCGCCTGCACGCCGCTGCTGACAGCGCCGTCTTGCCAGCCTGCCCACGCTTCACCCTTCAGCCTGTCGGTCGCCCATGAAAAAACCCGCCAGGCTCATCGCCATGGCGGGTTTTTCCCTTCAAGCCAATCGCTAGATCGCGCCACGCGCACGCAGCACATCCAGCACCTGCTTGACGCCTTCTTCCACGCTCGCGGTCTGGGTGTCGATCACCAGATCGGCATCCAGCGGCACATCGTACGGGAAGCCTTCGCCCGGGATGTTGTCGCCCCCGGCGGCATACAGGCCCTGCGGGTCACGCTCGCGGCACACCTGCGGCGAAGCCTGCACGTAGACGGTGACCAGGCGCTCGCTGCCGATCAAGGCCTTGGCCTGCTCGCGCCCCTCGGCATCCGGCGCCACGAAGGCCGCCAGGGTCAGCAGGCCCGCTTCGTTGAACTGACGGGCCACGTGCGCGGCGCGGCGCCAGTTCTCGGTGCGACCGGCGCGGTCCTGCGGCAGGCCCTTGTTCAGGTCGTGGCGCAGGTTCTGGCCGTCGAGGACATAGACCGCACGGCCCATGTCGAACAGCTTGCGCTCCACGGCGTAGGCCAGGGTGCTCTTGCCCGCGCCGGACAGGCCACTGAACAGGACCGTCGCCGGCTGCTGGCCGAAGCGTCGCGCGCGCTCTTCGGTGCTCACGTGCGACGACGTCCCGTGCTGACCCGCGCCACCGTGTGGCAGCACCGGCGGCGCGATGATCATGCCGGCACCGACGGTGCCGTTGGTCAGGCGGTCGATGACGATGAAGGCGCCCGTGGTGCGGTTGCTGTCATACCCGTCCAGCGCGATCGACCAGTCCAGGCTGACCTTGACCTTGCCGATCTCGTTGAGCTGCAAGGCGCTGGCGGCCCCGCGCTCCAGGGTATTCACATCGACCTTGTGGGCGATGCTGGCGATCGAGCCCGGCACGTAGCTGGTGGCGCGCTTGATGTCGTACTTCTTGCCCGGCAGCATCGGCTCTTCGGCCATCCACACCAGCATGGCGTCGAACTGGTCGGTGACCGGCGGCACGTTGTCGGCGTGCACCAGCAGGTCGCCACGGGAGATGTCGATCTCGTCTTCCATGGTCAGGGTCACGGCCTGGCCGGGGCCTGCGTGCTCCAGCTCACCCTCGTAGGTGACGATGGACTTGACCCGGCTGCTCTTGCCCGACGGCAGGACCACGACTTCGTCGCCCTTGTGCACGATGCCGCTGGCCAGGGTGCCGGCGAAGCCGCGGAAGTTCAGGTTGGGACGGTTGACGTACTGCACCGGGAAACGCAGATCGGTGAAGTTGCGGTCGGCCGCGACTTCCACGGTTTCCAGGATTTCCATCAGCGCCGGGCCGGTGTACCACGGCGAACGTTCGCTGCGGTTGACCACGTTGTCGCCCTTGAGGGCCGACATCGGCACGAAGTGCAGGCTGCTGGGCTGCAGGTTGATGGCATCGGCGAATTTCAGGTAGTCGGCCTTGATCGACTCGAAGACGCCTTCATCGAAGCCCTTGAGGTCCATCTTGTTGACGGCGACCACGATGTGCTTGATGCCCAGCAAGGAGGCGATGTAGCTGTGGCGACGGGTCTGGGTCTGCACGCCATAGCGCGCGTCCACGAGGATGATCGCCAGGTCGCAGGTCGAGGCGCCGGTGGCCATGTTGCGGGTGTACTGCTCGTGGCCCGGCGTGTCGGCGATGATGAACTTGCGCTTGGCGGTGGAGAAGTAGCGGTAGGCGACATCGATGGTGATGCCCTGCTCGCGCTCGGCCTGCAGGCCATCGACCAGCAGTGCCAGGTCGACTTCCTCGCCGGTGGTGCCGGACTTCTTCGAGTCACGGGTGATGGCCTCGAGGTGGTCCTCGTAGATCATCTTGGAGTCGTGCAGCAGGCGCCCGATCAGGGTGCTCTTGCCGTCATCCACGTTGCCGCAGGTGAGGAAACGCAGCAGTTCTTTGCGCTCGTGCTGAGCCAGATAAGCGAGGATGTCTTCGCTGATCAAATCGGATTGGTGCGACATGGAGTAACCCTGAAGTTAGAAGTAGCCCTGACGTTTCTTGTCTTCCATGGAGCCGGCACCGTCATGGTCAATGACCCGGCCCTGGCGCTCGGACGTGCGCGTCAGCAGCATTTCCTGAATGATGTCGGTCAGGCTTTCGGCCTCCGACTCGACGGCGCCCGTCAACGGGTAGCAGCCCAGGGTACGGAAGCGCACCTTCTTCTTGACGATGCGGGCCTTCTCCTCGTCGGAGAGGTGCTCCAGGATGCGATCGTCGTCGATCATGATCAGGGTGCCGTTCTTCTCGATGACGTCGCGCTCGGCGGCGAAGTACAGCGGCACGATCGGGATGCCTTCGAGGTAGATGTACTGCCAGATGTCCAGTTCGGTCCAGTTCGACAGCGGGAAGACGCGGATCGACTCGCCCTTGTTGACCTTGCCGTTGTAGACGTTCCACAGCTCGGGACGCTGGTTCTTCGGGTCCCAGCGGTGCTTGCTGTCACGGAACGAGTAGACGCGCTCCTTGGCGCGGGACTTCTCTTCATCGCGACGCGCGCCACCGAAGGCAGCATCGAAGCCATGCTTGTCCAGCGCCTGCTTCAGGCCCTGGGTCTTCATGATGTCGGTGTGCTTGGCACTGCCGTGGGTGAACGGGTTGATGCCCTGTGCCACGCCTTCGGGGTTCACATGGGTGATCAGTTCCAGCCCCATCTCCTCGACCATGCGATCGCGGAAGCGGTACATCTCCTGGAATTTCCACTGGGTGTCGACGTGCATCACCGGGAACGGCAGCTTGCCTGGGAAGAAAGCCTTGCGCGCCAGGTGCAGCATCACGGCAGAGTCCTTGCCGATCGAGTAGAGCATCACCGGGTTATCGAACTCGGCGGCCACCTCGCGGATGATGTGGATGCTCTCCGCCTCCAGCTGTTTCAAGTGCGTCAGTTTGTCGACCATGGCTACTCACGAAAAACGATCTTATGGACGGCCGTCGGGCCGTGTTCGAGCAGGGCACTCTATCACAGCGACACTGTTCTATTTAGGAGGGGGGATAGACCGAAACAGTCTAACCATATGCCGTGAGGTTTGAGGGTTTTGGGCTGCACGCGGCAAGCAATGAGGTTGAACCTGGGGGAGCCGGGTCGCCAGCGATGACAGCGGTGTCGGCACCGTCGCTATCGCTGGCAAGCCAGCTCCCACAGGGCGCTGCGATAGCCTGCAACGCCGTGGCATGGCTACGGACGTGGGAGCAGCCCCTGCAGGGGCACCGAGCCGGCCGCGATCGGGCCCGCCAGGGCCCACATCAGCACTTGGCAACCCCATGGAATCTCCCACAGGTTGTTTCTAGCCTGTGGTTATTTTCAGACCGGGTTGGGGCAGTCGATGAACACGTGCTCGACGGCGAAGCGGCGGGCCAGGTAATCGCCCAGGGCCTGGACGCCGTAGCGCTCGGTGGCGTGGTGGCCGGCGGCGATGAAGCTGATGCCATTCTCGCGCGCGCTGTGGACGGTCTGTTCAGAGGCCTCGCCGCTGAGGAACAGGTCCACGCCCGCGGCGATGGCATCGTCGATGTAGCCCTGTCCGCCCCCGGTGCACCAGCCCACGCGGCTGACCAGGCGTTCGCTGTCGATCAGCAACGGCTCGCGGCCGAGGGCTTCGTGGACGCGGCGGGCGAAATCGCGTGCCGGGGTCGGTTCGGCCAGCGAGCCGATCAGGCCGATGATCTTCGGGTTGCCCGGGTCGAGCGGACCCTCGACCGTGATGTCCAGCTGCCGTGCGAGCTGGACGTTGTTGCCGACGTCGGCGTGCACGTCCAGGGGCAGGTGAAAGGCCAGCAGGCTGAGGTCGTTGCGCAGCAGGGTGGCCAGGCGGCGCTGCTTCATGCCGGTGATGCAGGGGTTCTCGCCCTTCCAGAAGTAGCCGTGGTGCACCAGCACCAGGTCGGCGTCGGCTGCCACCGCGGCGTCGAGCAGGGCCTGGCTGGCGGTCACGCCGCTGACGATGCGGCGCACCTGGGGCCGGCCCTGGACCTGCAGACCATTGGGGCAGTAATCCTGGATCTTCGCGCTGGCCAGATAGCGTTCGGCTTCCTCGACCAAGGTACTCAGGGCAACGGCCATGGGATGTCTCCTCCATGCAGCGGGTGGTCGGGCCTGCGCCCGAAAAGGCGTCCATTATACGAAGGGCGGCCGTCACGCGGGCAAACCCGTCGCCTGGCCGGCGCAATCGCACGCCAGCATCGTCGTCGCGACACGGGATGTGTATGATCGCGCGCGTTCCCGGGTGTGCCGTCACCCACCCTGCCCTTTCCAGGATGTGATCGATGTTCAAGTCCATGCGTTATTTTGCCTGGCCATTGCTGACCGGCGTGCTCATCGCCCTGCTGGTGATCCAGCGCTTTCCCCAGTGGGTCGGCCTGCCCAGTCAGGACGTCAACCTGCAACAGGCCCCGCAGACCACGCAGACCGTGCAGGGCCCGGTGTCCTATGCCGACGCGGTGACCGTGGCGGCGCCGGCCGTGGTCAACCTGTACACCACCAAGGCCAGCAAGGCCACCGGCAAGAACGCCCACCCGCTGTTCGAGGACCCACAGTTCAAGCGTTTCTTCGGCGACAACCTGCCCAAGCAGCGACGCTGGGAGTCCAGCCTGGGGTCGGGGGTGATCATGAGCCGCGAAGGCTACCTGCTCACCAACAACCACGTGACCGCCGGTGCCGACCAGATCGTGGTGGCGCTCAAGGATGGGCGCGAGACCCTGGCACGGGTCATCGGCAGCGATCCGGAAACCGACCTGGCGGTGCTGAAGATCGACCTCACCGACCTGCCGGCGATCACCATCGGGCGCTCCGACACCCTTCGCATCGGCGACGTCTCGCTGGCCATCGGCAACCCGTTCGGGGTCGGCCAGACCGTGACCATGGGCATCATCAGCGCCACCGGCCGCAACCAGCTGGGGCTGAACAACTACGAGGACTTCATCCAGACCGACGCGGCCATCAACCCGGGCAACTCCGGGGGCGCGCTGGTCGATGCCAATGGCAACCTGACGGGCATCAACACCGCGATCTTCTCCAAGTCCGGCGGTTCCCAGGGCATCGGCTTCGCCATCCCGGTCAAGCTGGCCCTGGAGGTGATGAAGTCGATCATCGAGCACGGCCAGGTGATTCGCGGCTGGCTCGGCATCGAGGTGCAACCCCTGAGTCAGGAGCTGGCCGAATCGTTCGGCCTGAAGGGCCGGCCCGGCATCGTCGTGGCCGGCATCTTCCGCGAAGGCCCGGCGCAGCGTGCCGGCCTGCAGGTCGGTGACGTGATCCTCAGCATCAACGGCGAGCCGGCCGGCGACGGTCGCAAGTCGATGAACCAAGTGGCGCGGATCAAGCCGGGCGACAAAGTGGTCATCGAAGTGATGCGCAACGGACAGCCGCTCAAGCTGGTCGCCGAGGTCGGCATGCGGCCCCCACCGGCACCGGTCGCGACCCCGTCGGAAGGCTGAGGCCGGAGCGGGTCGCCAGGGCGGCCCGACACCGATCGACGCACGCGCATAGGCAAATTCGCGAGGCCGTGACATGCTTCGAGGTCATTTCCACCTCCGTCACGTTCCCTGCTTCGCGCAGAGCGTGCGTCTTTTTCAGGAGCCTTCATGACCGACCCGCTGATTCTCGAACCGCAACAGACGGCCGACGCCTGCGTGATCTGGCTGCACGGCCTGGGCGCCGATCGCTACGACTTCATGCCCGTGGCCGAGTTTCTCCAGGAACGTCTGCTCAGTACGCGCTTCATCATGCCCCAGGCGCCGACCCAGCCGGTCACCATCAACGGCGGCTACGCCATGCCCAGCTGGTACGACATCAAGGCCATGACGCCTGCCCGTGCCATCGACGAGGCACAGCTCGAAGCGTCCGCCGCGCAGGTCATCGCGCTGATCGAGGCCGAGCGAGCCAAGGGCATCGACCTGACCCGCATCGTGCTGGCCGGTTTCTCCCAGGGCGGCGCCGTGGTGCTGCACACTGCCTACGTCCAGTGGCAGGAAGCGCTGGGCGGCGTCCTGGCGCTGTCGACCTACGCGCCCACCTTCAGCGACGAGCACCAGCTCAGCGCCTGCCAGCAGCGCACGCCGGCCCTGTGCCTGCACGGCGTGCACGACCCGGTGGTGGTGCCGTCCATGGGCCGCACGGCGTTCGAGTACCTCAATACCTGGGGCGTCCCGGCGCGTTGGCAGGAATACCCCATGGAGCACGAAGTGGTGGTCGCCGAGCTGAACGACATTCACGACTGGCTGAGCGAAAAACTGCGCTGAGCGGCCCCTTCACCCGGCGCGTGCGGCAATAACCTGCGCCGAGCCGGGTTCTTGCATTACACTGCCCGCCGTACATTCCTTAACCAATCGACGAGATGACCGTGCTCAAGGCACTCAAGAAACTCTTTGGCATGGGTGAGGCAGGCGTACAGCCAGCCGCCGTCCCCGCTGCCATGGCGCCCAGCGTGGCGCCCGTCCAGGCTGCCGCCGCGGCCCCGACGACACCTTTGCCTGCCGTGGCGCCACCGGCTCCCGAGCAGCCCGACCCACAGGTCGCCGCCCCGGCTGCCATACCCACCTCGAGCACGCCACGACGCGCGCGAACACCTCGCCCCAAGCCCCAGGCCTCGTTGTGGAAACGTGAGGACTTCGTGGTCGAGCCCCAGGAAGGCAAGACACGCTTTCATGATTTCGCCTTGTCCGACACGGTGATGCACGCGATCCATGACCTGGGCTTCCCCTATTGCACGCCCATCCAGGCCCAGGTGCTCGGCCATACCCTGCGCGGTCAGGACGCCATCGGCCGTGCCCAGACCGGGACCGGCAAGACGGCTGCGTTTCTGATCTCGATCATCTCGCAGCTGCAGCAGACGCCACCGCCCAAGGAGCGCTACATGGGCGAGCCGCGGGCGCTGATCATCGCGCCGACCCGCGAACTGGTGGTGCAGATCGCCAACGACGCCAAGGCCCTGACACGCTACAGCGGCCTGAACGTGATGACCTTCGTCGGCGGCATGGACTTCGACAAGCAGCTCAAGAGCCTCGAGGCGCGGTACTGCGACATCCTGGTGGCCACGCCGGGCCGCTTGCTGGACTTCCAGCAGCGTGGCGAAGTGCACCTGGACATGGTCGAGGTGCTGGTGCTGGACGAAGCCGACCGCATGCTCGACATGGGCTTCATCCCGCAGGTCCGTCAGATCATCCGGCAGACCCCACCCAAGAGCGAGCGCCAGACGCTGCTGTTCTCCGCGACCTTCACCGAGGACGTGATGAACCTGGCCAAGCAGTGGACCACCGACCCTGCGATCGTCGAGATCGAGCCGGAGAACGTCGCCAGCGATACGGTCGAGCAGCATGTATACGCGGTGGCCGGTAGCGACAAGTACAAGCTGCTGTACAACCTGGTGACGCTGAACCAGTGGCAGCGGGTGATCGTCTTCGCCAACCGCAAGGACGAGGTGCGCCGCATCGAGGAGCGCCTGGTGCGCGACGGCATCAATGCCGCCCAGCTTTCGGGTGACGTGCCGCAGCACAAGCGCATTCGCACCCTGGAAAACTTCCGCGAGGGCCGCGTCAGCGTGCTGGTGGCCACGGACGTGGCCGGTCGTGGCATCCACATCGACGGGATCAGCCACGTGATCAACTTCACCCTGCCGGAAGATCCGGACGACTACGTGCACCGCATCGGCCGCACGGGCCGCGCCGGCACCAGCGGCGTGTCGATCAGCTTCGCCGGCGAGGACGACTCCTACCAGCTACCCGGGATCGAAGCCCTGCTCGGCCGCAAGATCAAGTGCGAGATGCCGCCCCAGGAGTTGTTGGCGCCGGTGCCCAAGCGCACGTCTTGAGCGGCAAGCTGCAACCGTCTGGCGAAGGCATTTTCCAAATGCCGACTTCAAGGACGGGAGTGTCCGCGTAGTTGCGTGGCAGGCCGATGCAATCTCTTTGTGTGCGGGCCCGCGATAGCGGTGGTAATGCCGATCCATAACCGACAGGTCGAACGCTGGCCTGTCAGCCCTGAGGTGGATGAAAGGCCCTATCGCTGGCAAGCCAGCTCCCACAGGTGCCCCTTTCAAGCAGGCCATCGCACGATGGCAAAGCCGCCTGTGGGAGCGGGCTTGCCTGTGGGAGCCCGCCTCCTTGGCGCCGCGCTGCTGCGCAGAGAACATGGCGATAGCTGGCAGGGTCTGGGGCTTTATTGCTCATCGATTTTAGGGCCGCTTTGCGGCCCATCGCGGCCGGTCCGGCGCCCCGGCAGGGGCCGCTCCTACACCCGTAGCCCCACCGCGCGAGACTGCAGGCTATCGCGGTCACCTGTGGGAGCGGGCTTGCCCGCGATAGCGGTGGTAACGCCGATCCATTGCCGGCAGATCGAACACTGGCCTGTCAGCCCTGAAGTGGATGAACAGGCCCCTGTATCCTGCCAGCTATCGTCATGTTCTCTGCGCGACAGCACGGCGCCAAGGCGGCGGGCGGGTGCTCGATCGCTACAGAAGCCGGCTCCTTGCAACCCGTCTCACCACCGCTTCGCCGCGTCCTGATCGCTCTGGCGCCCTTCGACCCACCGTGGGCCGTCGGGCGTGGTTTCCCGCTTCCAGAACGGCGCCTGGGTCTTGAGGTAGTCCATGATGAAGTCGCAGGCCTGGAAGGCGGCCTGGCGGTGGGCGCTGGCCACGCCGACGAAGACGATCGGTTCGCCCGGCTCCAGGGCACCGATACGGTGCAGCACGTGCACGTTCAGCAGCGGCCACCGTGATTGCGCCAGCTCCACGATCTTGGCCAGGGCCTTTTCGGTCATGCCGGGGTAGTGTTCGAGGAACATCCCTGCGACGTCGCGTCCATCGTTGAAATCGCGCACGTAGCCAACGAAACCCACCACCGCGCCCACACCGACGTTTGCGGCGTGCAAGGCTTCCAGTTGCTGGCCGGGCTGGAAGGCGGCCTGTTGCACCTGAACGCTCATGCTCAGCCTCCGGTCACGGGGGGGAAGAAGGCGACTTCGTCACCGTCCGTGACCGGCTCGTCGAGTCGGCACAGGTCCTGATTGCGCGCGCACATCAGGTTCTGCTCGCCCAGCACCGCATAGGCATCGCCCTTGGCCAGCAGTGCGCGGCGCACGTCGTCGAGCACGGCGAACGTGCCCTCCAGCGCGTCGCCCTCGCGCCCGATGCGCTCGCGGTAACGCGCGAAATACACCACTCGAACCTGCATCATGCCTCCGCCTGGTAAGGGCCACTCTTGCCGCCGGTCTTTTCCAGCAGGCGCACCTGCTCGATGACCATGCCTTTGTCGACGGCCTTGCACATGTCGTAGATCGTCAATGCCGCGATGCTGGCGGCGGTCAGGGCTTCCATCTCCACGCCCGTCTGACCCGCCAGCTTGCAGCGGGCGCTGATGTGCACTGCATCGGAGCCTTCGGCACGCAGCTCGAGCTTGACGCTGGTCAGCATCAGCGGGTGGCACAGCGGGATCAGGTCGCTGGTCTTCTTGGCGGCCTGGATGCCGGCGATGCGGGCCACGGCGAACACGTCGCCCTTGGGATGCTCGCCGTCGACGATCATGCGCAGCGTCTCCGGGCGCATGCGCACCCGCGCTTCGGCGATGGCTTCACGGGCGGTGACGGCCTTGTCGGTGACATCGACCATGGCGGCGCGGCCTTGGGAATCGAGATGGGTTAGCACGGTTTTCCTCCGGTAAGAGGCAAAGAGTGTAAACCCGACGTCAAGGTTCCCGGAATGGAAAAAGCCGGGCGGCGCGGCGCCCGGCGGATGGGAAGGGTTACAGGTGCGATTCGGCGTATTCGGCCAGCACCGAACGTGGCACGCCCTGCAGGGTGATGTGCACGCCGTGGGGGAAGTCCTTGAACCGCTCGGTCAGGTAGGTCAGCCCGGAGCTGGGAGCCGACAGGTAGGGGGTGTCGATCTGCGCCAGGTTGCCCAGGCAGACCACCTTGGAGCCCGCGCCGGCCCGGGTGATGATGGTTTTCATCTGGTGCGGCGTGAGGTTCTGGCACTCGTCGATCAGGATCAGGCTCTGCTGGAAGCTGCGTCCGCGGATGTAGTTGAGCGACTTGAACTGCAAGGGCACGCGCTCGAGGATGTACTCGACGCTGCCATGGGTGTTCTCGTCGTCCATGTGCAAGGCTTCGAGGTTGTCGGTGATGGCGCCCAGCCAAGGCTCCATCTTCTCGGCCTCGGTGCCGGGCAGAAAGCCGATCTCCTGGTCGAGCCCCTGCACGCTGCGGGTGGCGATGATGCGCCGGTAGCGCTTGCTGACCATGGTCTGCTCGATGGCAGCGGCCAGGGCCAGGATGGTCTTGCCCGAACCGGCAGCGCCCGTGAGGTTGACCAGATGGATGTCCGGGTCCAGCAGGGCGAACAGCGCCAGCGCTTGGTGGATGTCACGCGGCTTGAGGCCCCAGGCTTCCTGATGCAACAGCGGTTCCTGGTGCAGGTCGAGCAACAGCAGTTCGTCGCCGCGCACGCCCTTGACCCAGCCGACGAAACCTTGCTCATCGACGATGAACTCGTTGACGTGCACCGGGGTGATGACGTCGTTGAGGTGGACACGGTGCCAGGTGCGGCCGCGCTCCTGACGCGTCTCGACCTTGTCGACCCGATCCCAGAACGAGCCGGCGACCGAGTGATACCCTTTGGACAGCAGTGATACGTCGTCGACCAGCTGGTCGGTGCTGTAGTCCTCGGCGGCGATGCCGCAGGCCCGCGCCTTCAGGCGCATGTTGATGTCTTTGGTGACCAGCACCACGCTCAGGTCCTTGCGCCGCGCACGCACCTCCAGGACCTGGTTGATGATGATGTTGTCATTGAGGGTTTCCGGCAGCAGCTGGGCCGGATCGTTGCGTGGGGTCATCAGGATCGAGAGGTAACCTTTCGGCCCGCTCTTGCCGCGCTGGATCGGCACGCCGCGCTCGACGTCCTGGGGCGAGGCATCGCCCAGGGTCTGGTCGATCAGCCGGATGGCCTGGCGGCATTCGGCGGCGACGGTGTGCTTGCCGGTCTTGAGCTTGTCGAGCTCCTCGAGCACGGTCATCGGGATGGCGACGTAATGCTCCTCGAAATTGAGCAATGCATTGGGGTCGTGGATCAGGACGTTGGTATCGAGCACATACAGGATTGGCTGGTCGGAAGAAGGGGTGCGTCCTTGGTCATCCATACTCTGTCACCTTATGTGGGAGCCAGACGGCGCGCTATCACCGCGCCGCGAAGTGACACCGTTCTCCCCGTATCCGCGTCGTTACGGGCGGGGAGCGCACCTGCAGCCAGGAGGGCCTGGATGACGCCACCTGTGCTGCAGGATTCGGCTGTCCACCTCCTACATACCGCAAACCCATGGCAGGCAACAGTCTTTTTCAACGGGCAGGCAGTTTATTTTGTACGACCGACTACACACCTTGGTTTGTCGTCCAGGTACGACTACAGTCAAGGGTCAACCTCCCCGTGTTCGTCGTCCGTCGGCACGCTATCCTCGGCGCCCTGCTCGTCCTCCTGCGGGGGTGGGGCCTGAAAATCTCCCCGACAATCGGCCCAGCCGATCCCGCTCTGTGCGGTGAGTGTCAGCAGTTGCTGCACCGCAGGCTGCGCCTTGGCCGACGTCTCGTTGAACTGCACGATGCCCTGACGCCAGAGCAGCATCAGGCTGAGCACGCGCTGCGCCGACTGCTCGGCACTGAGCGGCCCATTGTCCTGCGCGTCGATGTCCCACAGCGAAACCCGCAGGTGACGAGCCGCCATGAACGCCTGGCCATCCTGGCGCCGCTGCCCGTAGGGCGGGCGGAACCAGCCGACGTACTGCTGCGGCGCATCGCTCTGGATCCTGGCCTGGCTGCGTTGCAGGGAGGCCTGCCAGTCCTGCCACTGCGCATGGGAGCGGTATTCCCACCCCTGCAGACCGACGCAGTGATCGGCATAGCGCTCGCGCAGGGCCGCGGCGGAGGTGGCGTCGCGGCGCTGCTGCCAACGGCTGCCCAGCACGAAGAACAGACCCGAGACCTGCTGCTGGCGCAGGTAGTGGGCCAGCGTTTCGGTCGTGCCGTCCGTCAGGCCAGGGCCACCGACGACGCTGAGCAGAAACAGGCGGTCGCCGAAGGTCCCGCCGGTGTCTTCCGGTTCGAGAAACCGCTGCACCTCGCTCTCCAGGCGCGGCAACAGCGCGGCCTTGCGCAGCAGGTCATCCAGGTAGCGCACGTGGAACTGACGACTGGGCTCGACCCAGCCGGCATAGAACGCACCGACCTGGGTGTCGAAGGTCGCGGCCAAGGTGCGCAGTTCGGCCAGGGACTCGGCCGGGAAACAGAACGAGGCATCCTGATCACAGCTTTGCAGCGCCTGCCGGTAGTTGTTCCACAGCCGCCCCCACATCCTGGCGCGTACGGCACGCACCGACTGCAGGTTGATCTGGCGCAGTTGCAGACGATCGGCCAGGGCCTGCTCATCGAGCCCTTCGCTGTCGTGCAGGACCTGGGCGAACGAGAGGATCTGCGCGCGCGAGGCGACGTCGAACAGCACCGGGCTGTCCAGCCGCTCAGGCCAGACGCTGCGGTCGAGGCTGACGAACGGCGTCGGCGCGGCCTGGGCCACGCTACCGAGGAAAACCGCCAGGACGATCCAGACGACACGCATGCGACAACTCCCTGTGAGCGAGCCGCGTACTATAGCCGCAAGCGCTCGATCAGGGTTTGGCGTGATCGGCCGACCGCCTTAGAATCGCCCGATGACTTCAGGAGCCCCACCATGCTGGCCGTACTCTCACCCGCCAAGACCCTCGACTACGACACGCCGCCCGTCACCCAGCGCCATACCCTGCCGCAGTACCTGGACCATGCCCAGCTGCTGATCGACCAGCTGCGTGATTTTTCGCCGCAGCAGATCGCCGAGCTCATGCACCTGTCGGACAAGCTGGCTGGACTCAATGCCGCGCGCTTCGGTAGCTGGACAGCGCATGCCACGCCTGAGAACGCCAAGCAGGCCCTGCTGGCGTTCAAGGGCGACGTCTATACCGGACTGGACGCCGACAGCCTGGGCGAGGCCGATTTCGACCATGCCCAGCGACACCTGCGCATGCTCTCGGGGCTGTACGGGCTGCTGCGGCCGCTCGACCTGATGCAGCCGTATCGCCTGGAAATGGGGACGCGTCTGGCCAATGCCCGGGGCAAGGACCTGTACGCCTTCTGGGGCACGCGCCTGAGCGAAGGGCTGAACCAGGCCTTGGCCGACCAGGGCGATGACGTGCTGGTGAACCTGGCGAGCAACGAGTACTTCAGCGCGGTCAAGCGCGAGGCGCTCAAGGCACGGGTGATCGACGTGGAGTTCCGGGATTTGAAGAACGGGCAGTACAAGATCATCAGCTTCCATGCCAAGAAGGCACGGGGGTTGATGGCGCGCTTTATGATTCAGGAGCGTATCGAGGATCCTGCACGGCTCAAGGCGTTCGATGTGCAGGGGTATCGGTATGCGCAAGACGCCTCGGGCGAGAACCGGTTGGTCTTTCTGCGCGACGAGGCGCCTTGACACAGCAGTTCGGCACGACCAGACCCCGTCGAACGGGCCTGGTCTAGCCGCCAGCGGCCAGGGTCAGGCTCAGGCACGTGTGACGTCGAGCATGCCTGACACCTTGAAGTGCCTGGCGTTATGACTGAACTCGAAGTCGTAGTGAAGCTTCAGGAATGTTAGCTGCGCGTCGTGTTCGACCTGTTTGATACTGAGCGATCCCAGCCTTGCCGGATACGCGCGCTCCGCGTGCAGGAAGATAGCCGTTGTCGGTCGTACCTTGCCGTCTGTCACGGTGAAATTGAGCGAGATGCCTGCACGCGTGTGGTCTTGAATGTCTATCTCATGGACGGAGACGACGCCTGTGGCAGAGCCCGCCTCATGAGTCAGCCCAAAACGATTTCCCTTGAATTTATCAATGCCTTCGAACGCGGGTTCGATTGAGCCCGACCCAGAGCCGGTCGCTGTCAGCTCGATGTTTTCATACGTTACGTTGAATTTCCCCTCCTCGATGGAAAACTTCTGGCCATCCTCGTCCGCGCCTTCGAACTCGAAGCCGTCCACTTGCAGGGTTCCTGCTTCCCTGTTCCATCTCAAGCCAGTGATGCTGCCGCGAGTCGCATACCCACCCGTCGAGCTGGCGAAGTAGGCCCATACGGCCTTTGCGCCAGGTTCGTAGGGAAGGATCTTGTGATTGCCGTCCCCGATATCGTCAGGAAAGCTTAGAAACATGTAGATCGGCTCAGGCGCTTGACTAGCGTTCTGAGTGTCCGGGTCGATCATGCCCAGGACACCCACCGTCTTGCCAGTCTGAGAGAAGTGAACCGATGTCGATTCGAATCGAGCGCCAGGCACCCACGATGCAGGCGATACTTTCGCCGACATCTTGCCAGTAGCGTTGTCAGTCTGCGGAGCGGCAGCCACCTTTTGGTCAATGTTCATGGTCTTGTCCTCTTGATGATCACGATGTGTAGTCGTATTGCCGAAGCTAAAGCGTGGCTCGACGCCCGACTACTGGCATAAATGTCAGGGTGCTGCCGCGTCACATGCCTTTTGAAGGTACGCCCCTGCCAGGCTAGGATGTCCCTTCCCTCTCCAAGGACGCGGCCTTCATGATCATCGGTGCATTGCTCATCCTGACCTGGCTGGTAGTGCTGCTGCGCTACCCGGCCAAGGCCCTGGTGATTTCGCTGGCTGCGGTCTGCGGATTGGGTCTGGTGGCTGCCTGGGTCGCCTGGCAGGATCATCGTGAAGCCGCGCAACTGGCACGCCTCGAACTTCGCCTGCGCTATGCGCCCGACCAGTGCCCTGCTGATCGCGCCTTGCGGGTCGAGATGAAGAACGGCAACGAGGTGCCCCTGGTCGAGTTGCGCTGGCAGGTCGCCGCCTATGCGCCCGGCGACACGATCAACCTGGCCGAAAACACCTACGATTCGCCGCGTTACCAGGGCCCCGGCCAGGTTCAGCCTGGCGCGGCCTGGAGCGATTGCCTGCCCCTGCCGCCCGTCCGTGCGGGTTATCGGGCGCAGACGCTGGTATTCCGTGCCGAGCAGTTGCAAGGTCGCTTCGCTGACTGATCGCCCCTTACATTGACAGGTACCGTGCATGTCCGTCGTCTTGATCACCGGTTGTTCCAGTGGCATCGGCCACGCCCTCGCCGAAGCCTTTCGCGACGCCGGTCACCGTGTCTGGGCCACGGCGCGACGCCCCGAGGACGTCGAGCGGCTGAGCGCTGCCGGTTTGCGTGGGTATGGCCTGGAGGTGACCGATGCCGAGGGCGTGGCGCGTCTGGCCGAGCGGCTGGAAGCCGAGGAAGGCGGGTTGGACATTCTGATCAACAATGCCGGTTACGGCGCCATGGGGCCGTTGCTGGACGGCGGTGGCGAGGCGCTGCGCCAGCAGTTCGAGACCAACGTGTTCGCCCTCGTCGACGTGACGCGCGCGTTGTTCCCGCTGTTGCGCCGCAGCCAGGGCTTGGTGGTGAACATCGGCAGTGTGTCGGGTGTGCTGGTGACACCCTTCGCTGGCGCCTACTGTGCGTCCAAGGCGGCGGTCCATGCGCTCAACGATGCACTGAGGCTGGAGCTGGCGCCGTTCGGTGTCCGGGTGATGGAGGTACAGCCAGGCGCCATCGCCTCACGGTTCGCCACCCATGCCCAACGTCAGGCCGAACAGGTTCTGACGCCGGCTTCACCCTGGTGGCCGCTGCGCGATGGCGTGCGGGCCAGGGCCCGGGCCTCCCAGGATCGACCCACGCCGGCGACGGTGCTGGCCCAGGAGGTGTTGCAGGCCTGTGCCCGACAGCCTGTTCCGATTCGGGTGCGCGTGGGCAACGGCAGCCAGGCACTGCCCTGGCTGGCGCGCTGGGTGCCACGGCGGTGGCTGGATTGGGCGCTGAAAAAGCGGTTTGGTCTGCTGCGCTCGCTCTAGGTCAGGAACCTGCACGTATGCTGACCTAGGTGGTGACTGATCAGCCGCTATCGCTGGCAAGCCAGCTCCCACCAAGACCAAGGCAGCCTGCAAAAAAGGGGTGTGCACGCTTGCCTATGGGAGCCTGCATATATCCCGGCATAGGTAGTGCCTGATCGACCGCTATCGCTGGCAAGCCAGCTCCCACCAAGACCAAGGCAGCCTGCAAAAAAGGGGTGTGCACGCTTGCCTATGGGAGCCTGCATATATCCCAGCATAGGTAGTGCCTGATCGACCGCTATCGCTGGCAAGCCAGCTCCCACCAAGGCCAAGGCAGCCTGCCAAAAAAGGGTGCACGCTCGCCTGTGGGAGCCTGCACATGTCCCGGCATAGGTGGTGCCTGATCAACCGCTATCGCTGGCAAGCCAGCTCCCACCCAGACCAATGCAGCCTGCCAAAAAGGGTGTGCTCGCTCGCGTGTGGGAGCGGGCTTGCCCGCGATGGCCCCTGCCAGGGGCCTAAGCTCCATGCCTGGTCATGGTTACCGGGCGACGCTGATCAGCCTGGCCAGCCTCCCCTCTTCAAGCCGGGACGACGTCAACTACTCGAACGCCTGCCACCCACCGCCCAAGGCCTTGTACAACCCCACCAGCGCCTGGGATACGTCCGCCGAACTGTCGATCCACTGCTCCTCGCTGGCCAGCAGCGCTCCTTGCACGGTCAGCACGTTGACGAAATCCACGGCCCCTTCCACGTACTGCCGCTGGGCCGTTTCCAAGGCGATCCGGTTTTCCTTCACCGCCTCGGCCAGGTGATCCCGACGCAACTGGCTGGCGTTGTACAGCCGCAGGACATCGTCGATCTCATGCCAGGCGCCGAGCACCACCTTGCGGTAGTTGAGTGCCGCCTCCTGCTGCTGAGCCTCGCGCAATTGCAGGTTGCCCTTGAGCCGCCCGCCTTCGAAGATCGGCAGCGACAGTTGCGGCCCGAAGGCGAAGCGACGCGCATCCCAGACGCCCAGGTCCGACAGCTGCATGGCCTGCAGGCCGACGCTGCCGGACAACCGGATGCTGGGGTAGAAGTCCGCCTGGGCCACGCCGATGTTGGCGGTGGCGGCGTGCAGGCGGGCTTCGGCCTGGCGAATGTCCGGGCGACGTGCGGCCAGTTCCGACGGCAGGCCGATGGCGAAAGTCTGCCGGGGTGCGGGCAGGTCGGCCTCGGCCAGCAGGGTCGCCTGCAGGCTGCGTGGGGGCTCGGCGGCCAGCAGGCTCAGGGCGTTGATCAAGTCATCCCGGCGCGCTTCGAGGCTGGGCAGACGCGCCTCGATGGAGGCCACTTGCGCGCTGGCCTGGGCCACGTCCAGGCGCGTGGCGACGCCTTCGGCCTGGCGGCTGCGCGACAGCTTCAGGCTGTGCCGGGCGACGTCGAGGTTCTCCTGCGTCACCCGCAGGGTGTGCTGGGTCGCGCGCAGCTGGATGTAGTCACCTGCCGTTTCAGCCAGCAGGGCCAGCAGTACGCCGCGACGGTCGTTCTCGGCCACCGCGACGGAGGCATCGGCCGCTTCCACCTGGCGGCGCACCCGCCCCCACAGGTCCAGCTCCCAGCCGGCGACCAGGTCACCTTGCCAGAGGTTGTAGGCCGACTTGCCGCTGCGCCCCGACGGGTCGTTGAGGCCTTCGGCACTGTTGCGTGCCCGGTCGTAGCCGGCCTGGACACCGACCGCCGGCACTTCGTCGCTGGCCACGCTGCTGCGCAACGCCCGGCTTTGCAGCAACCGCGCGCTAGCCATCTTCAGGTCGAGATTCTGTTGGACGACGCGCTCGATCAAGGCGCTCAGGCGGTCGTCGTGGAAGGTGTCCCACCAGCGCGTCTCCAGGGGCTGCGCCTCGGGCTGACTGGCTGCGCCCTGCCCTTGCACGGGTTGCCAGTTGGCGGGTGCCTGGGCGTCCGGACGCTGGAAGTCCGGCCCCAGGGTGCAGCCGGCCAGCAGGAGGGCGGCCAGCAACGGGCTCAGGCGTGTCAGGGCGCTCATCGTGCGCTGACCTGCGTGCCGTCCAGGGACGTGTCCTGGGTATCGATGGTCGCCTCGACCGACATGCCGACCCGCAGTCGCGCCAGCAAGGGCTGGCCGTCATCGAAGACGATCTTCACCGGAATCCGCTGGACCACCTTGGTGAAGTTGCCGGTGGCATTGTCCGGCTTGACCGCGGCGAAGGTCACACCGGTGGCCGGGGCGATGCTCTGCACGTGGCCCTGCAACACCGCGTCGCCAAAGGTGTCCACGCGCAGGGTGACCGGCTGACCGGGCTGCACGTGGGTCAGCTGCGTCTCCTGGAAGTTGCCCACCACATAGGCCTGGTGCAGCGGTACCACCGACAGCAGCCGGGCACCGGGATTGACGTAGGCCCCCACGCGCAGCGCGCGCTCGCCGACCATGCCATCCACCGGCGCGGTGATGCGCGTATAGGACAGGGCCAGGCGCGCTTGCTCCACGCCGGCCTCGGCGCGCTTGAGCTGACCGTCCGCACTGGCGACCTGCGCCTGCAGCACGTCCACCTGCTTGCGCGTGGCCAGCAAGGCTGCCTCGGCATTGGCCTGCCGAGCGCGGGCCTGGTCGACGCGACTGCGGGCCTGCTGTGCGTTCTGCACGGTGCCCGCCCCCTGCTCGGCCAGACGTCCATAGCGCCCGACCTCCTGGGTGGCGAACGCCGTTTCGGCCTTGGCCGCTTTCAGCGCAGCATCGGCCTGGGCGATCAGCGCCTGCTGGCGCTCCAGCGTGGCCCGCGCATCAACGCTCTGCGCCCGGGCCACCAGCCGCTGGGCCTCGGCGGCGTCCAGCGCGGCCTGATAGTCCCGCGCATCGAGGGTCGCCAGCAGCTGGCCGGCCTTGACCTGCTGGTTGTCTTCCACCAGCACCTGCTCGATGAAACCGGCGACCTTGGGCGCGACCACGGTGTAGTCGGCGACCACGTAGGCGTCGTTGGTGCCCTGATGCGCGTCGCTGCCGAGCAGCCAGGGCCCGGCCAGGGCCGCCAGCACGGCCACGGCGAGCACCGAGCCGATGACGAGGGTCTTGCGAGGATTGTTCATGTGAGAAATTCCGAATGCAGCCCCAGGTCAGGCCACCGCGCGCGGTGGGTAGACCCGGGTAGGGACCAGAGGAATGAGGCAGATCAAAGCCACGGCAATCCCCGCCAGGACCAGGTAGAGGTCGGCCGAGGTCAGCACCGCGGCCTGCTCGTGAATGCGCCGGGCCAGACCGGCAGCGTGATCGTCGATCAGCGGCGCGTTGCCGAGGCTGTCCACCAGGTGATTGGAATGAAAATGCCGACGCAACGTCCCCAGCGCTTCGAGCAATCCACCGGCGATCACTGCCGACAGGCCCTTGACCGTGTTGAACCAGGCTGAGGCGAACGGCCCTTCCTGTGGGGTCATGCCATTGGTCGACATCATCAGCAGCGGCAGCACCGACATCGGCTGGCCGAACACCTGAAGCAGGTAGAACCCGTAGAAGTCGTCGCGGATCCATTGCGAGGTCAGCAAGTGGCTGCCGACACAGGACAGCGCCATCAGGCTCAGGCCCGTGGCCAGCACCCAGCGGCAGTCGACCGCCCGGATGTTGCACAGGGCCGCCGTCAGAGGCAGTGCGATCAGCTGCGGCAGGGCCACCAGCAGCATCAAGGGGCTGACCTGCGCGGGCCGATAATCCTGCAACTGCGCCAGGTACGCCGATGGCAGGCTGCCGCTGCCCGACAGCACGATCAGCACGCCGGCCAGGGTCACCAGGGCGAAGCTCAGGTTGCGGCGGCCCAGCAGGCGCAGCTGGAAGAACGGCAAGGGTTCGGACCATTCGTTGTAGAGAAACAGCACCAGCAACACCAGGCCACCGCCCAGCAGCCAGGTGATCAGCGGCGAATCGAACCAGCCCCAGCGATCCCCCAGGCTCAGGCCCAGCACTAGGCCACTGATCGCCGGCAGCCCCAGGACCACGCCGCGCCAGTCGAACTGGGCGAAGCGTTCCAGGCGCAGCGGGTCCTGGGGCAGGCCCCAGCCCACGCAGGCCATCGCCACCAAGGACGGCACGATGATCTGCCAGAACGACCACTGCCAGCCGACATACTCGGTCCACAACCCGGCCAGGGGCGTGCCCAGGTTCGGCCCGAAGGTGGCGGTCAGGGCATAGCAGGCCAACCCGTAGATCTTGATGCCCGGCGGCAGGAAGCGCAGCGCCACGCTCATCAGCATCGGCGGCAGGGCACCGGACGCCAGCCCTTGCATCACGCGCAGCAGCATCAGGCTGTGCAGGTTCGGCGCATAGGGCTGGGCCAGGCCCAGCACGGCGAACAGGCCGATCGCGGTCAGGGTGAACCGGCGCAGCGAGAAGGTCGCCGCCAGCCAGGGCGAGAAGGCCATGGCCGACACCGAGGCGGCTGAATACACGGCCAGCAGCCAGGCGCCTTCATCGGCGCCGATGCCCATGGCACCGCGGATGTCGGCCAGGGACAGCTTGATCACGCTCTCGTTGAGGCCCGCGCACAGCACCGCCAGCAGCACGCCGAACAGCCCGGTGACCACCCGTGGGCCGAAGGTCGTGTGCGCGGGCGCGGCCGCCGGCGGTGCGACCGGCGCAGTGGAAGACAGGGACAGCGACGCCATGGAGCAGACATCTCCAGCAACAAATTGGGGAAGCTGGGCATTCTAGGAGAGCATCGGGCTGACGAAAACTGACTTGTCGGCAGGTTTAGAGTGTGTCTGACGCAATGGTCAGCGCGCTGGAGCGTGCTTTTGCTGCACGCTCGGCGGCCCTGTCGGCGGTACGCGCTAGCGCTCCGGGTCGGCGCTGCAGCAGCGTTTCAGAAGCTGGCGCAACCAGCGGTGCGCCGGGTCGTGATGAAACCGTGGGTGCCAGGCCTGCATCACCGTCACCCGCTCCATCGACAGCGGGATCTCGAACGAGCGCAGTGGCAGGCCGAGCTTGGCGACGCTGTTGAGGATGTTGGCCGGCATCGGCAGGATCAGGTCCGAGTCGGGCAACGAGAACATCGCCGAGTGAAAACTCGGCGTGATCAGCGCGACCCGGCGCTGGACCTTGAAGTTGGCGAGTTCCACGTCGATCGGCCCGTTGGCGCGCCCCCGGCGGGACACGCTGATCTGCGGGTAGGCGGCGAAGCGTTCGGGGGTGATCGGCGCCTCGAAGATCGGATGGTCACGCCGTGCCAGCCCGATGTAGCGGGTATGAAACAGGCTCTGCACCTTGATCTCCGGGCCCAGGTCGATGCTCGAGCTGATCAGCAGGTCGGTGCGCCCATCGCGCAGCACGGCATCGTCATCACCGCCGGTTTCCGGCACGAAACGCAGCACCGTGCGTGGCGCCTGCTCGTGCATCATGCGCAGCAGCTGCGCGCCGTACAATGCGATGAACAGGTCGTTGGTGCGGATGTTGAAGGCACGCTCCAGGTTCGGCAGGTCGACCGCATCGCCACTGCGAAACACCTGCCCCGCCTGTTCGACCAGCGCGCTGACCTGCTCGCGCAACGCCAAGGCCCTGGGGGTGGGCACCAGCCCTCGCCCCGCACGCACCAGGACCGGATCGCCCAACGCTTCGCGGATCCGCCCCAGGGTCCGGCTCATGGCCGCCGGGCTCAGGTTCATGCGCTGCGCGGCGCCCACCACGCTGCCTTCGTCGAGCAAGGCGTCGAGGGCGACCAGCAGATTCATGTCCGGGAGTTGCATGACCGTTTTCCATGGCAAGGTGAGACGACGCAGCTTAACAGCTGGACGAATTGCGCCGAACGCAATCGGTGAGTGCGGCACGCGGCATTTCTCGCGTGGGGCCGAGGTGGTACACCTGTCGGTGCTGATTGCGGCCGGCGCCTGGTGGCGGCCGTTCGCGACTCGATGCCCACCGCCACCGCTGCCGCCAAGGAGCCCCCATGCCCCGCACCGTCCTGATCGCCATCGACGCTTCCGTCGCCTCCCATGCCCTGCTGGCGCTGGCCGAACGCTATTGCCAGCCGCAGGCCCACGAACTGCACGTGCTCCTGGCCATCGACGCGACCTTTGCCGTGCACGGGCGCCCGGCGGTCTTCACGGAGCAGGAGCTGGACGAGTACCCGGCCGCCTGCGACGAGCAGCGTCAGGCCGACCAGGCCATGGCCGGCGCGCTGCGTCGGCTGCGCGAAGCCGGGTTCGTCTGCAAGGGCGCCCTGCTCGCCCAGGCGCCGGAAGACGCCATCGTGGCCCAGGCCACGGCGCTGGATTGCGAGCTGATCATCATGGGGCATCGGCACCTGTCGCGCCTGGGGCGGCTGCTCGATCCGTCGATCAGCGCCAAGGTCATCGACCGGGTGAGCGTGCCGGTGCTGGTGGGCGTCGCCTGACGCCCGACGCAGCGAGAACGCGCATCACCCCTGTGGCCGCACCACTACCGTACAGGTCATCCCCGCCGCCAGCAGGAACCCGTCCGGCACCTGGTCCAGGTGGATCCGCACCGGCACCCGCTGGGCCAGGCGCACCCAGTTGAAGGTCGGGTTGACGTCGGCGATCAGCTCGCGGCTCTGGGGGTTGTCGCGGTCGTAGATGCCGCGGGCGATGCTTTCGACATGACCTTGCAACTGCTCGCCGCTCATCATCTGCAGGTCGGCGGGGTCGCCGACCCGGACGTGGGGCAGCTTGGTTTCCTCGAAGAAGCCGTATACCCAGAACGAGTGCTCGTCGACCACGGCCATGACCGCCTCGCCGGTACGCGCGTAGTCGCCCCGGTGCACGTTGAGGTTGGTGACGTAACCGTCAACGGTGGCGACGATGCGCGTGCGCTCCAGGTTCAGCTCGGCGGCGGCCAGGGCTGCCTGTGCCCGCTGGTAGTCGGCCTGGGCGGCCAGGGCGACGCTGTCGGCGTCGTCGCGGTTCTCGCGGGAGATCACCAGGTTGTCCAGGTCGGCACGGCGGCGGGCGTTGTCCTTGCGCATCGCCCAGGTCGCCTTGCGCGAGGCGACCAACGCCTGGGCCTGCTGCACGGCCAGGCGGTAGTGCGCCGGGTCGATCTGCAGCAGCAGGTCGCCTTTCCTGACCCGCTGGTTGTCGCGGACCGCCACGTCCACCACGTAGCCGGGCACGTCGGCGGCGACGTTGATGATGTCGGCGCGCACACGGCCGTCACGGGTCCAGGGCGTGGTCATGTAGTGCAACCACAGCTGGCGGCCGATGACCACGGCAGCGGTCAGCACCAGCAGGGTAGCGAACAGGCTGAAGAACTTTTTCATCGCGGATGCCTCACCAGTAGACCCACAGCGCCATGGCGCCGAACAGACAGACGAACAGGCTCAGGCGCAACAGCGCCGGGTGCCAGAAGAAGCGGTAGCCATCATGGCTGGCGATGTAGCGGTCCAGCCCCCAGGCCAGGCCCGCGGCGAACAGGAACATCAAGGTCATGGTGGGCAGGTAGACGCCGTGGAAGGCGATCTCACGGGGCATGGTGCAGTCCTTGTGCCGGCATCAGCGGCGAACGGGGGTCGAGCAGCGAACTGCGGATGAAGTGCAGGTAGCTTTGCACCCGGCGCAGCACCGAGGTGTCGAAATGCCGGGCGAAAGGCTCGTCGGCGGCCTGGACGCTGGCGATCGCCTGGTCGACCGCCCACAGTGCACGTTCGTGGTTGCCGGCGTTCGGTTGCAGGAACAGCCGCGCTAATGCGCGCCCCATCACCCGGATCGCCTGGCGCCAGGGTTGCCAGTCGGCGTAGGCCGGGTGCACCGGCACGCTCGCCTGCTCCTTGCGCAGCTCGATGATCGCGTGCCCGATCTCCAGCACCGCGAACATCCAGCGCAGCAGTTCGCCCTGGACCTGGGGCTGGCCGGCCGCCAGCCCATAGGCCTGGTGCAGCAGGTCGCGGGTGCGGCTGTCGAAGGCCGAGCCCAGGCCACGCAGGCGGCCACTGATCGCCCACAGCACCTGCTCGCGCAGCTCGCGTTGCAGGCGAGTCCACAGCCAGCGGCTGTTGGGCGGCAGGATGATCGCGCCGGCCGCCGCGCAGACCAGCATCCCCAGGAGCATGCCCAGGTAATCGTTGATGAAGCTGTAGGGGTCGTACACCGTCAGGTTATTGGGCACGCTGCCGATGGCGAAGAACACCAGCAGGCCGACGCCATAGCCGGCGTAGGCCGGGCGCGAAGCGAGAAAGGCACCGAGCGCGAACACCGGCGCCAGCACCAGGCAGAGCAAGGGAAAGCCGTCGATCCACGGAAACACGAAGAAGGTCTCGAAAAAGCCCACCAGCGCCCCGAGCAAGGTGCCGCATGCCATCTGGAACGACAGCCGCCGGGGGTTGGGCGAGGCGGCCGAGAGGCCGGCGGTGACCGTGGCGATCAACGTCATCATCGCCCCGCTCGGCCAGTCGCTGAGCAGCCAGTAGCTGCCCAGCAGCAACAGCACCGCCGCGCCACGGATCCCGGCCGCCAGCGATACCAGCCAGCTGGTCTGGGCCACGTAGGGCTCGTCCCAGCGCTCGCGTTCGTGGGTGTGGGCGGCCAGTGACGCATGGGTCTGGGCATAGCTGTAGAGGTCGTCGATGAAGCGGTACAACAGCTCGAAGGCGGTATGGAAGTCGAGCAGTTCCGCCTCGCTCGGCGCGCGCTCCAGAAAGGCAGCGCGCAGGGCGCGGACCTGCCCTTGCAGGCCGTCCTTGTAGGCCGCCAGCTCCAGGGTCAGGCGCACGGCATCGGCGTCGGTCAAGGCACGTCCGGCATAGGGCGCGAGCAGCTCGCGCAGGGTGTCCAGGCCGGGGGCAAGCGCATCGACGATCTGCGACGGCCCGCGCAGGCGCAGGCGTTCGAGCAGCTGGTGCAGGGCGTTGAAGCGCGTGCCGATGGCCATGAACTCGCTGTTCATGCGCATCAGGCGACCGCTGCGTCGGCGCATGTGCGGGTCTTCGAAGGCGGTGACGTTGCGCAGGCTCTCCAGCCCCACGGCCTCGGCGATGAAACGCACGCTGTCCTGCTCGAAGCGCTCACGCGAACCCGCCCCGCGCAGGGCCTCGACGACGAAGCCGGCGAACGCGCCGAAACGCTGGTACAGGGCGTTGCGCATGGCCGCGCTGGCCGACTGCGGCAGGATCGCGGCGCTGACCAGGGTCGAGACCAGAATCCCCAGGCAGATCTCCAGCACCCGCCAGACGGCGGCCATGAAGGCGGCCTGCGGGTGTTCCAGCACCGGCAGGCCGATCATCGCCGCGGTATACCCGGCCAGCACGAAGCCGTAGGCGCGGAAGGTGCGGTAGCGCATCGCCCCGGCCGAGCACAGGCCGACCCACAGCGCCAGGCTGGGCAGGAA
This sequence comes from Pseudomonas monteilii, assembly GCA_001534745.1. Classification (NCBI taxonomy): domain Bacteria; kingdom Pseudomonadati; phylum Pseudomonadota; class Gammaproteobacteria; order Pseudomonadales; family Pseudomonadaceae; genus Pseudomonas; species Pseudomonas alabamensis. The sequence continues at coordinate 3,916,504 of CP013997.1, forward strand.
CAGTTCGGTGTTCTGCGGAAACCAGGCGATCAGCGTGACCATCATCGCCGAGCCGGCCAGGGTACCGAGGATGCGGTAGAAACTCTTGGCCAGGACATGGCCGCTCTGGGGCTGCATGACGATGAACACGGTGATCATCGCCGTGCGCGGCTGCGGCAGTTCCAGGCGCATGGCCAGCCACAGCGTCAGGAAGGCGGCGACCAGCACCTTGACGATGTAGACCCAGGTCACCCCATCGGTGCGCGCCCAGGCAAAGAACCCGCGACGCCACTCCAGGTTGCCCAGCCAGCGGATCGGCGACTGGACCAGGCTCATCGACTGGCCGCCTGGCGCGCGAAGACAGCCAGCGCGGCAGGCGCAGCCGGTGCAGCTTCCTGGCGAACTTCAGGCACGTCGCGCCCAGCCTGCACGCCACCGCCCAAGGCCGTCACCAATTCGGCCTGCGCCACCAGGCGCGCCGCCTGCACCTGGCGTTCGATCTGCTGCTGGCGGAACAGCAGCGTCTGGGCATTGAGCACTTCCAGGTAGCCGGTCAGGCCGCGCTCGAAGGCCAGCGTGGCGATGTCGAAGGTCTTGCGGGCGGTGGCGACCGATTCGGCGGCCAGGCGCGCCTGCACGTCCAGCGAGTCACGGCGGATCAACTGGTCCGACACCTGGCGGAGCGCGTTCACCAGGGTCTGGTCGTACTGGGCGACGGCCTCGTCGTACCCCGCTGCGGCCACGCCCAGGCGCGCACGCAGACGTCCGCCGTCGAACACCGGCAGGCTGAGGGCGGGGCCGGCGCTGTAGTTGAACTTGCGGCCCTGGAGGAAGGACAGCGCGCCGCCGCCCGTGGCGACGAAGCCCAGACCCGCGACCAGGTCGACGTTGGGCAGGAAATCGGCGTGGGCGATGTCCAGGCCCCGTGCCTGGGCGGCCACCTGCCAACGACGGGCGACCACGTCCGGGCGCTGGCCCAGCAGCTGCGCGGGCAGCGCCGACGGCAAGCCGATCGGAGCGCCCAGGTTCAGCTGCGGTCGGTCCAGGCTGGCGCCGGCGCCTGGCCCCTGGCCTGCCAGCGCGGCCAGCTGGTTGCGCGCCAGGGCGATGGCTTCGTCCAGGGCGTCGAGCTGGCGGTGGGTTTCCGGCAGCGGTGCCTGTGCCTGGCTCAGTTCGAATTCGGTGCCGATGCCAGCCGCCAGGCGGCGCTCGGCCAGGGCGACGATCTGCTCCTGCTGGCGCAGCTCATCGCTGACGATGTCGCGGCGGGCGAACTGCAGCGACAGGCCGATGTAGGTCTTGACCACGGTGTTCTGCAACTCGAGTTCGGCCTGGCGAGCCTCGGCCACGCGCATGTGGGCCTGATCCAGGGCCTGCTCGCTGGCATTGCGCTCACGGCCCCATAGGTCCAGGGCATAGCTCAAGCCGAGGTTGGCCTGGTTGTCCCAGGTCTCGGCCCCTGACAGCGCGCCCGGGCCATAGAACTGATCCTGCGGCCAGGCATGGCGCTTGAGCGTCGCCTGGGCGATGCCTTGCAGGTGCTCGTCGGCCTCGACCACGCCGGCCAGCGCCTTGGCCTGGCGCACGCGCGCGGCCGCCAGGGCCAGGCTTGGGCTGCCGGCCAGCGCCAGGTCGACCCAGTGATCGAGCTGCGCGTCCCCGAAGGCGTGCCACCACTGCTGGGCGGGCCAGTCCGCCTCGCGCACGGCGTCGCGAATGGCGTGGTCGATGGCCAGACCATCGGCCGAAGGGGCATTGCTCTGGGGCGCGATGCCCGCGGTGGAAAGACAGCCAGTCAAGGTCAAAGCGAGAACACAGACGCTGAGCGCAGGGAGCGCTCCGATGAGGCGACGCGGCACGACGGCGGTTTCCAGGCAGGAAGAGAGGGCGGCGCCATTCTAGGAGGCGGGCGCGCTGGCGATAAGCAGACATTCCTGCGAATCTTTGTTACCGAAAACGCGATAATCAGGCTTTCGTCTGACGGTCGCTGCTGGCGTCTTCGTGTCACAATCGGTCGTCTACTTCGAGAGCGACCCATGGACACCCTGCAAAACATGCGTGCCTTCAGCTGTGTGGCCCAAGTGGGCAGCTTCACCGCCGCTGCCGCGCAACTGGACACCACCACCGCCAATGTCTCCCGTGCGGTTTCCAACCTGGAAGCGCACCTGCAGACGCGTCTGCTCAACCGCACCACCCGGCGCATCGCCTTGACCGAGGCGGGCAAGCGCTACCTGATGCGCTGCGAACAGATCCTCACCTATGTCGAGGAAGCCGAGGCCGAGGCCAGCGACGCCCATGCCCGCCCGGCGGGCGTGCTCAAGGTGCACTCGATGACCGGCGTCGGCCAGCACTTCGTGGTCGACGCCATCGCGCGCTACCGCGAAACGCACCCGGACGTCACCTTCGACCTGACCATGGCCAACCGCGTCCCGGACCTGCTCGACGAGGGCTACGACGTGTCCATCGTGCTGGCCAGCGAACTGCCCGATTCGGGTTTCGTGTCGCAGCGCCTGGGCATCACCTACAGCATCGTCTGCGCCTCGCCGGACTACGTGGCGCGTCATGGCGTGGCGCAACGCCCCGCGGACCTGACCCAGCATGCCTGCCTGCGCATGGTCAGCCCGGTGATCCCGCTGGAGAAATGGAGCTTCGACGGGCCCCAGGGGCAAGAGGTGGTGACCATTGCCCAGTCCCCGTTCCAGGTCAATTCCGCCGACGCCATGAAGGTGGCGATCCGCAGCGGCATGGGCGTGGGCGTGCTGCCGATCTATTCGGCCATCGACGGTCTGCGCGATGGCAGCCTGGTGCGGGTGATGCCGGACTACCGTTTGCAGGAACTGAACCTGTACGCGATCTACCCGTCGCGGCAGTACCTGGATGCCAAGATCAAGACCTGGGTGGAGTACCTGCGCAACTCCCTGCCGGAGATCCTCGCGGCACACGAGGCGGACCTCAAGACTCACGAGCTGCTGATCGCCAATTGAAAACAGGGGTGTCTGCTCGGGGGTGGGAATGGTAGGTTGCTACGAACCGTACCCTTCCCCGCCACCCCTCTTGCAGAAAGGTTGTCCGATGAAAAAAACCGTCCTCGCCTTCAGCCGCATCACGCCCGCCATGGCCGAGCGCCTGCGGCACGATTTCGACGTGATCCTGCCCGACCCCAAGCAAGGCGACCTCAACGCCCAGTTCAACGAAGCGCTGCCCCAGGCCCATGGCCTGATCGGCGTGGGCCGCAAGCTCGGTCGGACGCAGCTCGAAGGCGCGGGCAAGCTGGAAGTGGTGTCGAGCGTCTCGGTCGGCTACGACAACTATGACCTGGACTACTTCAACGAACGCGGTATCGCGCTCACCAACACCCCCGACGTGCTGACCGAAAGCACCGCCGACCTGGGCTTTGCGCTGATCATCGGCAGCGCCCGGCGCGTCGCCGAGCTGGATGCGTGGACCAAGGCCGGCCACTGGCAGGCCAGCGTCACCCCGAACCTGTTCGGCAGCGACGTGCATGGCAAGACCCTGGGCATCGTCGGATTGGGCAACATCGGCGCGGCCATCGCGCGGCGTGGGCGCCTGGGCTTCGGCATGCGTGTGCTGTACACCGGCAACAGCCGCAAGACCGCGCTGGAGCAGGAGCTGGGCGCCGAGTACCGCAGCCTCGAGCAATTGCTGGGCGAGTCCGACTTCGTCTGCCTGGTGGTACCGCTGAGCGAGGCCACGCGTCACCTGATCGGTGCGCGCGAACTGAAGCTCATGAAACCCAGCGCCTTCCTGATCAACATCGCCCGTGGCCCGGTGGTGGACGAAGCGGCGCTGATCGAAGCCTTGCAATCGGGCACCATCCGCGGCGCCGGCCTGGACGTCTACGAGAAGGAGCCCTTGGCCGACTCGCCGCTGTTCAGGCTGCCCAATGCGCTGACCCTGCCCCATGTCGGCTCGGCCACCGCCGAGACCCGCGAGGCCATGGCCAACCGCGCCCTGGACAACCTGCGCGCGGCACTGCTGGGCGAGCGACCGCGGGATCTGGTCAATCCGCAGGTCTGGAAGGGCTGACGCCCGCTCGAAGGCCGTTTTCCAGGCCCGGTATCGCCGTGGCTCCCTTACGGGCGCGGCATGGCCAGTGGCTCGGGTAGCCGCGCCCTGGGCTTGCGAAACACCCAGACATTGCCCGCCATCACCAGGACCAGGCCTGCAAGCGCAGGCGCGGTCCACTGATAGCCCTCCACCGCCGCCGACACGTTGAGCGCCACCAGCGGGAACAGCACCGTGCAGTAGGCGGCGCGCTCCGGTCCCAGGCGTCCGACCAACGTCAGGTAGGCGGTGAAGCCGATCACGGAGCCTGGGATGGCGAGGTACAACAAGGCGCCCACGTAGCGACCGTTCCACTCGACGGTGAAGGGGATGCCGTCGATCAGGCAGTAAAGCCCCAGCGCCAACGCGCCATACAGCATGCCCCAGGCATTGGTCGTCATCGGCTTGAGCCCGGCGCGCTGCTGCACGCTCGACAGCAGGTTGCCGGCCGAGAAACACAGCGTGCCGGCCAGTGCCAGGCCGACGCCGATCAACGTGCGCTCGCTGACGCTGTGGTGACTCAACTCCGGCCAGAACAGCAACCCCAGCCCCAGCAGGCCGAGGGCGGCACCGCCGAGCACGTTGCTGGCGATCTTCTGCTTGAAGAACACGCGTGCGTTCAGGGCATTCCACACGGTTGCGGTAGAGAACACCACCGCGATCAGCCCACTGGCAATCCACTGGCTGGCCGTGAGAAAACACAGGAAGTTGACGCAGAACAGGCACAACCCTTGTGCCAGACAGATCAGGTGCGCGCGCCGGTCCATGCGCTGGAGACGGCCACTGAGCACCAGCAAGGCGAACAGGATCAGCGCGGCCAGGGCGAAGCGATAGACGATCGAGACCGGAATGGGCACCACGCCGAGCTGCCATTTCAGGGCGATCCAGGTAGTACCCCAGATCAGGACGGTCAGCAGGTACAGCGACAGGTTCATAGGGACGCTCCTCGGGTCAGGCGGTCAGTGTCGATCGGTGATCGGCCGGGCGCTTGCACAAACTTGCGGTTTTGCGCAGCGCCCCGCTGCCCTGGCAGGCATCTCGCAGTACGATGGGCTCGGAGGAAGCACCCATGACCGCCTTGAACCAGCTAGACGTCTTCAACAGCATGCAGGCTTCGCCCAACGCGCGCCTGGAACTGAGCGCGACCTTGGACACCGGCATGGCGGCCGCGGTGTGGCGCAACCGTGACGACGCCCGCGACTACTTGGCGCCGACCCATCACACCTTGTCGTGCTACATCGCCGATGGTACCGGCACCTTCCGGCGCCAACGGCCCGGTGCAAAGGGCGCGCCGAACAAGCTGTGCGTGATGCCGGCGGGCCACGAGTCCAACTGGGTGGTCAACGGGGCGATCCGCCTGGCGCACCTGTACGTCAGCGAAGAACAGTTCGCCCTGGGCTGCGTGCGCCTGCTCGACCGTGAACCGCGGGAGCTGCAACTGCACGAGGCGACGTTCCTCGACGATCCCCTCCAGGCAGCGCGTTTTCATGGGTTGATCGCACTGGATTGGCAGGAGCCTGGGGAACGACTGCTGGCCAGCAGCCTGGGACAGGCGATCATCGACCATGCGCTGCTGGGGCAAGTGGGGCTGCGCCAGGGCGTACGTTTGACGGGAGGGCTGGCACCGCATCAGCGTCGGCACCTGGTGGACTACATCGAGGCGCACCTGGATCAACCGCTGACACTGGACGAACTGGCGCTGCGCTGCCACCTGTCCAGCTACCACTTCGCCCGCATGTTCCGCACCAGCTTCGCCCTGCCGCCCCATCGCTACGTGCTGGCCCGTCGCCTGGCCCGGGGCTGCCAATGGTTGCGCGACAGTGACCTGCCCTTGGGCCAGGTGGCGCTGCTGTGCGGGTTCGCCAGCGCCAGCCATTTCAGCAATCGGTTCCGCGCCGCGCTGGGCGCGACCCCAAGCGATTACCGCGCGACCTTTCGAGGCTCACGCCGGCCATAGCGCCAGGACCGGCCCCAGCACCACACTGAGCAGCGCCAGCCCCAGCAACAGCCGTGGCTGGTACGGCAGGCCGAAGACCCAGACGAGCAGCCCGGCCATCGACACGGCCATCCACTGCACCAGGCCATAGGCCCAGCCCTGCTCTTGTATGGCCAGCAGGAGCGAAACGAACAGCAACGCCCACCCCACGCCCCGTCTCAGGCGCGACTGCGCAAGGGTGGGCTTGCGCTTGAGCACGTCATGGGCGTGCTTGTCCATCGCCAGGCACAAGGCGGCAAACCCGGCAAACGCCAGCATGGCCACGCTGAGCATCAGCGGGCCTCCACGTCGGTCATGGCCTCACGGGCAGCCTGGACGGTCCGGGGCGCGCGCTTGACCACGTGGGGTGCGACGAGCATGCGCCGCGCGGTCCAGGCCAATAGCAGACCGGTGACCAGCGCCGTCAGGTCGAAGCCGGCCATGGCCCAGTCGCCGACGGCCAGGGAATGGTTCAAGCCTTGGCCGGTGGTCAGGCCATTGAGCAGCGGCAGGCCGGCGAACGCCAGCGCGCCCAGCGTCAGTTGCTCGCCCCAGGCGCGACGCCCGGGGCGCAGCGCGGCATGCACCAGCGCCAGGGCCCAGACGATGAAGAAGGCGTTCACCTCCCCGTCGGCGCGCCCTTCGAGGGTCATCGGCAGCAACCGGTTGGCCCAGAAGAATGCGGCCACCCCGAGCAGCAGGCCGCTCATGCTGGCGATGTTGAGCACCTCCACCAGGCGCAGCTCACCGGGCAGGCTCGGCTGCTTGGCGTGCTTGAGCTGCCGCTTGCCCAGCCACATCACCAGCCCCGTGCCGATCACTGCGGTGCCGGCCACGCCGAAGACGGCGTACAGCCAGCGCAGCCAAGGGCCGGCATAGTTGCCCATGTGCAGGCCGACGAAGGTGAAGGAGGTCATCATGGCGACGCTTTCCGGCGCGCCCTGCGACAGCGTGGCGCCACTGACGCCATCGAACGTCCATGTCTCGCTGCGCTTGTAGGCCACATGGTCGGCCGCCGAACGGGTAAAGCTCACGCGGGCATTCTGGTCATTGGGGTTCTGCACCTGGATGAAGCCCATGCGCGCCCCCGGCACCTGTGTCTGTACCTTGGCGTACAGGGCTGGCAACGAGGTCAGGGGGGACGCGGCACCGGCAGCGGGCACGGTCTGGTCACGCCCGAACAGGTCGGCGAAGTAGCCGTCGGCGCTGCCGTAGCTGGCGAGGATGCCGGCCGGCATGACCATGTACATGAAGATCACCAGACTGCTGTAGCTGATCATCAGGTGGAACGGCAGCACCAGTACGCCGATGGCGTTGTGGCCGTCCAGCCAGGAGCGCTGCCCCTTGCCTGGGCGGAAGGTGAAGAATTCCTTGAAGAACTTCTTGTGGGTGATGATCCCGGTCACCAGCCCCAGCAGCATGATGAAGGCACAGAAGGTCGACAGCCAGCGGCCCCAGGGGTGCGGCATCTCCAGCTGGAAGTGGAAGCGGTAGAAGAACTCCCCGCCTCGGCTCTCGCGGGCCTCGACGACCTCCCCGCTGCGCGCGTCGAGTTCCTTGCCCGTGAAGCCTCGGCGGCCGACCGCGTTCTTGTCGCGCCAGTTGACGCTGATGGCCGGCTCGCGCTCGCTGGGCAGGCGGATGAACCAGCTGCTGGCGTCGCCCGCGTTGGCCTGCAGGTAGCGCTGGGCCACGGCCAGGCTGGCAGCCGGATCGAGCGCATGCCGCTGGATTTCCGGCTTGCTCCAGTGGCTGATCTCTTCCTTGAAGTACGAGAGCGTCCCGGTCAGGAAGATCGCGAACAGCAACCAGCCGAAGATCAGGCCGAGCCAGGTGTGCAACCAGGCCATCGCCTGGCGGAAGCCCTCTTTCATGGGTGCGCCATCCCGTAGAGCAGGCCATTGATCGCGCCCAGCACCAGACTCGGCGTCAGCACACCGACCCAGGCGCGCCAGGCGCTGCGGCAGGCGAAGCACCAGAGAAAGGCCAGCACGTAGAAGACGAACGACAGCATCGAGCCGATCAGCACGGCATCGACCTGCGGCCCCGGGATCAGCAACGCCAGGCACACACTGACCATCGATGCCAGCAGGTAGCCCCCCAGCAAGGCGGCCAGGCAGCGCGAGGCGACGGCCAGTCGATAACCGAGCGTGAGCCCGGCGGCGTTGCTTTTCATCGAACGTATCCAGAGGGAGGGCAAGGGTTGCGATAATAATGAGTTGGATTCTCATATGCAAAGCAGCACCGTACGTTTTCCTTGCCGCTCCTCTTCACGCACTCTAAAATGCGAACAATTCTCGATCCCACTCGCGCCTGCCTGGTGCTGGAGTCAGCATGGCGGTTCCCCACCCTACCCCTTTGGTCGAAGGCCTCTACCGAGACCACCATCGCTGGCTGACCGGTTGGCTGCGGCAGCGCCTGGGCTGCCCGCACAATGCCGCAGACCTGGCGCAGGACACCTTCGTCAAGCTGCTGCATGCGCGGGAAACGCCCCAGTTGATCGAGCCCCGCGCCTTTCTGGTGACCATCGCCAAACGGGTCATGTGCAACCACTTCCGGCGTCAGGAACTCGAGCGGGCCTACCTGCAGGCCTTGGCGCAGGTCCCTGAGGCCTGTGTGCCCAGTGAGGAACACAAAGCGATCATCTTCGAAACGCTGCTCGAGCTCGACCGGTTGCTCGATGGCTTGCCGGGCCTGGTCAAGCGCGCGTTCCTGCTGTCGCAGGTCGATGGGTTGGGTCAGTCCGAGATCGCCGTGCAGCTGGGGATCTCGCTGGCCACGGTCAAGCGGTATCTGCACAAGGCAGCCTTGCGCTGTTATTTCGCCCTGTGAGCCGTTCCTTCGCCCCTTCCGTGGCCGAGCAGGCCGTGCACTGGCTGCTCGCCTCGCAGGATGACGACTTCGGCCCGCGCCAGCAGGCGGCCTTTGCTGACTGGCTCGAAGCCGACCCGGAGCATCGCCGCGCCTGGGAACACATCCAGCAGGTCAACCGACGCTTTCGCACGGTCGCCTCACCGGTCCTTCATGCCACCTTGCAAGCGCCGCCCTCGCCCGCGCGACGACACGCGCTCAAGGCCCTGCTGCTGGCAGGTGTGGTGACCGGGTGCGGGTTGGGTCTGCAAACGCACCCGTCGATGCCGCACCTGCTGGCCGACTACCGCAGCCCGCTCGGTCAGCGTCGGCGCCTGACCCTGGACGATGGCAGCCTGTTGCAACTGAACACCGCCAGCGCCGCCGATGTGCAGGTCACCGCACAGGCGCGTCACGTCAGGTTGCTGGAGGGCGAAGCGCAGCTCGACGTGCGCGCCGCGTCGCGACCTTTGTCGCTGGAAACGGCCGGTGGGCGGCTGCAGCTCGAACACGGGCGGTTCAACGTGCGCCGGTTCATGGGCTACAGCCATGTGTCAGTGCTCGACGGTGTGGCGGTCCTGCACGGCCAGGGTTTGCAGGCAGGGCAGCAGGCCCGGCTGCTGGAGGACCGGTGGCAGGCGGTGGCGCCCCTGGACCCCAACGTCGGCGCCTGGGTCGATGGCATGCTCGTCGCCTCGCACATGCGCCTGGCGGACTTTCTCGACGAGCTGTCGCGCTATCGCCCCGGTCGGCTAGGGTGCAGCGAGCGCATCGCGGGGCTGCGCGTATCCGGCTCGTACCCCCTAGACGACAGCGAGCGCATCCTGCGCATGCTCAGCGTGGCCCTGCCCGTACGGGTTCGGCGCTTCACGCGCTACTGGGTTCAGGTAGAGCCGGCCTGACCTGGACCACACGGCTGCCGATTTTTTTCATCGCGTGTGAGCCATTTCGTCGACCTCGCGTGACAGACAAGGCAAAGACCCACTTTCGAAGGATGTCCGCTTCATGCCTCTGCCACGCACGCCCTGCCTCCCAGCGTTGCTGTTCGCCACCAGTCTAGTGCTCACCGTACCCGCCGTGCAGGCGGCCGAGACGCGCACGTATCACATCGCTGCCGGTGGGCTCGAGGATGCCCTGAACCAGTTCGGCCGGCAGAGCGGCGTGTTGATCGCCTATGGCTCAGCCTTGACCCAGGGCCTGCTCAGCCCTGGCCTGGAGGGCACCTATGAGGTCGCCGCCGGTCTGGAGGCGCTGTTGCGCGGCAGCGGCCTGCAGGCACAGCCAAATGCCGGCGGCTATACCTTGGAGCCTGCAAGGGCACCCGTGGCAGGCGCGCCGCTCGAGCTGGGCACCTCGACCGTGGTCGGTGACTGGCTGGGCGACGCCCGCCAGGATCGGGTGTTCGAGCACGCCGGTGCCCGTGACGTAATCCGTCGCGAGGAATTCCAGCGCAGTGGCGCCGCGACCGCCCGGGACGTACTCGACCGCATGCCGGGGGTCAACGCGCCCGAGAACAACGGCACCGGTGGCCATGACCTGGCGCTGAACTTCGGCATCCGCGGTCTCAACCCACGACTGGCCTCACGCTCCACGGTGCTGATGGACGGCATTCCAGTGCCCTTCGCGCCGTACGGGCAGCCTCAGTTGTCACTGGCCCCGATCAGCCTGGGCAACATGGACGCGGTGGACGTGGTGCGCGGCGGCGGCGCGGTGCGCTATGGCCCGCAGAACGTCGGAGGCATCGTCAACTTCGTCACCCGTGCGATCCCCGAGGCGCCCACGCTCAAGGCCTCCATGACCAACCGCATCAGCCCTTCGTCGAGCCATGATGGCTTCAAGAACACCGCCAACCTGCTGGCCGGTGGCACCAACGACAACGGGCTGGGCGGTGCGCTGCTGTACTCCGGCACCCGTGGCGGTGACTGGCGCGAACACAGCGACACCCAGATCGACGACCTCATCCTCAAGAGCGCGCTGCAGCTGGACGAGGCCAACAGCCTGCATGCCATGGCGCAGTACTACGAAGGCGAGGCAGACATGGCAGGAGGCCTGAGCAAAGCCGATTTCGACGCCGATCCCTATCAGTCGACTCGCCCCAAGGACAAGTTCTGGGGCCGCCGGACGTTGTTCAACGTGGGCTACGATTACCGTCAGGACGACCGTCAGTTCAGCGTCAACAGCTTCTTCACCAAGACCTTGCGCAGTGGCTACCTGGACCAGGGCAACTTCGTGTCCCTGTCGCCGCGCGAGTACTGGGTACGCGGCCTGGAGACGCGGTTCTCGCAAGGCATCGCCCTCGGCGACAGCTGGCACGAGCTGGGCGTCGGTTATCGCTACGTCAACGAATCCGGCCATGAGCTGCGCTTTCGCGAGGCCCCGGGCGCCGACCTGCCGACCACGGCCAGCCGTAACGATCGCGACACCCGTGGGCACACCGAAGCCCACGCCGTGTACCTGGACGATCGCATCGACATCGGTCGCTGGACGCTGACCCCAGGCATCCGCTACGAAATGATCGATTCCGAGCAGAACAATGCCCTCAGTGGCAGGCGCTACCAGGGCGACTACACGACCGCGCTGCCTGCGTTGAACGTGCTCTATCACCTGAGCGAGCGCTGGAACCTGTACGCCAACACCGAAGGCTCCTTCGGCAGCGTGCAGTACAGCCAGATGCCCAACCGCGTCAGCAGTGGCGAAGTGAAGCCGGAAAAGGCCCGCACCTGGGAAATCGGCACGCGCTACGACAGCGGCGACCTGCAAGCCGAACTGGGGCTGTTCCTGATCAACTTCGACAACCAGTACGAAAGCAACCAGACCAACGACTCGGTGATCGCCCGTGGCGAGACGCGCCACCAAGGCCTTGAAACCCGTGTGCGCTATGCGCTGGATGGCCTCGACCCGCGCCTGGCCGGCTTCGACGTGCACGCCAGCTACGCCTTCGTCGATGCGCGCATTCGCGAGGACGGGCCCAACAAGGGCAACCGCGTGCCCTTCTCTTCACGTCACAAGGGCGACCTGGGCGTGGGCTACAGCGAAGGGCCCTGGCAGGCCAACCTCGATGTCAGCTTCCAGGACGGCCAGTTCGCCGACAATGCCAACACCCGTGCCGAAAGCGCCGACGGCAGCACGGGAAGAATCCCGGGGTACATGTTGGCCAGTACCCGCGTGGCCTATGACTTCGGCCCCGAGTTGTCGAACCTGAACGTCGCCCTGGGGGTGAAGAACCTGTTCAACCGCGAGTATTACACCCGCTCGTTCGATGACAACAACAAGGGCAAGTACGTCGGGGAGCCGCGCACACTGTACCTGCAGACGTCCGTCGAGTTCTGACCGCATCACGCAACCCTCGACGGCCGGTAAATACCTTTTGCAACAGGACATTTATCTGGCGAAGGGGGTTGAATTCTATGCACTTTCCCCCGACCTTGGAGTCAAGAGGCAATAGATCCCTTGGCTTTTTCGGCCAGGGCAAGGGCCTCTTGCGAGCCAGCTGAATAAGGATTGAACCATGCAGATCCAGGTCAACAGCAGCAATCAAATCGAAGGCGGCATCCGTCTCAACGACTGGGTGACCAGCACCCTGCAAAGCGCGCTCGAACGCTACGAGGAAGACCTGACCCGCATCGAGGTGCACCTGAGCGACGAAAACGGTGGCAAGTCCGGGGCCGACGACAAGCGTTGCCAGCTCGAAGCACGACCCAAGGGACACCAGCCGATCTCCGTGACCCACAACGCCCCCTCGCTCGAGCTGGCCATCGATGGCGCCGCCGAGAAGCTCGACCATGCGCTGGAGCACCTGTACGGCAAGCTGCGTGACAAGCGCGCGGTGCCGGAACTGATCGAAGACCCGGACCTGAAAGACCCGGAAGACGCCGAAGAACTGGAAGGCCTGCAGGACCTGCAAGACCAAGAAGAGGCCAAGGCCTCGAAAGCCTGACCGATGCACCGGACGCCGGGCTTCGCGCCCTGCGTCCAGTCTGGCGTGAACCAACGCCCGTTGTCGCCGGTCTATCCTTACACGTCCCTCGCCACAGAACCGGCACCATGCACAACCCGTTCAACCTCATCAGCGATGCCTTCGCCCCGCGCTATCGGGTCAACCTGAGCATCGAACGACTCGACGGCAGCATCATGCTGACCTTGTCCACCGAGCATGGCGTGGCCGCCAAGCGCCTGATCACCCCTGAGCAACGCAACGACCCTCAGCGCCTTCAGCGCATGATCGACCGCATTCGCCTGGACCTCGCCTCCGAGCAGGCGGGAGGTACCCTGCCTCTGCTGACAGGCCTGCCCCGCTCGCCCGCCTCGTCCACACCCGTGACCGGCGTCGCCCTCTGAGCACCACGCCTGTCATCGGCAGTTGATCATTTGCCGTCGTCCAGGTCCTTGCCGTGTGCATCGAGCACGCGCGCCGAGGGGTAGCGATACGAGGCATAGCGCACCACCAGGATGGAAAACGCCAGCAGCAGGATGCCGCCGCACAGGTACAGCAGCCCGACATCCGGTGCCTTGTGGTGCGACACGTCACCGATCAGCAGGCGCGTCAGCGCGGTGATCGCGACGTAGAGCAGGAAGCGGATCGGCATGTGGTTGGTCTTGAAGTAGATCCCCACCATGGCGCCCAGCTCCAGGTAGATGAACAGCAGCAGGATGTCATCGACACTGGCACTGCCCTGACCCACCATTTCCAGAAAGGTCATCAGCGCGGCCCAGGCAGTCACGCCGCCGATGCCGAACAAGGCCAGGTAGTGGAACGACTCGACGCACAGATTGCCCAGCGAGTCGGCGGAGCCATGCAGGCCCTTGCGTAGCTTTTCAGCCCATTTGATGTTCACGATGTCCGGCTCCCGAGGTGACGGATGGAAAGGTACGTCCTGTCCATGACAGATGTAGCCATGCAGGCATGAGGCCAAGGCACTAGCCTGAGAAGACGACCGAGCGTCGCAGGGCACGTCGAGGCGCGGACGAAAGACACCTTCCGGCTTGCGCTGGAGGGATGAATGCGGAATACTGTATATAGATACAGCAATCTACAGACAGCGATAAAGGCATAGAGGTGATGAATGGCCGTCGAAGTGGTGTACCGCAGCAGTCGCGACCCGGAGCGTTTGTTCATGGATAAAGCCGAAGCAGATCGTCATGACAAGATGCTCGAACTGGCCGAGCGCCTGGCCGACGTGCTGCAAAAAGCCGTACCGTCGTTGAACGAGAAGCAGGTCGAAGAGGCCGGCATCTACATGGCCAAGCACCGGGACGTGTTCGCCCGGGCATTCAAGAGCCAGCCGGATGCACTCGGCGAGTTGCTCGACAGCCCGGCCGACTGATCGAGTCGGGGCGCACGCGTGAGATCAGAAGCGCCCGTGCCCGTTTACTAGACGAACCGGGTCGAGACTGCGCTGCGGGGTCGCTGTCGAGCATGACCGAAGATCACTCGGTCGAAGTCCTGACCAAAGGCACGTCAATGGGCTAGTTCGGTCACTCGGGGCCGAATTGTTGACGGTACTGGTTGGGACTCACGCCAATACGCTCACAGAACACCTTGCGCATGTACTTGGCAGTGCAAAAGCCACATCGCGTCGCGATGGTCTTGAGGGGAAGATGTGTGCCCTCCAGCAGCCTTCGTGCATGATCGATTCGAGCGTTCTGTACAAACTGCATCGGCGTCAGGCCAGTCTCCCGCTGAAACGCCCTGGCGAAGTTTCTCGAGCTCATCGCGACCCTGTCAGCCATCGATTGCACCGAATACTGTTGTTCGATGTGATCGACCACGTAGGCCTGAACCTTGGCTATGGGTGAACCATCTCTGGTCACGGACGCCAACAGGGGACCAAACTGGGTCTGCCCTCCCTGCCGCTTCATCACGACGAGCAAGACCTTGGCCACTTCCAGGGCCAGTTCTTTCCCATGGTCTTCAGCGATGATCGCCAGGGCCATGTCGATGCCCGCCGTGATGCCCCCTGAGGTGATCAGATTGCGGTCAACAACATAGATCTGCTCACTTTCGACTTTCGCGTCGGGATGTCGCTGGGCCAGTCTGCCGATGTAGTTCCAGTGAGTGGTACAGCGATAACCATCCAGAAGACCTGCCCTGCCCAGCAGGAACGCCCCGGTGCAGATGGCTCCGAAACGCTTGGCATTTCGCGCCGCGTCGGGAAGCCACGCTTGAATGGCAGGATGAGGGTCGTCGTAAGCACCTGGCCCGCCAGGAACCAGCAAGAGATCCAGATCACTCGGCGCTTGGGTCAACACACAATCGGCCTTGACCTGAAGCCCACAGGAGCTTCGAATCAATCCGTCCTCAACCCCGAGTGTCAGAATGCGATACCGTCTTCCCTCAGGAAGGAAACGGTTCGCCACTGCAAAGGCATCCACTGGCCCCGTGATATCCAGCATCAAAACGCCATCAAACAATACCATTGCAATCGTTTTGGCTGTCTTGCCTACTTGCATGTTACGCCGCCTGCACAGGAGCCGTTGAAATACAGCTTCAAACTTTGAATGAGGTCATGAAGTCGCTGCGGCGATAGACACTCGCAGCGCCCCGCATTGGCGCTAAAATAACACTCCTTCCTGCAGAAATGACCTGATTGTCTCTGGGGAAATACCAGATGGCATGCAGTACTTGTCGTTGCCTGGTGCGTTCACCTTTCCTTCAGCGTAGGCCTGCCCGTTGGTAACGGCACCTGTCCTGGCCACACCCTTGGAAGTAGGTTTAATAAGTCTTAAGCAGGCGCTCAGGACTTTGCACATGGACAGTCGCCACACTCTCCCGTACTGAAATGGGGGAGTCGTCATGCGCTATCAAGAAGCCGTTCGGTCTGAATCGATCACTCATCGACCTATTCCATCATGTGCTGGACTCGATGAAGCGCCTCTTCGAATCACGCCAACCGATTTTGCGTGGCAGCGTCCAACTTCAGCACCGGCAAGCCCGTGGCGCAATGTACGAAAAGCGCCCCCGGGTTCGCTCGCACCTCATCAGCTGCAGCAGGCGACCGACCTATTGCTGGCCAACCTGAATGGGCCCATGGGGATCATCGAAATTGCCCGTGCCTGTCACCTCACCCGCAGCCATTTTTCGCGTGCCTTCAAGCTCAGCACGGGGATATCGCCGGTCGAGTGGCGCTTGAACGCTCGTCTGGAGAAGGCCAAGGCATTGCTCAGCTCGTCGCTAACCCTCACCGAAGTGGGGCTGGAAGCTGGCTTCTGTGATCAAGCGCACTTCACCAAGGCATTCACGCGCCTGGCGGGAACTACGCCGAAAAGATGGCGTGCCGCACGGGCAGTTGCATCAGCGGGAACAACGCTTAAGCGTTGATTACACCTGGGTCCATATCCCTCGGGACAATAGCGGGCCGAACCGTTTATTGAAATCATAACGATCCTCGTGAATGCACGAGGGTTCAATCTTTTCAGCCTTGGCGACATCACATGGGGGTGAACATGGGTGCCCACGAAGACATCATGACGCTTGTCATCAAACATCGAGTCAAGCCGGGTCATGAGGCCGCCTATGAAGCGTGGTTAAAGCAAACAGTGGACATTGCCAGCCGACGTGAAGGCCATCTGGGTGCCGACATTCATCGAGAGACTCATGGAGGTCTGCAAGTCTTCACCTGTGTGCTGCGCTTTTGCTCGACCGACGTGATGCAGGCATGGCTCGACTCGGAAGCACGCCACGAACGCGTGCAGGAAGTACTGCCCATGCTGGCAGACGGGGACCAGACAGACGTCACTCCAGGCAGCGAATTCTGGTTTGCGCCGGCCACGGAACATCAGCAGCAGCCTCCGCGCTGGAAGCAGGCCATTGTGTCCTTTCTGGTGATTCTGCCACTGAGCTTGATCGTGCCCAAGCTCTGGATACCCGTGCTCAGTCTGCACCCCTTCTGGGCCAGCTACCTGGGCAGCAACATCGTCATCACGGCAACGATCGTCACGTTGGTCGTGTACCTCTGTATGCCTGCTGCCATGCGTCTGTTTGCTCCGTGGCTCGACCCCTCCCAGCGCGCCACTGATCAACAGCCTTGAGAGTTGAAGGGCCCCGCGTCGGATCACCTCCGCCGTGGTGCGGCGTTCGACTTCCAACTGTTCATTAACGCTTCAACAAACCGTCGTTTACATCCCACCCATCAAAGGTGCATTACCATGAGCAATCCAGATTACAAGCGTTTGAATAAAGATGACGCAGTCGTACTGTTGGTTGACCACCAGACCGGCCTCATTTCGCTTGTGCAGGACTTCTCGCCCAATGAGTTCAAGAACAACGTCCTGGCTCTGGGTGACCTGGCCAAGTTCTTCGGCTTGCCCACCATCTTGACCACCAGCTTCGAACAGGGCCCTAACGGTCCGCTCGTTCCTGAGCTGAAGGAAATGTTCCCGGACGCCCCGTACATCGCGCGCCCTGGTCAGATCAACGCCTGGGACAACGAAGACTTCGTCAAAGCCATCAAAGCGACCGGCCGCAAGCAGCTGATCATCGCGGGTGTCGTGACTGACGTCTGCGTGGCGTTCCCGACGCTGTCCGCGCTGGCTGAAGGCTTCGACGTCTTCGTCGTGACCGACGCGTCCGGCACTTTCAACGAGACCGTTCAACAAGCGGCGTGGGTCCGCATGACCCAAGCCGGCGCCCAGATGATGAACTGGTTCTCGGTGGCCTGTGAGTTGCACCGCGACTGGCGCAATGACATCGAGGGCTTGGGCAACCTGTTGTCCCAGCGCATTCCCAACTACCGTAACCTGATGAACAGCTATGCGGCCCTGACCGCCAAGTAATCACCCGTAGCTGCAAAAAGCCTGCGACCACGCAGGCTTTTTGCATCCTGTCCTCTAGCAGTTTGCTGGCCAGGCAATGAATCATCCCGGATTGCCACGCGGCAGCGTGAAGCGAATCCGGCATCCGCCACAGGGCGAATGCTCTGCCTGCAAGCTACCGCCATGCGCGCGTACCACCGAATTGCAGATGGCCAGTCCCATTCCAAGACCATGATCCTTGGTGGTGTAGAACGCACCAAAGATGTTCTCCCGCTCATCAGCAGGAATGCCAGGACCATTATCGTCGACGCTCACCTCGACCCCATCGTCCAGCGTGCGCGACGTGATGCGCAGCGTCCCATCGTCCGTCCTGAAGCCTGACAAGGCTTCCAGCCCGTTGTTTATGAGGTTGTAGATCAATTGCTGAACCTGGACCTGGTCGATCATGATGGGGTCAGGCGCATCGAGGTGGGTATCGAGCTTTACTCCCTGTCTGACGACCTCTGAAGTCGTCAGTCGGATCACCTCACGTATCACATCATCCAGGCATGTCATCTTCTGCTGAGCGTTCGTTTGCTTGGCGAGCGAACGGAGTGCCCGGACGATACCTGCAGCTCTTTCACTGTCGGCGCGGATGTCTTCCAGGCCTGCGATGGCCTCGTCCAGGTTGGGTGTGCCGCGTTTCAGCCACCGCAGGCTTGCGGCAGCATTCGAGGCTATGCCCAGTAGCGGCTGGCTGATCTCATGGGCAATGGAGGCCGAGAGTTCACCCATCACTTGCATGTGAGCGCTACGCGCCAGCTCTGCACGAGAGCGCCTGAGCGCCTCCTCCATCTGGGCCTTGATCTGGTTATCTTCTGCCAGCCGTGTGAAGAATTTCGCAGCCTGGAGCGACACTGCGGCTTGAGAAGCGAGAATTTCGAGCATGGCCAGGCGCTGAGACCCGAACAGACCAGGTACCCGTCGGTTTTCCAGGTAAACCAATCCAATCAACACCCCTTGCTTGATCAGCGGCAAGCAAAGAACCGAACGGGCGTTTCGCTGCTGCAGTTCACTTCTGAATGCATCGGGACACTCCAACAGCGCATCATGCAACACCAGATTGGTCTTGGTCCGCATGGTAGCGTTCAGGACGGACACCGGAGCCTGGGTCAAGAATTTCTGACAGTTCTCCATCGTGACCTTGAGACCGTCATCCTCGATGTCGGCAAGCGCAGCCATCTGAAATTCCGCGCCGCTCACAATCAGCAATGCGCCATGGTCAGCGCCGGAGTGCTGCATCAGATGGCTCATCAGCGTCTCGATGAGCCGTTCCAGGAGCACTTCTTCCGAAAGCGCTCGGGCGGCCTCAATACCGACCTTCAGATCCAAGTGGGCCTGGGAAGCACTCCTGAAGGTTTCTTGAACGGGCTGGATGCGCAGGAAAGGGTGTAGCGTCTCCAGTTGTCGAACCTTTCCATTAGCCCCCCATATGTGGAAGCAGTCCCGAGCGACGCGAAGGTGCAGGTTCGCACCGGAAATCAGACCGCTAGGAATGCACACTTCAGCGAGCTGCTCATGGGCAAGCGCCTGCTCATGGAGGAAGCCGGCGGCGGCCGCTGCAATTTGAGCCTGGTCAAAGCAGCGAATCGCCACAAGCCCATCACCGTTTAGCTTGGCGATGACACCTTCGATCAGCAAAAGCTTATTGCGGAACGTGACAGGGTTCAGGGCTGCCCAGCGGGCGAAACGTTCACGGTTCTCATGCAGCGTCTCGAGTTTCGACTCCGTGGTGCCGGGTGCTTCAGGGCTACCCAAGGCCAGACTGTAAAACAGGTAGAAGTCGGAAAGGTTGATGTGCGCCGGAGCTGACCATGTCACGGTTTGGGCGGCTCGGAACCGACGCACAGCGTAAGGAATGTGCCCAAGGTAGAAGGCCGACATCCCCGCGTAGAGCGAGCTGAAGAAAAGCGTGGTCTTGGAGCGGGCGGCTGCGTGCCCCGCCTCATAAAGCGCAGTTTCGGCGCAGTCCGACTCAACCATCGGCCTAGGCGAATAGCCTTCGGAAAGGTCCTGAACAAAACGCTCCTGTGCGACCAGAATGGTCTCGACGTCGGCGTAAGCGTACTGTCGAACCACCTTGAGGCCGCGACCGATCACCTTGGCGACCTCCTGCAGGTGCTCGCCCATGATCAATGAATCGGACACCAGGTGATTGCATGCGTAACAGGCCATTGCCAAGTCGCCGCTGAGGTGCCCCGTCTCGAAGGCCTCGGACGCTTTCTGTTTGGCGTACTCCATCGGAGCCGTCCAGGCGCTGACCTGATCCAGCGCAACCAGGGTACCCGTGAGGTCAGCTTCGAACCCATAGCGTTCGATCAGCTTGAGGGCGACCAGACAACACGAATAACCGTCGTGATACGCACCGAACCGCTCTGCGATCATGACGCCGTACCAGGACAGGCCGTACGTACTGCCAGGTGCAATGCCGTATTGCAGTGACAGCTCAACGATCTTGGCAAGGTGCAGGAATCGGATGTCGTCCTCGACGAAGAAGGACGCACCGAGCGTCGCGAGAAGCTCGATGGCCACCTCGGCTTCTGGATCTGCGATTCTCGGTAGAGACTCCAGGCCAAACAATCCACGCGTGTCGATCAGCGTCTGAAGCTTGACGTGCTCAGCGGCCACCAGGTCGGGGAGCACACCGCGGCGCATCGTGATCCCAAGGCCGGCAAGCCCCTCGAGCGCTTCGTCGATTGCAGGTTCATACTCCGAGCGCAGCGTGAGAAGCTTGGCTTTGAGTTTATGCCCCCGGGCGCGCTCGATCCTGTTGCCCGCCCGGCGCATGCATTCTGCAATCTTGTGTTCCGCCTTGATCATCTCCGACAACTGCATGTCGCATTCAGCGGCTTGATACATGATCGCGAACGAGAACTTGGCGCGAAGATCGTCGCAGTTGCTCGACTGCTGTACGTGTTCGGCCGAGACGAGATAACCCGCCGCCTGTTCGAAGGCCGCGGTATCACGCGCTCGCGCAGCGGCTTCAAGCAGCAGCGTGAGAAAGTCCTCGGCCTGTTCTGGCTGATACGCGCCTTTTTCCGACAGATGCACCTGGTTGGCGATTTCGAAGGTGGCCTGAGCAAGCGCATCCCGCCACAGTCTGTGCATGCTGAGCGCGATTTCAGCGTGCTGCTTCGGCCGCTGCGCAGGCGGCGTCAAATCGTATGCGGCTTCAAGCACGCGGTCGTGGGTAAAGAGAATTCCCCCCGGCGTCAATGAAATGAAACCGGCACTGCTCAGGCTTTGAAGTCGGGTGTTCAACAGCGCCGGATCAAGGTCGACCAATGCAGCCAGCAGTGCCTCGTCGCACTTTCCTCCCACGGCAGCGATCAGCCGAAGGATCTCATGCTGCATGGGCGGCAGTCGCCGCAATCGCTGGATCATGAGGTCGGCCACGTTGTCGGCATAGCGATGCTGCGCGACTGCTTCCAGCGACCACGTCCAGCCCATCTGATGGCTGTCGAATTCGACCAGCTTGTCTTCGATCATCACCTTCAAGATCTGGTTGATGAAGAAGGGGTTGCCGGCGGTTTTCTCGTGAACGTGCCTGGCGACTTCGACAACGCTTTCGCCTGGGGCATGGAATCGTTGAGCAATCAGCGCTTTCACCGCCTCTACCGAAAGTGGAGGCAGTGACAGGTGATAGGACAGCGCCGAGCACGTGTCCACTGGCAGGAGGCTCGAGTCCACCGCCTGCGATGCCTTCTGGTCTTCTGTGCGCAAGGCCAGTACCAGAAGCGTATTACGCAGAGGCCGGGCAAGATACTCTCTCAGCAAGCAATGGGTCGCGTCATCGGCCCACTGCATGTCATCGAGGAAGATCACCAAGGGTTTGCCGGGCGTGCCAAAGAACGCCAGAAAATCGAGGATCGCTCTGTTTTCTCTTTCAAGAGCAAGGCGCGTAGGCTTTTCAGGGAATTCGGCCATCGGGCCAATGATGAGTTTCAAGTAAGGCGCCAGCTTCGCAAGCAACTTGCCACGGCCTTTGAGGCGCCCCGCGAGGTCAGCGCTGATCGAATCCAGGTCACTGCTGTTTTTGACCAGCAGTTGGGTGGCCAGGGATTCCAGGATTTCTCTCCATGGACCATACGGAATCGCCTGGTCAGAGGTATTGCACTTTCCCGCGGCCCAGTAGCTTTCCGTGTGCGCGCGTAGCGACGAGGTCACCAACGAAGACTTCCCGCTACCGGCAGGGCCGGAAACGGTGAGAACGCGTGGAGCACTGTCGCGTCGCAGGACCCTCAGGATGCTTTCGACCTTCGCCTGCTCCTCACCACGACCAAACAGGACCTCGCCGCCCATCGAGGTGACATCCGCAGTTCCCAGGACGAACGGGGCAGTAGGCAAGTCTCCCGACCATTGACGCAGGCAGTGCTCGAAGTCCACGGCCAAGGCCTTGGCCGACTGATACCGTGCGTTAGGTTCCTTGGCCAACGCCTTGAGCAGGATGTCGCTGACCATGGAAGGAACGCCAGCCTTGAGCTCGACAGGTGGCCTGGCCTGCACGCCTGCATGCAGTTGTCGCCAATGCGATTTGTCCCGTCCCTCCAGAGGTAACTCACCCACCAGCAAGTGGTACAGCGCTGCACCCAGCGCATAGATGTCGCTCCTGTGATCCGTCAAGGACCCATGGGGACACACTTGCTCTGGAGCCAGGTAGTTCCAGTGGTCCGAGGTGGCGCTTTCCAGGTTGATCAGCTCCAGCGTGTCGGCCCTGAAACAGCTGAGCCTGACCGAGTCGTGATCCCCTACGACAATATGCTGAGCTTGCAGAGCACCGTGCGTGACCCCCTTGTCGTGAGCAAGCGCCAGTGATTTCGAAGCATTGGAGGCCAAGCGGAGAAAACGCTCGTGGGGTACGCCACCGGCGCTGATCAGGTCCATGAAGCTCAGGCCGCTGGAGGGCGGATAGATCATCAAGGGTCCCTCTGCAGAACGGACGAACCCCACCGGCAGGATGGCCCACTCGGGCTCGAGCCGGATACGGTAATCTCGCTCGAGCCGCTGGCAAGCGGCAGGCGATTCAATCGGGGCACGTGCGGCTATCCAGGTCTTTGACGTGTCTGGATCAAACAGGCCGCAATACGTAAGTTCTCCCTCATGTCGTCGAAGCGAAACACGGCATCGATTCAGCCAGGCTTCACCCAACAGTGTTTCTTTGCGCGAAAGCATAGGAGGAAGACGGTTTTCTAGCATCGTGCCACCCTTCATGAACCCTTCATTTCGTTCCGCGATCGAGTATACGCAAGGCGTGGAAGTTGCAGGATGACCCCGGCGGGTTTGGCTGAATGAGGTCCCCTGATGACCGTCATGTGCCCCAGAGGATGTTTACACTAAGGCGGAAGTTATAAGGGCAGAGGGCACTTCATAAACTCGCCCTATCCCACGGCATACTTGTCTTAAGACACGAGAGCGATTACGGTCGCGTGGCCTTGCTCCGGCCGACGTCGGTCAATCAAACCGGTTGAGAACATCATGATCCGATTAGGCAACGCGACAATTTCCCTGGAACGCCGAGAGGTTTTCCTAGACGATCGTCCGGTCCGTATCGGCGGCCGTGCATTTGACATCCTGGCCGTGCTGATTCGTGCGCAAGGCCGGATCGTTGCGAAGGATGAGCTGATCAATCAGGTGTGGCCTGACACTGTCGTTGAAGAAAACAATCTCCAGGTGCAGATCTCCTCGCTGCGTAAGGCCTTCTTTCCACAGGCGTTGATACACACCGTGCCGCGACGCGGGTATCGCCTGTCTGCTGACATTGAGCTCGACCAGACGCCACCGCCTCGAAACCAAATCATGCTGCGCCAAGATACGGTGTCCTCCGTGGACGCCTCTGCCGTCCGGGTGTTCGTGATCGATGACGATGCCTCGATCAGAAATGCCTTGTCGCGCTTGCTGCGTGCCGAAGGTATCCCCCATGCACTGTTCGAATCTGCTGAAGCGTTTCTGAACACCCAATGGGAAACTCCGTACGCCTGCCTCTTGCTCGACATCAACTTGCCGACGAAGAGTGGCCTGGATCTGCAAGAGGCCTTGAGGAACATGGAGGCGCCCTGGCCCATCATCTTCATGACCGGCAACGGTACGATTCAGATGACCGTCCAGGCCATGAAGGCAGGCGCCGAGGAATTCCTGACCAAGCCATTTCAGGATGAACAACTCCTCGACGTATTGGCCAGTGTACGCGAGAAGGCCATAGAGAGCGGTGATGCCTGGCTGGACATGAAACGGGTGAGCGAGAAGTACGCCCGGCTGACAAGCCGTGAAAGAGAGGTGTATTCACTCGTGGTGAACGGCCTGACGCATAAAGAAATCTCCAACGCACTGGGCACCCGCGAAGTCACCGCGAAGGCCCATAAAAAGAACATCATGTTAAAGATGCAATCGAGGTCACTCATCGAGTTGGCGTCGATGTACAACACGATCACCGTGAGCCGCCCTCCTGAGCATCAGGAACCTGCATGAATAGAGACTCTGAGTGCAAAGCATTCAGTCCGACCGCGTCAGCGTTGATTGTCGTCTGCATTGTCGATGATGACGCTTCTGTACGAAGAAGCCTGTCGAACTTATTGCGCTCTGCAGGCTTTGACACTTTGTCGTTCGCCTCAGGAGAAGACTTCCTTGCCTCGCCCCACGCGCGCGTAGCAGGGTGCGCCTTGCTGGATTTGAAAATGCAGGGCCTGTCTGGCTCGGACGTGCAAAAGGCGCTCATTCGCCTGGATAACCCATTGCCGGTGATCTGCATGTCCGCACACTGGGACAATGGCGCCCTGTCGGAATCGATGCGTCAGGGGGCCGTTGCTTGTTTGTCCAAGCCCTTCACCGAAGAAACGCTGCTCGACGCAGTCGGTGAAGCCATGAAGGTTACCCGGCACTGAGCCGTCCTCTGCAGATGGCTTCCATCATCAAAGCCCGGTGCTGCAATGCACATGAACGATGGTCACGCGGGCACTCGAACGGCACGTGCTGCCAGGTCACCGGCTTCCCTGGTCTGGGGCGTCGGAAAAGCCAGGCATGTGTGGCGGGAGGTCGATCAAGAACGGAGTCGTACGGGATGGGTGCAGAGTAAAAACAAGAATCAGTGATTCAAATAAAGGGACAATTTTGTGGATCGAATCGAATGCATGCGTACGTTCATCGCTACCGTCGACGCAAGCGGATTTGCTGCGGCGGCCAGGACTCTGCACGTGCCACGCTCGAAAGTGAGCAAGCAGGTCCAAGCGCTGGAGGAGGCGCTTGGCGTTCAGCTGCTGCACCGTACAACGCGAAGCCTGCACCTTACGGAGGCCGGTTGTGAGTACTACGAAGCGTGCCGAGAAGTCGTGGCGTCGCTTGAAGAAGCAGAGCAGCGGGCACGCAGTGGCTTGGCTGAAGTTCAGGGCGTACTGCGTGTAAACGCACCCATGTCCTTTGGGCAATGCCGCCTGGGCCCGTTGCTGCCTCGGTTTCATGCGCTCTATCCCAAGGTGGAGCTGCAGCTTGTCTTGAGCGATCAGCAGGTCGACCCCATCAAGGGAGGATTCGATGTCACGATCCGCATTGCGAGTCTTGCCGATTCGTCGCTCGTCGCCCGCCATCTTTCCCCGGCGCCCAGGGTATTGGTCGCGTCACCGGGCTACCTGGCGCAGCACGGGGTACCGGAAACGCCCAAGGATCTTGCGTCTCACCACTGTCTGAACTACGGCTACCTCCAGAGCGGGGCCAGCTTGCAATTGAGCAACGGCAAAGACACACAGCGGGTGCATGTGACGGGGCCTCTGCATGCGAATAACGGCGACCTGCTTGCACAGGCAGCCGAGGCCGACATGGGCATTGCCTTGCTGCCTCTTTTCATCGTCGAACAGGCCTTGGCTGAGGGACGGTTGATTCAAGTCTTGAACGAATGGGAGGCGCCACCGATCTCGATCAATGCCGTTTATCCGACGGCGCGTCGAGTGCCCTTGAAGACGCGAGCGTTTCTGGACTTCCTCGCTGCAGAACTGCGGATTTCCGAGACCGCAACCGCTTGATGGCAGTCGGATACGGAGGCATTGCCGAGATTGCCTGACGGACCACTGAAGACCCTGCCTCGTGGTAGAGATCAAGGGCGAAAACCCTCGATCCAGACAAGGCAGAACCCTCAGCGCTCTGCCACAAGGTGGCCTCATGTCATTGCAGGTTTGCCTTCAGCTCGGCCGCCGCCTGGCGCAGGGCGACCTTGACCGCCGGCACCTGGCTCAGCGGATTGAGCAGGCCGTAGTCGTGGATCATCCCGTTGTACCGCACCGACGTCACGGTCACGCCAGCCGCGTTCAACTTGCGGGCATACGCCTCACCTTCATCACGCAACACATCGAACTCGGCCGTCTGCACCAGCGCCGGCGGCAGCCCCTTGAGCTGTTCGGTGCTGGCCCGCAGCGGCGAGGCGTAGATCTGTTGCCGTGCCATGGCATCGGTGGTGTAGTTGTCCCAGAACCACTTCATCATGCCGGTGGTGAGGAAGTGCCCCTCGGCGAACTGCGTGTACGAACCGGTCTCGAAGCTGGCATCGGTCACCGGCCACAACAGCAGCTGGAAGCGCAACGTGGGCGTACCGGCTTCCTTGGCCTTGAGCGCCACCACGGCGGCCATGTTGCCGCCGACGCTGTTGCCGGCTACAGCCAGGCGCTTGCCGTCGACATCGATCTCGCTGCCGTGCTCGGCGACCCACTGAGTGGCGGCATAGGCCTGGTCGATCGCCGTCGGGTACTGGGCTTCTGGCGACGGGGTATAGTCGACATAGACAGCCACCGCGCCGGAGCCGACCACCAGATCGCGAATCAGCCGCTGATGGGTCGGGAAGTCGCCGAGTACCCAGCCGCCGCCGTGGAAGAACATGAACACGGGCAGCTTGCCTTTGACGTTGGCCGGGCGCACCACCTGCAGCTTGATCGACTGGCCGTTGGCCTGGATGGTGCGTTCCTTGACCTCGATACCGGAAAGGTCGACCTTCACCGAAGCCTGGGCCCCGGTCAACACGGCGCGGGCGTCTTTCGGGCTGAGCTGTTCGAGCGGCTTGCCACCCCCTTTTTCCAGCGCCTCGAGGAAGGCCTGCGTGTGCTGCTCGACGCCTGGGCTGCCGGCGGCGAAGGCGCTGGACACGGACAGCGCGAGCAGCGAGGCGGTGAGGGTCTTGTGGACAATGTTCATGAGCGAATCCTTTTCCTTGCACGTAAGAGTAGTGGGCGTCTTGCCTGGCCTTCAGGGCCATCGCTGCGACTTGTTCGTAGATTAAAGAGATGGGCAGATGGGAAAAAGCCGCCCAACAGGGTTTCACTGTCGCTTCAAAAGGGACAATTCAACGAGGCCTGGAGTCGTTCGCTGTCACGATCGAGCTCGCCACCCAGGCGAATGTCGGAGGCAGGAGTGTTCATGGTCCGTTCGAGACATTCGATCCGCCAGCCGCTGTCATGGAGCGAGGTGATGTTTACTGGAAAGGCACCGGTCGAGACGGCGCATTGCAAAGCGCGCAGGCATCCTGATCACCCAGGCGCCGGGGCCGGTAATGGCCAGGCCTGCATACAGCACGATGAGCAGCCAAGCGAACTGGGCCTCCTCCAACGTCCATTCCGGATGCACCACCACCAGCGCAACCCCGAGCACGGCGAGCACAGGCAGGCAGGCCAGTCGTGCGAACACGCCAAAGACCAGCAACAGGGGACAGACCACTTCAGCGAACACCGCCATGGCCAGCGTCAGCGTCGGCCCCAAGCCAAATGGATCTTCGATCCGCTGCAGTTCGGTGCTCCAGTTGAGCAGTTTGGGGAGGCCGTGAATCTGGAGCAGCAGCGCCGCGGCAGACACGCGCAAGAACAACAGGCCGAGTGGGACCGAGCGTTCAGCCAAGGTACTTGGTCTGTGTGGGTTGTCTGAAATGACCATGTCGCGAATCCTTGTACCTGAAGGTTGAAAGTTCTTGGATGCCTCATCGCCCTGCAGCGATGGGCCGCCATGTTCATGTCGAGCGTGAGGCCCTCGACAGCTATTTGATGATCGGGCGCCGTATCGCCTGCTTCAGCGCAGTGCGCGCGACTTTGAATGCCAGCAACCCTAGGGCGCCGACACCGACACTCGCCAATCCGAGCACCAGGTAGTCCTTCATGCTGTCGAAGACATACACGATCGGCCCACCGAAGCCGGCACCGAGCGCGAGAGCACTGTTGCACCAGAGCAGTGAACTCAACAGGCTGTAGGCCACAAAATGCGATTTGGGCATGCCCAGTTGTCCAGCCAGCAGCGTGGAAACCGCGCCTGCGCCAGGGACGAACTTGGCGAAGATCAGCACCATGGGCCCATGGCGCAGGTAGGCCTTGCGTCCTTGAGCAAAGGCAGCACTCATTTTCGGAAAGCTTCTGCAAATCCTGCGCGTCAGGGCATCGCCAAATCGGGCACCCATGAAGTACCAGATGCAATCAGCAAGCAGACAAACGACCAAAGCCATCAGAACGACGAGCACGGGATCAGGTGCTCCATGCTGACTGGCAAACGCTCCGGCAAGGACCAGCGAGGGGTAGGACGGAATGGGCAAGCCCATCTGATCGCCGAAAACGTTCAGTGCGAGTAGCAGCAACGGGTGATCCACTGCAAAGCTTTCAACTGGACTCATGGCGGCACCTCTTCTGGGCTCGGCTGTCGTCGGATCGCTGAAGGCAGGGTGCGGCGAGTCAGCGCGAAGCCGTCAACCTGAGCCGCGATCGCACTCAGGCCGACGGTTCACGCCTGGCAGTCAGGACACCTGACGTGGAGGGGCCTTGTGCACCATGGTGTAGGCGTAATCGACCCCCATGCCATAGGCACCACTGTGCTCCCGGACCAGGTCCATGACCGGTTGGTAGGTGTCCTTGTGCGCCCAGTCACGCTGGTATTCGAGCAGCACTTGCTGCCAGGTCACCGGAATGGCGCCGGCCTGAATCATGCGCTGCACCGACATGTCATGGGCTTCCTGGGTGGTACCGCCCGAGGCATCGGTGACGATGTACACCTCGTAACCGGCTTCCATGGCTTGCAGCGCCGGGAAGGTCAGACAGACTTCGGTCCACAGTGCCGCCATGATCAGTTTCTTGCGGCCAGTGGCGTTCACCGCCTCGACCAGCTTGGCGTCTTCCCAGCTGTTCATGGAGGTGCGCTCGATGGGCTGCGCACCTGGGTTCACCGCCAACAGTTCTGGCCAAATATAACCGCTGAAACTTTCGGTTTCGACCGAGGTGTAAAGGGTCGGAACGTTGAAGATCTTGGCGGCCTTGGCCAGGCCGACCGTATTGTTTTTCAATGTCTGACGGTCGATGGACTGAACACCAAACGCCATTTGGGGTTGATGATCGATCAAAATCAGCGCGGAGTTGGTCGGGTTCAGCAGTTCGTATTTGGACATGGTTGCAGTCTCTTCAGAATGATTGAAAACATGACGTATCAAACAGACTCCGCACGGTGCGAATGGCGTTGTCTGCGGCATGGGGATCATTCTGATTGGTACAACTTGACCGCACAATTACCCTAAGTTTGACTTGTCTGTTTCAATAAAAGAGACAATCGCTCATCCCTCCCGAAGTGTTACGCATGACGCTCTACAACTTCCAGCAACGCTTTCATGAATGTCGTAAAGGCCTTGCGCCGTGTGGACTCACGGTTGATGGGCAAATAGATGATATTGATCGACGTGTTCACCGACCCCGGATTCACCTCATGGTCGGGTAGCACACGGGTGAGTCGTCCCTGTTGAACATCCTCCGCCACCAGCCAGTCCGCCAGCAGCGCTATGCCCTGCCCTGCGACTGCCGCTTGCCTGAGAACGTCTGCGTTGTTGCTCTGCACACGCCCCTGGACCGAAACCGATACGGTCTGGCCATCGACGTCGAAGTGCCAGTCCGACCGTGATTCCCCGTAGTCGAAACGCATGCACGCATGGTCTGCGAGCTCGCCTGGCCGTGTCGGGGTTCCACACTGCTTCAGGTAGGCCGGGCTGGCCACCAGCCAGCGTTGGAAATGGCCGATGGTGTTGCAGATGACTTCTTCGCTGGAGACCGTCGACCCCAGGCGTACGCTCAGGTCGATCCGGTCTTTGTACAGGTCGACTCTCTCATCACTGAGACTCAGGCTCACCTCCAGCGCCGGATGGGCTGCAAGCAATCGCCCAAGGTGGGGCGCGATCAAGCGCCGTCCGAACTCCACCGGGACGCTGACGCGGAGCTTGCCTTTCGCTTCACTTCCCCTATCGGACACCATGCTGTCAGCCGCGGCCAGGGCATCCAGCAGGGCCACGGCCTTATCGAAATAGGCTTGGCCCAGGTCGGTGGGGCTGTTTCGCCGTGTGCTGCGAGTGATCAGCGTTGTGCCTAGCTCCGACTCCAAAGCTGCCACCTGGCGCGCCACGGACGAGGTCGCCACGCCGAGCTTTCGTGCCGCGGCGGAGTAGCCGCCGCAACGCACGGTCTCCACGAACATGTTCAGGGCAAGCAATTTATCCATAGGTCCGACTCTGTTGAAGGTCCATGAGGCGAGCGGATGTGTTCACCACTCGGGGTTTCAGACAGTGTGGATCATAGCCAGGTGGACTGGCCTTGAGCATGGACGGGTGTGTGGTTCAGCGCTTGCCCATGTGCTTTGCCAGATACACCATAAGTGCCAAGGCAGGGATCACTGCAGCCGAGCACAGGGTCGTGGTCCAGCCCAGTCGCTCGTAGAGCGGACTGGCGACCATAGAACCCACTGCTCCACCGACGAAGATACTGGTCATGAACACTGCGTTCAGGCGTGCCCGACTGTTGGGGTCCAGGGCATAGACCTCGCGCTGGCCGAGGACCATGTTCAGTTGCACGGCGAAGTCCAGGGCTATCGCAGCTGCAACCAGTCCCAGGTAACCCAGGCCGGGCACTGCGCCGACCAGCATGGCTGCCGGTGCCAATGCCAAGGCGACCAGCGTGCTCACGTTGCCATGACCGGCATCGGCCAGGCGGCCAGCGATCGGCGCCGCAATGGCACCCACGGCACCGACCAGGGCGAACAGCGCCACCCCGTTCTGACTGAAACCATGATGACGAATCAACTCGATCGGAACGACAGTCCAGAAGAAACTGAAGCTTGCGAACAGCAACCCCTGGTACAACGAGCGCTCCCGCAGAACGGCATACTGCCTGGCCAGTCCGAAGACAGAGCCAATCAGGCGACCATAGGTGGTGTGATGGTTCGGCATGCGCGCAGGCAGCAGTACCGTCACCAGCGCAGCAATCACGACCATCAACACGGCGGCACTAAAGAACACCCCTCTCCAGCCCATGTACGCCGACATCAGGCTGGACACGGGGCGAGCCAGCAGGATTCCGATCAGCAAGCCACTCATGATGTTGCCCACCACCCGGCCACGGCTGTTTTCAGGCGCCATGTGCGCGGCCAGTGGCACCAGGATCTGCACGGCGACGGAGGTCAGCCCTATCATCAGCGACGCGATCAAAAATAGCGAAGGCGACTCGGCCAGGCCTGCTGCTGTCAGAAACACAGCGACGACCAAGGTGAAGCCGATCACCAGGCGTTTGTTTTCCATCAGATCGGCCAAAGGCACCAGGAACAGCAGGCCGGCGGCATACCCGAACTGGGTCAACGCAACGACCAGGCTGGCGTGTTCAGGAGACAGGCCAATGCGTGGGGCGATGAGTTCGACGATTGGCTGCGCATAGTAGAGGTTGGCGACTATGGCCCCACAACAAAAGGCAAGAAAGGTCACCAAGGCCTTGGATAGCGTTGGTGTTGCGTCGGCATGCGCCGACGTTGAAGTCACTGCTTCTGGACTGCTCGCTGACATGGGGACATCTCCGCACAGGATGAGAACGCTCAGGAGCAAGCCTAGGTAGGACGTGGCGTTATCGGAATACGTGTGTCACGCAATGGACTTGTGCAGATGACGCAAGACTGCCAGCCCGCGCACCGCGACCGGTCCCGTTCTTCACACGCGTCCCGCAGCCACGCGGCGGAGCAACAGCCCACCGCACATCCGTCCAATCCTCGGCCTGTTTCAGCTGGCATGCTCTGCAGTGACACCTGTCGCCGCCGCCCTCACACGGAATTGAACATGCCTCAGGATCACAACGACAAGACCCGTCGCCAGTTCCTCGCCGCCAGCACTGTGCTGGGTGCCGCTGGCGCGCTTTGGTCTGCATTGCCTTTCACCGGCCAGGCCGGTTCCGCTCACGCATCCATCCAAGGAGGTTACATGACCGCCGACCTGATTCTGTTCAACGGCAAACTGCACACCGTTGACCGCGAAAAGCCCACCGCCACCGCCGTCGCCATCAAGGACGGCCGCTTCGTGGCCGTGGGCAGCGACGCCGAGGCCATGGCCCACAAGGGCAGCGCCACGCAGATCATCGACCTCAAGCAGCGCACGGTGATCCCGGGCCTGAACGACTCGCACCTGCACCTGATCCGCGGCGGCCTGAACTACAACCTTGAACTGCGTTGGGAAGGCGTACCGTCGGTGGCCGATGCCCTGCGCATGCTCAAGGACCAGGCCGCCCGCACCCCGACCCCGCAGTGGGTACGCGTGGTCGGTGGCTGGAATGAATTCCAGTTCGCCGAAAAACGCATGCCGACCCTGGAAGAAATCAACCAGGCCGCCCCTGATACCCCGGTGTTCCTGCTGCACCTGTACGACCGCGCGCTGCTCAACCGCGCTGCGCTCAAGGCCGTCGGCTACGACAAGACCACACCGAACCCGCCCGGTGGAGAGATCCAGCGTGACAAGTTCGGCAACCCGACCGGCATGCTGATCGCTCGCCCGAACGCGATGATTCTCTACGCTACCCTGGCCAAGGGGCCGAAGCTGCCGCTGGAATACCAGGTCAACTCCACCCGCCAGTTCATGCGCGAGCTGAACCGCCTGGGCCTGACCAGTGCCATCGACGCCGGCGGCGGTTACCAGAACTTCCCCGATGACTACTCGGTGATCCAGGAGCTGGCCGACAACGATCAACTGACCGTCCGCATCGCTTACAACCTGTTCACCCAGAAGCCCAAGGAAGAACTGGACGACTTCCGCACGTGGACCTCCAGCGTCAAGCTGCACAGCGGCACCGACTTCCTGCGCCATAACGGCGCTGGCGAGATGCTGGTGTTCTCGGCCGCCGACTTCGAGGACTTCCTCGAGCCGCGCCCGGACCTGCCGCAGACCATGGAAGAAGAGCTGGAACCCGTAGTGCGCCACCTGGTGGAGCAGCGCTGGCCGTTCCGCCTGCACGCCACCTACAACGAATCGATCACGCGCATGCTCGACGTGTTCGAGAAGGTCAACCGCGACATCCCGTTCAACGGCCTGCCGTGGTTCTTCGACCATGCCGAAACCATCACCCCGCAGAACATCGAGCGTGTCCGTGCGCTGGGCGGCGGTATCGCCATCCAGGACCGCATGGCCTTCCAGGGTGAGTACTTCGTCGACCGCTACGGCGCCAAGGCCGCCGAACAGACGCCGCCGATCAAGCGCATGCTCGACATGGGCGTGCCGGTAGGTGCGGGCACCGATGCCACCCGCGTCTCCAGCTACAACCCGTGGACTTCGCTGTACTGGCTGGTCAGCGGCAGGACCGTGGGGGGCATGGCGCTGTATCCGGAAGGCCTGGACCGCGATACCGCACTGCAGCTGTTCACCCAGGGCAGCGCCTGGTTCTCCAGCGAGCAAGGCAAGAAAGGCCAGATCAAGGTGGGCCAACTGGCCGATCTGGCAGCGTTGTCGCTGGACTTCTTCAGTGTCGAAGAAGAAGCGATCAAGGGCATCGAATCCGTGCTGACCGTCGTCGACGGCAAGGTGGTGTATGCGGCGGGCGAATTCGATCGCCTCGGCCCACCCCAGGTGCCTGTACTGCCGGAGTGGTCCCCGGTGGCCAAGGTGCCGGGGCACTGGCGCGTGGGCACGCCGTCGCTGGCAGCCACCGTGCACCAGTGTTCGGGACCGTGCGGCGTGCATGCGCATAGCCATGACAAGGCGCGCAAGTCGAGTGTGCCGGTGAATGACTACCAAGGATTCTGGGGAGCGCTGGGCTGTTCGTGCTTTGCTTTCTAAGCTGATGTGACGGTCGAAAGAAAGGGGCCGCGATGGCCCCTTTTCTTGGTTCTGCCTCGACTGCAGCACGCAGGACCGTACGCCGAGACCATGACGTCAGAATCTACCTGCAAGGGGGTACTCGATGATCAGGTAGATACGGTCGATGTCGCCACCCGCCTGGGCTTGATTGGCTCGGTGACTGACATGGGAGAACGCCAGGCTGAGATCCTTTGCCGCGCCTGACTGGATGACATACTTCAGGTCGATATCGCGCTCCCAGTGCTTGCCACCCTGACCTTGCTGGCCGACATAGGCCCCGCCAGCTGGCGCACGTGTCCCGTCGATACCGCGACCGCTGACGTATCGCCCCATCAGGCTCAAGCCGGGCACACCGAGCGTCGTGAAGTTGAGGTCATAGCGTAGCTGCCATGAACGCTCCCCTGGACCATTGAAGTCAGCATACTTGATCGAATTGGCCAGGTAGATGGCATCGCCTCCGACAAAGTCGAAGGGCGTCTTGCCCTCGACCTTCTGGTAGGCCACGCTCAGCGCCTGGGCACCGAAGCTGAAGCTGGACAGCACGCTGTACGCCAGGGTATCGATTGCGCCTGCACTGGCCTTGCCGGTATCACGGGTCTGGTAGAGGTTGCCATCCAAGCGCCAATGGCCCTCAGCCCTGTTCAGGTTGAGGTAGACCTGACGCCATGTATCGTCCAGCACCCCGGCGTACAGCGCCCCCGCGAATGACCCCTTCGACGCGAATGTAGCGCCGGCCAGGCTGATCGCCCGATCATGCGTCGTCGCGCCATAGCCGCTGAAGTCATCGTGGGTCGAACTGTTGTCCTGGTTGTTGAAGGCGGTGAAACGGCCTGCCTGAAAACGCCAGTCGGGCAGGTCTGCATTCTCCAGAAGCCAGCCCGTGGCATATTCAGGGTGCAGACGTTTGTCACCTGTATCGAACACCGGGGTTTCCACCATCATCTCGCCGTAGCGCAGTCGCGTGTTGCCCAGGCGTAGCTTGAGTGCGGCGCCTGCGCTGGAATACTCGGACGCTGCACGGTTATCGCTGTCGCGCGGCAGCAGCCCGGCACCGGCATGGCCACGCCCCCCGTCCAGCTTGAAACCGATGAACCCGTGGGCATCGATACCGACGCCAATGGGGCCTTTGGTAAACCCTGAGTGGATATCGCCGATGAAGCCCTGCGCCCATTCTTGGCGATAATTCTGGCCGCTCCCGGACGGTGAGCGGAAGTCGCTGTGCAAGAAGTAGTGACGCGTGAGCAGCGACCAGCCCGCTTCGTCGGCTTGGCTGAAAAGCGGGCAACAGGTCAGCGTTGCGAGCAGGATGCGGCCTGGTCCGTGAGGTACGCGGATCATGGTGGCTCCGGGTGGAATGAGCCTGAACTCTGCGCGATTGCCAGGGCTGGGGTCTTGTAACGGTGTGCTAGATGCCGATCACCCTCCCCGGCAGTGAGCCCTTGAAGGCTCGGTGCCGAGGAGCAATGCCAATGGTGTCAGGTACGTTGCCCAGGGCCGCACGATTCGTGTGGATTGCCCACACCGTGGCGGTTCAATGCTCGCCAGACCGATGATGGATGTGTGTTCCAGCCAACAGATGACGAATTTTCACAGGTACGCCTTCGCTCTGGAATGTGCGCACCCGCGCTTCGATGCTCAACTCACCGTGGGTCACCCGATGGTGATGACGCAGGTGCTCGAGCCAGGACTCTTCGAAGAAAAATTCCTGCCACACACTGGGCTCCGCGCTGTCCTGCATCAATCCCCAGGACAAGGCACCGTTTCGCTTGCGCATGGCTTCCAGCTCTCGAGCCGCCTGTGTGAACGCCTCTGCCTGAGCCGGATCGATATGGTACTCGACCGTCACCATGACAGGGCCACGTTCCTGATCCAGGTCATCGCTGAGCACGGGCGCGGGCCAGTGCAGCGAGGGCACGAGTTCTTCAGCTTCCGTTTCAGGGAGCGCCACCCTGCAGGTGGCGAGGGTCGCCAGGGCAAGGCCGCCAGCAGCCAACAGCAGGCTCAGCGTGATCGAGGCATGGCTCGCCACAGTCCCCCACAGAAGGCCGCCGCCCGCCATGGAACCGAAGAAGACCAGAATGTACACCGACAGTGCTCGGGCTCGTACCCACGCCGGCACCGACGTCTGAGCGGCAACCTGCATGTTGGACAGCACCGCGATCCAAGCGGCCCCACCCATCAGCATCGCCGGCAGCAGCACATAGAAACTGCGGACCGATGCGAGCACAAGCAGGAACATGGCATACAACAGGCTGGCGATCATGACCAAACGGTCTCGACTGATCCGTTCACGCAAGGCAGGCAGAAGCGTTGCGCCCCCTACAGCGCCAATGCCTATTGCGGCGAGCAACAACCCGAAATCGGCTGCGGTCCCCTGCATCTCGCTTCGCACGATCAAGGGCAGCAATGAAGTACCCGCGCTGGCAAACAGGAAGAAGGCCAGTGCACGAATCAGTACGGCTTGAAGTGGCTTGGAGCTTCTCGCAAATCGCATCCCCGTACGTATTGCGCCGATGAAGCGCTCGGCAGGCAAGAGCGGTTCCTTCACCTCGCGCTTCCACATGAACAGCACTAGGATGACACCCGCAAACGAAACGGCGTTGAGTGCGAATGTCAGCCACGGGCCTACCAGGCTGACCACCACACCTGCCAAGGCAGGGCCGATCGCTCGCGAGACGTTTATGCCGACACTCGAGATGGCCACCGCATTCGACAGATCCTCCTTCCCGACCAGCTCAGGTGTCAGGGCGCTCCACGCCGGCATCATCAACGCCGTCCCCATGCCCAACGCCAACGTAAGCACCAGAAGCAAGGGCACGTTCATCAGCCCTAGCAGCGTGAGGCTTGCCAGGGTCACGGCGACTGCCGACATCCAGAGCTGCACGAGCAGCAGGTAACGTCGTTTATCGACAATGTCAGCAGCGGCTCCGGCTGGAAGGGCCAGGAAGAACATGGGTAGCGAGCCTGCCACTTGAATCAATGCAACATGCAGCGGGCTGGCTGAAAGGGTGGTCATCAACCATCCAGCGCCGACTTCGTGCATCCAGGTACCGATGTTGGAGGCAATCGTTGCGATCCATAACATGCGGAAGGTGGTATTGCGCAAGGGGCTCCAAGCGCCAGAGGTGGATGTGCTCATTCCATTGCTGCCTTTGACAAAGTGGGGTGGATACAGGTCGGTATTCCGGGTCGTCATGGCTGGGTCATGCCCGCCTGGAGCGCGCGCACGAGCCTCCAGCCAGCATCGGCCGGCCCGAATCGGTTCTTGGGTAGACGTCTCGACGGGACGAGTGCCAGGTCGGCAGTCCCTGATTCAGCCAGGCGGCCTGCTCTGCGCCCGCTTTGCGAGGAGAGGCAGGACCGTCATCCGGCTGCATGGGTCAAGGCATGCGGGGCAACTCATGGGGTCGCAGGTCGAACACGAGCACTTCTGCATCACGCCCGTTGGAAAGCTCGATGACCTGCTCTTTTCTCATGCGAACACCGTCGCCTTCACGAAGCGGCTGGCCGTTCACCTCGATGCCCCCACGTGCCACGTGCACATAGGCATGACGGTTGTCAGCCAGCGTCAGGGTCGCCTGCTCGTCACCGTCGAAGAGGCCCGCATAGACACGCGCATCCTGGCGAACCTGGAGCGAACCCTGCTGGCCATCGGGCGAAATGATCAGCCGGAGTTTGCCGCGCTTTTCATCATCGCTGAAGTGCTGCTGCTGATAACGAGGCGCCGCGCCACGTACATTGGGCACGATCCAGATTTGCAGAAAATGAACCGGTTGTGACGTGCTGTGGTTGAACTCACTGTGAGCGACTCCACTGCCTGCACTCATCAATTGCACATCACCGGGTGTGATGACCGATCCAGTACCCAGCGTGTCTTCATGCGCCAGAGCGCCCTCGAGTACATAAGAAAAGATCTCCATGTCACGGTGAGGGTGCTGGCCGAAACCTTTGCCTGCGATCACCCGGTCGTCGTTGATGACCAGAAGATCAGAAAAGCCACGCTCCTCAGGGTCGTGGTAGTCCGCGAATGAAAAGGTATGAGACGACTTCAACCAGCCATGGTTGGCGTGGCCACGTTCTTCAGCGTTACGGACAGTGATCATGCTATGTCTCCTTGGGGCTCAAGTGCCTCTTTGCGATGAATCAACTTTACTGTCAGGCCTTAAGAACCAGAAGACGCAGTCCAGGGAATGACTGTCTCTTGAATAGGGACAATTCGAACATCTTTTGAAGTGTTGAACGAATCTGGTAGCACGCGTCATTCACGATGAGTGTTTCTTTCGACGTGTAGCGCTTCACTGCCGTGGAGGAGCTGTGACGAATACGGCAGATGCCCTCTGCCCTGAGCGAATCGAGTCGAGGCGCACGCGTGAGATCAGGAGCACCCGCGCCTGTTCACTGGACGAACCGGGGCCCGACAGCTAATAGTTAAGACGTCGGGAGATGCCTCATGAATCCACGTCACGCTTGCCTGGACTGTCTGCAACACGATCCGCCGAACCTGGTCGAGGCCGCCCTGTGGGTTGCTGCCGAACATGACCGAGAGGTCGTCCCCGAGGCCTGGCTGCGGCACGTTCAACACGTTCAGCACGAGGTGCAGGTTCACCTGCCTGCGTTGCCGGCGGCCGAACTCGCCCAACTGCTGCTGCGCCAGCTCAATGCGCTTGGTTTTCAACAGGACGAGCAGTTCCCCCTACGGCCCCATGCTGCCCTGCTGGACCAGGTGCTGCTCAGGCGCCGAGGCCAACCACTGCCGTTGGCGATCCTTGCCCTGGAACTGGCGCGGCGTCTGGATATCGCGCTCGAGGGTGTGAATTTTCCGGGGCATTTCCTGCTGCGGGTGCCCGGTGCCGACTACCTGCTCGACCCCTGCGGCGGCCGGCGCCTGTACCCGGTCGACTGCCGCGACCTGCTGGCCCGCCAGTACGGCGCGCAGGTGACCCTCAGCGCCGACCACCTGCAGGCCGCCACGCCTCGGCAGATGCTGCAGCGCCTGTCGCGCAACCTGCGCCAGTTGCATGCCGACAACGATCAGCCCTTGGCCGCGCTGGTGGATGCCGAGCGGGTCATGCAGCTGGGAGCGCCGACGGCGGCGGACTATGTGGCGCGGGCCATCCTCTACCAGCGGCTGGAGTGCCCCGAGGCAGAGCGGTTCGACCTGGAGCGCGCCTTGTTGCTGAGCGATGACCCGGTGCAGCGGTTGCGGTTGAGCGAACGGCTGGGACGCCTGCCGGTGACGGGGCATTCGCTTCATTGAGGCTGGGTCGTGATGGGGGGCTGAGCGGTGCCACTGATGGGTATGCTTGCAGGCGGGCTTCGTGGGTCTTCTGCGCCCAATCGTGGCCGGTCTGGCGCCTCGGCAGGGACCGCCCCCACACCCGTAGCCGTATTACGACGTTGCAGGCTATCGCAGGATCTTGTGTGGGCTTGCCCACGATGCAAGCGGCGCCTGACAGGGCCCAATCGCGGCACAGGGGCCCACAGGTGGCCGCGATAGCCTGCAACCCCGCGATGGGGCTACGGGTGTAGGAGCGGCCCCTGCCGGGGCGCCGGACCGGCCGCGATGGGCCGCAAAGCGGCCCTAAATCGATTAGCAATAAAGCTCCGGATCCTGCCAGCTATCGCCCTGTTCTCTGCGCGACAGTGCGGCGCCAAGGCGGCGGGCGGACTCCCACCCAGATCTCTGCCGCCATCGGTGTAGGCATGGCTGCGCAAGCAGCTTGTGGGAGCGGGCTT
Source organism: Pseudomonas monteilii (assembly GCA_001534745.1). NCBI lineage: Bacteria > Pseudomonadati > Pseudomonadota > Gammaproteobacteria > Pseudomonadales > Pseudomonadaceae > Pseudomonas > Pseudomonas alabamensis. Next base: position 3,955,983 of record CP013997.1, read on the forward strand.
GCCCGCGATGCAGGCGGCGCCTGACAGGGCCCTATCGCTGGCAAGCCAGCTCCCACCCAGATCTCAGCAGCCATCGGTGTAGGCATGGCTGCGCAAGCAGCTTGTGGGAGCGGGCTTGCCCGCGATGCAGACGGCGCCTGACAGGGCCCTATCGCTGGCAAGCCAGCTCCCACCCAGATCTCTGCAACCGTCGGTGTAGGCGTGGCTGCGCAAGCAGCTTGTGGGAGCGAGCTTGCCCGCGATGCAGGCGGCGCCTGACAGGGCCCTATCGCTGGCAAGCCAGCTCCCACCCAGATCTCAGCAGCCGTCGGTGTAGGCGTGGCTGCGCAAGCAGCTTGTGGGAGCGGGCTTGCCCGCGATAGCGTCCAGACCGTCGCCGCCTGCATCGCGGGCAAGCCCGCTCCCACAGAGGGCTGGGCTGGTCCGTCAGATCCCACAAAGGGTGACATGGGTCTATCAGGTCAGCTCGGTGTGTCCGCTTGTGCCTGCGGATGGGCGGCGATGAAGGCCGGATGCCGTTCCGCCAGCGCGACTACCCGCTGGATACGCGGACAGGCCTCCAGCCCCACGCCGAAGCGCTGGGCCGCATATACCTGCGGCACCACGAACACATCCGCCCACCCGGGTGTGGGGCCAAGACAGTACCCCTCCTCGCCCAGCATCTGCTCCACGGCCACCAGTCCACGACCAATCCAGTGCGTGATCCAGGCCTGCACGTCGGTCTCCTCCACCCCATGCCCTCGCAACCATCGCAGGACAGCCACATTGTGCAAGGGGTGGACGTCACACCCGATCGCCCCGGCGATGCTGCGCGCCTGGGCGCGCGCCAGCAGGTCGGCGGGCAGAAGCGGCGGCGTGGGCCAGCGTTCTTCCAGATAGTCGAGGATGGCCATGGATTGCGTCAGGACCTGGCCTGTCTCCAGACGCAGGGCCGGCACGCGGCCTTGCGGGTTGATCCCCAGATAACCAGCGTCCTGCTGCTCGCCCATCAGCAGGTTCACCGGCAACACCTGGGCTTGCAGCCCCTTGAGCGCCAGGGCGATGCGCACTCGGTACGACGCGGTCGAGCGGTAGTAGGTGAACAGCTCCATACCCAAGCCCTCAACGTGCTGGCATGACCCTGCCACGGCACTCGCCGAAGCCGATGCTGACCTGTCCCTCACGCACGCAGCGTGCACGCAGGATGACCTCGTCGCCGTCCTCGAGAAACTGTCGCCGTTCGCCGTTCGCCAATTCGACCGCCTGCTTGCCGCCCTCGGTCGTTTCCAGCAGGCTGCCGAACGCGTCAGCCTCCGTGCCGGACAACGTGCCAGTGCCGAACAGGTCCCCAGGCTGCAACTGGCACCCGTTGACGCTGTGGTGGGCGATCATCTGCGCCACGGTCCAGTACATGCTCGACGCCTGGCTGCGCGCCAGGCGGTGGGCCGGCAGCCCCGAGGCGCGCATGCGCTCGGTCAGCAACAGCACCTCCAGCTCGATGTCGAACGCGCCCTGGGCCTGGTCCTGGGTATCGAACAGGTACGGCAGCGGTTGCGGATCGTCGGCAGAGCGCACGGGCTGCGCGCGCCGGAACGGTGCCAGTGCTTCGGCGGTGACGACCCAGGGCGACACGCTGGTCATGAAGCTCTTGGACAGGAACGGCCCCAGCGGCTGGTATTCCCAGGCCTGGATGTCCCGCGCCGACCAGTCGTTGAGCAGACACAGGCCGGCCAGGTGCTGCCCTGCCTCGGCGATCGGGATCGCCTCACCCAGGGCATTGCCTGGCCCGATCCAGATACCCAGTTCGAGTTCGTAGTCCAGCTTGGCGCTCGGGCCGAACACCGGCGTGGCCTGCCCGGCCGGCAGTGTCTGCCCGCAGGGACGCTGCACCGCCGTCCCCGAGGGCCGCAGGGTCGAGGCGCGTCCGTGGTAGGCGATGGGCACATGCTTGTAGTTGGGCAGCAAGGGGTTGTCCGGGCGGAACAGTTTGCCGACGTTGGTGGCATGCTGCAGACCCACATAGAAATCGGTGTAGTCGCCGACGCGTGCCGGCAGGTGCAGCTGGCAATCGCCCATGGGATACAGGGCACCCTCCAGCTCGCGGCGGTGCTCGCTGTGCTCGCCCAATAGCACCTGCAAGCGCTCGCGCAGCGCCACCCGTGGTGCGGCACCCAGGGCGAACAGCCCATTCAGGGTACCGTCCCGCGTTGCCGCTACGGCCGTCCGGGCCGCGCCCTCGAGCAGGCCTGCTGCCGAGACGGCCTCCAGGTCGAGAATCGCGTCACCGATGGCCACGCCGCAGCGCGGCGCCTCGCCCGGTCGGCTGAAGATGCCCAGCGGCAGGTTCTGCAAAGGAAAGTCGGCATGGCCGTTGGCATGTTCGACCCAGCTGCGGGCAACGGCGGTCTGGCTCATCGATCATCTCCGGTCCGGGGTGAAGGTGCGGGGCAGGGTCGCCCAGCACTGGTCGTAGTCGGGTTGCAACTGTGGGCTGTCCAGGGCCTGGCGGCTGGGGCGCAAGACCTGGGAGGTCTCGAACATGAAGGCCATGGTGTGCTCCAGGTACTGCGGCTGCAGCTCGGCGGCGATCGCCCGGGCGCAGGTCTCGGCATCCGGCCCGTGAGCGCTCATGCAAGGGTGCAATGAGGCGCCGCCGGGCAGGAAGCCCTCGGCCTTGGCGTCGTAGGCGCCCTGGATCAGGCCCATGAATTCGTTCATCAGGTTGCGGTGGAACCAGGGCGGCCGGAAGGTGTTCTGCGCCACCATCCAGCGGGGTGGGAAGATCACGAAATCCAGGTTGGCCATGCCAGGCACGCTGCTCGGCGAGGTCAGCACGGTGAAGATCGACGGATCGGGATGGTCGAAGCTGACCGTGCCCAGGGTATTGAAGCGGCGCAGGTCATAGGTGTACGGCACGTTGTTGCCATGCCAGGCCACCACATCCAGGGGCGAGTGCCCGAGCTCGCAGGCCCAGAACGTGCCCAGGTATTTCTGCACCAATTGCGTGGGCCGCTCGAGGTCTTCGTAGGCGGCCACGGGCGCCAGGAAGTCGCGCGGATTGGCCAGACCATTGCTGCCGATCGGCCCGAGGTCCGGCAGCCGCAAGGGCACCCCGTGGTTCTCGGCGATGTAGCCGCGCGCCTGGGCGTCGAGCAGCTCGACCCGAAACTTCAGCCCCCTGGGCAGGACCAGGATCTGCAAGGGCTCGACCTGCAGCACGCCCAGTTCGGTCACCACCCGCAGGCGCCCCAGCTCCGGCACCAGCAGCAACTCGCCGTCGGCGTTGTAGCACACCCGCTCCATGGAGCGGTTGGCACAGTACAGCGACACGCTGACGCCCGCAGCCTGGTCGGCCGCCGCCGTGGCCGCCATCGGCAGCCATCCGTCGAGGAAGTCGGTCGGCGCGTCGGGTACTGGATGGGGCCCCCAGCGCAAGCGATTCGGCGTGCCCTGCCCCGCAGCATCGGCCAGGGGCTGGTGGGCCAGGCGCTCGAAACGCGGGTGCAAGGCGGAGGGGCGGATGCGGTACAGCCAGCTGCGCCGCTGTTCGGTGCGCGGCAGGGTGAAGGCGGTACCCGAAAGTTGCTCGGCGTAGAGCCCATAGGGCGCTCGCTGGGGCGAGTTCTGCCCGACGGGCAAGGCACCGGGAAGCGCCTCGCTGGCGAACTCGTTGCCCCAGCCGCTCTGGTAGCGAATGTCCGAAGACGCGCTGGCTGTCATCTGTACCTCCGTGCGCCGGAAAGCCCAGCTGCGGGTGGGTGCTCGCACTGACACGTCGAAGCGTCGTACGCGCGCGTTGTTTTTATCGTAAACAGATTACGATAAACGTAATTTGCTCGGCGCTGGTCGTCAAGCTATAAAGGCGGCCCCTGACTCACTGGACGCCCTGCCCATGGCCAACGTCAATTCCGTTCCCGACACGGGCAAGCAAAAGGTACGTTCTGCCGAAACCGGCACCGACATCCTCAAGGCCCTGGCCCAGCTGGCGCCTTCGACCTCGCTGTCGCGCCTGGCCGAACACGTCGGCATGCCCGCAAGCAAGGTCCATCGGTACCTTCAGGCGCTCATCGCCAGCGGTTTCGCCGAGCAGGAGGTCGCCACCAACCACTACGCGCTCGGCCGTGAAGCCTTGCGTGTCGGCCTGGCAGCCTTGGGCAGTATCAATGTGCTGAAAGTGGCGGCGCTGCCGCTGGCGCAGTTGCGCGATGACCTCAACGAGACCTGCTTTCTCGCCGTCTGGGGCAATCAGGGCGCAACGGTGGTCAGCATCGAGCCGGCCGCGCGTGCGGTGACGCTGGTGACCCAGATCGGCTCGGTGCTGCCGCTGCTGTCGTCTTCGACCGGCCTGGTATTCGCGGCCTACCTGCCCGAGCACCAGACCGCCAGCCTGCTCAAGGAGGCCTTGAAGGCGTTCGAGGACGACACGCAACCCTTGCGCACATTGCAGACGATTCGTGAGCGCGGCCTGCACCATGTGCATGGCTCGTTGCTGCCAGGGGTCGATGCGCTGTCGGCGCCCATTCTCGATGCGCGGGGGCAGATCGCTGCGGTCATGACCGTGGTCGGCCCGGCCTCGACTTTCGATGCCGACGAGCGCGGCCCGGCCGCCCGGCGCTTGCTGGCAGCCGCCCAGGCGACCAGTTGGCGGATGGGCTACCAGGCCGAGGACGGTGTGGAGGCGTGAGCGAGAACGCGCCTGCTGCGAAGCGGACTGTTGCCTGCCGTGCAACAGTGAATGTCAAAAGCAGCGGTATTTCCTTTGCGCTCAAGCGCTTATGCTGGCCCGACTGATCGGCAGGGGTGACTATTCCCCCTCTTTACCCCCGCCGATGGGTACCTCGACGCGGATTTTGAAGCTCCTTGATCTGTCGTCTCGATTGGCCGCTGCCTTGGACAGCGGCTTTTTTTATGGCAGATCGAAATCCCGGTCAGCCTTTCAGCGCCTGGACGAAGTCATCCAGCCAAGGCTCGGCGTCGGTCTCCTGGTCGACCGTCTCGCTGGCATCCAGACGCAGCATGGGCACGACCTCCTGCACGCCAAGCTCGGCATACAGCTCGCGCAGCTGCTCGCCGCCGCCACAATAGGTATCGCCATAGCTCGAATCGCCCAGCGCGATGACGCCGCCCGGCAGGCCTCGCCATTGGCTTGGCAAGGTGTCGCGCAGGCTGTCGTACAGGGGCATCAGGTCGTCGGGTAACTCGCCCATGCCGGTGGTCGAGGTGACCGCCAGCAACGCATCGGGGGCGAATGCCTGGATGTCGGCGAGCGTGCCGCGCGGCGAATGCCAGGTCTCGAAGCCTGCCGTGTTCAGCCGTGTGGCGGCATGACGAGCGACGTCCTCGGCGGTGCCGTAGACCGTTCCTGAAATGATGGCGACTTTCATCAGGTGAAGATTCCGAACAGAGTGAAACCGTAGGATACGCGTATTCGTCGATAGCAAAAGGCCAATGCATGAACACGGTCTTCACATGTCATGGGCTATGATGTCCGCCATGCTGCCCCAGGATACGCCGAGCGATCGTTCGCGTGGCGGCAGCCGGCGCCCGGCCGACGAGGACTGGGCAGTGTTTCAACGCTACCGCGATTGCACGACTCGTCCGTGCGATCGCCGCACTTGATGAGTGTCTTCGGGTTCGACCATGTCAGACAACCTTCTCACTCAGGATGAGCTGGACTTCATCCTGGACATGCAGCGCCTTCCCCAGCCCGGTTCGACCGATGCGGGGCCTGGCTTGCGCGTGGATGGCGATCGTCGGGTCCAGGACCTGCTCACGCGCCTGGTCGGCCATGAACAGGTCACCTTGCAGGCGCACATCAACAATCAGCAGATCAGCTTCCCCCTGCACCTGGTGGAAGATGAATTCCACACGCTGCACCTGCAACTGGGCATGCCCGACATCTACGAAGACGGGCCCATGTTGCGGCCGTGGCGCCTGACGCTGGAGACACCTGTCGCCCTGCTCGACGACCGTGACCGTGCCAGCCGACTGTGGGTGCGCGACATCTCGTTCAAAGGGGTGCTGCTGGAAGCCCAGGGCACCGCCAGGACGCCCACGCGCTTCAACATGCGCTTCGCACCGCCGGGCGAGCTACCGATTCGTCTGCGCGGCCTCAAGCGTCGGCAGATCGACAGCCGCCTGGCGGCCTACGACCTGAGCGAAAGCGCCGAAGACGAGATCGAGCGCCTGCGTGACTACATCCTCCAGGCGCACCGACGCGTGCACCCGGACGTGCATGACCCGTTGCTGGAGTGAGGCCGGCACGCCTGCGCGAGGCCCTGCACTTCGGTTATGCTCGACGACCTTCCCACTGAGCAGACAGCGTTGACCACCCAGCACATGAACAGCCCCATTCTCGTCACCGGCGCCAGTCAGCGGGTCGGGCTGGCCCTGGCACTCGCGCTGGCCAAGGCCGGCCATACCGTGGTCAGCACCAGCCGCAGCATCGGCACCGACGCCGCACACCCGAACATCATCCCGTTCCAGGCCGACCTGTGCGTGGCGGCCGAGCGCCAGGCGCTGATCGACCATCTGCGCAACGACTACCCCGGCCTGCGCGCGATCGTGCACAACGCGTCGCTCTGGCTGGACGACGGTCTGGACAACCTGCAGACCATGTTCCAGCTGCACGTCGAGGCGCCCTATCACCTCAACCTGGCGCTGGGCGACCAGCTGGCGAAGGTCGAGAAGGCCGACATCATCCATGTCTGCGACGAGACCTCGTCACGGGGCAGCAAGAGCCACATCGGCTATGCCGCGACCAAGGCCGCCCTGCAGAACATGGTGCTGTCGTTCGCCGAGAAGTACGCGCCCGGCGTGCGGGTCAACGGTATCCTGCCGGGGTTGCTGATCTTCAAGGAAGACGGCGACCAGGCGTACCGAGAACAGGCCCTGAAGAAAGCCCTGCTGGAATTCGAGCCGGGCGCGGGCCCCTTGGTCGACGCCGTGATGTTTTTGCTCGAAAGTCGCTACAGCACCGGAAGCCAGGTGGTCATCAACGGTGGCCGCCATCTGAAGAATCGAATCGCCTAGGAGGTCGCCCATGACACCCCAACAACAGCTCGAACTCGAGGCCGCCGCGTTTCGTCGCCTGGTCGAACACCTGCGTCATCGCACCGATGTGCAGAACATCGACCTGATGAACCTGTCGGGCTTCTGCCGCAATTGCCTGTCGAAGTGGTACAAGGCCGCCGCCGACGAGCAGCAGCTCGACCTGAGCCTGGACGATGCCCGCGAAGCGGTGTACGGCATGCCCTATGCCGAGTGGAAAGACCGTTATCAGACCGACGCCAGCCCTGCCCAACAGGCGGCCTTCGAAAAAGGAAAACCCCGTGACTGACCTGGCTACCCTGCGCGCCCGCCTGACCACCGGCGAGCATGCCTTCGCCGACACGCTGGCGTTCATCGCCGAGCACTACCGCTACACGCCGCAAGCCTTCGACAACGGGGGCGTGCACAACGCTGCCGGGCAGAACGAAGGCTCCTGCAAGACCCTGGGCCTGGCCGTGCTCGAGGGCCTGAGCGACCAGGAAGCCTTGCTGGCGTTCGGCGAACACTATCGCAGCGTGCAGGCCACGCCGGACGGTAGCGACCATGCCAACATCCGGGCGCTGATCGCCCATGGCCTGGCCGGTGTCACCTTCGTCACGCCGCCTCTGGAACGTCTGGCCTGACAGCGGTTGCGTGAGCCTTGGCCTGGGGCACACCCAGGCCCATCGGCTTTCACGCCGCCGCCACGCCGCGCAGCAAGGGCCGGCACAGCTGCTCCAGACGCGAACCCTCGTAGGTCGTTTCGCGGAACAGGCGCCAGCGCCCGAACAGCCCGTACACGTGGGTGATCCGCCCCATTTCGACATAGCCCATGCGCATGTGCAGACGCATGGCCGGCACGTTGTGGCTTTCGACCACGTCGATCGTCGTCGTGCAGCCCTTCTCGCGCATGCATTCCCACATGGTCAGCTGCGCGGTCTGCGACAGACGCGTGCCGTAGTAACGGCGGATCAGTTCCCCGCTGTGCGCGAAGTACTGGCCTGGCGCGACCTTGAACGTACAGCCGTAGTAGTGCTTGTCGTAGTAATCCTGAGTGGTCGACCACATTACGCCAACGACGTCACCGGCTTCGTCTATCCACATGTGCCCGACATGGCCTTGTTCGGCGAACTCGCGCATGACGCCCACGCGATCACCGAAATGCTTCTGAAAGCGGTGCACGTTGTCGGGGGTGATGTCGAGGCGGGTGAGCGGTGGGTGCTCACGCAGTTTGAACCGCTCGATCGGCATGCTCAGGTCACGCTCGGTCCAGATCAGTTCCCAGTGAAAGAACACGTACCGTTCGAAGGCCGTCTTCAGTGAACGCTTCAGGCCTTTCTGCCTGAGCTTTTGCAGTAGCGCACTCGCTCCCATGTGTATTCCCCTAGCTGATTGAATCGACTTCCCCAGGAAGCGGTATAGGCCAGAAGTGGGAGGATTGCTCGCGCGCGGCGTGAAATAATTTGTATCAACTAGTTTCAGACCGAAAGAAAACCCGCACGCTTCGAAAGCCGTGCGGGTTCGGAGTGAAGCTTACAGCTGAACGCAGTCGAACTGCACGTCGGTCGCCACGTCCTGGTCGTAGTCGACATCGGTGCGCTCGAAGCCGAACAGGTTCAGGAATTCACGCTTGTAGCCGGCGTAGTCGGTCAGCTCGAACAGGTTCTCGGTGGTCACCTGCGGCCACAGGGCCTTGCAGGCGTTCTGCACGTCGTCGCGCAGCTCCCAGTCGTCCAGGCGCAGGCGGCCTTTCTCGTCGACTTCCCCTGGCTGGCCATCGGTGCGGTACAGCCGGTCGCGGAACATGCGGTTGAGCTGGTCGCCGGTACCTTCGTGGATGCCCTGCTCTTTCATCACCTTGAAGACCATGGACAGGTACAGCGGCATGACCGGGATGGCCGAGCTGGCCTGGGTCACCACCGACTTGAGCACGGCCACGTTGGCGCCGCCGCCGATGGCCTCGGACAGCTTGGCATCCAGGCGCAGCGCGGTGTCGTCCAGGTCCTGCTTGGCCTTGCCCAGGGCGCCGTCCCAGTAGATCGGCCAGGTGATCTCGGTACCGATGTAGCTGAACGCCACGGTGCGGGCCTGTTCGGCCAGGACACCGGCGTCGGCCAGGGCCTCGATCCACAGCTGCCAGTCCTGGCCACCCATGACGGTGACGGTGTCCTGGATTTCCTGTTCGGAGGCCGGCTCGATCGCGGCCTCGATGATGGTGTCCTTGTTGGTGTCGATGGCGGTCGACGTGTACGGCTCGCCGATCGGCTTGAGGGCCGAGCGCACCAGCTCACCGGTCTTCGGCAGCTTGCGCACGGGCGAGGCCAGGGAGTAGACCACCAGGTCGACCTTGCCGCCCATGTCGTTCTTGATCAGCTCGATGACCTTGGCCCGCGCTTCATCGGAGAAGGCATCGCCATTGATCGACTTGCTGTACAGGCCTTCTTCCTTGGCGAACTTGTCGAAGGCTGCGGCGTTGTACCAACCGGCGGTGCCGGGCTTGGTCTCGGTGCCTGGCTTTTCGAAGAACACGCCCAGGGTGTCGGCCTTGAAGCCGAATGCCGCGGTGATGCGGGCGGCCAGGCCGTAGCCGCTGGAGGCGCCGATCACCAGGACCTTCTTCGGCCCGTCTTCACGAACGCCCAGTGCGCGGGTCGCCTCGATCTGGTCACGAACGTTGAGTTCGCAGCCTTTCGGGTGGGTCGTGGTGCAGATGAAACCGCGGACTTTGGGGTGGATGATGGCCAACGTCTGTACCTCTTCGGGGTTTAGTCTGTGAACGGCCCTTCGATGGGCGCGTTCGCGTGATCAGAGGGTGAGACTACCCCTGCTCCGTAGCCGACACATATTAAGGGGAGATCGACGGGTTTCAAGGCCGGCGTGGGTCCAGTGCCTGAACGGTACCTGGAAGGCAGCACGCGTGCTGCATTAGAAATGCTCAGGATCAAAGCGAATTTAATTAGATTTTCTCAGGCACGAAGGCTCGGCAGACTGTGCACATCTGACTGGAGATTCGACACATGGCCGTTGCACACACCCTGGGATCCCCGCGCATCGGGCGCGACCGTGAACTGAAACGCGCCCAGGAGGCCTTTCGCCAGGGCAATCTCGACGAAGCCGGCCTGCGGGCCATGGGCCAGGCAGTGCGCGCCGCACACTGGCAGGCGCAGAGCGAGGCCGGTATCGACCTGCTGCCCGTGGGCGACTTCGCCTGGCATGATCAGGTCCTGACCCATTCGCTGACCTTCGGCGTGATCCCTGAGTACGTTCGCCCCCAGGGTGATGGCGCAGCGACGCTGCACACGCTGTTCGCCATGGCACACGGCGGGTCGGTCGATCCAGTGGATGGCAAAGGGGCTCCGATTGAGGAAACGGCCTCGTGGTTCGACACCGACCATGTCTACCAAGTCCCGGTCTTCAGTGCCGACCAGGCCTTCCAGCTGAGCTGGACGCAACTGTTCGAGGAGGTGGATGAAGCCCAGGCCTTGGGCTACAGCGTCAAGCCAGTGATCCTGGGTCCGCTGACCTACCTCTGGCTGGGCAAAGCCCAGGACGAGGCCTTCGACAGGCTGGACCTGGTCGAGCGCCTGCTGCCGCTGTACGACCAGATCTTCCATCGCCTGGCCGATCAGGGCGTGGAGTGGGTGCAGATCGACGAACCGATCCTGGCCCTGGACCTGCCCCAGGCTTGGAAGAATGCTTACGAACGCGTCTACAACCTGCTTCAGCGCGCGCCGTTGAAGAAGCTGATCACCACCTATTTCGGTGGCCTGCAGGACAACCTGGGGCTGGCCGCCAACCTGCCAGTCGATGGCCTGCACATCGACCTGGTGTGCGCACCGGAGCAGTACCCTACCCTCCTGGACCGCCTGCCCACCTACAAGACGCTGTCGCTGGGTCTGGTCGATGGCCGTAACCTCGAGGGGTGCGACGTGGACAAGGCGATGGGTGTCCTGCGTCATGCCGCTGAACGGCTGGGCGATCGTCTGTGGGTGGCACCGTCGTGCTCGCTGCTGCAAGGTTCGAACGACGAGCCCAAGCGCTGGCTGGCGTTCGCGGTGCAGAAATGCCAGGAGGTGGCGTTGCTGGCCAAGGCCGTCAATGACCCTGAATCGGCGGCAACGGCCGAGGGCGTCGCGTACGGTCTTGCCAAGGCAAGCTGAGAGGTGCGAAGAAGGCGTAGATCTGTTGAGACCCGGCGCCCGCGCGCTTCATACACCAGAGCCAATGCGCACGACGCCCAGGGGCTGTCGTGCGCATCGACCGGTCATGCGGCGTGCTGGGTGCCTTTGAAGTCTTTCTTGTACTGCTCCATCTGCTGGCCCAGCGTCTCCAGCTCGGCGTCGGAGAACAGCTCCCGCGCCTTGGGGAACATCTCGCTTTCCTCTTCTTCGATGTGGTGCTCGAGCAGCTCCTTCATCACCTTGGCGCGCCCGGAAAACTCCACGGTGCCGGTGTCGGTCTTCATCAGGTCCGGCAGCACCAGCGCGTCGACGGTACGGTGCTCTTCCTTGGCCTCGTAGTACATCGTCGCTTCTTCTTTCTTGCCCGCCTTCTTGAATGCGGGGTAGAGGATTTCTTCTTCCAGTTGCGTGTGCAGCCGCAGTTCGTAGTCCAGCTTGCCCAACAACTCGGCGCGTTTCTTCACGGCGCGCTCGGTGGTCGAGGTCAGGTCCTCCAGCAGCTTCTTCACGGTCTTGTGATCGTTGACCAGCAGTTCGATAGCGTTCATGGAAACCTCATCAGGGCCAGGGTTCGGTTCACGGTGTCGCCAAAGGTTGAGTGGCGCAATAGGCGTCAGGTTCAAATCGGACGATTACCGGGAGGTGGATCGCTTCGCCCAGGCTCCAGCCGTAAAAAAGCCCGCATCAGCGGGCCAAAGAGCACACGCAATACGCAGGTCAGCGCGGATCGGGCTGACCATCGAACTCGGCGTTGTCGGTTTCTTCATTCGTCGGCTGCGGGTCGAGCGGTGTGTCGCCACCGTCGATGGGCCGGTGATCGTGATCGTCGGGCAACTGCTCCACGCCAGCATCGCGTGAGGGATGAACGTCGACACGGCCTGGGCTCAGCGGGTTGTTCGAATGGGGCAACGGGTCTACCGGGGGCAAACCCTGGTCGTCTGGAGAGGGCATGACAGTTCTCCTCTTGAGTGGTAACGCCTATGCTGATTCGAGACACCGCCGGCCCAGCGAGTTCGATCCACGCACGACCGCCCGTCAGTGCGCCCTTCATATCGGCCCTGGCGCGCCGATACCCGTAGCGAAGAAGCATTGCCATCTGGATGAACCATGGAAGTGACGTATTGCCCGATGCCGGAGCATGAAGACGCACGGCTGAACATGCTCAGGGACCTGGAGGCCGAAGCGCGCAGCAAGGAAGACCCGGTCCTGGCCAAGCTCGTGGCGATGACCGCTTCCGTGCTCGAGGTGCCGATCGCCTTCATTTCCATCGTCGAGAGCGAGCGCCAGATCTTTCGCGCCCAGATCGGCCTGGCGGTCGAATCGGCGCCCCGTGACGAAGCGATCTGTGCCTACACCATTCTCGAACCGCGCCTGCTCGAAGTGCTCGACACCTGGCAGGACGTGCGCTTCGCCACCAATCCCTTGATGGTCGACGACCCAGGGCTGCGCTACTACGCCGGCTTCCCGATCCTGTCGAGCGAAGGGCTGGGGCTGGGCAGCCTGTGCGTGGCCGACACGCAGCCACGCGGGGCCATGAACGAAAAGCAGGCGGCCTTTCTACAGCACATGGCCGAGCTGGTGATGATCCGCTTGAGCAACCTGCGCGCGGCCTCGTACATCGACCCGCCTACCGGGTTGTACAACCGCTCCAAGCTCGAACAGGACATTTTGCTGTCGATGCGTGCGCAGCGGGCCACGCAACTGGTGGCCATTGATGTGATTTCGCCCAGGGCCCTGAACGACGTGGTCAAGGCGTTCGGCTACACCTTCGCCAGCAACATGATGCTGGCCATCCGCGACCGCTTCCTGACCTTGCTGCCCCTGCGGCACGCGTTGTACAAGGTTAGCCCTACCCGCTTCGGCCTGTTGCTGGAAGAACCCTGCGACGGACCGGCGCTCTACCAGCTGATCCTCGACCACTTTAGCCAGCCGCTGGTGAACGACGGCATTCCCTTGCACATGAACATCGGCATCGGCGTCCTGCCCATCGGTCGAGACACACCCTTCGACCAGGACCACGTGCGCCTGGTGGTCGGCGCCTCCGACAACGCACGCGCCAAGCGTCTGGGCTGGACGCTCTACCAGTCCGAGATCGACGCTGCGCAACAGCGCGCCCTGAACCTGGTGAGCGCCTTGTCGGTGGCCGTCCATTCGGGTGATCAGTTCCGCCTCGACTACCAGCCCAAGGTGTCGCTGCGCGACGGCCACTGCACCGGCGTCGAAGCCTTGCTGCGCTGGACGCACCCGGTGCTGGGTGTGATTTCTCCCGCCGAGTTCATTCCCCTGGCGGAAAAGACCGCGCTCATCGAAAACCTCAGTTGCCTCGTGGCCCGGGCCGCCATCGAACAGGCCGGCGCCTGGCACCGGCAAGGCCTGCGCATGCCGATCGCCATCAACCTGGCGGCGCCGGACCTGGAGAACACCCGCCTGGCCGACCTGATCATCGGCCTGCTGGACGAGCAGGCTCTGCCCCGCGGCTCGTTCTCGATCGAACTCACCGAAAGCTCGCTGATGCGTTCGCCCGAGGTGGTGTGCTCGCAGCTGCAACGGCTGCGCCAGGCCGGCGTGCGCATCGCCATCGACGACTTCGGTTCGGGTTACAGCAACTGGATCTACCTGCGCGACCTGCCTGCCGAAGTCATCAAGGTCGACCGCACGCTGGTGCACAACCTCGCCACCGAGGAAAAGGACCAGCGCCTGGTCAAGACGATCATCAACCTGGCACGCAAGACCGGATACAAGGTAGTGGCCGAAGGCATCGAGACCGATATCGAACGCGTGCTGCTGGCCGAATGGGGGTGCGACGAAGGGCAAGGCTTCCTGTTCGCGCGCCCCATGAACGCGGATCGGGTGGTGCAGTGGCTCGAGACGCACGAGCGTGACGTTCGGGCGAAGGCGCAGGTGTAAAGAGGCGCCGCTGCGGGTGCGCGCTTCGTGTGGAGACAGGAAGCGCTGACGTCCCCGAACAACAACGCGTTTAACTTATGGAATTTTGTTGTAGGAATTCTTCTACTTTTCCTACGACCTTGTAGTCCCTTTCCCAAATATCGGACTTTTACATTTAAACGATTGCCACGCGTATAGAGCCTTCTTTACGCTTTGACTGTCGCCGCCTTTATGTGACCGCTACTTAAGTCTTTCGGCTGAATGCGGCGTCCTCGTTTAACTGCCGTGCAGGCGATTACTTTTCCGTTAACAAAAACTTTATTCCGAGTTCGGAACGTGTGCGCCTGCACGCGAATAAACCTGACATCGACTTATCGAGTATCGATCGCTCTCGAGAGAGAGCGGCTTGGTTGCTTATTACCTGAACGACTGACATTGCGCAGGAGCGACGCATGATCCCAGGGATATGGATTCTCGACTGGCTGGCGCTGGAGGCCAAGATCGAACACCTGTTCGACGTTCATGCCCCGGCCAATCCCGATCCGTACTCACCCACGTTCAGCGCGCACGGCTCACCCCACCGTGCGAGTCTTCATCTGCTCCGGCGCAGAATCAGGAGCGTCCGTCATGCCTGCGACCTGGCCGAACGTGAAGCGGCCCACCAGTTGCTCAAGCGCTTCGCCGATCTCGATATCCACGACATCCTCGACGACCTGATCGAGGTCGTGGCCGAGATGGCCATGATCGTCGTCGGCAGCACCGTGACCGGCGCCGTGATCGGTGGGGGCATAGGGTTTTTCGCGGCGGGCATCGGCGCCGTGCCAGGCGCGGCGAGCGGCGCGCTGATCGGCGCCCAAGCCGGTGGCTGGCTGCTCAGCATCCTTGGCCTGGCATCGGTCGCCGAGTTTTTCATGGACGGGCTCCCGGCCATCATCGAAGGGTATGTGCGCGGCATCGCCACGGCGTGGCGCGGCCCTCGAGAACTGCCCAACGACCCACTGAACACCTTTTACGACGACCCCACGGCGGCCCAGCAAGGCGCATGGGACATTGCGCGGTCCCACGAAGCCGTGGTGGTTCTGCTGCTCGGCGCGATCGTCGCCTACCTGACACGAGGTGGCGGTTCGGCAATGGTGCTTGCCCAGGACATGCAGCGCAGCGCACGGGGCAGCAGGATCGCGCAGTGGATGCTCAAGCATGAAGACAAGCTCAAACGCCACCCTGACCTGAAGGCCACCGAGCCGCGGCGGGTCGAAGCCGGCCAGGGAAACGCGTCGCCCTCGTCCCCCAAACCGGGTGATCGCCACGAAGGGCCAGGCAAGGGCAAATCGACTACCATGCCTGTGCATGAGGTGGAGTGTTTCAGGGCGGATCGATTGCCGGCGTCGAAGGGTGATGAGTTTGTGCGGCAGTTGAAGGGGCAGGAAGGAGGGTTGAACCGGCTGACGGTTGAGGAATATTTGGAGAATGTTGCTGATCCTAAAAAACGGGATCCACATGTTGCGAAACGAGCACGTTCATTACTGAGAAGACAACTCCATTCTAGGCTAGTAAAGGAATACTCGGCCACAATGAGCATTGACGAAGCCAAAGCGCTTGCTAGACAACATACGCAGGAAACCATGTCATCATTGGCAGCGCTTCACAATCCCGATTTGATTGCAGGAGGGAAAGATATCATCGCAGACTTCGGTGACCGACAAGTCAACTCGAGCATTGGCGCCCAATGGAAACGAAAAATTGATCCAATCAAAACCGCTGCCGAGAAAATTCCTCAGCATGCACGAAAAACGACATTCTTAAATGTCAAGCTCTACAAGTGCTAGCCAAAAGGAGAAAAAGAGTGGATGAAGTCATCAAGCTTTTCTTTGACGAGATGGGCACGCCGATTGCTCAAAAAGCTGTGCCCACATCAAGCATCGTACGTTACAGCAAAATACTGCCGGAGCGCTTGCTCAATTATTGGCATGATTATGGATGGAGCGGACATGCAGACGGAATTTTTTGGATCGTAGATCCTCAGGAGTACGAAGGCGTCGTCAGCCTATGGCTCAAAGACACGGTATTTGAGACGCTAGACACTTACCATGTCATCGCACGTACTGCATTTGGAACACTCTATCTGTGGGGCGAAAAGACGGGACAGTCCCTGACCATCGATAGTTGCTATTCGCGTTATGGCTATCAAGAGCAAGGGACGACTGCAGAAGATCTGGACAGGCAATGTATGAGCTTTTTCATTTCTACCACCTTCGAATTCAGCGACTTCCTGGATCTCTTTGCCCCTGCCAAAAGAAAACTCGGCATCCTGCAGAGTGACGAAATGTATGGTTTCGTACCAGCGCTGATGATTGGTGGAAGCGAAGATTTGAAAAACCTAGAAAAGCTCAAGATCATAGAACACTTGATGTTTCTGGCTCAGCTCGCTCCACTTGAGCCCTTTACACTTGCAGACCTTTATCCATAAGTACTCAGCTTTAGTAACAAAATAAAACGCCGCCGAGCACGTTCTCATTGTGGAGAGGTTATTTGACTCAGGTTAGAAGAAATGTTCAGCCACGATAAGCCCTACAAAAGCTAGAGCGCTGGCAAAGAAACACGTTCAAGAAACCCTTTCACCGCTGGCAGCACTGCATAAGCCCGACCTAAGCGCTGGAAGCAGGGATATCATGGCAGACTTTAGCGATAGGCAAGTAGATTCGAGCATTACCGAAAGGATGTTTGACTAGCGAGCCGGAAGACCACTCATAAAAACTGGCCCGCGCTGCGAAAAGCTAGCCAAACGCTTTACGGCCAGAGATATCCTGACCTACAGACTCCGTCGTGCAGGGTGAAACTTTTCGTACAAAAACTGAGCAAGAGCAGAATATAATGGATGACGTCATTAGACTTTTCTTTGAAGAAATGGGCACCCCGATCGCTCAAGAAGCTGTACCCACATCAAGCATCGTACGTTACAGCAAAATATTGCCAGAGCGCCTGCTCAATTATTGGCAGGATTATGGCTGGAGCGGCCATGCAGACGGAATTTTTTGGATCGTAGATCCTCAGGAGTATGAAGGCGTCGTTAGCGCATGGCTCAAAGACACAGTGTTCGAGACGCGAGACACTTACCATGTCATCGCACGCACTGCATTTGGAAAACTCTATTTGTGGGGCGAAAAGACGGGGCAGTCCCTGACCATTGAGAGTTGTTATTCGCTTTATGCTTATAAAAAACCAGGGACGACTGCAGAAGACCTGGACAGGCAATGCTTGAGTTTCTTCCTTTCTGCCAGCTTCGAATTCAGCGATTTCCTAGACCTCTTCGACCCTGCTAAAAGAAAACTCGGCATCCTGCAAAGTGACGAAATATATGGTTTCGTTCCAGCGCTGATGATTGGTGGAAGCGAAGATTTGAAAAATTTAGAAAAGCTCAAGATCATAGAACACCTGACGTTTCTGGCTCAGCTCGCTCCCTTAGAGCCCTACACACTAGCAAACCTTTACCCATGAATGCTCAGTTGCAACCAAAATACACGCACCGCCAAGCACGTTTTCGTTGCAAACGTTTATCTGACTCAGCTCATAAGAAACCTGTTCGGTCACAATGAGGCCTCCCCGCCGGCACGAAAGCATACATCCTCACGTGTAAAATTTAAAATAAGGAATTCTGATGGATGAGGCAATCAGCCTTTTTATAGAAGAAATGGGCAACCCAACTTCACACACACCAGTGCCATCAACGGCCATTGAACATTACAGGAATAAATTACCTGGACGCCTGTTAAACTACTGGGAGGACTATGGCTGGAGCGCTCATGCAGGCGGCATTTTCTGGATAGTCAACCCAGCTGAATACGAAAGCGTTGTACGCTCGTGGCTTGGGGGAACAGCCTTCGAAGCAAGGGATACCTATCATGTAATCGCACGCACTGCATTCGGATGCTTGTACCTATGGGGCGAAAAAACAGGTTATTCCCTTAAAATTGAAAGCGTCTTATCTCGCTACTGCGCCTATGAACTGGGTACCACTGAAGACTCGCTGAACAGACAAAGCCAGATTTTTTTCATGAACCCCAGTATCGAAAGTAGCGACTTTCTAGGCTTTTTCAGCCGCGCGCGGAAAAAACTCGGACCTCTGAAGAGCGGCGAAATGTATGGCTTCGTTCCTGCGCTCATGCTGGGCGGCAGTGAAAAATTGGAGAACCTGGAAAAAGTGAACACCATTGAGCACCTCACCTTCTTGTCGCAACTGTCCCCTTTGGAGCCCTATACGCTTTCCGATCTGTATTGATGTACTCGTTCGACGGCTGCCTACCCTCGTCGCTAGACGCACCAGACACATCAGGGCGCAATGCAGCAGCCACCGGCGCGTTACCTCGTAGACCACTTGACCCAGACTTACCTTTTCCACACCCCCCTAAACCCTCAAGGACTGACCTTATGACCACCACACTCAACCACTGCCTCGCCCACTTCGGTGAGCCCTTCGACCGGCAAGCCGTTCCCGCCTCGCGGTTAGAAGACTACAAGGACAAGCTGCCTGACCTGTTGTTGGACCATTGGCGTGATTACGGCTGGTGCGGCTATGGCGACGGCCTGTTCTGGCTGGTTGATCCGCAGGCGTACGCAGGCGTCGTGGAGTCTTGGTTAGAGGGCCACCCCCTGTCCCACCTCGATACGTACCACACGTTTGCACGCAGCGCGTTCGGGGACCTTTACCTCTGGGGCGAAGAGAGCGGACTGCATCTGACCATCGACAGCTGTTCGTCGACGTTCATGGTTCACAACATGGACATTCCCCGAGACGAATGGAGCCGCGAACTGCAACGCTTCCTGCACTCCGTGACGCCCGAGGAGAACGATTTCAACGGCCTGTTCGACAGCGCGAAGGCGCAATTCGGCACGCTGCGCAGCGATGAGATGTACGGCTTCTGCCCGGCCATCCTCCTCGGCGGGGCGGCCAAGCTCAAGTACCTGGAGAAAACCCAGGCCATCGAACACCTGACCCTGCTGTCGCAGTTGGCCGCGCTGACGCTCGACGACTGTTCCGAAGAATGACGCGGCTTCCGCAGGCATGCGCGTGATGATGCGAAATGGAACGCTTCATCACCCAGCGTCCTGCCTCCATGACCGGCGCCCAACTTGGCCGCATGCAGCCCTTATGGAATCGATCAAAGTGATAACCATGTCACAGATCAATACCTGCGATCTTCTGCACCGTACCCTGGCCGAGCATGATGCGTAACTGAAACCGCACAGTACGGAAACACATGAACATCAGGAAGATTCAAGCCAGCGACCTTGCAGGCTTCCATGCGCTGTTCGCCGAGGTGAGCGGCGAAGGACTGTTTTCGGTCTCGACCCAGGCGCCGCCGATCCAGGCCATCGAGCGCGCTCTGGCCGCCGTCGAGCAGCACGACTGGCCCGTCTACGTGGCCGTTCAGAACGGGCAGATCGTCGGTTCGGCCGAGGCGTTCCCGGACAGCTTCTGTCGGCCCCAGGGCGATCCGCAGGTGGGTCTGCTGGGCATGCAGGTCAAGCGCGAGTTTCGCCGACACGGCCATGGGGCCGCGCTGCTCGAAGCCGTCATGCGCCATGCACGGCGCATCGGCTTCACCGGTATCGAACTGACGGTGCTCAAGTCCAACCAAGCGGCCTTGGCGCTGTACGACAAGGTTGGATTCACCTGGCTGCAGGACTTGGACACCTGCGTGCTGCCAGGCGGCGTACAGGACCAATTGCAACGCATGCGCCTGGCCTTCTAGGCGGTCATCACACCTCGAGCCCTTTCAGCCAGAAGTTCGTGTCGCGTTGTGAAAAGTCCTGTGGGTCGAACCCGTACGGGAAGAACTCCCTGAACAGGCCATGCTCTGGATGCTGAGGGTCACCAAGCGCTTCGAGCATCATCTCGTACCCACCCAGGCCACCGATGTCCTCTGGCGGGCAGGCGTTTTCCCCCGCGATGCAGGTAGGCAGGTTGCGGTACTTGCTGCGCGGGACCACCTGTTCCACCGTCACCACATGGTCCCAGCTGTCACCGAGGTCGTAGACATAGCGGAAGGTGGTTTCCGTGCCCAGTGTCTTGACCAACGAGCGCCGCGCCTGGGACTTGATCGTGCTCTCGCCGTCCGGGTCAGGAACGCCGTACCAGACGCCATTGATCAGGTATTGGTGCAGGTGAGCGTTTTCCCAACCCATGGCGACCTGGATGACCAGATGCAGGCGAGCCAACGTGATGGTCTGCGGCACGATCACGCGGCGCCAGATCAGCGGATCGCTGTCCGCCAGGGCGATGTGGAGTTGATAGAGGCCTGGTTTTGCAGGGGTGCGGGACGAAGTGGTCATGGTGAGGCTCGTGAGTGGAGGCTTCCTGGGATACGACGCAAGAACGCATACGCATGAGCAATGCAGCCGCCCTGTACGATCTGCTGGTCACGGATGTGCGCTCTAGGGCGCTAGGTGCGGTTGGGCAGCCACGCACGTCGGCGATCCGTGCACCAACTCTACCGCTTGTCTCGCTCTGGTCATAGCCATAGACAAGAGGCACGTTGCCAGCGCGCCGAGCCCACATACATCGTTGGCAAGGACAGGTCATGATTCGGCTCTTGGCTTGGCTAGCCCCTTTCCACATGCTGACAAGCCAAGCCCCTCGAGACGGATGCCCTCCTCGGCTGACGAAGTCCCACTTCGACCTTCCGTCGCGACTATGTCCACCCTCCCCTAGCGTTTCGTCACCCGCTGTTCATCACCGGGCGCTCGCCCCATCTCCCGCAAGAAGCGCCATTGTTGCCTCAGCAATTCGCGGTGGTCGATGCCGCGGTAATGCAGACCCTCTTACCGGGCTAGCTCAGCGATGATCGAGGCCAGCGCCGGATAGCGCCTATGGCTCCAGCCGGGGAGCAGGCGGGTCAGTTGAGCCCCGGTGTACTGGACCGCAGGGAAGTGGCCTTGAGGATCAGATCAACGATTCGTAACTGGAAAGATGCTTGACGATTTCTGGAAGTCTTTGCTTGAGCAAGGTATCCAGCAGTTCGCGGGGCGTGTGTACAGGATTCTTCAGAAAAGCACGCTGTTTCTGGACGGCTTCAAGTACGGCGGCTTGATCCAAGTCCCATATGTCGGAAAGAAAGACATCGGGATGCAGGGCCCCGATATCGAAGCGCCTCAGGATCTGTGCAGGAAAATCCTTGAGGTTGTAAGTGACGATAACCGACGCGCCGCATTTGATGGCAGCCGCCAAGACGTGTCGGTCATCTCGATCGGGGAGATCGAGCCCTTGAATCAAGGGCTCATGATCGACTACCAGGCAATCAGGAATTGCCTGATTCATGAGCTCAACGGTTCGATTCAGGTGCGCCTCTGTCAAGTCGGGACGGTTTTTCAGCACATTTCGTGTCCACTCGTTGTGGATCTGTTCAGACCAGCGCGCGCGATAGATGCCCGTCAGAGCGAGGTGCATCAGCAGATCACGTAAGGGGCCGGATACAGTACACAGGCATCGTAGACGACGGTGAAGGGTGAGCGCCTCATTGATACCCCATGTCGAGTGCTTGGGCTTGCGCAGCCAATTCTTCCATGGCGGTCTGGCTCGCCTTGTGGCGATTCGTTTTGTAAGCCATGAGGTCGGTGAACTTTATGCGTCGGTGGCTACCGGTTTTTGTGTGCGGAATCTGCCCCTCGTCCAACAGTTTGACCAGATGAGGGCGAGAGACGTTGAGCATGTCGGTACCTTCCTGAGTCGTTAGCTCTGCGTGGATCGGTACCACCTCTACGGCGTTGCCCAGGGCAAGCTCGCTGAGTATGTCACCAAGCAATTTGAGCGCGGCCGTGGGAAGTTCGACGATCTGACGTTGCTGGGCTTCACCGACCAGTTCAATACGTTGGGTCTCCAACTTCGTAGAAACGAAAGCCGCAATCTGACGACTTGATTCAATCGCCACAGCGATCGCTTTTTCATCCGGGAGGATGCCTCGAGCAGGGTCTGTGTGGGTCATGGCGTATCTCCAAAAAGCAGCTTGAATGTTTGATCCTCATGAAGCGAGCAATGAATTTATAATCGAAATAAACGAAACTAGAAACAATCGAAATAAACGAAATCTGCCTAATGGACATCAGCAGGTCGATCAAGTCTGGCTCGATGCGCTGCAGGGCTAGGGCGTTATTGAGCGCGGCGTGATAGCGGTGACTCACACAGAGCGCCTTTCGACATCGACGGCGGGTCTGTTCAACACAGCGTCGAGCGCGGAAGGCCCAGTCCATCTGGGTGATAGGAAAGGAGAGGCGTGGGGTAATGATGGGCTTGCTGGTTTCCAGCTCCCATCGGCAATTGTGCTTTCCTCGACGAGAGCCGGCGCGTGCCCCGTCCTCATCGCCGGCAAGCCGGCTCCCACACCTGTCATCACACCGCAGAGAGTGCAGGCTGCCACGGTAGTGTGGGAGCGGGCTTGCCCGCGATAGCGTCCAGCCCATCACCGCCTGCATCGCCGACAAACCGGGGTGATCACGACCATTCTGACAGGCTACCGAACCGCCTCGCGCTACCTGCCGAGGCCCCGGCTTCGGTGCCCTTCACGGTCCAGTCACCGCGGCCTCGACTTCCACGTCATCCCCCCGCAGCCGCGCCGGCCAGACCCGCAGCCGCTCCGTGGGCATTTCCATGCACGCCCCGTCTTCCAGGCCGAAATGCTGTTTGTACAACGGCGCGGCGACCACCAGCTTGCCCGACACGCTGCCGATCAGGCCGCGACCGATGACATTGGCCCCCGACCGCGGGTCGCGGTTTTCCAGGGCGAACACGCGGCCCTCGCCCTGCTCGTCCGGTAGGTAGAACAAGGCGATCTGGCTGCCGTCCAGCAAGGCGACCACGCCTGAATGAGCCACCAGGTCGTGGCGCCCGCATACCCTGTTCCAGCGGCGGTCGATATCGACCCGCACTGCGTTCGCACCACTCATCACACCACCTCCGTTGCATCGATCAGGTTCATGTCTTGCGCGCGTGCCGGGCGGCGCTGGCCGCGTTCCGTGACGAACTGCACGTCCGGGTCCGCGCCACCGGCATTGACGAAGGTGCGGAAGCGCTTGAGCTTTTCCGGGTCGTTCAGGGCATTGGCCCATTCGCATTCATAACGCTCGACCACCAGTTGCATCTGCGCTTCGAGTTCGGCGGCCAGGCCCAGGCTGTCGTCGATCACCACCGCCTTGAGGTAGTCCAGGCCACCCTCCAGGCTTTCGCGCCACACCGAGGTGCGCTGCAGCTTGTCGGCCGTGCGGATGTACAGCATCAGGAAGCGGTCGATGTAGCGGATCAGGGTCTCGTCGTCCAGATCGGTGGCGAACAGCTCGGCGTGGCGCGGGCGCATGCCGCCGTTGCCGCTAACGTAGAGGTTCCAGCCCTTCTCGGTGGCGATCACGCCGACGTCCTTGCTTTGGGCCTCGGCGCATTCGCGGGTGCAGCCGGACACGGCGAACTTGAGCTTGTGCGGCGCGCGCAGCCCCTTGTAGCGCTCTTCGATGCGCAGGGCCATCCGCACGCTGTCCTGCACGCCATAGCGGCACCAGGTGCTGCCGACGCAGCTTTTCACCGTACGGGTCGACTTGCCGTAGGCATGGCCTGTCTCGAAGCCGGCCGCGATGAGTTCGGCCCAGATGTCCGGCAGCTCGTGCAACTGGGCGCCGAACAGGTCGATACGCTGGCCACCGGTGATCTTGGTGTAGAGGGCGTACTTCTTGGCGACCGCGCCGATGGCGATCAGCCCGTCGGGGGTGATTTCACCGCCAGGAATGCGCGGGACCACCGAATAGGTGCCGTTCTTCTGCATGTTGGCCATGAAGGTGTCGTTGGTGTCCTGCAGCGGCACCAGCCACGGCTCCATGATCGGTCGGTTCCAGCACGAGGCCAGGATCGAGCCGACCACGGGCTTGCAGAGGTCGCAGCCCAGGTGACCCTGGCCGTGGCGAGCCAGCAACTCGTCGAAGGTCTCGATACGTTCGACGCGCACCAGCGAATACAGCTCCTGCCGGGTGTAGGCGAAGTGTTCGCACAGGCTTTTGTCGACCGTGACGCCACGGGCCGTCAGTTCATGCTCGAACACCTGCTTGAGCAGCCCTGCGCACCCGCCGCACCCGCTGCCGGCCTTGGTCTGGCACTTGATGCCGGCCAGGTCCGTGCAGCCGCCGTCGATGGCGCTGCAGATCGCGCCCTTGCTGACGTTGTGGCACGAGCAGATGGTGGCGGTGGCGGGCAGCGCGTCCACGCCCAGCGCGGGTGCCGCTTCGCCTTGGGGCACGATCAGCGACGCCGGGTCGGCCGGCAGTGCGATGCCGTTCTGGATGTATTGCAGCAGCGTGTCGTAATAGCTGTTGTCGCCCACCAGCACGGCGCCGATGGCCTGCTTGCCGTCGGCCGACACCACCAGGCGCCGGTAACTGGCCGTGGCCTCGTCGATGAACCGGTAGCTGCGCGAGCCGGCGCTGGCGCCCTGGGCATCGCCGATGGAGCCGACATCGACGCCCAGCAGCTTGAGCTTGGTGGACAGGTCGGCACCGGCGAACGACTCATGTTCAACACCACACAGCTGCGCGGCCACGCTGCGGGCCATCCGGTAACCTGGCGCCACCAGACCGAACACGCTGCCGTTCCAGGCCGCGCACTCGCCGATGGCCGAAATGTGCGGATCGCTGCTGCGGCATTCGCCGTCGATGGCGATGCCGCCACGGGCACCCAGCTCGAGGCCGCAGGCCTTGCCGAGGGCGTCCTGCGGGCGGATGCCAGCCGAGAACACCACCAGGTCGGTTTCCAGGGATTCGTCGCCGGCAAAATTCATGCGGTAACGGTAGTGCTCGCCTGGGGTGATCGACTGGGTGCTGCACGACAGGTGCACGTGCACGCCCAGCGCTTCGATGCGCGCCTTGAGCGCCACACCGCCCGCCTCGTCCAACTGCACCGGCATCAGGCGCGGGGCGAACTCCACCACGTGGGCTTCCAGGCCCAGGCTGCGCAGTGCGTTGGCCGCCTCTAGCCCGAGCAGGCCGCCGCCGACCACCACGCCGCGCCGGGCGTTGTTGGCGGCGGCGCGAATGGTGTCGAGGTCGGCCAGGGTGCGGTAGACCAGACGCGAATCGCCGGCCGCGCCTTCGATGGGGGGTACGAACGGATAGGAGCCGGTGGCCATGACCAGGTGGGCATAAGGCACACACCCCTGGGCGGTGATGACCTCCTGGCGTGCCCGGTCGATCTCCAGTACCGGTACGCCCAGGTGCAAGATCACGCCCGCCTGTTGGTAGAACGCGGCATCGCCCAGGGCCAGGGATTCGGCATCGCGACCGCCGAAGTACTCGGACAGGTGCACACGGTCGTAGGCGCGCAGCGGCTCTTCGCTGAACACGTGGATCCGGTAGCGGCTCAAAGCCCCGGCTTGCACCAGCTGCTCGACGCAGTGATGGCCGACCATGCCGTTGCCGATTACCACGAGGTTGTGCAGATCACTCGCCAATTCGCTGTTCATGGGTCACCTCTCGAAGCCGATCCGGTTGTTTCAACGCAAAAAAAACGCCTGGAACCAGAAGGTTCCAGGCGCCATTGCCTGTTCTCGCTGCCGGCCCGTGGGCCTGACGCAGTCATTGTTCTTTGGGCCACCAGGGGCCGAACGATCGCCGTTGATCGACAAAGGGGTCCGCTGGCACTGCGCAGCGGTTGCGTAAACCCTATGCAGCGGTTGTGCCACAACGTGCAAAACGGCCTGTGAGGCTTGTGCCTGGGGCGGGCGCGGGACTCCAAAGCGCCTCGGTTCCAGCGCCCATCACGTTCCAAAACGGTGCACATCTGCCAGGGCCGCCCCAGCGCGATGCGCTGCCCCCCTCAGCACACGCCTCGCCTGTCAGTACCGTGCTGCGCGAGCACGCAGTGGCGCGGCGTCTGTCCGCGTCTCGCTCCTGTGTTGGCCCAGCCATTGCTACGCCTAGGCAAACGCCGTCAACGACGACGGCTGTCCATCCAGGCAACACCTCACGACAAAGGCGCCGTGCAGCTTCCGTTGAAAAACGCTGAAGCCGCAGGGCGCCTTTGTCGTTTGCGCACGAGAGCACCGCCATGACCGACACCCTTCCTGAATCCGGCAAGACCGTCCGCAGCGTATGCCCTTACTGTGGGGTGGGCTGCGGCATCGTCATGCAGGTGGAGCACGACCTGATCGTCAAGGTCTCGGGCGACAAGCAGCACCCGAGCAACGCCGGACGCCTGTGCACCAAAGGCAGCACCTGCGCGCTGCCGGTGGCCGACGCCGGGCGGATGAAGCATGCCTTCGTGCGCGAGGCGCGCAGCCAGGACCCGGTGCGCGTCGGCATCGATCAGGCCATCCAGGCCACGGCCAGTCGCCTGCGCGGCATCATCGACACGCATGGCGCCGATGCCGTTGCCCTGTACGTCAGCGGGCAGATGTCGCTGGAGGCGCAGTACCTGGCCAACAAGCTGACCAAGGGCTTCATCCGCAGCCAGCACATCGAGTCCAACTCCCGTCTGTGCATGGCCAGTGCCGGCAGCGGCTACAAGCTGTCCCTCGGCGCCGACGGCCCGCCCGGCGCCTACGATGACATCGAGCACAGCGATGTGTTTCTGGTGATCGGCGCGAACATGGCCGACTGTCATCCCGTGCTGTTCCTGCGCCTGCTGGATAGGCTCAAGGCCGGGGCCAGGCTGATCGTCGTCGACCCACGGCGCACCGCGACCGCGGACAAGGCCGACCTGTACCTGCCCATCGCCCCGGGCACCGACCTGGCCTTGCTCAACGGCCTGCTGCACCTGCTGGTGAAAGACGGCCTGACCGACCCTGCCTTCATTGCCGACTTCACCGAAGGCTGGGACGTGATGGACGACTTTCTGGAGGCCTACACCCCCGCCCATGTCGCACAGGTCACGGGCCTGGCCGAGGCGGACATTCGCACGACGGCGCGCTGGATCGGCAAGGCGGCGAACTGGATGAGCTGCTGGACCATGGGCCTGAACCAGAGCGTGCAAGGCACCTGGCACACCAACGCGCTGTGCAACCTGCACCTGGCGACCGGCGCCATCTGCCGCACCGGCAGCGGACCGTTCTCGCTGACGGGTCAGCCCAACGCCATGGGTGGTCGCGAAATGGGCTACATGGGGCCGGGCCTGCCGGGCCAGCGCTCGGCACTGGTCGCCGAGGACCGCGCCTTCATCGAGCAGCTGTGGGGGCTGGAGGCGGGCAGCCTGCGCGCCGACGGCGGCACGGGTACCGTCGACCTGTTCCAGGCCATGGCCGCAGGCACCATCAAGGCCTGCTGGATCATCTGCACCAACCCGGTGGCCAGCGTACCCAACCGTCAGCAGGTGATCGACGGGCTGCGCAAGGCCGAACTGGTGATCACCCAGGAAGCCTTTTTGGACACCGAAACCAACCGTTACGCCGACATCCTGCTCCCCGGTGCGCTGTGGGCCGAAGCCGAAGGGGTGATGATCAACTCCGAGCGCAACCTGACCCTGACCCAACAAGCCGTCCAGCCACCGGGCGAGGCCATGCCGGACTGGCAGATCATCGCCCGGGTCGCCTGCGCCATGGGCTATACGGAGGCGTTCAGCTACACCGACGCCGCGCAGGTCTTCGAAGAGCTCAAGGCCACGGCCAACCCCAAGACCGGCTACGACCTGCGCGGCGCCAGCCATGCACGCCTGCGCGAGCAGCCGCTGCAATGGCCCTGCGCGACGGCGGATGCGGCGGTGCGCCAGCCGATTCGCTACGTTCAGGCCGATCCCGCCCCCGGGCGCCCGGCACTCATGTTTCCCACCGCCAGCGGCAAGGCGCAGTTCTTCGCCCGGCCGCACCTGCCGCCCGCCGAGTTGCCCGACGACGAATTCCCGCTGGTGCTCAACACCGGCCGCGTGCAGCACCAATGGCACACCCTGACCAAGACCGGCAAGGTGCCGGCGCTGAACCGCCTCAACCCAGGCCCCTTCGTCGAGGTCCACCCGGTCGATGCCGAGCGTCTGGGTATTGTGCCGGGCAAGCCGGTGCAGGTGCGCTCACGCCGGGGCGTGGCGGTGCT
The DNA here is from genome assembly GCA_001534745.1 of Pseudomonas monteilii. Lineage (NCBI taxonomy): Bacteria > Pseudomonadati > Pseudomonadota > Gammaproteobacteria > Pseudomonadales > Pseudomonadaceae > Pseudomonas > Pseudomonas alabamensis. The sequence continues at coordinate 3,984,104 of CP013997.1, forward strand.
GCCGGCGATGCTCAGCGATCGAGTGCGGCCGGGGAATTGCTTCGCGCCTTTTCACTGGAACGATGTGTTCGGCGACGGGCTGGCGATCAATGCCGTGACCTGCGATGCGGTCGATCCGCTGTCGTTGCAGCCGGCGTTCAAGTACTGCGCGGTAGCGTTGCAGGCCATGGCCGAGGCTGAAACGGGCACGGCAGCGTTCGCCGGACAGGCGATGGCAACCGCCGCCGGGCGAAAAGCGACGTCCCCTGCGGAGCAGGAAACAGCGTCTTTCGTCACACAGGACGCGGTCACCCTGGCCAATACAGCCGCGAAAGCGTTTACGCCAGCACAGATCGACGGCGTTGCACGGCTGCTGAACCTGCATGAGACCGCCCCGCTGGCGCTGAGCGCTGACGAGCAGGTGTACCTGCGTGGTTATCTGATCGGTCTGCGCAGCGTCGAAGGCCCGCAGGCGGGCGTACCGACGCTGCCCGAGCAGGCCCCCTTCGATGTGCAGCGGCGCCTGTTGCTCAATGGTGTGCTCGCCGGCGTGTTCTCCCGTACGGACGGACCCGGCCCTGGCGCCGCCGCCCAGGCGTCGAGCACTGAATGGCTGGTGCTCTGGGCCTCGCAGACGGGCAATGGCGAACACCTCGCCGCCCTGTGCGCTCAACGCCTGGGCAGCGCCGGCCAGCGCACCCGCGTGCAGGCCATGGACAGCGTCGAGCTTGGGCAACTGCGCGATGCTGCCGGGGTGCTGCTGGTCGCCAGCACCTTCGGCGATGGCGAGCCGCCGGACAACGCCGTCGACTTCTGGCAGACGCTGTCGGACGCCGCCCCCGACAGCCTGCGCAGCAGCCGTTTCGGCGTGCTGGCGCTGGGCGACTCCAGCTACCGGCAGTTCTGCGGCTTCGGGCGCAAGCTCGACGAGCGCCTGGCGGCCCTGGGCGCGGACCGTATCCAGCCGCGCCTGGAGTGCGAGCCGGACTATGAAGCCCCCGCTGAAGGCTGGCTGGCCGAGCTGTGCGGCAAGCTGGACACCGGGACGCCCGCGGTGGCTGTCGCGACCCAACCGCCCTCTCCCGTGCAGGCCGACGCCGACCGCAACCCCTACACCCGCGCCCAACCGCTGTACACCCGAGTGCTCAGCAATCGCCTGCTCAATGGCGACGGCGCCGAGAAGGAAACCCGTCATCTGTCGTTCGACCTGGCCGGCCATCACTTCCCCTACCGGGCGGGCGATGCGCTGGGGGTCTGGCCCGTCAATTCACCCGACCTGGTGGAAGACGTGCTGAGCACGCTTGGCCTGGACGGCAACACCCTGGTGCAGCTCGATCCACAGCCGCCCATGCCCTTGCGGGTCGCCTTGAGCGAGCACCTGGAGATCGCCCGCATCAGCCCGGACCTGCTGAACCGGGTGGCGGTCGAGCGCGGTAACGAGCGGCTGCGTGCCCTGCTCGAAGCAGACCAGCACGCCGCCTTGCAGGCCTGGCTGTGGGGCCGGCAGTTGCCCACCCTGCTCCGTGAATTCCCCCTGGAGTTGGACGCAGAGCACTGGGTGCGCCTGCTCAAGCCGCTGCAACCGCGGCTGTATTCGATCAGCTCAAGCCCGGTCCTCACACCAGATGAGGTACACCTGACCGTCGCCACCGTGCGCTATCAGCACGAAAGCCAGGCACGGGGCGGTGTGTGTTCGACCTTTCTGGCCGACCGCGCCAGCGAACACGGCGTGCGCCTCTACCTGCAACCCTCCGCGCACTTCCATCCACCGGCGAATCCCGACACGCCGCTGATCATGATCGGGCCTGGCACCGGTATTGCACCGTTTCGGGCGTTCTTGCAGGAACGCCAGGCACAGGGCGCACATCGCAACTGGTTGTTCTTCGGCGAGCAGCGGGCGCGCACCGACTTCTACTACCGCGAGGAACTGCGCGAGTGGCAGCGCAACGGGGTGTTGCAGCGGCTGGAGACGGCCTTTTCCCGCGACCAGGACGAGAAGGTCTACGTGCAGCACCGCATGCTCGAGTTCGGTGCCGAGCTGTGGCAATGGCTGGAGCAAGGCGCCTACGTCTGCGTGTGTGGCGATGCCGCACGCATGGCCAAGGACGTCGATGCTGCACTCAAGGCCATCGTGCAGCGCCACGGCAAGATGAGCAGCGCTGCCGCCACGCTCTACATCAGCGACATGAGCAAAACGCGCCGGTACCTGCGCGATGTGTACTGAATACCGGTGGGGCTGGCCGGGCCGACGCGTCGGCCACCCGCACGGGCAATGATCAGGCATCGGCCCGTCGGGCCTTTTTCCAGCGACACGGATCGGGAATCACGATGTGAGCGATAACAGCAACGACCTTACCCCCGGCCGCTCCACGGCCTGGGTCGCCGGCAGCGACGCCCCGGAAAAGCGCGTGCTGAACATCGGCTTCATGCCGCTCAGCGATGCCGCCTCGGTGGTGGTCGCCGCCACCCAGGGCTTTGCCCAACCTTATGGGCTCACCCTCAACCTGCACCGGCAGACCTCCTGGGCCGGGGTCGCCGACAAGCTGTCGAGCGGCGAGCTGGATGCGGCGCATGCCTTGTACGGCATGGTCTATGCCCTGGAACTCGGCATCGGCGGCGCGCCGGCCACCGACATGACCGTGCTGATGGGCCTGAACCAGAATGGCCAGAGCATCAACCTGTCCCAGGCGCTCACGGACGCCGGGATCACACACCCCGCCGCGCTCAGGCAGCACGCCGCGACGGCTGGCCAGGCGCTCACGTTCGCCCACACCTTTCCCACCGGCACCCACGCCCTGTGGCTGTACTACTGGCTCGCCAGCCAGGGCATTCACCCGCTGCACGACGTGAACAGCGTGGTCGTGCCACCGCCGCAGATGCTCGCGCACCTGCAGGCCGCCCGCATCGACGGTTTCTGCGCGGGCGAGCCGTGGAGCGCCCATGCCGTGGCGCTGGGCCAGGGCTGCACGGTTGCCACCAGCCAGTCGATCTGGCCCGACCACCCGGAAAAAGTGCTGGCCTGCACGCGGGCCTTCGTCGAACAGTACCCCAACACCGCCCGCGCCCTGCTCAAGGCGGTGCTGGAAGCCAGCCGCTTCATCGAGGCCAGCCCGGAGAACCGCCGCAGCACTGCGCACCTGATGAGCGCCCGCGCCTACCTCGACGTGCCGCTGACCAGCCTTGAGCCGCGCTTCATGGGCCTGTACGACAATGGCCTGGGCACGCTGTGGCAGGACGGCCACCCGCTGAGCTTCCACAACCATGGCGCGGCGAATTTTCCCTACCTGTCCGACGGCATGTGGTTCATGACCCAGTTCCGCCGCTGGGGCCTGTTGCGCGACGACCCGGACTACCTGGACGTGGCCCGTCGGGTGCAACAGCTTGGCCTGTACCGCGAGGCCGCAGGCGACCTGGGCATCGCCATACCCGCCAGCCCCCTGCGTCGTTCGCGGCTGCTGGACGGCAGCGTCTGGGACGGCACCAACCCCGCCGCCTACGCTCGCGGCTTCGCCCTGCACGCCCGTCATGTTCGGTCACTGGAGGCTTAGATGCTGCGCATTCTGCTGATCAACGACACCTCCAGAACGGGCGGCCGCCTGCGCAGCGCGTTGAGCGAAGCGGGCTTCGAGGTCATCGACGAGTCGGGCCTGACCATCGACCTGCCCGCGCGGGTCGAAGCCGTGCGCCCGGACGTGGTGCTGATCGACACCGACTCCCCCAGCCGCGACGTAATGGAGCAGGTGGTCATCGTGACCCGCGACCAGCCCCGGCCCATCGTCATGTTCACCGACGAGCATGACCCGGGGGTGATGCGCCAGGCGATCAAGGCGGGCGTCAGCGCCTACATCGTCGAAGGCATCCACGCCCAGCGGCTGCAACCGATCATGGACGTGGCCATGGCGCGCTTCGAGAGCGACCAGGTGCTGCGCTCGCAGCTCCACGCCCGCGACCAGCAACTGGCCGAACGCAAACGCATCGAACTGGCCAAGGGCATGCTGATGAAGATGAAAAGCTGCGGCGAGGAAGAGGCCTACACGCTGATGCGGCGCCAGGCCATGAGCCGACAGCAGAAGCTGATTCAGGTGGCCGAGCAGATCATTGCGATGAACGAGTTGCTGACCTGAAGGGGGTGGGCTTTCGGGCCATTTCTAAGCACAGCGTTGGCCAAGGTGCACCGCAATGCAGCAACGATGGCCTCATTCTGGGCACGCGCGAGGTCCGGTTCGTCTGTACAGAGGCGGTCGCTTAGGGGGATCGCAGTCGGTCCAGCGCCTTGCCAGGGACCGCTCATATTCGCTGCAGTGGTACAAGCAGTCGCGATCCCTGTGGGAAATTTTACGGTTTCTGCCAAGTGCTAATGTGGGCCCAACCGCGGTACAGGGGCCGCACAGGTGACCGCGATAGCTTGCAACCCCGCGGTGGGACTACGGGTGTAGGAGCGGCCCCTGTGCCGCGATGGGCCGCAAAGCGGCCCTAAATCGATCAGCAATAAAGCCCCGGATCCTGCCAGCTACCGTCATGCTCTCTGCGCGACAGCGCGGCGCCACGGCGGCAGGCGGACTCCCACAAGGTCCATGGCAGCCGATTTCACTCCAGCCTGGTCATGGATGAACGACCCTGAACCTTGCCGACCATCGCGCACCTCTCCACCTTTGGCACACAACCTGCTTTGACCTCTGCATAGGTAACCAACGGCGGTTGCCCACCCCGACAAAGACGTCGCATGCCCGTTCGCGAAAGCGGATCCGGCATGGCGACGTCTTTGCGTTTCTGGCCTCGCGCCACGAGGCGGTGGAGCAGCCGTGAGGGCTCGCCCACCTGCAAGCACACAACCCTTTTGCAGATGAGGTGCTGGAATGAACAACAGTTTCTGGAAAGCCGGGCACACCCCCACATTGTTTGCCGCGTTCCTGTACTTCGACCTGAGCTTCATGGTCTGGTACCTGCTCGGCCCCATGGCGGTGCAGATCGCCACCGACCTGCAACTGACCACCCAGCAACGCGGCTTCATGGTCGCCACGCCCATTCTGGCTGGGGCGATCCTGCGCTTTGTCATGGGCATGCTGGCCGATCAGCTGTCGCCCAAGACGGCCGGTCTCATCGGCCAGGTGATCGTCATCGTCTCGCTGCTGGCGGCCTGGCAGCTCGGCATCCACAGCTACGGGCACGCCTTGCTGCTCGGCGTGTGCTTGGGCATGGCCGGCGCCTCGTTCGCCGTGGCGCTACCGTTGGCCTCGCAGTGGTACCCCGCCGAGCACCAGGGCAAGGCCATGGGCATCGCTGGCGCCGGCAACTCCGGCACCGTGTTGGCCGCCCTCGCCGCGCCGGTGCTGGCCGCCGCCTTCGGCTGGACCCAGGTCTTTGGCCTGGCGCTGATCCCGCTGGTGCTGACGCTGATCGTGTTCGCCCTGCTGGCGAAAAACGCCCCCAACCGCAGCAAGGCCAAATCCATGGCCGACTACTTCAAGGCCCTGGCCGACCGCGACAGCTGGTGGTTCATGTTCTTCTACAGCGTGACCTTCGGCGGCTTCATCGGCCTGGCCAGCGCCCTGCCCGGCTACTTCCACGATCAGTACGGCCTGAGCCCGGTGACCGCCGGCTACTACACCGCCGCCTGCGTGTTCGGCGGCAGCCTGATGCGCCCGCTGGGCGGCGCCCTGGCGGACCGGTTCGGCGGCATCCGCACGTTGCTCGGCATGTACGCCGTGGCGGCCGTGTGCATCGCGGCGGTGGGCATGCACCTGTCCAGCTCCATCGCCGCCCTGGCCCTGTTCGTCAGCGCCATGCTCGGCCTGGGCGCCGGCAACGGCGCGGTGTTCCAGCTGGTGCCCCAGCGCTTCAACCGTGAAATCGGCGTGATGACCGGCCTGATCGGCATGGCCGGTGGCATCGGCGGCTTTCTCCTGGCGGCGGGCCTGGGCGCCATCAAGCAGAGCACCGGCGACTATCAGCTGGGCCTGTGGCTGTTCGCCAGCCTTGGCGTGGTGGCCTGGTTCGGGCTGTGCGCCGTCAAGCGCCGCTGGAGAACCACCTGGGGCTCGGCGGCCTTCACCGCCGCACGGGTCTGAGCCGCCGCCATGCCCTTGCGCCTGAGCTACGCGCACAGCAGCGCCAGCGGGCCACGTGCCGAGAACCAGGACGCCACGCGCCTGGTCAGCCCGGCCGCCTCGCTCGCGGCCAGCAAAGGCTACCTGTTCGCCCTGGCCGACGGCGTCAGCCAGTGCGCCGACGGGGGTCTGGCCGCGCGCGCCACGGTGCAGGCCCTGGCCCACGACTACTACGCCACCCCGCAGACCTGGGGTGTGGCCCAGGCGCTGGACCGCCTGCTGCTCGCGCAGAACCGCTGGCTGCACGCCAACGGCGGCGACCAGCCCTTGCTGACCACCCTCAGCGCGCTGGTGCTGCGTGGCCGGCGCTTCACCCTGGCGCACATCGGCGATTGCCGGGTGTACCGCTGGCACGACGGGCACCTGCAGCGCCTGAGCGAAGACCACGTCTGGCGCCAGCCGGGCATGCAGCACGTGCTCAAGCGCGCCATGGGCCTGGAGCAGCACTTGGTGGTGGATTACCGCGAAGGCGAACTGCGCACAGGCGAAGGGTTCCTGCTGGTCAGCGATGGCGTCTGGGCGACCCTGGGCGAAGCGGCGATCGCCGGCGTGCTGCGCGACGAGCCCGATCTGCAACAGGCCACCCAGGCGCTGGTCACCGCCGCCCACCTGGCCGGCAGCCAGGACAACGCCAGCGCCGTGCTGGTGCGCGTCGACGACTTGGGCGAAGCCAGCCTGGGCGATGCCCTTGACCAGGTGGAGCAGTGGCCGCTGCCACCGGCCCTGAAACCCGGCCAACGCTTCGAGGGCTGGCAGGTCGAGGCACTGCTGAGCCAGACCCGGCAGTCCCTGCTGTACCGCGTCCACGACGCCCAACGGCAACCCTGGCTGCTGAAAACCCTGCCCCTGCACTGCGACGGCGACAGCGAGGCCGGCCAGCGCCTGCTCCAGGAGGAGTGGTTCCTGCGCCGCGTGGCCGGGCGCCATTTCCCGGACGTGCACCCCGCCCGCGAGCGCCAGCACCTCTACTACCTGATGCGCGAACACCCCGGCGTCACCCTGGCCGAGCACCATCGTCGGCACGGCACGCTGAACCTGGCCCAAGGCCTGGACCTCGCCCTGCACCTGCTACGGGCGCTGGGCATGCTGCACCGGCGCAACATCCTGCACCGCGACATCACGCCCGACAACCTGCTGCTCGAGGAAGACGGCGGCCTGCGCATCCTGGATTTCGGCCTGGCCTACTGCCCGGGCCTGTCCACCCACACCGCAGGCGAACTGCCTGGCACGCCCAGCTACATCGCCCCGGAAGCCTACGCAGGCGCCGAGCCGAGCGTGGCCCAGGATCTCTACAGCGCTGGCGTGACCCTGTATTTCCTGCTGACCGGCCAATACCCCCATGGCGAGATCGAGGCCTTCCAGCGTCCACGCTTCGGTACCCCCGTGCCCGCCAGCCGCTACCGCCCCGACCTGCCCGAATGGCTGGTACACGTCCTCGACAAAGCGCTGGCCCTCGAGCCGGCCGAACGCTTCGAAACCGCCGAAGAATGGCAACTGGCGCTGCAACACGGCGAAGACCAGCCCAGCCCACGTCCACGCCCCTTGCTGGAGCGCGCGCCCTTGAAGGTGTGGCGCACCCTGGCCCTGGGGTCGCTACTGGCCAATGGGCTGCTGTTGATCTGGCTGATGCACGCATGAACACCCCTACCCCCACACCGCACCCGACGGTCCGCTTCCCTGATGAGGTACACCCCATGAACGCAAAAGTCTGGTTGGTCGGCGCCGGCCCCGGCGACCCCGAACTCCTGACCCTCAAGGCCGTGCGCGCCCTGCGCAGCGCCGAGGTGGTGATGATCGACAGCCTGGTCAACCCCGCCGTACTCGAGCACTGCCCCGGCGCCAAAGTCATCGCCGTGGGCAAACGCGGCGGCTGCCGCTCCACGCCGCAGGCGTTCATCCATCGGCTGATGCTGCGCTATGCCCGCCAGGGCAAATGCGTGGTACGCCTGAAAGGCGGCGACCCCTGCATCTTCGGGCGCGGTAGCGAAGAGGCCGAGTGGTTGAGGGATCGCGGTATCGACGTGGAACTGGTCAACGGCATCACGGCCGAGCTGGCAGGCGCCACCCAGTGCGACATCCCCCTGACCTTGCGCGGGGTCGCCCGCGGCGTGACCCTGGTGACGGCGCACACCGAAGATGACAGCACCTTGAACTGGCAGGCACTGGCGCAGAGCGGGACCACCCTGGTGGTGTACATGGGCGTGGCGAAGCTGGACGAGGTGCGGCGCGAGTTGCTGGCCGGGGGGATGGCCGGTGAGACGCCCGTGGCGATGATCGAGAACGCCTCCTTGCCGCAGCAACGGGTGTGTTTCAGCGATGTGAGCGGCATGCAGGCGGCGGCCCTGGCGTTCGACCTCAAGGCGCCAGCGGTGATGGTGATTGGCGAGGTGGTGGCGCAGGGGAGTCAGCGGCTGGGGCGTGAGGGTATCGAGGCGGTGGTGGGATTGGGGACGCAGGGGCTGTCGGCGTGAGGTGGCGGGTTACCTACGCTGGGGCCCCGGCATCTTCAATGTTGTCGAAGGACAGGTCGTAGCTTGAATCCGTCGTGGCAAGTACTCTCGCTCAATCCCAGACGCTCAACGTATGGAATAACGATGTGAGCTGGAAAAATCTGCGGTTGGGTGTTTCTCTCCAACTACAGTCTGCGCAGCTACTCAAGCTAGCTAAGCACATCGACCAGAGGCTAATCGAACAATGGGCCCGCAGCTGTAGGTCGTTATGGAAAGATTTGCTTTACCAAAATCATCTCCAGAAGGCGAAAGTGATATCTCGAAAAAGTGTCTTTTGAACCCTTAAAGCCGGGACGCTAGCCTGTCGAGGCTCGAAAATTATCTCAAAATCAATGAAATTCAAGTGGAAAAAAGCGCTTCGCTACCTCGAACAGTGTCATGCTCTATCGCCTCTCCACCGCAAAATAAAGCTTGCTATCACTAGCACCGAAGGCCTCTGCACCATAAAGGTACCTTTGCAAGGACGCGGTGCTTTACCGAGATAGCTCCGGTAAGACTACGTCGGCCAACCTGCCGTGTTGTTTGCTATACAGTGTGCTGCTTTCGGCACAATGGAATCTGAGAAACCTGAGCTCGGATTGGCTGGCGCCGAGCGACGAGCATAGTGGTTTTCATATGGTCATTGGTCGGCAGCTAGGTGAAACGGTTTTCAGCGGAACGCTGCAATTCTGTGAAGACCTCAGTGGAAAAATCCGGCCAGCACTCCTCAGCATTCCCCAACAGGCAGACCGCCCAGATTTGCGCAGAACGGTTGCGAACCTCGTGTACGAATCACTCCTGCGCCAGGATGCGATCAGTACCGCGTACTTGCCTGCTTAACACGGCAGGGTCACACAAGCGCGGCACTTCTAGGGGATCATATGCAGACCAACAGATCCGGTATGCGTGCCATTCGCATACCGGACACGCAAGGCAACTAGCGCAGAAGATTGGTCTTCGCCAAGTCCAACACCTCGTCACCCCGCCCGCTCATCACCGCCTTGAGCATGTACAGGCTGAAGCCTTTGGCCTGCTCCAGCTTGATCGCCGGTGGCATGACCAACTCCTGAGAGGCAGTGACCACGTCGACCAGCACGGGACCATCGTGCGCGAGCGCACGGCGCAGGGCGTCTTCCAGGTCTTCCGAGCGCTCTACGCGAATCCCCAGGATACCCATCGCGTTGGACATGGCGGCGAAATCGGGGTTGCGCAGCTCGGTGCCGGTGTCGAGGTAGCCAGCCGCCTTCATTTCCATGGCGACGAACCCCAGCGAGGCGTTGTTGAACACCACCACCTTCACGGGCAATTTCAGCTGCGCGAGCGAGATGAAGTCACCCATCAACATGCTGAAGCCACCGTCGCCACTCATCGAGATGACCTGACGGCCCGGGAAGGCGGCCTGCGCGCCCATGGCCTGTGGCATGGCATTGGCCATCGAGCCGTGGTTGAACGAGCCAACCAGGCGGCGCTGCCCGTTCATCTGCAGGTAACGCGCAGCCCAGACGGTGGGCGAACCGACGTCAGCGGTGAAAATCGCATCTTCGGTGGCCAGTTCGCTGAGTAGGCGTGTGACGTATTGCGGATGGATAGGACGATCGCCCTTGGACGGCACCGCCAGATCGTCCAGCCCCTCGCGGGCCTTGCCGTAGGCTTTCAGCGCGCTGTCCAGGAAGCGGCGATCGGTCTTGCGCGTCAGGCGTGGCAGCAGTGCAGTGAGGGTTTCGCCGACATCGGCCGCGATGCCCAGCGACAGGGTGGCGCGTCGCCCCAGCGCTTGCGGGTCGCGGTCAACCTGTACGATCTTGGCATCGCTCGGGAAGAACTGCCGGTATGGGAAGTCGGTACCCAGCATTACCAGCGTGTCACAGCCCAGCATCGCGTGGTAACCGGAGCTGAAGCCGATCAACCCCGTCATGCCGACGTCGAAGGGATTGTCCCACTCCACATGCTCCTTGCCACGCAGCGCATGAACCACCGGCGCGCCGAGCGCATCGGCAAGGGCCACCACCTGATCATGAGCCCCCGCGCATCCGCTGCCGCACAGCAGCGTCACCTTGTGGCTGTCTTCCAGCAAATCGGTCAGGCGCTGGAGATCGACATCCGTGGGCAGGATGCGTGGCTGCTGCAACGCAGGCCAGGCCGCCGGCTTTTCCTCGACCTCCAGCAGCGAGACGTCACCGGGAATCACCACCACCGCGACACCGCGATTGAGGATGGCCGAGCGCATGGCCCGGTGCAGCACCTGCGGCATCTGCGCCGGGTTGCTGACCAGCTCGATGAAATGGCTGCACTCCTTGAACAGCTCCTGCGGATGGGTTTCCTGGAAGTAGTTCAGGCCGATCTCCGAAGAGGGGATCTGCGCGGCGATGGCCAGCACGGGCACCCGGTTGCGGTGGCAGTCGAACAGACCATTGATCAGATGCAGGTTACCCGGCCCGCAGCTGCCTGCGCACACCGTCAACTCACCGGTCACCGCCGCCTCGGCACCGGCGGCGAAGGCCGCGACTTCCTCATGACGCACATGCATCCACTCGATGCTGTCCATGCTTCGCAGGGCGTCGGTCAGGCCGTTGAGGCTGTCGCCGGTGAGGCCCCAGATCCGTTTGATACCGGCCTGCTCGAGGGTCGAGGCCAGTTGCTGGGCCATGTTGATCTTTGCCATGAAAACTCCTGGTGCGAAGGGAAGGAAGTGATCGATGGAGTAGAGACAGGGGCGCGACGGGGGGTGTTCGTTTGAGTGTGTGAGGGAATCGTCATGTGGTGTGCTGCGGTTGTAGACGTGTTGCAAGACGCCGGTGCGTGCGGAGGTCTTTCAGGCTACCGCTCTGGGTAGGAGCGGATTCATCCGCGCGCACGGGCACAGCCGCGGCATGGGCTGTGCTGCATTCAGTGACTGACGTGCTTGAGCTCGGTGAGGGCGAGGTACACCGTAGGCGCATCACCCGACGATGCCGCCCGATAGCAGCCCAGCGCGCCCAGGTGCTGCACGGCGATGGCCGCCAGCTGCCAGGCCATGGACTCGTCCTCCAGGCTGAGTGTCCCTTCGAAGCCGAAGAAATCCATTCCCGTGCTTGCTTCCAACTCTTTCAACACCAGCGCGCGCTCACGCAGCGGCTCCGGTATCGAAGGGTTGCTCCAGGCCCACTTCCAGCTCGAATGGTTGGGCGAGAAGGAGCCGATGTTGAGGATCTGCCCTTCGACGGCCAGGCGGTCCTGCTCGTCGAAGAACTGCACGGTGGCCGTTTCTTGATCGAGCGACCAGCGTGCCATGTCGGCCAGTGCGTATTGATCGTGCAGCGCTTGTTGCTTGTCCATTAGGGCGTCCATGGACGTGTCTAGCAGGTGTTCGAAGGCTTCTTCTGACATGGGTCTTCCTTGTATGTCCGTTTAGGGTTTGGGGAGTTTGGCATAGGGTTGATGTTGCGTCAGGATGCTGTCAGAGATATGAAGCGGCCAGAGCCTTTGCTTTGAAGGCCTTCAGCACGGGAGATATCAGACAGGGGCTACTGCTATCGGCCTAGCCCGTGTACTCCGTCAAAGCGTGGTCAAACAAGCGCCCAGCACCACTTGCAATGTAAGACGCCGCCGACGACCTGTTTTACCGGCACGGCCCGGGCTATAATCTCGGGCGTGCCCGATCCATACGGCTTCTGTCTCATGTCTGTTTCCCATTCGGTAAAGGCGTGGTCGAAGTATCTGAAACTGTCATGCTGAACTTGGCTGTCGCCCAAAGTGCCATTGGATTACAGCGGACCCTGTTTTCGACCCTGGCGCTCCATTTCACGAGCCACAAAGGGGCATCGCTCTAAAAGCCTTCGCCAGGATCTAACGGATTGATCTTCCCAATGTTCTTCAGCATACTCTGCCCGAACTTCTATACACGCCGTTTCGTTAAGCCCGAGCTCATCAATAGTGAACTGAATAATGGAAGCCAGCGGGCCGTCCAGCCCTGGGCGCGGCAGGACCTGAAAACCCACAAACTCCAGTTCGAACCATTCGTCTTGCACAACGATTGGGTCCAGTAGATTTTTAACGCCTTTTCGTGAGTTCATCAAGGAACAGATCAGCCGGTAGTTGGCCCATTCGTACGCAAGCTGCCAGTTCTTGGTTTTTGCCACTGAGTGATCGACCGAACCAGAACCAGTAACCTTATGAATGTAAAAGCTTGTGTAAGAACACAATCGGCCATAGGACTTCATCAAGTCGGGAAGAGCTTCCGTCCAGTAGGCAGGAAAGTCGGATCCTTTGATGTCTTCCTTTCGGGCGGCAACGATATTGAATTTTTTACCGGCCGTGCGGACGACCTGATTTCCGACCATCTCGTCTAGAGCGCGCAATCCAGGCTTTCTCACTTTTTCATCAAAGTCCGTAGGTTCCTTAGCGAGCACGAGCCGAATCATTTATTCTCCAATACGTGATCACGAAAGCTACTCCAGCGAACCCAGAACCGGTCTACGTCGCTCAGGGTTTCACGCAGTGCTTTGTCAACCTTCCTAATTGCATCCTTATCTTTGCGCATGAGCTTTTTGTCGTGAACAGCGCTGTTGATGTCTCTTAATAATGTTTTAGCTTCTGTCAGTGCTCGCTCCGCTTCAATCGAGCGAGGTTCCCGTAGATTGAAAATTTCGGATGATAGCCACCCGTTGGCGTCGCCTCTACGGGAGAAGGGTAAGTGCCTAACCTCGACATGCTGTTCAACGAGGTCAAAATCTAGGATGCAGTCTTTTGTTGTATCATAAAGAGGCTCAACGGAGGCAAGTACTAACGGGGAATGTGTCGCTGCAAGTAGTTGAACGGGTATTCTATCGTTTTGACTCAACTCACTCATAACTTTCAATAACGCTGGTACTATTCTGCGTTGCCATTGCGGATGCAGATGACATTCAATTTCATCAATCAGAAATATGATTTCGCGAGCGGGTTTAACACCATACCTCTTCGACGCCTTAGCATGCTCGCGCCATGTCCAAACCAGTAAATACGCCAGCGCGCAGATCCGTCGCATGCCTGCCGATGCCAAGGGCAGTGGTACTTCCTGACCATATGGCATTTTCAGAGAGGGTACTTCTTCAACATCGTCGCCAATTTGCGTAGGCTCCCCGGGGGTGAGACGCTCTGTCTCGCACGGCGATAGCACCTCCAGCACTCGAACTAAATCATCAAAAGCTGCTTGTTGCCCTCTCTGCCAAAGCACCCAATCACGTATCAGCCCAACGCAATGCGTGACGCCATTCGCACCCACTAGGCCTTTCCAAACTTGCTCTGGCGTAAAGTCAAAACTTTTCGGGCGATCCCGCCCGACTTCATCGTCGTTTTTCCAGTAGTTCCTTGCCGGGTCCCAAACGGAAAAACTGCCATCGACGCCTGCATAGATCACGATTCCAGGGATCGTCGGACGGCCCTGCTTCAATGGCCATGTTTGCGTTCGGCGTACGAAGGTGCTGCTGTCAGTGACATCACCGGAGGTAGACTTGGTGTAGGAAAAACCGATCGACGGCTTAGCCGATGTCTCACCGGGTACCGCTTTGATTCCGCGGGCCCAGGTCCTCGTCAATACCCACCAGGCTGCATCAAGGATGAAGCTCTTGCCCAGTCCGTTGTCACCAGTCAAAAAATTAAGACGAGAGCTGAACTCCACATTCATCTCTGGGGCGGGTCCGACCCCTTTTAGATCCAATTTTTTGAGCATGCCGTCCCTCTTGCCTGTTTGGGTTCACGTAGGGACGATACTGTACCTGCAAGGCAAGAGCTTGTCGTTGCATGGAGGCCGGTTTTAGTCACCGAACCGGCTCAGCAGTAATGATTTCTGCAAGGGTTTGGGCCGTTGCCCCGCAGCTCCCCAAGATCACCGGTGACTCAACGAGTGTTGACTGCTCGCAAGTAGTGGTGATCAGAAGAGGGAAATCATAACGCCTCTATACCTAAACGCTCTTAAGCGTAGACGTCTCGCCCGCCGACGGAGGTGGTGACAGCCTTTATCGATCGGTTGCAGCCTTTCCCACGACCAGCTATGGCTGGATAGCTGCCGCTCCACGGATATCTGCTTTGCTTCACATGCGATGTTCGTCGACATCGATGACGGGGCGGTTTAACGTCAGAGACATGAAGCCGGCATGGAGAGCTGCCCGCTTTGATTGACATGGCGGCTTCAGGGACTGAGCGCAACACCCTCTTATTGAGTGAAGGATGGACTCTCATGATGTTTTGCCATCCTCTCAATCGGACATTGGTAATCAAAGCGTTGACGTGGACGAATGTTTAGCCCGGACGCAATGGCGTCCAGCTGCTCCTGGTTATACCCCGACAAATCAGTGCCTTTGGGTAGGTACTGACAAATCAGGCCATTGATGTTCTCGTTGCTGCCGCGCTGTCAAGGGCTGTGAGGGTCATAGAAATAGATCGACGCGCTGGTTCATTGTGTGATCTCGGCATGGCGAGCCCCTGATCGTAGGTCATCGCCTTGCGAGCGGCGACTGGCATGCGTTTCAAAGCGGCGCTGAAACCCTCCATGGCTGAGGTGGCAGTGGCGTCGTTTATCTTCACCAGCATCACGTAGCCAGTGCCGCGTTCGACCAGAGCTCCTACGGCAGAAGCATTGGCCTTGCCATTGATCAGGTCGCCTTCCCAATGGCCGGTCATCTAGCGATCCTCGATCTTTGACGGGCGCACGTGGATGCTGAACAGATCGGGAATTTGGCCTCGCCGATCGACGCCGCCGGAGCGTGGGCCCCGGCTGGTTTTGCCTTGGCGCAGGCAGATAATCGGCTCCTTGCTTGGCCTGCTGCTTGGACGCAATCGGACCAATGCCCCCAGCCAGCATCTGCTTAGTCCCCATACGCTTCTGCCGAGCATCTGCGAGACCGATGACAGGATAGTGCCAAATAAGGTCAGCCCCTCTCGCCCATCCGGTTTCACATACCGAAAGCGCCAGTCTTTGCGGCCATTAAGATAAACGAGGAGGTAAAGACCGTCGCCGTCGACAAGCTTGTAGAAGCGGTCAGTGGCTTGGCCGAGCGGCAGGCGATGTCAGTCAGGGGAGCAGTAGTGTGAGCCATAAGGGTAAACCCCTTTATCGAATCGACTTTACCCCAAACGTCCCCCCTAAATCGGCTGGAAGCTGTCGGATTTCGGCAGAACGCCATAACGAAAAAACCCGCCAGAAGGCGGGTTTTACGGGGTTCCAGAGATGTTAGTAGCCTTCACTGGAACCTGATGTGGTGCCGGAGACAGGAATCGAACCTGCGACCTTCGCGTTACGAGTGCGCTGCTCTACCGACTGAGCTACACCGGCGTGGAGGCAAACCTACCACTCCCGGCTCCTTTACGCAAATCCTTGTTCCCCCTCGATTATTTCCCCTCCCCTACCCCCTTCACGTCCCGGCACACCCCTTCGGCGCATAGTCCGCCTCCAGCGTGGTCGTGCAGCGCCATCCCGTCGCACTGCGGCTCAAGGTCAACGCCTTCCCGGTAACGCTGCCAGGACCATCGACCAGCGTGCAACTGAGCGTCGCAGTCCCATCGGCGGCATTGCCCGTGGCAGCAAGGGTGCAGTGTGCAGTGGTGCCCTGCCCGCCCAGGCTGGCGACGTCGGTCACGTCCTGCCCCTGGGCCAGGCGCAGCTCCATCGGGGTCTTGAGGGCGGAGACTTCCATCAGGCCAGCAGTGGCCTTGGCGCGGGACTGGTGGTCGGTGTACATGGGCACGGCGAGGGTGGCGAGGATGCCGATGATCGCCACGACGATCATCAGTTCGATGAGGGTGATGCCGCGTTGTCCTTGCATGCGGGGTGCTCCTTGCTGGGTAGTGAGACAGGTGACGCGGATCGGCCGGGCGGTGGAGGTATGGCGGGGCCGATACCTTTTGTCACGCCTGGGCGAGGGGTCGCCTGGGTTGCTGGACTACTCTAGTGGGCGCTGAGCGACTGGGGCATTTGAAGCTGTTACGTGTGTTGTCGCAAGGGGTTCGAGGGGCTGGCCAGGATGAGGGTCAGGTGTACGCCGGATGACAGGAAAGGAGGCCGTTCATGGATGAACGCAATCGTGTGTTCGTGTGGCAAGGGGTGGATGCGGCCGGGGCCGTGGTGAAGGGGCGACGGTCGGGGCGCAGCGCGGCGATCGTGCGGGCCTTGCTGATCCGCGAGGGGATCCGGGTGACGCGCCTGGGCGCGGCGGCGCCTTCGTGGCTGCGGTGGCCGGTGCGGCAGGCGCCGGTGAACCCGGCGGGGTTCAGTCGGCAGTTGGCGACGCTGCTCAAGGCGGGGATCCCGTTGCTGCAGGGATTCGACGTGATGAGCCGTGGGGGCATCGACGGCGCCAGTGAGGCGTTGCTGGCGAGCCTCAAGCGTGAGGTGGCCGGTGGCCTGGGGCTGGCGGATGCGATGCAACGTCACCCGGCCTGGTTCGATGCGCTGTATTGCAACCTGGTGCGGGTGGGCGAGCAGTCGGGGACGTTGGATCGGCAGCTGGAGCAGTTGGCCGACATGCTCGAGCAGCGCCAGGCGATGATCAAGCGGCTGCGCAAGGCGATGCTGTATCCGGCGTTGCTGCTGGTGGTGGGGCTGGGGGTCTCGGCGCTGTTGTTGCTGGAGGTGGTGCCGCGGTTCCAGGGGCTGTTCGCCGGCCTGGGCGGCGAGTTGCCGGTGTTCACGCAATGGGTGATCGCGCTGTCCGAGGGGCTTGCGGGTGCGCTGGGCTGGATCCTGGCGGTGGGCCTGGTGGGTGTGCTGGGGGCGAGGACGGCCTGGCGGCGACACCTGCCGCTGCGGCTGTGGACGATCCACGCGGTGCTGCGCCTGCCGGTCTTCGGCGCCTTGCTCAGTCAGGCCGCCCTGGCACGCTTCGCACGCGGTCTGGCGACCACTTATGCCGCTGGGGTGCCGCTTCTGGATGCGCTCGGCACGGTGGCCAGGGCCTGTGGCGACCCGTTGCACGAGCAGGCGATCCTGGCGCTGCGCCAGGGCATGGGCGGCGGGCAGAGCCTGAATGGGGCGATGGCAGGCGATCGGTTGTTTCCGCCGTTGCTGATGCAGATGGTCGCGATCGGCGAGAGCAGCGGGCGGCTCGACGACATGCTCGAGCGCGCCGCGCAGCATTACGAGGGGCAGACGCGGCAAACAATGGAACAGTTGACCGGCTTGCTCGAGCCGATGATTGTCCTGATCCTCGGGGTCGTGGTTGGCGGTCTGGTGGTCGCCATGTACTTGCCCCTTTTCCAGCTGAGCGCGCTGCTGTGATGAACACTGCATGGATCTTTCTTACCGAGCGGCCGGCGGTGTTTCTCACGCTGGCGGGGGTGCTCGGGCTGTTGGCGGGCGCGGTCGTGCGCTTGCTGGCCGCGCGCCTGCCTGGGGTGCTCGAACGTTACTGGCAGCGCGAGGCGTACGCGCTGCTGGGCTTGCCTTGCACGCCACCTGTGCGTTTCGAGAAAGGGCTGCTGGCGTCGCGATGCACGGTTTGTCACCACCGATTGCACGGCTGGCTCGATGCGGTGCTGCCCTGTGCACGCTGCGATGGCTGCCAAGCGCTGGGCGGCAGGTGTTATCCCTGGGTGGAGCTGACCTGCGCGGCCTTGACGCTGGTGGTGGCCTGGCACTGGGGCCCGAGCGAACAGGCCCTGGCCATGATGCTGCTGACCTGGTGCCTGCTGGCGCTGAGCTTGATCGATGCGCGTCACCAGATCCTGCCGGACGTGCTGGTGCTGCCGATGCTGTGGCTGGGCCTGATCGGCAACGCGCTGGGGCTGTTCGTGCCGCTACGCGAGGCGGTCTGGGGGGCGGCGGCAGGGTACGGCGTGCTGTGGACGGTGTTCTGGCTGTTCAAGTTGGTCACGGGCAAGGACGGCATAGGTTATGGAGACTTCAAGCTGCTGGCGCTGATTGGCGCCTGGGGCGGGTGGCAGGTCTTGCCGTTGACGCTGGTGCTGTCATCGATACTGGGCGCTCTGGCTGGGCTGTTGCTGCTGGGTCGGCATGGGGTGGCGTGGGGCACGGCGATCCCCTTTGGTCCTTATCTGGCCTCTGCGGGGTGGATTGCATTGCTCTGGGGTGATGAAATAGGCACCTGTTACCTGCAACTGATTGGATTTCGATGACGACCCTAGGCACAACCCCGTGGATCCTTGGCCTGACGGGCGGCATCGGCAGCGGCAAGAGCGCTGCCGCGCAACGGCTGGTCGAGCTGGGCGTGCATCTGGTGGACGCCGACCAGGCGGCGCGTTGGGTGGTCGAGCCGGGGCGTCCGGCCTTGGCGAGTATCGTCGAGCGGTTTGGCGTGGGCGTTCTGCAAGCGGACGGCCACCTGGACCGGGCCGCCTTGCGGCAGCTGATCTTCGCCGATCCGGTGCAGCGGCAATGGCTCGAGGCGCTGCTGCACCCGCTGATCGGGCAGGAGATCTTCACTTACCTGGCCAAGGCGCAATCGCCTTACGCGGTGTATGTGTCACCGCTGCTGATCGAATCCGGCCAGTACCGCAAGACCCAGCGTGTGCTGGTGATCGATACGCCGCGTGAGCTGCAGGTGCAGCGCACCTTGCAGCGCGATGGCACCAGCCCGGAGCAGGTGCAGGCGATCCTGGCGGCGCAGCTGTCGCGTGAGGCGCGTCTGCAGCATGCCGACGACGTGGTGGTCAACGACCGCGACCTGGCATGGCTGCACGCGCAGATCGATCGCCTGCATCACTTTTACCTGACTTTACGAGGAGGCCAGCCATGAGCCAGCCAATCACCGTTGAATGCCCCACGTGCGGCGCGCCCGTGGAATGGAAGGAGGCCAATGCGTTTCGGCCGTTCTGCTCGGATCGCTGCAAGCTGATCGACCTGGGGGCGTGGGCGGCCGAGGATCATAAGATTGCCGGGGCGGCTGAGTCTGAGGATGAGCTGTATTCGGGGGATCTGGAGCCTCGGCACTGAGGGGGGAGCGGTTGTTGCTGGGGGTTTGGGGCTTTGGTCAGGTAGCGAGTTGGCTGATGTTGTGGGCCCTGCGGG
This sequence comes from Pseudomonas monteilii, assembly GCA_001534745.1. Classification (NCBI taxonomy): domain Bacteria; kingdom Pseudomonadati; phylum Pseudomonadota; class Gammaproteobacteria; order Pseudomonadales; family Pseudomonadaceae; genus Pseudomonas; species Pseudomonas alabamensis. The sequence goes on from CP013997.1 coordinate 4,003,660, forward strand.
CCCAATCGCGGCACAGGGGCCGCTCCTACAGGGACCGCGATAGCCTGCAACGCTGGCGGTGGGGCTACGGATGTAGGAGCGGCGGGCTAGCCTCTGAGTGGTCGCAACTGACTGTACGGCCATGCCCCTCTTTCGCATCCGCGTCTCTCCTACCTTCCCTCCTCATACCGTCACAGTTTGCGACTAAGCTGTGTGCATGGATGACTCAGACTACCTGCGCCTGCTCACCATCCAGGCCGAGCAGGCCAATGCCTTTCTGTCCAATGCCCGCAAATGGGAGCGTGAGCGTTGGGTCTGCCAGCGCCTGCTGCAAGGCCTGAACATCGCCTACCGCAGCGAAGACTTCACCCCGGCTGAGCAGGAGCCTCCTGACGTGCTGTTCCGTGACGCGGCGTTCGAGGTGTTCTTCGTGCTGGACGAGGGGCGGCGCCTGAACGATGAGTGGCGCGAAGAGCTGCAACGGCGGCGCAGTGCGTTTTCGCTCAGCCAGTTGGTACGGCGCGAGGCACGTCCTCGGCGGATCAGCGCGTCGGAGCTGCTGCAACGGCTGGCGCCGACCCTGCGCAAGAAGGCGCACAACTACCGCGAGCGCGGGCTGGACCTGGGCACCTTGGACATCATCGCCTTCACGACTCTCAAGCGCGAAGTGCTCGACCTCAACAGCCATTTCCCGCCGCCGACCGAATACCTGCGCCAGGGCTGGCGCTCGCTGTCGGTGGTCGGCCCGACCTTCGCCCGTGTGCTGTTCGCGCACCCCGGCGCGCCGGACTTTCTGCGCGCCAACCTGGGCCGCAGCATCGTCTTCGACGTGGGCATCAGCCTGTGAGCCTCTGCCGCCGCGCCGCGCGATAGCGTACACTCTGCGTCATTGAAAGGACGTTCATGCTTCCCGGTCAGGACCCGCGCCCACGCGCGTGGCCTTGCCCGCACGTCCCAGTGCCCATTCGACGAGGCCCCGCATGACCAGTCGCCTGTCTCCCCGAGACCCGCGTCCTGTCGTTGACCATCGCCCCTCCCCTCGGCGCCCTGTCGGGTGTGAGCCTGCACGGCCTCTGCCGTGCCCTGCGCCGACCCTGTGCGTCGTCGGGCGGGACCTCGTTTTGCCGTCATCCCTGTGGACAGGTGCTCTGAGCTGCCTTGCGCTCGCCCTCCGCTGTCGGACGTCACGGCCGGCCTTCCAGGCCACGCATTCCTTTAACCTTACGAGACTCTCCCATGACACATCGCATCGTGATCGTTGGCGGCGGCGCCGGCGGCCTGGAACTGGCGACCCACCTGGGCAAGCGCCTGGGCAAGCGCAAGCAGGCCGACATCACCCTGGTCGACGCCAACCTGACGCACATCTGGAAACCGCTGCTGCATGAAGTGGCCGCCGGCTCGCTGAACTCCTCGGAAGACGAGCTGAACTACGTGGCGCAGGCCAAGTGGAACCACTTCAACTTCCAGTTGGGACGCATGAGCGGGCTGGACCGCCAGGCCAAGCAGATCCAGCTGGCTGCCACCCTGGACGAGGACGGGCGCGAGCTGCTGCCGGCCCGTGTGCTGAGCTACGACACTCTGGTCATCGCCGTGGGCAGCAACACCAACGACTTCGGCACCTTGGGCGCGGCGCAGCACTGCCTGTTCCTGGATACCCGCAAGCAGGCCGAGCGCTTCCATCAGCAACTGCTCAACCACTACCTGCGCGCCCATGCCGGCGACGTCGCCAGCGAGAAGATCAGCGTGGCCATCGTCGGGGCGGGGGCCACGGGCGTGGAGCTGGCCGCCGAGCTGCACCATGCGGCCCACGAGCTGGCCGCCTATGGCCTGGACAGCATCCAGCCCCAGGACATGCACATCACCGTGATCGAAGCCGGCCCGCGCGTGCTGCCGGCCTTGCCCGAGCGCATCAGCAAGCCGGTGCACAAGACCCTGGAAAAGCTGGGCATCACCGTGATGACCAATGCCTCGGTCAGCGAAGTCACCGAAGACGGCCTCAAGACCGCCAGCGGCGAGGTGATCCAGGCGCGCTTCAAGGTCTGGGCGGCGGGCATCCGTGCGCCGGCCTTCCTCAAGGACATCGATGGCCTGGAAACCAACCGCATCAACCAGCTGGTGGTGCGCCCGACCCTGCAGACCACCCTGGACGACGACATCTTCGCCTTCGGCGACTGCGCGGCCTGCCCGCAGCCGGACAGCGACCGCAACGTGCCGCCGCGCGCCCAGGCTGCGCACCAGCAGGCCTCGTTGCTGGTCAAGAGCCTGAAGGCGCGCCTGGAGGGCAAGCCGCTGCCGACCTACGCCTACCGTGACTACGGCTCGCTCGTGTCGCTGTCGCGCTTCTCGGCGGTCGGCAACCTGATGGGCAACCTGACCGGCAGCGTGATGCTCGAAGGCTGGCTGGCGCGGATGTTCTACGTCTCGCTGTACCGCATGCACCAGATGGCGCTGTACGGCACCTTCCGCACCCTCATGCTGATGCTGGGCAGCCGCATCGGCCGTGGCACCGAGCCGCGCCTGAAACTGCACTGACCTGCGCGGCGGGCGGCGTCGAAGCCGCCCGCCCGACCTGGCCAGGGTTCACGAGGTCGCCGGTCGTGGCTGACGACCCTTGTCGAGCCCCACCCCCATGGCGATCCACACCGCAACGCACAGCACCAGGCACACCACGTTGGTGCCGCCCCAGCCCACGCTGCTGAACAACAACGACGGCGCAAAGGCGCCCACGGTCGCGCTCAGGGCGATCACCAGGTCGTTCTTGCCCTGCACCTGGAACGCCACCGGGCTACCGTGCAAGGCCTGGGTCAGCAATGCCCCACCGCCCACGTAGGTCAGGTTCCAGCCCAGCCCGAGCACCACCAGCGACAGGGTCATCAGCCCATGGCCACCTCCGGCCAGGTTGAGCGCCATGCAGCCCAGCAGCAAGGCGAACCCCGTGTGCAAGGTGGTCTTGATCCCCAGTCGCCGGATGATCTGCCCGGTGAAGAAGGACGGCGCGAACATGGCGATCACGTGCCACTGGATCGCCAGGCGAATGTCGGCGAAGTCCGCGTGCAGGTGCCGCATGTGCATCGAGGCCTGGATCATCAGCAGGTTCATGACGCCATACCCGATACCCGCCACGGCCATGGCCACGGCGATGTCCGGCGTCACCCGGCGATCAGAGGCCGCGTCGGCGGTGTGCTGCCGCTGGACGGGCTGTGGAGCGTCCGTGGGCAGACAGACCGCCAGCAGTGCAGACACCATCGCCAGCCCGATGAAGGCGGCGTAGCACAACGAAAACACGGGGAAGCCCACCACGCCCCTCAAGGCCTCGGTCAGCAACGGCCCGAACACGGCCGCCAGCACGCCACCGGCCACGACCAGCGACAAGGCCCTGGGCTTGAGCGACGGGGGCAGATGGTCGGTCGCGGCGAACCGGTTGAAGTTGGCGAAGGCGATGTACACGCCCAAGGCCGCATGGCTGAGCACCAGGAGCCCGAACTGCTGCTGCGCGAGCGCCAGGTAACCTGTCACGCCCGCGACCAACAAGGGAATGGCGCCCAGCAGGAAGGCCTTCTTGCGGCCGATCGAGGCCATCAGGCGGGCCGCCGGGTAAGTCGCCAGCAGCACGAACAGGAACTGACAGCCATAGGGCACGGTGGCCCAGGCGGCGCTGGGCGCAAGGGCCGAGCCGACGATGGCCGCCATGGTGACCGACATGACCGCAGCCGTCAGGTTGATCGACTGCGCGGCGAAGTACAGGTAGGTGCGGCGGGGCAACGCATCGGTCATGGCAGGGGCTCGTTCGGGACGGGCGACGGGGTGTCGCTGTACGGTCCCCATGATCCCACCGCGCGCGTCGTGATCGGCGCACAGTCGACAAGCGTTCCGGCGAACTGTTAGCGTGTTTTTTCTAACAGCTGCCGGACTGCGTGATGCCCATGAGCGCCGACGCCTTCTACCCGTCCTTGAAACAACGCCTGCAGGCGGGCGAATGGGTGGCCGGTCAACGGCTGCCCTCGATCCGCACGCTCGTCGCCCGACACGGCGCCAGCTACCACACCGTGGTCCGCGCCTGCGCGCGCCTGGTCAGCGAAGGGCTGCTGGCTGCCCAGCCGGGGCGCGGTTACTTCGTGGCTGGCCAGACGGCGGTCGCAGCACCGCTGGCGCCTGAATTCACCGTGAACGACCCGCTGTTCAAGCTGCTGCAAGGGGGGCCGCAGTACACCAAGCTGGGCTGCGGATGGCTACCGGCGGCCTGGCGCGACACCGACCTGCTGACCAAGGCGATCCGTCGGACGGCGCGCCTGGAACAGCACTCGCTGGTGGAATACGGCGACATCTCCGGCCACCTGCCCTTGCGCAAGCAGCTCAGCGTGCACCTCAAGCGCATGACCCGCGTCGAGGCCTGCCCGAGCCAGATCCTCACCACCCTGGGCGCCACCCAGGCGCTGGACCTGGTGGCCCGCCTGCTGATCACGCCGGGCGACCGGGTGTTCGTCGACGAGCCGTGCAACGGCAACCTGATCAGGCTTCTGCAACTGGCTGGCGCCCAGGTGATCGGCATTCCGCGCCTGCAGGACGGCCCCGACGTCGCGGTCATGGCGCAGCACCTGGCCCGGCACCCCGTGAAGGCATTCTTCTGCAACAGCACCTTCCACAACCCCACCGGCGGCAACATCGCGCCGCACAACGCGTTCAAGGTACTGGGCCTGGCCGTGGCCCATGACATGGTGGTGGTGGAAGACGACGTCTACGGCGACTTCAGCACCACCCCGCGCCAGACCCTGGCCGAACTCGACGCCCTGAACCGGGTGATCTACATCGGCAGTTTCTCCAAGTGCCTGTCGGCGTCCCTGCGCGTGGGCTACATCGCCTGCGCCCGCGACTTCATCGAGCCCTTGACCCAGCTGAAGCTGCTGACCTGCGTGGCCGTCCCGGCGTTCTGCGAACGCTTCGTCAACACCATCCTCGCCGACGGCACCTACGCCGGCCACATGAAGGACCTGCAGCAGAAACTGATCGCCCGGCAGGCCCTGACCCAGCGCGCCCTGCGCACGCACGGCTGGACCTTCGACATCGTACCGACCGGTGGCATGTTCCTGTGGGCCTCGCACCCCGAACTGTCCGATCTGCACCCGTTCATGCAGGCCCTGGAGCGCCAGCGCGTGCTGCTGATGCCCGGCTCGTCGTTCTCGGTGACCCGCGACTACCGCCACCTGGCCCGCATCAACTGCACCCACTTCACGCCTGCCCTGGAGGGGCTCTTTTCGGTGGAGTCGATGCGGGAGTAATGAGCTGCTAGTTATGAGCTGCAAGCTATGAGCTTCAAGCTGCAAGTAAAAGCGGACCGCGCTGGATGAGCAGGCATGCTCAGCTTGTAGCTTGTAGCTTGCAGCTTGCAGCTCGTGACTTGCCGCTCAAAACCTCCCCAACCGGTAAGCCGCCATGCCCTCCCCGCCCGCCTGGTCAGCCAGGCGGCCGATCCATTCGGCGGTCACGGCGGCCTGGGTCAGCCCCAGGTGCTGGTGACCGAAGGCCAGCAGCACGCGGCCGTCGCAGACCCGGTCGATCACCGGCAGCGAATCCGGCAGCGACGGGCGAAACCCCATCCAGGGCGTGGCGTCCCGTGCATCGAGGGGCTGTCTGAACAGGCCCTGGCTCAGGCGGTGCAACTGCCAGGCACGCTGCATGTTCGGCGGTGCCTGCAACCCTGCGAATTCCACCGTGCCGGCCAGGCGCAGCCCGTCGGCCATGGGGGTCATGATGAACTTGCGCTCCAGCGACGTGACCGCGAACGGCAGCCGCTGGTGTTCGTGAGGCAGCATCAGGTGATAGCCGCGCTCGGTGTCCAAGGGCACACGTGTGCCGGTAAGCGCCTGGGTCAGCCGTGCAGAGTGCGCGCCGCAGCTGATCAGGGCTTGGCGGGCGGTCAGCACCCCTTGGTCGCTGCGCAGGCTGACCCCGTCGCCGTGCAGCCAGCCGCTGTCGACCTGCGCCTGGAGAAAGCGCACGCCGCTGGCCTGGGCGGCGGCGAACAGCTCGCGTACCACGCGGTAGGGGTCGAGGAAATGCCCGGTGCGCGGGAAGTACAGCCCGCCACGCAGGGTCTCGCTGAGCTGGGGGGCCGCCGCCTGCACCGCGTCGGCCGACCAGGCCTCCACCGGCACGTCGTGTTGCTGCAAGCGTGCGCGCAGCGCCTCGAGCACGGCCAGGGATTCGGCCCGCTCGAATACCAGCAGCGAGCCGTCCTCGCGAAACAGATCGCTCCGCTCGATGGACGCCAGCAACCGTTGCCAGGCCCCCAGGCTGGCTGCGTTCAGCGTGCGCAATCCTGTCACGCTGCGCTGGAACGGCGCCGGGCGCAGGTTGAGCAGCAGCCGGGCGAACCAGGGCGTGGCCTTGGGCAGGTATTTCCAGTCCAGGCGCAGTGGGCCCATGGGGTCGCGCAGCATGCCCGGCAGGCGCCTGAGGATCGACAGGTCGGCGATCGGGAATACCTGTTCGGTGGCCAGGTGCCCCGCGTTACCGAAGGACGCACCCTGGCCGGGCGCCTGCCGGTCGATCAGGGTGACCCGACGGCCCTGACGGGCCAGCTGCAGGGCACAGGCGACGCCGACGATGCCGGCGCCGACCACGAGCAGGTCATGGGCAGGATGAGGATCATGCATGGGTCAGCCTTCCCGTTCGCCATCGAGCAGACGCCGTAGGTGCAGCGGGTTGGCAGGCTTGAGCGCCTCGGGCAGCAAGGCCTCGGGGAAGCCCTGGTAGCACACCGGACGCAGGAAGCGCTGGATGGCCGCCGTGCCCACCGAGGTGCTGCGTGCATCGGAGGTGGCCGGGAACGGCCCACCGTGCACCATGGCATCGCACACCTCGACGCCAGTGGGCCAGGCGTTGACCAGGATGCGCCCGGCCTTGCGCTCCAGCGTCGGCAGCAGGGCCTGGGCGCAAGCCAGGTCGCCGTCGTCCAGGTGCAAGGTGGCCGTCAGCTGCCCTTCCAGGTGCTCGGCGACCTGGCGCATCTGCTCATCGCTGTCGCAGGTCACCAGCAGGGCCGTGGCGCCGAAGATCTCGGCCTGGAGCGCAGGTTCCTCGAGAAACGCCTGGGCCTGGGTCACGAACAGGTGTGCCTGGCCCTGATTGGGCCCGGTACCCGGCTGCCCCTGGGCTATGCGTTCGGCCTGGGCCTGGGCGCCCAAGGCCGTCACCCCGGCCTGGTACGCGTCGAAGATCCCGGGCGTGAGCATGGTCTGCGCAGCGCTCTGGTGCAGCGGCTCGCTCGCACAGGCGATGAACCGTTGCAAGGCCGGGCCCTGCCGGGCGATCAGCAAGCCCGGGTTGGTGCAGAACTGCCCGGCGCCCTGGATCAGCGAGGCGACGAACCCTTGGGCCAGGGCATCAGCCCGCGCGCTCAAGGCGGCTTCGAACAGGAACACCGGATTGATCGAGCTCATTTCCGCGTAGACGGGAATGGGCTCGGGACGCGCCTGCGCCGCCTGGCACAAGGCAAGCCCGCCGCTGCGCGAGCCGGTGAAGCCGACGGCCTTGATACGCGGGTCGCGGACCAGGGCGATGCCGACCTCGCGTCCGGATCCGTGCAGCAGGGAAAACACCCCTTCCGGCAGGCCACAGGCTTGCACGGCACGGGCCACGGCCTGGCCGACCAGCTCGCTGGTGCCGGGATGGGCGCCATGGGCCTTGACCACCACCGGGCAGCCGGCCGCCAGGGCCGAGGCGGTGTCGCCGCCGGCCACGGAAAAGGCCAGGGGGAAATTGCTGGCACCGAACACGGCGACCGGCCCTAGCGCGATGTGCCGCTGGCGCAGATCGGGCCTGGCCAATGGCTGGCGCTCGGGCTGCGCGGTATCGACGCGGACGTCGAGCCATTCACCGGCTCGCACGACACGGGCGAAGGTGCGCAGCTGGCCGCAGGTCCGCGCACGCTCGCCCTGGAGACGTGCGGTCGGCAAGCCGGTCTCGGCCACGGCGCGTTCGATCAGGGCACTGCCCAAGGCTTCGATTTCGTCGGCAAGGGTGTCGAGAAACCGCGCACGGTCTGCCAGCGACGTCTCGCGGTAGGGGTCGAACGCCGCGTCGGCCAGTGCGCAGGCCTGGTCCACATGGCTTGCGTCGCCACCGGGGTAGACGGGCGCCAGTGCCTGGCCGGTGCTTGGGTCGATGGCCTGGATGGCCTCACGGGTGCCGGCCACGGGGGTCTGGCCGATCAGCATCTTGCCTGTCAGGGTCATGGAGCCTCCAGTCGAATTCAAGAATGGGGAGCCGCCTGGCGGCCCCCGGATCGTCAGGCGACGTTCTGCTGCGCCGACCAGTCGGCGTACCAGGTGCGGAACAACGCGTACTGCTGCTCGGCGTAGCAACGCTGGGCCTCGCTGAGCACATCACTGGCGTTGAAGTGCAGGCCGTATTCGGTGTCGCCGTTGAGCACCATCAGGTGCTTGTAATACAGCACCAGGTCGCAGCCTTCATCGAACGACGAGAGCACTGCCAGGGCGGCTTCCAGCTCCCGCGCCAGGCGCCGTGCGCGGGCATCGCCTTTGGCCGCCTGCTTGCTCAGGCTCACCAGGTGCAGTACTTCGCGTGGCAGGGCGTTGCCGATGCCGGTGATGGCGCCGGTGGCGTTGCAATTGACGAAGCCATGCACGACCTGGGTGTCGACCCCGACCATCAGGGTCACGTCGTCGTCCTGGGAGGTGATGTGCTCGGCGGCATAGCGCAGGTCGGCAGCGCCGCCGAACTCCTTGAAGCCGATCAGGTTGGGGAACTCACGGCGCAGCGCGAAGAACAGGTCGGCGCGGGTGGCGAAGCCGTAGTAGGGGCTGTTGTAGATCACCGCCGGCAGCGTCGGCGCGGCGGCCAGGATGGCGGAAAAGTGATGCTGCTGGGCGATGGGCGAGGCGCCGCGGCTGAGCACGCGCGGAATGACCATCAGGCCGGCGGCGCCGACCTGGGCCGCATGGGCCGCGTGGGCCACCGCTTCACGGGTATTGACCGCTCCGGTGCCGACGATGGTCGGCACACCGGCCGCCACCAGGCGCGCCACGCCTTCCTGGCGCTCGGCCTCGGTCAGCAGGGGCCAGTCGCCCATCGAACCGCAGTACACCACCGCGCTCATGCCGGCCTCGATCAGCTCACGGCCCTTGCGCACCAGGGCGTCGAAGTCCGGTGTGCGGTCCGGGGTGCAAGGGGTCATCAGGGCGGGCATGGTGCCGGTGAAGATGCTGGTGTTCATGGTTGTCGCTCCTCGTGGTCGTGTGGGAAGGCCGGGGTCAGATGCCCCAGGCGAAAGGGTCTTGCTCGTCGATCAGCAGCGTGCTGTCGGCGGTCAGGTGCGCCCGCCCGGTGATGAAGGGGCGAATGCGTTCACCGTCGCGCTCGTAGCGGCCCTGGAACCGGCTGCCGGTGATGCTGGCCTGGACCCAGGTCTGACCGGGGGCGAGCTTGCCGTCGGCGGCCAGGCAGGCCAGCTTGGCGCTGGTACCGGTGCCGCAAGGCGAGCGGTCATAGGCCTTGCCTGGGCACATCACGAAATTGCGGCTGTCGGCCTCGGCGTCGTCGGCGAACAGCTCGACATGGTCGATGGGCGCACCGTGTTCGCCGGTGATGCCCTGGGCGGCGAGTGCTTCGAGCAAGGCCCAGGTGTACGCGGTGAGGGCCTCGCGGTTGTCCAGCGTGAGCGACTGGCCGTGCTCGGCGACCAGGAAGAACCAGTTGCCGCCCCAGGCGATGTCGCCATGCACCACGCCATGGCCCGGCAGCTCGACGGCCACCTGCTGGCGGTAGCGGTAGGACGGCACGTTGCCGACGGTGACGGCGCCGTCCTCGTGCAGGGTGGCGCTCACCTGGCCGACCGGGGTGTCGATCAGGTGCACGCCGGGGACGATCAGCCCCAGGTGCTGCAGCGAGGCGATCAGCCCGATGGTGCCGTGACCGCACATGTTCAGGTAACCGGCGTTGTTGAAGAAGATCACCCCGCACGTGGCGTCGGACGATACCGGCGGGCTGTACAGCGCGCCCACCAGCACGTCGTTGCCCCGTGGCTCCAGCAGACAGGCCCGCCGCCAGTGGTCGTGCTGCTCGCTCAACTCATCGCGCTGCTGGGCCATGTCGCGCCCGTACAGGGTGGGAAAGCCGTTCATGACCAGCCGCGTGGGCTCGCCGCCGGTGTGGGAATCGATGACGTGGATGCGTTTCATGGGCGTGTCCTGTGCAAGAAGCTCGAGCGTTTCAAGAGGCCGTGGCCGCAGCGCGTGGCGTGGCTACCCGTTCGGCGTCGGTTTCGCTTTCATCGTCGCTGTCCAGCCGCACCAGGTGCGCCGGTACGCCGGTGGCCGCGCCCCAGTAGTAGATGCCCAGGGCGCAGACGGCCACGATCAGGGTGTCCGCCGGATGGCCGATGACGCCCAGGCCGCCGAAGCTGCCCAGCCAGGACAGCAGGATGGTCACGGCGTAGAAGCCGATCAGCCATGCCGAGCTGCGCACCTGCTGGGCTAGCGACAGGTGCTCGGTGGGCACGAAGCGGGCGCACAGCAGGTACAGCCCGAACATCACGATCTGCAGGGCCAGCAGCCAGGACACGGTCTTCCAGCCGGACCAGTACACGATCAGCGCGGCGATGATGAACGACAGGGGGCCGAGCACGCCCATGCCCATGACCCGGAACGGGCGCGGCAGGTCGGGGGCGTTGCGGCGCAGCGCGGCGACGGTGACCGGGGCCACGGCGTAGCTCAGCACCAGTGCGGCCGAAACCACGTTGATCAGCGCTTCCCAGGACGGGAACGGCAGCGTCCAGAACACCGACAGCGCAAACGTCAGCCACAGGGCCGGCCGCGGGATGCCGGACTCGGCGTCGATGCGGGTGAAGTAGCGGAAGAAGGTGCCGGTCTGGGCCCAGCCGTAGATCACGCGCGGGGTGGCGTTCATGTAGATGTTGCCGCAGCCGCTCGGCGAGATCACCGCATCGGCCACCACCAGGTAGGCCAGCCAGCCGACGCCCAGGGCCAGGGCGATGTCGCGGTATGGCAGCGCCAGCGCCTGGGTCACGCCGGCCCAGCCGTCGACCAGCATCTCGGTCGGTACGCTGCCGAGGAAGGCCAGTTGCAGCAGGGCATAGATCGCCGTGGACAGCAGCACCGAGAGGATCAGCGCGATGGGGATGGTGCGCTGCGGGTTCTTCACCTCGCTGGCGACCGAAATGATCGGTGTCAGCCCGAGGTAGGCGAAGATGATGCCGCCGGCCGACACGGCCATTTCCACCCCGGACAGGCCGAACGGCGCGAAGCCTTGGACCTCGAAGTTTTCCGGTTTGAAGAAGGTGAACAGCACGCCGATCACCAGCAGCGGCACGATGAACTTGAACACGCTGATCAGGTTGTTGGCCTTGGCGAAGGTCTTCACGCTGCGGTAGTTGAGGAAGAAGAACAGCCCCAGCAAGGCGAACTGCACCAGCCATCCCAGGACGGTCGGGTCACTGGAGCCGGTCTTGGTCAGCGCGGGGAACCAGGCGGCGGCGTATTGCCGCGAGGCCACCACTTCGATGGCGATCAGGCTGGAGAACGCGATCAGGGTGATGAAGCCCATCAGGTAGCCGAGCAACGGACCGTGGGAGTACACCGGGTAGCGCACCACGCCGCCGGCGCGTGGCAAGGCGGCGCCCAGCTCGCAATAGACGATGCCCAGCAAGAGCACGGCAAAGCCACCGAGGAACCAGGAGAGGATGCCGGCCGGCCCGGCGATGGCCGAGACGTGGCTGGCCGCGAACAGCCAGCCGGAGCCGAAGATGGCGCCCAGGCCGATGAAGGTGAGGTCCAGCAGGGACAGCTGTTTCTTGAATTTGCCTGACATGAGTTCGCCTTTTTGTTGGTTATTGGATAGGCAGGTCTGTCACGAAAAACGGTGTGGCGTGCCGCGTTGTCATGGGAGGGGCGGCTTGCGTGGGACATAGCGTGAACCGAAGCGGGATTGGGTTCTTGATGGTTTTCCACGGCGGGGAAGACGAAATCGGCACAGTGTCAGAAAAGACTGGCGATCGTCTGGGGAGGATGGCTAGGCTGTAGGCCTTGTCGCACGAGGGCTGTAGCGCCACGAAGCTTGCCCGTCAGAGGGCGGGCGCCCGAGCGTCCTTGTGCAGAGGCTTTCGAACAGGCTGGACCGCACCGAGACGAACCGCATGCCTGCCAGCACCCTGGAACACCTGTACCGCGGCCTGGACCAGCACCGCCCTGCCTCGCTCGAGGCCTTGCTGGGCGGTGTCGTGCTGCTGTTGCCCATCCTCGACGCCCTTCCGAGTGCCGCGATCTTCATCAAGGACCTCGACGCCCGCTACGTGCTGGCCAACCACACCCTGGTGCGGCGCTGCGGCCTCAAGGACCTGGCGCCGCTGCTGGGCAAGACCAGTGCCGAGGTATTCCCGGCGCAACTGGGGCCGGGCTATACCGAGCAGGATCGACGCGTGCTCGAGCAAGGGCTGGTGCTGGAAGACCAACTGGAGCTGCACCTGTACGGCAGCCGCGAGGCCGGCTGGTGCCTGACCCACAAGCGTGCGTTGCACGACGCGAGCGGCGCCATCATCGGCCTGGTCGGCACCTCGGTCGATCTCGAGTCGGCGGCCGATACGCACCCGGCGTACCAACGCCTGGCGGCGGTGGACGAGCACATCCGCCAGCATTTTCACCGGCCGATCAGCCTGCGCGAACTGACGCGGATCGCGGGCTTGTCGGTGGCGCAGCTGGAACGCTACTGCAAACGGATCTTCCACCTCACGCCACGGCAGATGATCCACAAGGCGCGCCTGGAGCAGGCCCATCGGTTGCTGCACACCGACGTGCCGATCACCGAGGTGGCGATGCAGTGCGGGTATACGGACCACAGTGCGTTCAGCCGTCAGTTCAAGCAGCTGACGGGGTTTACGCCGCGGCAGTATCGGCAGGCGACGGGGGGTGGGGGCGGGACGTGAGGTACACGCTGCAAGGCAGAGCCGCTTTGCGACCCATGGCAGCGGGCTCGGCGCGCCAGCAGAGGCCGCTCAGACGCTCGGCTACTTTTCTGGAGGCAAAGAAAAAGGGCATCTCAGTCGAGATGCCCTTTTTACATGGTGGGTCGTGTAGGATTCGAACCTACGACCAATTGGTTAAAAGCCAACTGCTCTACCAACTGAGCTAACGACCCGGAAAATGGTCGGGGTGAGGGGATTCGAACTCCTGACATCCTGCTCCCAAAGCAGGCGCGCTACCGGACTGCGCTACACCCCGAAATTGGCTCCGCGACCTGGACTCGAACCAGGGACCCAATGATTAACAGTCATTTGCTCTACCGACTGAGCTATCGCGGAACTGCACTTCGTATTTCCGATTTCGAAGTCTGTATCACTTCGTGCTCTTCGACTGCCGCATCGCTGCGTTCATGTCTCCGAGGCGACGTATTCTACATCCTTCAAACCGCTTGTCAACACTTAATTTGCTTTCAACTGATTGATTTGCAAATCGTTTTCAGATCCCGTTACCGCTGGTGATCTGCTTAGTGCCTGACAGCGGGGCGCATGTTAAGACCACTCGAAGGCAAATGCAAACTTTTTTTTCATTACGAACAACACGTTATCCCCGTCCTGGCCGCAACCCCCGTAAATACGCGGTGTGCGGCCAGGGGGAGCGGTCAGACGAAGGCGATTTCGTCGTTCTCGACCCGGGCGGTGATCTCGGCGCCTGGCAGGAACTGCCCGGACAGGATCAGCTGCGCCAGCGGGTTTTCGATCCAGCGCTGGATGGCACGCTTGAGCGGACGTGCGCCGTACACCGGGTCGTAGCCCACGGCAATCAGCTTGTCCAAGGCCTCGGGGCTGAGCGTCAGGCGCAGGTCGCGTTCGGCCAGTCGGCTGCGCAGGCGGCCAAGCTGGATCTGGGTGATACCAGCAATCTGCTCGCGGCCCAGCGGCTCGAACACCACCACTTCGTCGATCCGGTTGATGAACTCCGGACGGAAATGCGCACCCACCGCGTCCATCACCGCCGCACGCTGGGCTTCACGGTCGCCCACCAGCTCCTGGATCTGCGCCGAGCCCAGGTTCGAGGTCATGACGATGACCGTGTTGCGCAGATCGACCGTACGCCCGTGGCTGTCGGTCAGGCGCCCATCTTCCAACACTTGCAGCAGTACGTTGAACACGTCGGGGTGCGCCTTCTCCACCTCGTCGAGCAGCACCACCGAATACGGCTTGCGGCGCACGGCCTCGGTCAGGTAACCGCCCTCCTCGTAGCCCACGTAGCCGGGCGGTGCGCCGATCAAGCGGGCCACGGAATGCTTCTCCATGAACTCGGACATGTCGATTCGGATCATCGCCTCTTCGGTGTCGAACAGGAACTCCGCCAGGGCCTTGCACAGCTCGGTCTTGCCGACCCCGGTCGGGCCGAGGAACAGGAAGGAGCCACTCGGGCGGTTCGGGTCTGACAACCCCGCACGTGAGCGACGCACGGCATTGGCCACGGCGGTGACGGCCTCGTTCTGGCCGATCACCCGCTCGTGCAGCAGGTCTTCCATGTGCAGCAGCTTTTCACGCTCGCCTTCGAGCATCTTCGACACCGGAATCCCGGTCCACTTGGAGACCACCTCGGCGATCTCTTCCTCGGTCACCTTGTTGCGCAGCAGCTGGTTGTCGGTCTTGCCGTGCTGGTCGACCATCTGCAGGCTGCGTTCCAGATCAGGGATGACGCCATACTGCAGCTCGGCCATGCGGTTGAGGTCACCCCGACGGCGCGCGGTTTCCAGCTCCTGGCGAGACTGCTCGATCTTCTGCTGGATCTGCGCCGACCCCTGCACCTCGGCCTTTTCCGACGCCCAGATTTCTTCCAGGTCGGAATACTCGCGCTCCAGACGGGCGATTTCCTCGGTCAGCTTCTCCAGGCGCTTCTTGGCGGCCTCGTCGTCTTCCTTCTTCAGGGCCTGGGATTCGACCTTCAGCTGGATCAGACGACGTTCCAGGCGATCGAGCACCTCGGGCTTGGAGTCGATTTCCATGCGGATGCGGCTGGCCGCTTCGTCGATCAGGTCGATGGCCTTGTCGGGCAACTGCCGGTCGGTGATGTAGCGGTGGCTCAGCTTGGCCGCCGCGATGATTGCACCATCGGTGATCGCCACCTTGTGGTGGACCTCATAGCGCTCCTTGAGGCCACGCAGGATGGCGATGGTGTCTTCTTCGCTCGGCTCCTCGACCAGCACCTTCTGGAAGCGACGCTCGAGGGCGGCGTCCTTCTCGATGTACTGACGGTACTCGTTGAGCGTGGTGGCGCCGACGCAGTGCAGCTCGCCACGGGCCAGGGCCGGCTTGAGCATGTTGCCCGCGTCCATGGCGCCCTCGCCCTTGCCGGCGCCGACCATGGTGTGCAGCTCGTCGATGAACAGGATGATCTGCCCTTCCTGCTTGGACAGCTCGTTGAGCAGCGACTTGAGGCGTTCTTCGAACTCGCCGCGGTACTTGGCGCCGGCGATCAGGGCACCCATGTCCAGCGCCAGCAGACGCTTGCCCTTGAGCCCATCGGGTACCTCGCCATTGATGATGCGCTGGGCCAGGCCTTCGGCGATGGCGGTCTTGCCCACGCCAGGTTCGCCGATCAGTACCGGGTTGTTCTTGGTCCGGCGCTGCAGCACCTGCACGGTACGGCGGATCTCGTCGTCACGGCCGATCACCGGGTCGAGCTTGCCTTCTTCGGCGCGCTTGGTCAGGTCGACGGTGTACTTGTCCAGGGCCTGGCGTGACTCTTCGGCGTTCGGGTCGTTGACGGCGGCGCCACCGCGCAGGTTGCTGATGGCGTTTTCCAGGGCCTTCTTGCTCACGCCCTGGGCCAGCAGCAGCTTGCCGAGCTTGCTGTTCTCGTCCATGGCGGCGAGCAGCACCAGCTCGCTGGAGATGAACTGGTCGCCCTTCTGCTGGGCCAGACGATCGGCCTGGTTCAGCAGGCGCGCCAGGTCCTGGGACATGTTCACGTCGCCCGTAGGGTTCTGGATCTTCGGCAGTTGGTCGAGTTCTTTGGTCAGCGCCTGGCGCAAGGCGGCGATGTCGAAGCCGACTTGCATGAGCAGCGGCTTGATCGAGCCGCCTTGCTGTTCGATCAGGGCCTGCATCAGGTGCACGGGCTCGATGGCCGGATGGTCCAGGCCGACGGCGACGGATTGGGCGTCGGACAACGCCAACTGCAACTTGCTGGTCAAACGGTCTATACGCATGGTTGTACCTTCCTGTGACGGCAGGTCGAAGCGACGAATACACCTGTTGGACGAACCTGCCAGAGATAACCTGTAGATAAGGCTGATTGTGGAAGATTCAAGCGCGCTGGCATTGATCTGGCGCAGCCCGGGACCGTTTGAAGGCGGCCCAGCCAGGCAGGATCAGCGGGGATCGAGCCAGATCAGCGAGGCGAAGCGGCCGCCGTGGGGGTCGCGGCGGTAGGAGAAGAAACGCGGGTCGGTGACGGTGCAGAAACCGCCGCCGTAGACGGCAGTGATGCCCAAGGCGGCCAATCGGATGCGCGCCAGGCGATAGAGGTCGGCCATCAGCTTGCCGGGTCGCTCACCGGGCACGAAGGCGTCGGCGGCCTCGGGATGCGTCGCCACGAAGGCATCACGCACCTCCGGGCCGACCTCGAACGCACCCGGGCCGATGGCCGGGCCCAGCCAGACCAGCAGGTCGTCGGCCGGCACGCCCAGGCGGTTCACGGTCGCCTCCAGCACACCGCCCGCCAACCCACGCCAACCGGCATGAGCGGCGGCCACTCGGGTACCGGCGCGATCACAGAACAGCACGGGCAGGCAGTCGGCGGTCATCACGGCGCAGGCGATGCCGGGGCGCTCGGTCCAGCTGGCGTCGGCTTCGTCCACCCTGCCCGGATCGGCGTCGGCCACCACCATGCCGTGGACCTGCTTGAGCCAGGCGGGCCGGATGGCGAATGCGTCGCTCAGGCGGCGACGGTTCTCGGCGACCGCGACGGGGTCATCCCCGACATGGTCACCCAGATTGAAGGTGTCGTAGGGCGGCCGACTGACGCCGCCCTCACGTGTCGTGACACAGGCGCGCACCGAGGCCGGAGCCGGCCAGTCGGGCAACAGCAGCGCCTGCGCCAGGCCGTTCATCCGATGAAGCTCTCGCGGTCCTGGTTGAGCAGCGACAGCAACCAGACGAAGTCATCGGGCAAAGGCGACTCCCACTTCATGACTTCACCGGTGATCGGGTGGGCCAGGGCGAGGAAGCGGGCGTGCAGGGCCTGGCGCGGGAAGGTTTTCACCGCCTCGACCATGGTGGGGCTGGCTGCGGGCGGAATGCGGAAGCGCCCGCCGTACGTCTGATCACCGACCAGCGGGAAACCGACGTGGGCCATGTGCACGCGAATCTGGTGGGTACGGCCGGTTTCCAGCTTGACCCGCACGTGGGTGTGGGTACGGAAACGCTTGAGCACGCGGTAGTGGCTGACCGCGGGCTTGCCGCCGTCGGTGACCGCCATGCGCTGGCGCATGCCGCCGTGGCGACCGATGGGCGCGTCGATCTTGCCCCCGGAGGTGACCACGCCGACCACGATGCACTCGTAGATGCGGCTGACCTTGCGCGCCTGCATCTGCTCGACCAGTCGGGTCTGCGCCTGCAGGGTCTTGGCCACCACCATCAGGCCGGTGGTGTCCTTGTCCAGGCGGTGGACGATCCCGGCACGCGGCACGTTGACGATGTCCGGCACGTGGTGCAGCAAGGCATTGAGCAGCGTGCCATCGGCATGCCCGGCAGCCGGGTGCACGACCAGGCCGGCGGGCTTGTTGATGACCAGGATGTGCTCGTCCTCGTAGACGATGTCCAGCTCGATGTCCTGGGCCTGCCACTCGCCCTGGGCTTCATGCTCGGCCTCCAGGGCCAGCATGGCGCCGCCATGGACGGTGTCACGCGGCCGCAGCACCGCGCCGTCGACCGTCAGGCGACCCTCCTTGATCCACCCGGACAGGCGCGAACGCGAGTACTCGGCGAACAATTGGGCGGCGACCTGGTCGAGCCGTTGACCGCCCAGTTCGGACGGTACTTCTGCGCTTAGTTGAATGATCTCGGACATGCTCGAATCGACGGGCGCACAGCCTTTGGTTTCGCCTGCGCGCTTGTGGTTAAATACGGCTTCTTTTGTGCCCCGGGTCTGCCGGGGGCGCTCATCATAACAGGACGGCACCGCCCAAGACAGCGGCCGTCAAAGGGACGCAAGCCGCCATGCAAGTGAAACACCTGCTGCTGATCGCCATCCTCGGACTCACTGCTGCCTGTTCCTCGAACAAGGAAGTCATCGACGAAAACCTCAGCGAAACCGAGCTGTACCAGCAGGCGCAGGCTGACCTGGACAACCACAGCTACAACAGCGCCGTGGGCAAGCTCAAGGCGCTGGAGTCGCGCTACCCGTTCGGTCGCTACGCCGACCAGGCGCAGCTCGAGCTGATCTACGCCAACTACAAGAACGCCGAGCCCGAGGCTGCCAAGTCGGCTGCCGAGCGCTTCATCCGCCTGCACCCGCAGCACCCGAACGTCGACTACGCCTACTACCTCAAGGGCCTGACCTCGTTCGACCAGGACCGTGGCCTGCTGGCGCGCTTCCTGCCGCTGGACATGACCCGACGCGACCCGGGCGCCGCGCGTGACTCGTACAACGAGTTTGCCCAGCTGACCAGCCGCTACCCCAACAGCCGCTACGCGCCGGATGCCAAGCAGCGCATGATCTACCTGCGCAACCTGCTGGCCGCCTACGAAATCCACGTGGCCGACTACTACCTGACCCGCGAAGCCTACGTCGCTGCCGCCAACCGTGGCCGCTACGTGGTGGAAAACTTCCAGGAAACGCCGTCGGTCGGCGATGGCCTGGCCGTGATGGTCGAAGCCTACCAGCGCCTGCACCTGGACGACCTGGCGGCGACCAGCCTCGAGACCCTGAAGCTCAACTACCCTGACCACCCGAGCCTGGTGGATGGCGAGTTCGAGCCCAAGACCGGCGTAAACGACCACCGCTCGTGGCTGTCGAAAGCCACCCTGGGCCTGATCGAATCCGACACGCCGCTGCCACCGGGCGAGACGCGCGCCAACCAGGACGTGGTTCGTCAGTTCGAAGATGCCCGTTCGGAGATGCCTGCCGAGCTGCTGCCGAAGGACGAAGACGGCAATCCGGTGTACCCGGAAGGCCCGAAAGAAGCCAGCAAGGGCCGCTCCTGGTTCAGCTACGCCACCTTCGGTCTGTTCGACTGATCCCCTGTCGGCCTGCCCGCGCCTTGACGTGCGGGCAGGCCGCACCGACCTGCGACGTTCTGCGCGGGTCCGGGCCTTGCCAGCGCCGTCGACGCGCACGCCTGACGACTGCCCTCCTCTCCCCTTTTGCCCCGCCTCGCTCTAGACTGTCGACTTCATCGACTCGACAAAGCTGAACGCCATGCTCCGCCTACTTTTCTGGATCGCCCTGATCGCCGCCGTCATCTGGCTGTGGCGCAGGTTCAAGCTCAGCCAGGACGCCCGCCCGGCGCAGCGACTGGACGACCCGTTGACCATGGTTCGTTGCGCGCACTGCGGTGTGCATCTGCCCAATGACCGGGCCCTGCGCCGTGGCGAGCACTGGTATTGCAGCCCGACGCACCTGGAGCAGGGGCCCAAGGGCTGACGGGACCTGGGGCAGGGTTGAATTTGGTTTTGTGGGCCCTGCAAGCCCAATCGCGGCCAGTCCGGCGCTGCGGCAGGGTTGCACATAAGGATCGCAATGCTCTGCCTCATCGCGGTGTGGCTACGGGTGGTAGCCCCTATACCGCGATTGCGTCAGATCAGAGAACACTGTCGCCTGCACTGGCGCAATCGCGGCACAGGGGCCGCTCCTACACCCGTAGCTACACCGCGGCGGTGCAGACTGTCGCGGTCACCTGTGGGAGCGGCCCCTGTGCCGCGATTGGGCCCGCCAGGGCCCACATCAACACTTGGCAGTGTGCACGCTCTCAACGCGCCGACAAGCGGTGCTCCGGGGCATAAGGTGCCGGATCGATGATCGGAGCCTGTTCGAGCAGCAGATCACCGAGCAACTGGCAGGACGCCGGTGCCAACACCAGGCCGTTGCGGAAATGCCCGCAGTTCAACCACAGCCCTTCATGCCCAGGCACACGGCCAATGTACGGAATGCCCTCCGGCGAGCCTGGCCGCAGGCCTGCCCAGTGGGCGACAGGCCTGGCATCCGCCAAGGCCGGCAACAGGTCGATCGCAGACGCCTGCAGGCTGGCCAGCGCCGAGTCCGTGGGCGTCTTGTCGAACCCTTGGTACTCCAGCGTGCTGCCGACCAGGACATGCCCGTCGCGTCGTGGAATGGCGTAGCGCCCCTTGGCCAGGACCATGGTAGGCAGGAAATCCTCGGCGCACTGGAACAGGATCATCTGCCCTTTCACCGGCTCGACCGGCAAGCCCAGACCCAACGACGCCAATAGCTCGCCGCTCCAGGCCCCGGCGCTGAGCACCACGTCATCACCCTCGATCACGCCATCAGGCGTTCTCACCCCCGTGACACGCCCGGCCTGTTGTTCAAAGCCGCTGACCTTGCAGTGCTCGCGCACGATCACGTTCGGCAACCCGTGCAGTGCAGCCTTGAGCGACTTCACCAGACGCGGGTTGCGCACATTGGCCACACCCGCCATGTAGATCGCGCGCTCGAAGCCAGGCCCGAGCACGGGCACGGCGTCGTAGACGTCGCGGATGTCCACGGCCGCCAGGGGTCGCTGGTGACGGACCGCCCAGTCCAGGGCCTGCGACTCGTCTTCCAGGTCGAGCCAGTACAGCCCGGTGGTGTACACCTGCGGGTCCACGCCGGTCCGGGCGTACAGCGTCTCGCCCAGGTGGGGATAGAAGTCCTGCGACCAGTGCGCCAGTGCCGTGACTGCCGCGTTGTAGCGCCACGGGTAGAGCGGCGAGACGATACCGCCACCGGCCCATGACGACTCGCGCCCCGCCTCGCCTTGGTCGCAGAGGATGACCTGATCGACCTGGGCGGCCAGGTTGAACGCCGTCAACAGACCGATGACACCCCCGCCGACCACCACTACACGCTTGCTCATCTCACGTTCCAACCGTCCAAGTAAGCCATGACGCCCATCGACGCCCTCGTCTTCAATTGCCCCAGCAGACCTCGACCGGCAACTGCCCGCCCCGATTCTCGCGACGCCCCGCCTGATCGAGCTGAAAATCGCCGCACGGGTCGTGCGCGAACCGACCGCCCGGGGCACGTTCGGCGGTCAGCCGATAGGTGGTCGCATCGAGACCTACCGTCAGGCGGTAATGGCGGGTGCCGGTCGGCCATGGCCTCTCAGGCGGCGGCTCGTCGTACCGGCCATGCCGGACGCGGTGCTGTTCGAGGCGCAAGGCCACGTCGTGCAACAGACCCACCGCCTCCGTACGCGCCGCCTGCTTGAGCGGCTCATCGTAGGCAGGCAAGGCAACGGCCGCCAGCATGCCGATCACCGCCAGCACAATCAACAGCTCGATCAGGCTGTTTCCTTGCTGCATGTCATCACTCCTTGAATCGTTGTCGCCACAGCACGCGCACGGCTGTCTGCGGCGCCTGCACCGGCACGGCGTAGAGGGCCTCGATGACCTGCTGGACCGCGGCATGCCGGTTCAGGGCAGTGATCCGGAACAGCGTCGCGGGCGTTCCCTCTGGCAACTGCGCGGCGAGCGTGGTGAGGCCGAGGTTCTGCACCTGGTAAAAGCCTTCGGCCGTACGGGCCCAGCCCTCCAGGTCGTCGCCCGAGCGCTCGGGCCATGCCGGCGGCAGGCAGTCCAGACACAGCGCGGGTGGCACCAGGCGTAGCGCCTCGGCACCGGCCAACAGGGCAGCCTCGGCCTGTTCGAAGGCACGCACCTGCGCCAGCAGATCACCGGCCTGGTGCGTCTCCAACAGCGCTTCGCGCAGGGCCGCGGCGGACACCATGCCCAGCAGCAGGGTCAGCGCCAGCCCGGCGAGCAGGACGACACCCCGTTGCCGGCTCATGGCCTGGGCACCGCATTGCGCAACGTGACGCTCAAGGCGTGCTGCTGCCTGACCTGCATGGTGGGCTCGAACAACGTCAGGCGCAGGTCGAGCCGGATCTGGTTGCCGTGGTGCACGGCGTCGAGGTGCAACGCCTGGACGTGATCGAGCAGCGGCTGCGTACTCCCCCCGCTGCTCAGGCGCAGCGTGGTGCCGTGGACCTGATAGACCTGCCGACGGACACCGAAGGCCATGCTCTTGGGCGGACCCGGCGGAGTACCTGCGACCACCCTCGCCCACTGCCGGCAATCCGTGAGCACGGTCCAGTCGGCGCTGCCGGGCGACCCCGCCCGGTCGCCCGTGAGCAGGCTCAGGCTGGCCAAGGTGCCATCCGGTGCACGGGTGATCTGCACAGGTCTGGCGAATGCCTGGGCACTCCCAGGCGACTCGAAGGCCATGGCTTCCTGCCGCAGACATCCATAGGCGCCTACCATGCGAATGTCCCGCGCCATGTGTTGCAGCACCACACGCGCATCATCCGACAGACGCACGCTGGCCTCCTGCAGTTGCCAGGCTCGGTAGGCCGAGACGAACACCTGGCTGGCCGCCGTCAGCAACAATGCACCCAGGGCCAGGGCCAGTATGCTCTCCAGCAGGCCGAAACCGCTCTGTGCCCGGTTCACCGCGCCAACCGTCCGCGCAGCTCGATGACCTGTGGTGTCAGACCGGCAGGGTCGGGCCGACGGATCTGCACGGTCAGCACCCCACCGACCGCACGGGCCTCCCCGGTCGTATCCGGCCCCAGTAGGTCCTCGAGCTGGGTCAGCCAGGCGGCGCGCTCATGGGGTTCGAGCGCGCCGGTCAGGCGACTGCGCTCCAGCAGCCCGTGCGCCAGCTGCACGGCCTGACTGTCGCGACGGGCCAGATCGGCCGCCTGCAACGCCCGCCACTGGAAG
The DNA here is from genome assembly GCA_001534745.1 of Pseudomonas monteilii. Lineage (NCBI taxonomy): Bacteria > Pseudomonadati > Pseudomonadota > Gammaproteobacteria > Pseudomonadales > Pseudomonadaceae > Pseudomonas > Pseudomonas alabamensis. Next base: position 4,026,590 of record CP013997.1, read on the forward strand.
CCTGCCGCCGCGAACACGCCCACGCTGATGACGCCACCGGCCACCAGCACTTCCCAGAATGTCATCCCCCGCTGTGTCGATCGCATCCCTGCGCGCTCCCGTGTCCTTTTCCCTCGCCCGCCGATGCCCTGACCGACTGGCCGTGAAACGTATCCCGCTGGAAGCTATAGCCAAGCACGTCCAGGGAGGAATGCACGGTGATGCAACGTGGAGCAACACTGATACAAATCATGTTGGCCCTGGCCTTGGCCGGCGTGCTGACACAGGTGAGCCTGAATGCCTACCGCACCATGGGCGATGAGCTGCATCGGGCGAGGCTGGCCCGGGAGCTGGCTCAGGCGTTGCGACTGGCACGGGGGCAGGCGTTGTTGCAAGGCGAGGTGATGGCGCTAAGGCCATGGGGGACGGCGTGGAACGCCGGCTGGCAGGTCATCCGCGTGCAGGACGGGCAGGTCCTGCGCGAACAACGCTTCGGCTCGCGGGCGCAGGTGGCCATCGTCGGTACGACACGGCGTGAGGTTCGCTTCAGTGCCCAGGGCATGCCCCTGGCGGGCCATGGAACGCTGCGCAACGGCACCTTCCATGTGTGCGATGCCCAGACCGGTCGAAGCCGGCACCAGGTGGTCTGGGCCAGCAGCGGCCGTATCAGCCTGCGCACCGAGGACCTGGCGGAACCCCGCTGCGCAGGCGGCTGATCAGATCAGCGAACGGACGCGCAACTCCTTGGGCATGGAGAAGGTGACGTTCTCCGGACGCCCGTCGAGTTCGTCAGCACCGGTCGCGCCCCAGGCGCGCAGCTGCTCGATCACCCCGCGCACCAGCACCTCGGGCGCCGAGGCACCGGCGGTGATACCGACACGGGTGATGCCGTCGAACCAGCTGCGCTGGAGGTCTTCGGCACCGTCGATCAGGTAGGCAGGCGTGCCCATCCGCTCGGCCAGCTCGCGCAGGCGATTGGAGTTGGAACTGTTCGGGCTGCCCACCACCAGCACCACGTCCGACTCGTCGGCCAGCTGCTTGACCGCGTCCTGGCGGTTCTGGGTGGCGTAGCAGATATCGTCCTTGCGCGGGCCACCGATGTTCGGGAAGCGCGCACGCAGCGCATCGATCACCCGGCTGGTGTCGTCCATCGACAGCGTGGTCTGGGTGACGAACGCCAGGTTGTCGGGATCGCGCACCTGCATGCGCGCGACGTCGTCTTCGTCCTCGACCAGGTAGATCGAGCCGCCGTTACTGTCGTCGTACTGGCCCATGGTGCCTTCGACTTCCGGGTGCCCGGCATGGCCGATGAGGATGCATTCGCGACCGTCACGGCTGTACTTGGCGACCTCGATGTGCACCTTGGTGACCAGCGGGCAGGTGGCGTCGAAGACTTTGAGCCCACGCCCGGCGGCCTCCTGGCGCACGGCCTGGGAGACGCCGTGGGCGCTGAAGATGACGATGACGTCGTCCGGCACCTGGTCGAGTTCCTCGACGAAGATGGCACCGCGCGCGCGCAGGTCTTCGACCACGAACTTGTTGTGCACCACTTCGTGGCGCACGTAGATCGGTGGCCCGAAGACTTCCAGGGCACGGTTGACGATTTCGATCGCCCGGTCCACCCCGGCACAGAAGCCGCGCGGGTTGGCGAGTTTGATTTGCATGGTCGGCTCCGTGCTTACAGGGCCTTCACCTCGAGGATTTCCACCTCGAAGTTGAGGGTCTTGCCAGCCAGTGGATGGTTGAAGTCGATGGTGACCTGATCGTCGTCGAACTGCTTGACCACGCCCGGCAGCTCCGTGTTGGCCGCGTCGTTGAAGATCACCAGCAGCCCTTCCGACAGTTCCATGTCGGTGAACTGCGAGCGTGGCATGACCTGCACGTTCTGTGGGTTGGGCTGACCGAAGGCACTCTCCGGCGCGATGCTCAGGCTGCGACGGTCGCCGGCCTTGAAGCCGAACAGGGCCGCTTCGAAGCCTGGCAGCAGGTTGCCGTCACCGACCGTGAACGTGGCCGGGGCCTTGTCGAAGGTGCTGTCGACGGTGTCGCCGTTTTCCAGGTGCAGCGCGAAGTGAAGCGTCACTTCGGTGTTCTGACCGATGCGTGTTTCAGTCATGGGCAGGCTCCTCCGCCTTGCGGCTCTTGAACATGTCGAGCGCCAGCATGATCGCACCGACGGTGATGGCACAGTCCGCGATGTTGAAGACCGGGAAGCGCCAGATGTCTTTCCAGTGCACGAAGATGAAGTCGATGACGTGGCCGTGGGCCATGCGGTCGTACAGGTTGCCCAGCGCACCGCCGAGCACCAGCGCCAGGGCGATGGCCAGCCAGGTCTCGCCGCGCCCCAGCCGCTTGAGCCAGACCACCAGCACCGCGCTCACCACCACGGCGATCAGGGCGAACAGCCAGCGCTGCCACCCCGCACCATCGGCCAGGAAGCTGAACGCCGCACCGTAGTTGTAGGCCAGCAGCCAGCTCAACAGGTTGGGGATGACCGTGATCTCACGGCCATCGGCCAAGGCGCTGTTGAAGTAGAGCTTGGTGACCTGGTCGAGGACCACGACCACCACGCTCAGCCAGAGCCAGCCAAGGCGCCCGAAGCGCCCCGCACCTGGGTTAGGCATAGTGACGTACCTCGCCAGCGCCGCTGATGTTGTCGGCGCAACGGGCGCAGATTTCCGGGTGTTCCGGATGGCTGCCGACGTCGGCACGGAAGTGCCAGCAACGCGCGCACTTGGTATGGCCGGACTTGACCACCTTGAGCTTGAGCCCTTCGACCTCGGTCACCACGGCCTCGGCCGGCGCCTGGACGAACGGCACCACGCTGGCGGCCGAGGTGATCAACACGAAGCGCAATTCGTTGCCCAGCTTGTCGAGGTCGCCGCTCAAACGCTCGTCGGCGAACAGGGTGACTTCGGCCTGCAGGTTGCCACCGATGGCCTTGGCCGCACGCTGGTTCTCCAGCTCCTTGTTGACCGCAGCCTTCACCGCCATGATGCGGTCCCAGTAGGCGCGATCGAACTCGCTGTCCTGGGGCAGCTCGCTCAGGCCTTCGTACCAGGTGTTGAGCATCACCGATTCGTTGCGCTCGCCCGGCAGGTACTGCCAGATCTCGTCGGCGGTGAACGCCAGGATCGGGGCGATCCAGCGCACCAGGGCCTCGCTGATGTGGTACAGCGCGGTCTGGCACGAACGGCGCGCGACACTGTTGGTGCCGGTGGTGTACTGGCGGTCCTTGATGATGTCCAGGTAGAAGCCGCCCAGCTCCTGCACGCAGAAGTTGTGGATCTTGGAGTAGACGTTCCAGAACCGGTACTCGCCGTAGTGCTCTTCCAGCTCGCGCTGCAGCAGCAAGGTGCGGTCGACCGCCCAGCGGTCCAGCGCCAGCATGTCTTCAGGCGCCAGCAGGTCCTTGGCCGGGTCGAAGCCGGTCAGGTTGGAAAGCAGGAAGCGCGCGGTGTTGCGGATCCGCCGGTAGGCGTCGGCGCTGCGCTGCAGGATCTGCTCGGAAACCGCCATTTCGCCGGAATAGTCGGTGGCCGAGACCCACAGGCGCAGGATGTCGGCCCCCAGGGTGTCGTTGACCTTCTGCGGCTCGATGGTGTTGCCCAGCGACTTGGACATCTTGCGGCCGTTCTCGTCCACGGTGAAGCCGTGGGTGAGCAGTTCGCGGTACGGCGCGTGGTTGTCGATCGCGCAGCCGGTCAGCAGCGAGGAATGGAACCAGCCACGGTGCTGGTCGGACCCTTCCAGGTACAGGTCGGCACGCGGGCCAGTGGAGTGACCGATGTCGTGGGAGCCACGCAGCACGTGCCAGTGGGTGGTGCCGGAGTCGAACCAGACGTCGAGGGTGTCGGTGATCTTGTCGTACTGCGCGGCCTCGTCGCCCAGCAGCTCGGCGGCGTCCAGCTTGAACCAGGCCTCGATGCCCTGCTGTTCGACGCGCTTGGCCACTTCTTCCATCAGCTCGACGGTGCGCGGGTGCAGCTCACCGGTCTGCTTGTCGAGGAAGAACGGAATCGGCACACCCCAGTTGCGCTGACGCGAGATGCACCAGTCCGGACGGTTGGCGATCATCGCGTGCAGCCGCGCCTGGCCCCAGGCCGGTACGAACTTGGTCTGTTCGATGGCCGCCAGGGCGCGCTCGCGCAGCGGTGCGCCATTGTCCGGCTGCTTGTCCATGCCGACGAACCACTGCGCGGTGGCGCGGTAGATCAGCGGGGTCTTGTGGCGCCAGCAGTGCATGTAGCTGTGGGTGATGGTTTCGGTGTGCAGCAGTGCGCCCACTTCGGCCAGCTTCTCGACGATCGCCGGGTTGGCCTTCCAGATGAACTGGCCGCCGAAGAATTCCAGCGACGGCGCGTAGACGCCATTGCTCTGCACCGGTGTGAGAATGTCGTCGTTGACCATGCCATACCGCTTGCAGGTCACGAAGTCGTCTTCACCGTAGGCCGGTGCGGAGTGGACCACGCCGGTACCAGCGCCCAGCTCGACGTAGTCGGCCAGGTACACCGGCGACAGGCGCTCGTAGAACGGATGACGGAAGTTGACCAGCTCCAGCGCCGAACCAGGCGCGGTCGCCAGCACGGTGCCTTCCAGGCCCCAGCGCTTGAGGCAGGTCTCGACCAGCTCTTCGGCCAGCACCAGCAGGCGCTCACCGGTATCGACCAGCGCGTAGCTGAATTCCGGATGCACGTTCAGCGCCTGGTTGGCCGGGATGGTCCAGGGGGTGGTGGTCCAGATCACGATGGCGGCCGGCTTGGCCAGGCTGGCCTGCCCGAACGCGGCGGCCAGCTTGTCGGCATCGGCGATCGGGAACGCCACGTCGATGGTCTGCGACTTCTTGTCGGCGTACTCGACTTCGGCCTCAGCCAGCGCCGAACCGCAGTCGAAGCACCAGTTCACCGGCTTGAGGCCCTTGAACACGAAGCCATGCCTGACCATTTCGGCCAACGCGCGGATCTCGCCGGCTTCGTTGGCGAAGTCCATGGTCTTGTAGGGGTTGTCCCAATCGCCCAGTACGCCCAGGCGAATGAACTCGGTCTTCTGCCCTTCGATCTGCTCGGCGGCGTAGGCGCGGCACAGCTCGCGGGTCTGGTCCGGGCTCAGGTGCTTGCCGTGGGTGACCTCGACCTTGTGCTCGATCGGCAGGCCGTGGCAGTCCCAGCCAGGCACGTAGGGTGCGTCGAAGCCCGACAGGGTCTTGGAGCGCACGATCATGTCCTTGAGGATCTTGTTCAGCGCATGACCGATGTGGATCTTGCCGTTGGCATAGGGCGGACCGTCGTGCAGGACGAACGTGGGACGGTCCTTGCCAATTTCGCGCAGCTTCCGGTACAGGCCAATGCTGTCCCAGCGCTGCAGGATCTGCGGTTCGCGCTGGGGCAGGCCGGCCTTCATGGGGAAGGCGGAGTCCGGAAGGTTTAGCGTGGCTTTGTAGTCGGTCATTTCAGGCTCTTGGTTAGCGGTTGAGCGTGCCAGTGGGCACGTGCGGCGGCGACATCCGCATCGATCGCCGACTTGAGCGCCTCCAGGGAGGCGAAACGCTGCTCTTCACGCAGCTTGTGGTGGAATTCCACCGTCAGGCGCCGGCCATAGAGATCGCCGGCATAGTCGAGCAAGTGAATTTCCAGGTGAGGACGACCGTCACCGGCGACGGAGGGGCGCACCCCGATGTTGGCGACCCCGGGCCAGGCCTTGCCATCGATCATCGCGCTGGTCAGGTAGACCCCGACGAGCGGGACGCGACGACGCTTGAGCTGGACGTTGGCGGTGGGCCAGCCCAGCTGGCGCGCCAGCTTCTGGCCATGCAACACGCGCCCGCTGATCTGGTAGGGGCGCCCGAGCATGCGCGCGGCCAGCTCGAAGTCCCCGGCGGCCAGCGCCTTGCGCACCTGCGTGCTGCTGACCCGCACGCCATCCTGTTCGATGGTCTCGGCGGCCTCGACGCTGAACCCGTGACGCCGCCCGGCCTCGACCAGGAAATCGAAGTCACCGGCCCGGTCGCAGCCGAAGCGGAAATCGTCCCCGACTTCCACGTGCCGTGCGCCGAGCCCGTCGACCAGAATGGCCTCGACGAACTGGCGGGCATCGAGCTGGCTGAGCCGGCGATTGAAGGGCAGGCACAGCACGCGGTCGATGCCCGCCTCGGTCAGCAGCGCGAGCTTGTCGCGCAACCGCGACAGCCGGGGCGGCGCGCTGTCCGGCGCGAAGTATTCGCGTGGCTGCGGCTCGAAGACCACCACGCACGTCGGCAGGCCCATGGCCTGGCCGCGCTCGCGCAGACGCGCCAGGATCGCCTGGTGGCCGCGGTGAACGCCATCGAAGTTGCCAATGGTGGCGACGCAGCCCCGATGCTCGGGGCGTAGGTTGTAAAGACCTCGAACCAGCTGCATAGCGCGCTTCTTGCTCATAAAGTGGTCGATTATAACCACACCCGGGCGTCGGTGACAGGCAACAGCGCAACGCCAGGGCGGGGATCGGGAAAAACCGACGTTTGACCGTCGGCGGCCTCAGTGCAAGGCCTTGCGGACGAACTGACGCGGGCGCAGACCACACAGGTAGAGGCAACCGAAATAGGTCACCATGCCCGCGAAGATCAACGCACCCAGTCGCAGCAGCCGCATGGCCATGTTGCCCTCTTCCCACGCCGGCATCCAGTGCAGGCCGGCCATCAGCACCGCGGCCATCAACCCGACGGCCAGGACCAGCTTGAGCAGGAACGTCGTCCAGCCGGGCTGCGGCTGGAACAGCTGCTGGCTGCGCAGCTTCCAGTACAGCAGACCGGCATTGAGGCAGGCGCCCAGGCTGATGGCCAGCGCCAGGCCCGCATGCTGCAACGGACCGATCAGGATCAGGTTGAACACTTGCGTGGCGACCAGCGTGAAGAGGGCGATCTTCACCGGCGTGCGAATGTTCTGCTGGGCATAGAAGCCGGGCGCCAGCACCTTGATCAGGATGATCGCCAGCAGACCGACCGAGTAGGCGATCAGTGCCTGCTGGGTCATGGCAGCGTCATGGGCGCCGAACTTGCCGTACTGGAACAGCGCCACGGTCAGGGGCTCGGCCAGCAGCGCCAGGCCCAGCGTGCAGGGCAGCACCAGCAGGAAGCACAGCCGCAGGCCCCAGTCGAGGATGCGCGAATACTCGTGACGGTCACGGTTGGCGTAGGTGCGGGCCAGAGTGGGCAGCAGGATGGTGCCCAGTGCCACGCCGAGCACCCCCGATGGCAGCTCCATCAGCCGGTCGGCGTAGTACATCCATGACACCGAACCGGCCACCAGGAACGAGGCGAAGATGGTGTTGATGATCAGCGACACCTGGCTGACCGACACCCCGAGTATCGCCGGCAGCATCTGCTTGAGCACCCGCCAGACGCCGGCGTCGCGCACGTTCAGGCGCGGCAGCACCAGCATGCCGATCTTCTTCAGGGCGGGAAGCTGGTACAGCAACTGCGCCAGACCGCCAGCCAGTACTCCCCAGGCCAGGGCCATGATGGGTGGATCGAAGTAAGGGGTGAGGAACAGGGCGAAGCCGATCATGGCGACGTTGAGCAGCGTCGGCGTGAAGGCCGGCACCGAGAAGCGGTTCCAGGTATTGAGGATGGCACCGACCAGAGAGGACAGCGAGATCAACAATATATAAGGAAAGGTCACACGCAGCAGGTCGGTAGTCAGCTGGTACTTCTCGGCATTGTCGACGAACCCGGGTGCGGTGATCCAGACCACGAACGGCGCGGCCAGGATGCCCACGGCCGTGACCAGGGCCAGCACCAGAGTGAGCAGGCCGCTGACGTAGGCCACAAAGGTCCGCGTGGCCTCCTCGCCCTGCTGGGTCTTGTACTCGGCGAGGATCGGCACGAAGGCTTGGGAGAAGGCGCCTTCGGCAAAGATCCGGCGCAGCAGGTTGGGCAGCTTGAAGGCGATGAAGAACGCATCGGTGGCCACGCCCGCACCAAAGATACGGGCCAGGATGGTGTCGCGGACGAAGCCCAGCACCCGTGAAATCATGGTGATGGAGCTGACGGCCGCCAGGGATTTGAGCAGATTCATCGAAAATATTTCACGCCAGGGGCAAGGGGCGCTGCCAGTCAACGCCTGGATGTGCGATACTCCCGCGCGCTTTTGCAGGGGAATCAAAGCCACCGAGTTTACAGATCGCGGCGTAGAAAGGAATCTTCCTCCTACATGCCGTGCCATTCGGCGGAACCCTGCAGTCGGCCTTGACATCCGTTCTACTGATCGGCATGATTCGCGGCCTTATTTGTTTGCTATTTACCTAAAGTCTTTCGAGGAGCTCGACGGTGGCCAACTCACCTTCCGCCAAGAAACGTGCAAAACAGGCTGAGAAGCGTCGCAGCCACAACGCCAGCCTGCGTTCCATGGTCCGTACCTACATCAAGAATGTAGTCAAGGCCATCGACGCCAAAGACGCTGACAAAGCGCAAGCCGCCTACACCCTGGCTGTGCCTGTAATCGACCGTATGGCCGACAAAGGCATCATCCACAAGAACAAGGCTGCTCGCCACAAAGGCCGTCTGAACGCGCACATCAAGGCGCTGAAGACCGCAGCCTAAGCGATACGCGTGTTCAAAAACCGACCTCAGGGTCGGTTTTTTATTGCCTGCACCAAACCTCGGCCAGGCTATCGGGGGAAGAGTCGGACATTCGAATCGACTACACCTGCAGCGGTCAGCACCCTGACCTGCGCCGTGATGCATTCATCACGGCGCAGGTATCGATCACTGGGCGACCCGAATCTTCGGCGCCCAGTTGAGCCATTCGTCCTGGGGCTCCTCGAACAGCGCGAAGGTCTGACGAGGGCGTGCCTGGCTGCCCATCTGCTCGCCTTCGGGCGTGGCGAACGCGACACCGCCATCGATCAGGGTCTGCAAGGACTCGGTGCGGATGGTCGCGCCCTTGATCAAGCCGAAGTCGAAGCCGAAGCCGCTGCTGTTCCAGAACCGACTGCCCGTGTGCACCAGCGAGGCGTAGCGCGGTTCGATCAGCACGTGGATCAGGACGCGATCGGCGGTCGGGCCCAGCTCGAACCCGGTGACCTTGCCCACCGGCACTTCACGGTAGGTGACCGGCACGCCCGGCTTGATCGAACCTTTGCGTGCCGCACTCAAGGTGATTGGCAGACCGGGTTCGGGTTCGCGTGATTCAGGTGCCTGGGCCAGGGCGATGAAGTCCTGCTGCGCGCCCCGGTCCTTGGTGGCCGGCAATACCTCCAGGTACTGCCCGGTGACCAGGGTCTCGAGGTTCTCGGTACGCACCAGGCCCAGGGCCGGCTTGACCACCCAGAACTGCGTCCCCGCCCGGGCGATGCGATCGGCCCCCTGGGTGATGCGCGCCTTGAGCAGCACCGCCTGCATGTCCTTGGTGAAGTCCACGCTCTCGACACTGCCGACGTCCAACCCCTTGTAGCGAATCGCGGCGCCTGGCTTGAGCCCGTCGGCCCGGTCGACCCGGATGGTGATCAGCGATCCACTGCGGTTGGCCGCCTCTTCACTCTCGAGCAGGCGGAAGCGCGGGATATGCCGCTTGAGCGGCACGTTGGCCTTTGGCGTATCGAAGGCGATGCCGCCGGCCATCAGGCTCTGCAGCGACTCGCTCTTGATCTTGATGCCCGACAGACCGCCGGTGAGCGTGATGCCGCTGGCGTTCCAGAAGCGGGTCGAGCCGTTGACTAGGTTGGCGTACTCCTTCTCGATGTGCACACCGATCAGGATGCGGTTGCTGTTCTTGGCGAACTGGTAGCTCTGCACACTGCCGACCTTGACCTGGCGATAGGTGACCGGGCTACCGACATCCAGCGAGCCCAGGGCATCGGCGAACAGCACCAGGTGCAGCCCCGGGGCGCGCAGGTCCAGGGGCGGCGCCTTGGCACGCGCCTCGAACTCGCGCATGGGCTTGGCGCCCTTCTCACCCGGTCGGAAGGAAATGTAGTTGCCTTTGACCAGGGCCTCGATGCCGGTGATGCCCGCCAGGGAGATCGACGGCTTGACCACCCAGAACTGGGTACCCTCCACCAGATAGTCCTCGGCCAGTGGGTCCAGCGTCAGGTCGGCGGTCGCGCTGGTGAGGTTGTCCTCCATGCGCAACGCCTTCAGCGAGCCGATCTGGATGCCCTTGTACATCACGGGCGTGCGGCCTGCCTGGAGGCCTTCGTAGTCGTTCAGCTTGAGCTTGATGCGAATGCCCGCCTGAGCGGCGTCGTAGTCGTCATAGAGCCGGAACGGCAGGCTGGGGTCGGTAGGCGGGCTGTCCTTGCGGTGTTCGGGCGTGGCGAAGGCGATGCCGCCGGCGACGATGCTGGCCAGCGACTCGCTGCGCACCTTGACCCCGGACAGGTTGGCATCGATGCTGATGCCGCTGGCGTTCCAGAAGCGCGTGTGCTTGCGCACCAGGTTGGCGTAAGCGGGCGCGATGAAGACCTTCACCTCGACGGTGTCCTGATCCTCGGAGAGCTTGTAGCTCTTCACGCGGCCCACCTGGATCTGCTTGTAGAACACGGGGCTGTCGCGGTTCAGCGACCCGAGTCGATCGGCCTTCAAGGTCAGGTGCAGGCCAGGCTCGTCGTCGGACAAGGGCGGCGCCTTGGCGAGTGCCGTGAAGCGCTTGGTCGGCTCCCCCTCGCCAGGGCTGATCGCGATGTAGTTGCCCGACACCAGGGTCTCGAGACCGGTGATGCCCGCCAGGCTGACGCTGGGCTTGACCAGCCAGAAGCGTGTACCGGTGGTGAGGTGCCCTTCGGCTTCCTTGTTCATCTCGATGGTCGCCACGACACCGGTGTTCTGGCCCTCGGTATCGAGCTCGAGCGAATCGACCTTGCCGACCGACATGCCTTTGTAGAACACCTCGGTCTTGTTGGCGACGATCCCCTCACCGGTCTGGAAACGCACCTGGATGCGGACACCGGCCTGGCTGTAGGCCTGCCAGGCCAGCCAGCCACCGATCGCCAGGGCGATCAGGGGCAGGATCCAGATGGCCGACCAGTTGGAAGCAGGCCGAGTCTTGGCCTTAGGCAAATCAGTCATTGTCGTCGTCCGACTCCGTGTTGTCCCAGATCAGCCGAGGATCGAAGGTCAAGGCTGCAAACATGGTCAGGATCACCACCGCGGCAAACGCGACGGCGCCCAGGTTGGGTTCGACATTGGCGATACGACCGAAATTCACCACGGCCACCAGAATGGCAATGACGAAGATGTCCAGCATCGACCAGCGTCCGATGAATTCGATGAAGCGGTACATGATGATGCGCTGCCGGGCCGACAGTGGCTGATGACGCTGGATCGAGTACAGCAGCAGAGCAATGCCCACAAGCTTGAAAGTCGGTACCAGGATACTGGCGGTGAACACCACCGCCGCGATCGGAATCATCCCGTGCTGCATGAGCGTGATGACACCGGACATGATGGTGTCCGGGCTGCCCTGCCCCAGCGTGCTCACCGTCATGATCGGCAGCACGTTCGCCGGAATGTAGAGAATCATCGCCGTGATCAGCAAGGCCCAGGTACGCACGATGCTGTTAGGTCGACGGGCATGCAGCGAGGCACCGCACCGCGAACAGAACGGTTTCGGGTCATCGTCATCACGAGGATTGAGTTCGTGGCATTCATTGCAGACCAGGATGCCTGCATCAATCGCCCGCATGTTCATCTTCTCCCGACAGGGCCGTCCAGATCTGGTGGGGCGACATCACCACCTCCAGCCACACTTGAACCAACAACAGGCCAATGAAACAGAACAGGCCGAAGCCGACGGTGACTTCGGCCATGTCGACCAGCTTCACCACCGCCACCAGCACGCCCATGAAATAGACCTCCAGCATGCCCCAGTCGCGCAGGTGATGGTAGAGGCGATAGAAGAGCAGGCCGTGACCGCGTGCGACGTTCAGCCGGATGCTCAACAGCACGGCCAGCTGACACAGCAGCTTCGCCAAGGGAATGGCCATGCTGCATAGGAAGACCACGATCGAGATCCCGATCATGTCGGCGCCATACAGACCGAGCACGCCGTTCCAGACGGTGTCGGCCGAGCTTTGCCCCAGCACGTGGAGCTTCATGATGGGCAGGAAATTGGCCGGTATGTAGAGCAGGAGCGCCGTGAGCACCAGGGCCAGGCTGCGGTTGACCACATTGGGACGGTGGGCATAGAGCTCGTAGCCGCACCGTGGACAATGGGCCTTCTCGCCAGGCGCCAGGACAGGCTTCTCCATCAACAGGTCACACTCATGGCAGGCGACCAGCCCTTGCAGGGGGCGTTGTGCCAGCGATTCGGAGGTGGCGGGTCTGGGCATGGAGTAAGGTCTGGGTGGTGGGATCGGCTCTATTCTAGAGGTCTGACCACGGAAAAGACAAAACCCCTACCTGCATGCGCAGATAGGGGTTTTGCGAAATGAATCTTGGCGATGACCTACTCTCACATGGGGAAACCCCACACTACCATCGGCGATGCATCGTTTCACTACTGAGTTCGGGAAGGGATCAGGTGGTTCCAATGCTCTATGGTCGCCAAGAAATTCGGTAGCCGGACCGTCGTATCGACAGGCCAGCAAATTCGGATATGTGATCTTTGTGTGTTCGCGAACTTTCGGTTCGTGTGTCTTCGCACCCAACCTGCGCTCGGCAGATTGCTTGGGTGTTATATGGTCAAGCCTCACGGGCAATTAGTATTGGTTAGCTCAACGCCTCACAGCGCTTACACACCCAACCTATCAACGTCGTAGTCTTCGACGGCCCTTTAGGGGATTCAAGATCCCAGTGAGATCTCATCTTGAGGCAAGTTTCCCGCTTAGATGCTTTCAGCGGTTATCTCTTCCGAACATAGCTACCCGGCAATGCCACTGGCGTGACAACCGGAACACCAGAGGTTCGTCCACTCCGGTCCTCTCGTACTAGGAGCAGCCCCTCTCAAATCTCAAACGTCCACGGCAGATAGGGACCGAACTGTCTCACGACGTTCTAAACCCAGCTCGCGTACCACTTTAAATGGCGAACAGCCATACCCTTGGGACCGGCTTCAGCCCCAGGATGTGATGAGCCGACATCGAGGTGCCAAACACCGCCGTCGATATGAACTCTTGGGCGGTATCAGCCTGTTATCCCCGGAGTACCTTTTATCCGTTGAGCGATGGCCCTTCCATACAGAACCACCGGATCACTAAGACCTACTTTCGTACCTGCTCGACGTGTGGGTCTCGCAGTCAAGCGCGCTTTTGCCTTTATACTCTACGACCGATTTCCGACCGGTCTGAGCGCACCTTCGTACTCCTCCGTTACTCTTTGGGAGGAGACCGCCCCAGTCAAACTACCCACCATACACTGTCCTCGATCCGGATGACGGACCTGAGTTAGAACCTCAAAGTTGCCAGGGTGGTATTTCAAGGATGGCTCCACGCAGACTGGCGTCCACGCTTCAAAGCCTCCCACCTATCCTACACAAGCAAATTCAAAGTCCAGTGCAAAGCTATAGTAAAGGTTCACGGGGTCTTTCCGTCTAGCCGCGGATACACTGCATCTTCACAGCGATTTCAATTTCACTGAGTCTCGGGTGGAGACAGCGCCGCCATCGTTACGCCATTCGTGCAGGTCGGAACTTACCCGACAAGGAATTTCGCTACCTTAGGACCGTTATAGTTACGGCCGCCGTTTACCGGGGCTTCGATCAAGAGCTTCGCTTGCGCTAACCCCATCAATTAACCTTCCGGCACCGGGCAGGCGTCACACCCTATACGTCCACTTTCGTGTTTGCAGAGTGCTGTGTTTTTAATAAACAGTCGCAGCGGCCTGGTATCTTCGACCGGCATGGGCTTACGGAGCAAGTCCTTGACCCTCGCCGGCGCACCTTCTCCCGAAGTTACGGTGCCATTTTGCCTAGTTCCTTCACCCGAGTTCTCTCAAGCGCCTTGGTATTCTCTACCTAACCACCTGTGTCGGTTTGGGGTACGGTTCCCGATTATCTGAAGCTTAGGAGCTTTTCTTGGAAGCATGGCATCAACCACTTCGTCGCCTAAAGGCAACTCGTCATCAGCTCTCGGCCTTGAGATCCCGGATTTGCCTAAGATCTCAGCCTACCACCTTAAACTTGGACAACCAACGCCAAGCTGGCCTAGCCTTCTCCGTCCCTCCATCGCAATAACCGGAAGTACAGGAATATTAACCTGTTTTCCATCGACTACGCTTTTCAGCCTCGCCTTAGGGACCGACTAACCCTGCGTCGATTAACGTTGCGCAGGAAACCTTGGTCTTTCGGCGTGGGAGTTTTTCACTCCCATTGTCGTTACTCATGTCAGCATTCGCACTTCT